>CAVBBO010000071.1:0-101669 GCA_963593695.1 Escherichia coli | reverse complement strand
CAAATGTGCTGCAAATAAGCGGAAAACAAACCTATAGCAAAGGCATAGAAACCATAACCCCTATAAACGCAAAATGCGTGCAACTCATTGAGCTGCACGCATTTGCTTATTGTTTATTATGTATTTGCTTGGTGGCATTATTTCACCTCCTCGAAGTCGGCGTCTTGGATGGTGTCATCCTGTTTTGCGCCGCCATTGTTGGCCTGCTGTGAGCCAGCATTGGCACCACCTTGGAAGCCTTGGGCACCTGCCTGAGGTCCAGCCTGACCGTACATCTGTGCGGAAGCAGCTTGTACAGCGGTGTTCAATGCGGCTGTTGCAGTGTCGATGGCTGCAACGTCGGCGGCCTTGTGGGCGTCCTTGAGTTGCTGGAGAGCCTGCTCAATGGCTGGCTTCTTGTCGGCAGGAATCTTGTCGGCATTGTCCTTCAGGAAGTTCTCGGTGGTGAAGATCATGGAGTCGGCCTGGTTGAGCTTGTCCACTTTCTCGCGTTCTGCCTTGTCGGCTGCAGCATTCTGCTCGGCCTCAGCCTTCATGCGCTCAATATCCTCCTTAGACAATGAGCTGCTTGCCTCAATGCGGATGCTCTGTTCCTTGCCAGTGGCCTTGTCCTTGGCACTCACGTTGAGAATACCATTGGCATCGATGTCGAAGGTCACCTCGATCTGAGGAACACCACGGCGAGCTGGAGCGATTCCCTCAAGGTTGAACTGGCCGATAGACTTGTTCTGAGCCGCCATTGGACGCTCACCCTGGAGCACGTGGATGGTCACAGCTGTCTGGTTGTCTACCGCCGTCGAGAACACCTCGCTCTTCTTGGCAGGAATAGTGGTATTGGCATCAATGAGCTTTGTCATCACGCCGCCCATGGTCTCGATACCGAGGGTCAAAGGAGTAACGTCGAGCAGCACGATGTCGCCGGCACCCTTCTCGTTGTTGAGGATGGCACCCTGGATGGATGCACCCACAGCCACAACCTCGTCGGGGTTCACACCCTTTGAAGGCTCCTTGCCGAAATAGTTCTTCACCAAGGTCTGCACAGCGGGGATACGGCTTGAGCCACCCACGAGAATCACCTCATCGATGTCGCTCGTAGAGAGCTTGGCATCACGGATGGCATTCTGGCAAGGCACAAGGCAAGCCTGAATCAAGTTGTGTGCCAACTGCTCAAACTGTGAGCGGGTCAAGGTCTTCACCAAGTGCTTTGGCACGCCGCCCTCTGCAGAGATATAAGGCAAGTTGATCTCAGTAGATGTTGTCGACGAGAGTTCTATCTTGGCCTTCTCAGCAGCCTCTTTCAAGCGCTGCATGGCCATAGGATCCTTGCGCAGGTCGATGCCCTCCTCTGACTGGAAGCCGTTAGCAAGCCAGTCGATGATGACCTGGTCGAAGTCGTCACCGCCAAGGTGTGTATCGCCATTGGTAGCCAGCACCTCGAACACGCCGCCGCCAAACTCCAGGATGGAGATATCGAACGTACCACCACCGAGGTCGAACACGGCAATCTTCATATCCTTGTTTGACTTGTCCACGCCATAGGCCAATGCTGCGGCCGTAGGCTCGTTGACGATACGGCGGACGTTGAGACCTGCGATGGCACCTGCCTCCTTGGTGGCTTGGCGCTGTGAGTCGGAGAAGTAGGCCGGCACGGTGATGACAGCGTCGGTCACTTCCTGACCGAGGTAATCCTCAGCGGTCTTCTTCATCTTCTGAAGGACCATAGCCGAAATCTCCTGCGGAGTGTAAGGATGTGCGGCGCCATCGATCTGCACCTTTGGATAGCCATTGTCGTTGATAACGGTATAAGGCACACGCTCAGCCTCCTTGCGGCTCTGGTCGTAAGTCTCGCCCATGAAACGCTTGATGGAGTAGACCGTGTTCTTTGGGTTGGTGATGGCCTGGCGCTTTGCCGGGTCGCCCACCTTACGCTCACCGTCTTTCATGAAGCCAATCACGGATGGCGTGGTGCGCTTGCCCTCTGAGTTTGCAATCACTACAGGCTCGTTGCCCTCAAATACGGCTACGCAGCTGTTGGTAGTACCTAAGTCGATTCCAATAATCTTTCCCATAATAGTATGTATTTTTTATTTATTATTCTTTGTTAATATTGCTTGGACTTTATGTCCGCTGAATAATAAACAAACGATATGCCAACGACAGTCTTTGCACCCTCGACTGACAGAATGACACAAACGCATACCATTTATTGCCTTATCACCACGACACTATAGGCTGGGAGTGTGACTTTCTGACCTTTCACGGTGGTCTTGACCGTTGTCACGACCTTGTCGGCTGGTTTTCCGGCAAAGCCTTCAGCCACGGTTCCATCGGCTATGCTCACGCCCTTGATGTTCACGACGAGACGTGAAGGCAAGGTGTTTACTATCTTGACAATGGCCTTACCATCGGCATCTCTTACCACGCTGCTGCCCACGCGATAAGCAATCGCAGTAGGCAAGTTGAGCGTCGAGCCAATGTGCGTGACACCACTGTTGCTTCCCCACAACTTTTGAGCGTGATAATTCGGCGTGAGGTCTATCACGCCATTACAACATACCACGTTTTGGCTCACCATCTCTACCACGTCGCCATTTCGCTCAACCGAGCAAAGGTACAACGCCTCCACAAGGGCATTCTCCATCGTGGCACCTTGCGAGTCCCAGTCGGCAAGGCATACCCTTTGTGCGTCGCGGTCATAGTTGTCGTAATAGTCTTGATTGTGCAGGTACCATCCTGGTGAGGCATGGTTATACTCTCCCACGAGGTCCACGACGTGCTTGTTTGCCTTGGCAAATTTCCAGCCTTCCACATAGTCAGCCGAAGGGTTATGTGAAGGGCCTGCCGTGCCAATGACCTTTATTGCCGGGTATTTCGCCTTCACGGCCTCCGCCACTGCTTTGAAGTGTTGCTCAAAGGCTGTCGTGACATGGTCTTCATTGCCAAGACTGACATATTTCAGGCCAAATGGTGCCGGATGACCTTCCTCCGCACGCTTCCTCGCCCACTGCGACGTGGCCGTATCACCGACAGCCCATTCTATCAAGTCGAGTGCTTCCTGGCAAGTGGCATCGCTGGGGAGCGCGGGGATTGGTTCGGCTCCAAGATCCTCACAAAACTGGAAATGCCCATAAAGGTCCAAGCCACATGCGCCCTTAGAGAACCGCACAAACTTAGGAGTCAACGCAGCAATGGCCTCGGCTGCATCCTTGCGGAGTCCGTGACCCTTGAAAGTGTCGTGTGGGAAGAGGCTCACCATGTCTACATCCACGGCTCCTTCCTTCAGCGGTGAAAGGGCGAGCCGCACGTCGCCTGCAGCCATCTTCTTGTCCACTACCAATGGAAACTTGAATAGTTGCCAACCGCTGCCGGTCAGTTTCAGTCGGGTCTTCGCATATTCTTCGCCATTGCTGCCGAGAAGTGCCACAAGCACCTGGTTCTTGCCGCCATTTTGCGCACGAAGGCACAAGGAACAGTCGAACTGCTGCAATGGCGCAGCTGTCATGCCTTTCCACCCCCTATTATATAATGTGTCCGTCTTTGTCAATACGGCATAATGCGGGTTGCTTGTAGAGAAAGGTGCGTCAGTGCTTATGCTTATGGCGTGATTGGATGTCCATCCTGCCGGTGCATTCTTGCCTTGCCCGTCTTTCGACAAATACTCGAAGTCGCGATTCTTCACCATCTCCGCAAGCAGTCCCCCGTCATCAGGACTGTTCGCACCCTTGAGCGAGACACCCACGAGCTTGCTGGATATGCGCTTCGTTCTGGATGGTTCTATGGTCAGCGTAGCATCCACGTCGCCCTCTAAGTCGGCAAAGCGCCGTGGGTCATCTTTCATGCGTTCTGAGAAGAGAAGCCGGTCATGGTCCACTGCCGCAAGATAATTTATTATATAGTCGAGATGTATCTTGGGCACTTGATACATATTGCCCGCGCATTCTTTGCCAGCCACTATTGCCGAATCCATGATCCATGCGTCATCGCTTATGGAACTGGGCTCTTGTGCCTCATCGAAATGGCGGAAACTGTTATCCGCCTTGACATATCGCTTCTGTCCTCCCCGTGTCTTGAAATATATGTCAAACGTGCCGTCGTCCATCTGAAACATCACCGGTTCCAGCACCCCCTTGTCGGTCATCCGCGGGAAGTCCTGCGGCCGCCACGACACGAGGTCCTCACTATATGCCGCGGCAAGGCATTGGGAGTCGTCATCTACAGAGAACAGCAATCTCCACGATCCGTCTGAAGCATGACAGACATAAGGCGTCCGCATACTTTTCCCGCCGGCAGCGGAAATATAGTCCGACTCGCAGAGCCGCCCCGCGTCCATCCATTGTTCCTGTTCGGTGAAATAAGCCACGTGCAGCCCATCACGATTATCCGGACTGTAAAGGAATATCTGGCAAGTGGTGTCCTTGCCCACAATCTCATAAGCGGGCTTGGTCTGTGCTCCTGCTTCAAGAGCGAAAATGGCGAGCGCCAACGATAGCATGTTCTTCATGGGTCTTCAATTTATCATGACATAGCAATATGCCACTTATCGCAAAATTAACAAAAAACGCACAAACATGAGCAAGATTTATTCTTTTCTTTGTCAGAATGGATTTTATTTATTAACTTTGCATCGTTTAATGCGCTTGTGGCGAAATTGGTAGACGCGCCAGACTTAGGATCTGGTGGCTTACGCCGTGTAGGTTCGAGTCCTATCAGGCGCACGCAGAGAAATCCTAACTGCTTGATTATAAGTGGTTAGGATTTTTTAATTTCAAGAAAACACAATTATGGCAAAAAACAATTTCACGGGGCTAATAGTATTCGCGGCAATGGGCTTGGTCGCCTATGGTTGGGCAAAATACAACGACCACGCAAGCGACGGAGCTACCAACAAGGCTCTCACGGCGGAGACGCAATATAAGCAAGACGCGAAGACGCACGACATAGACGTCAGCCTGAACGCGGCCTACGAGGTTCCGAAGTGGAACAAGGCTAAACCACAGGAGCAACTACTGCGCCGCTACGCCTATGTCACGTCTTACAACAAAGACACGCGCACGCCAAACTGGGTGGGATGGGAGCTGACGGCAGACCACACCGACGGCGACTACGCCAGAAAGGGGCATAAATTTCTGGAAGACCTTGACGTGCCCGAGCCAAGGGCCACCTACTCCGACATAAGGGAAAGTGAGTGTGGATACCAGAGGGGACACATGTGTCCGGCAGGCGACAACAAATGGTCGTACAAGGCGCAGAAAGAGGCTTTTCTGATGACTAACATTTGTCCACAAAACGGCTACCTGAACGAGCGTGATTGGAAATATCTGGAGGAGGCTTGCCGCGACTGGGCAAAGCGTTACGGCAAGGTTTACATAGTGACAGGGCCGATATTCTATGGCAAAAGCACGAATACGGTTGGCGAGCATCAGATTGCCGTGCCCGACGCTTTCTTCAAGGTCGTGATGCGGACCAAGGGGGCATCGCACGACGCACAGGCAATAGGCTTCGTATACCAAAACCAATCAGGACACCACGACATGAAGTATTACGTGCGCTCGGTGGACGACGTGGAGGAAATCACAGGACTCGACTTCTTCTACCAACTCGACGATACGGTGGAAAACAAGATAGAAAGCCGGAGCGACCTCAGCAAGTGGTAGGCTTGAGGCGCGAAGTTTCTCGCTGACATTGTTGCGCAGCAATTAAAAGGAAATGCCGCATGACCGTTTTATTGGTCGTGCGGCATTTTTATATTATTTAGTGCACACTGGGCGAATGCACATTCCGTTGTATATGTACGTGCTCATCAGTGTTGGAGTAGCAGAGCTGTTGGTGAGATAATAAGACCAATGATCTTCGGCATGTACCGGCAGGTCATTGTATGAGCCAGACCAATAATAGCACTTGTTGTCGCTGGTCAAAGACGTACCCGAGTAGAAGCCTGTGAATGGCAAGAATATCTCGTTGCCATTTGTGCCCTTAATCTTAAAGCCGGCGTCGGTTTGAGTCCAAGTGCAATTCTTGACGAGTTCGCTTATCTCCGCCTCTGTAGGCATGCGCCATGTACCTCCCCACAACTTCACGGCAGCGTCGTTGTCGGTATCAGATATGGTAGTGCTTGGGACATTGTATTTCTTGGTTGAGGCATCGTACCATTGATACTGATTTCTGCTGAAGTCAGTGGCTGCTGTTGTGATTGCCCAAGAGAAATAAGAGCCCGGCTCGGTGTCAGACGTCGCACCGAGATTATAAGTGGCCCACTTCACGCTCAGGCCAAGGTCTACAGCCTTTGCCAGCTTGCCTGCCTCGGTGGTATCCCTAGTCTCGATAATCGGGGTGTCTGGGTCAGAGCTCTTGCTTCCATAGACCGGGCGGATGAGCATGTGCCAGCCTTTTTGGTCCTGAGGCTCGTATGTGAAGCTCACCTTGCCAAGCAGGACACCTTTCGCCCATGTCTGCGAGGTGTTCTCGGAAGTCCAATAGTCTGCCGACTTGTTTACATACTGCTTTCCATAACTTGTTTGATATCCGCCACGGGGCAAGTAGATGTAGTTGCCGTTGCTCGCTGTCACTTTATAGACCGAGGTGCCATTAGAGAGAGTTACAATCTCCTTGGTAAGCTTTTCAAGTTCCGCCCATTCAGCCGGAGTCGGCATACGCCATTTGTCTCCCCATTGTGTCGTAGCAACATCATATTTGGTACCCGAGATATCGCTGTAATCATTGGGATAATCGCTGTTGGTGTACGATTGATTCTCGCCTGTTTGATCTCCCCAGGCAATGTATGAACCATATTCATCCTCAGAGGATGCACCTACATTCCATTTAGCCCATTTCACGCTCAGGCCAAGGTCAACCATCTCTGCGATAGGGAACTTTGGTTTGGTCTTGAGGCTGGCTGTCGAGCCCAAGTTTCTTTGTCCCTGACATACTATATATCCTGCAAAATAGTATGTTGTGTTAGGATTCAGATTTTCGATGTGGAACGTATAAGAGCCATCTTCTATGCCTGTCACCTCGCCAGTCACCTTGCTGTTCTGGTCGGGGTCGATGCTGGAGGTAGTGCCATAGCAAAGTCCTATCTCGGAAGCTTCATCATAGCTTCCCTCGAATGTCACCTTTATGTAGGCATCGTTCTTTGAATAGTTGGTCACGGAGACGCTCTTTACCTTCGCGCCCTCGTAGTAAGCACCATAAACCGGACGAATTTGCAAGCCAAGGTAGCGAACGGAATCGGCAGTCGCATTGCCGATAGAGTTCAATATGAGCGCCGAGGCGGTTTGGTCATTGGTCTTGCTTAAGGATCCTGTCCAATAAGCACCCAGCGTGTTGTCGTTGATGGTTGTCTCACCGTTGCGGTAACCTTGCATTGGCAGGAAAATCGACTTGGAGGCATCTGTCTTTGACGCTACCGTCCAACCCTTACGAGTGTTGTCATAAGTCCAGTCGCAACCATCTATCAGTTCTTTCACTTCCTTCAACGAAGGCATGCGCCACTGGTCTCCCCAAAGCACATGAACAAGGTCATACTTTCCGTTCACAATGTCGGAAGTGGGATGAAGCACGGGAAAATAGTTGAGAAGGGTAGACTGGTTCAAGCCTGTGGCATCGCCCCACCCTACGTAATAGCCTGTAGCGGTTTCGGCAGTGGCTCCAAAGTTCACAGGTGCCCACTTCACGCTCAAGCCAAGGTCCACGGCCTCTGGAATGTCGGGCGTGTCAACAGAGCCCAACGGCTCAAAGGTGACGTTTTGTATATCCCATACTTGCTTTTCTATCTTCTCGCCATTGGCAAGGGTGATTACCATCTTGTATTGTGCGTTTGCGGTAATGGCGAAGACGAGAAGACTGAATAATAGGAAAATGTGTTTCTTCATCGTTTTATGATCTTAAAGGATTGATTATTAGCCTTAATAATATAAACGCCTGCAGGCTGATTGCCAAAATCAACCACGGCTCTTTCATTGCCTCTGTCAATCCTTGCGTTGACTTGCGCTCCAGACAATGAATAAACCACAACGCGGACAGAATTGTCCAAGCCGTCAATATATACCGTCCTGCCATCTACAAAACGGAATGTAAAGGGTGACGAAGCGTCTGCGCTATCGGTTTTCTTTACTACATCGATACCAGTTGTAGTTTCTGTCTTGAAATAAAACTCCTGTACATTGCTTATCTCGGTGCTGAAGTCAGAGGTGTTGATGTATAGCTTCTCAGTATCGAACGTGACTACAGGCTGATTGGCAAGGATGAATATCTTCTCAGAATTATCCTTTAGTTTCACCACAAGCTGGCTTGGCTCATTGCTTGCGAACACACTCGCGCACAACGAAAGAAAGAAGAGCAGACTAAGAAAATATTTTGGAATGCGGTTCATAAGTCAAATTAAATTATTCTTTACGTACAATCTTACCCTTGAAGTAGATCATAAGCGGACTTTTCTTTGAGTTGCTGTAAACTCCTACCTTTTTCTCATAATCGCCTGGGAAAAAACCTGTCATGTCGATAGTTACCCTAAGAGTGTCAACACCATTAGCAGGTATTTTGTTTCTTGGATATTTGACAGTGGTGCAAGTACAGTCTGTCCGCGTTTCCTTGATCTTCAAAGGTTCCTTGCCCTTATTGACGAAGGGTATATTGAACGTCCTGCAAGCACTGTCTGTATAGATGGTTCCCATGTCGTATTTCACCTTCTTTATTGAAAGCTTGGCATAGCCTTGAGCATAGGCAAACTGAAGAGAAGAAAGCAGAAGAACAAACGACAGGGCTAACTTAATAGGAGTGTACATGCTTATCGTAAACATCAATTACACCCTCAGCATTCTTGTCCAGCAAGGTGAGATACCACTTGCCATTCTTCACGACAGGATTGAGGGACATCTTTGAGACACCAATGCCTTTGTCAATGTCGCCATCCTTGACTATTTGTATCAACACGTCCACTTGGTTGTTCTTGTCGGAGCGCAACACAAACGAGTTGGTCTTGGCGGCATAGATAGGCATCTGCGAATAAGCCCTAATGAAGCCCTTGCGCTCAACAGGCGATAAAGGAACCACACTGTCGTGCCTAACCTTATAGAGCATGTTAGCAGCCTTCTCAAAATCTTTCTTCTCAACCAGCTGGGTATATCGCTGCACCATATAGTTGATGTTGGAAGAGTCCTGCTTTGTGTAATTCATTGTGGCAGGGCGAAGATATCGATAAACACCGGCGTCTTGCGTTTTCTTTTTACAACCGGTCAAGGAAACGACAAGGCACGAAACGATGATTAATGACTTTGTGAATTTCATATCACTGCATATTTAATGAAAAAAGGAGAGGAGAACGATTCTCCTCTCCCTATGAGATTTTGATTAATCCTTATGGATTACTTCTTAGCGTTAGAGTGTGTACGCTTAACGTTCACGGTGATTGTCTGAGGAACCTCACCCCAATCGTATGTTACGACAACAGGAATCTGAACCTTGAAGTCTGCGGTTGTAGAGTTGTAGTTCTTGTAAGTCAGCATACCATCCTCGTAAACGAAGTCGATAGCGCCGTTAACGTTCTGCAGAGGAACCATCACGGTGTTGCCGTTCTGGTCGGTCAGCACGTCAGAGTTTGTGCTGATCTTCTCACCCTCACCAACACCAACGACCTTAACGCCCTTGATGCCGTAGAACTTCTCATAGCCATTCTGCCAGAGGTCACGCCAGTCAGAGAATGTCAACAGATCCATCAGTTTGATAACCTGAGCTGCGTCACCAGCGTCCTCAACATCAGCAGTTGTGTTGGTGATGTTCAATGGGCGGAGGAAGCGAACATTGAATGTGTTGTCAGTCAATGGGAGATCGTGGCAAGCATTCTTGGCGTAGATACCAACGATTGCTGTCAGAGTCTGATCATCGAGCTCGTTGTGCCTCTTGTAGTTGAGAAGATCCTTAGCATACTCAGTCGCCTGATAAACAGCCTTCTGAGCATTGACATCAGAACCCTCAATCTTCACGATAGCCTGCTTAGCAGTCTGGCCCTTGATGTAAGCCTCGAGAGTCTTGCCATTGTCGTTCAAGCTCAAAACATATGTCTTGCCAGAGATACCCTTGAACTCCTTACCAACGTTAGCCTTGTCGAACTGGAGGTCGAGAGTCAGCTTGCTAGCTGCATACTCCTTGTTGGCAGTCTCATCAACGAGGTTGGTGATAATCTCAGCAGCGCTGATCTTGTTGCCAACGAAAGCCTCAGCGAGAGTCTTCTGGAATAGCGTGTCACCGTTAGCAACGATCTTGTAGTCGTTAGGACTGTTGACGTTCATGTCGAACTCATACTTGCCTGAACCAGCGACACCATTCTTCTCTGACCAGATGGTAGAGTTCTTCTGAGGATCGAGGCTCAAAGAAGCTGAAGGCAGAGTGCCTACGAGAGTACCAGTCTTGAAGACAACGTATACGTCTGGACCAACAGTCTTGTCAGCTGAAGCATACTTGATAGCAACGCTTGTGCCAGCCTTCTTGTCTGTAACGAACAACTTGTAAGCCTTATCGCTTGTCAACTCCCACTTCAGGGTACTTGACTTAGTGCCATCAGGATTGTTGTCCTTATCAACGATTGTTGAAGCAGTACCAATCTTGGTTGTAAGCTCCTGGAACTTACCGTTGGCATCAGCCTGATACTGAGTGAGGTCATCCTCATCACCAACGATGGTGTAGTTAGCCTCAAACTCCTCACGAGTCAAACCAAGCTCCTTGTAGAGATCCTGCTCAGTGATGTACCACTTTGTAGAATAAGACCAAGCGTTTGGAGTGCACTCGCCATTGTAAGCGTAGTCAGCACCCTGATAAGTGATGCTCTTGTCGTAAGAAACAGGAGACTCCTTCTCGTCAACGATCTTGATGCGGATGTAACCGTAGTCGTAAACCTTGCCAGTCTGCTGGTCAACCAATGTGACGCGAACGACAGGAGTACGGCCAACCTCTTGAGCGCGAACCTGCTCTGAACCATAAGCAGCCTGCTTACCATCGGCAGTAGGAGCCTGTGGACGGAATGTGTAGCCATCAGAAGCGATAGCGGCGTGAGCCGACTCGTCTGTAGCGTTAGTACCCTTGAAGAGAGCTGTCAGAGTGAACACATACTTGAAGTTAGCATTGAATGTAGCGTCGTCGAGCTTAGCGAAGTCGCCCTTAACGTTCTTGTAGTGTGTCTCAACGAAGTTTCTCAAGTCGAGAGTCTGATCCCAGTTACAGTAAACCTGAGCGTCGAACGTGTTGCTTGCCTCGTTCACGGTCTGCATCAAGTGACCATAAGAAGTAGCGGTCTCTTTCTCGCAAGGAGACAGGGCGCTCTTCTTAGCCTCTGGGAAGAGGTGCTCGTTAACATCGTTGTTGGTCAGAGCCAACTTGAGGTCAGAAACACTCTCTGTGTACAATGTAGCGTAGTCGGAAGTGATAGTAGTATCCTTATCGTTCTTCGTAGCTACGTTAACCTGTGTAGCGAAGTTTGTGATAGAATCGTTCTCCAGAACGCTCATGATCTTCTTAGGATCATTAACGTCGAGGTTAACTGTCAGGATGCCATTCTCAGCAGCCCAGCTCTTCACGCTGATACCAGCGGCGGCAGACCTTGTAACGAACTCAAGGTCGTTAGACAATACGTTAACAGTAGTTGTCTTCTCGTCGAGCTTAGCTGAAGATGGGTTCATGTGATATGTGGCAGCAAAAGAGAGCACCTTTGTGCCAGCGGCTGTGGTGTAACGAGTGTCATCGCCATAACCCTTGGCTTCCTTCTTGTCCCAGTTCATGTCGCTGATCCAAGCGGCATCGTTCACATAGTTGAAGTCAAGATAGAGAAGCTTTGTAGCCTCAACACCCCAGTAGTAAGACTGTGGGATGAAAACGAGGCTGCGGAGGCTCTTCTCCAACAACACGTTCAACACGTTGATGTTTGCGTTGATAGCGTCGATGCTGTTTGAAAGGCTCTGCAACTGCTTTGTCAGCTCAGCAACATCCAGGTCCTTAGTCTTAGCCTGAAGAGCCTCAACGTCGGCGAGCAACTGCTCGTAACGAGTCTTAGCGTCGCCACCCTGGCCAATCAGATTGTTGAGGGCATTGATCTGCTGCTGCAAGTCAGCGTCAGCGGCTGCACGATAGTCAGCCTCACTGCTGATAGCCCTGCCCAGACCATCAGTAACTGACTCCAACTGACCCTTGATAGAAGCGCAAGAGTCCTCAAGTGCCTTTTGGTCAGCCTTGAGTGCGAGAGTAGCGTTGATGTTCTGCAGAGTGGTCTCAGCTGTAGCCAAGCGAGACTCCAAAGCTGAGATGTCAGACTTTGCCTTCTCGATGGCAGTAGTGTTGGCAGCAACATCACTCTGGAGAGTAGCCAACTTACCATTGGCTGCCTCGAGCTGGGTCTTCAATGATGAAATCTCACTCTCCAACGATGTCTTAGCCGAAGCAAGATCCTTCTGCAGGGTCTCAATGGCTGACTTGTTGTTGTTGATATCATCATCGTAGTCCTTACAGGAAGTAACAGTACCTGTTGCGCCTGCTGCAAGCAGACCCATGAACAGATAACCGAAAATCTTCTTTTTGTTCATACGATTAAAAGATTAATTAAACATTTAAAAATAAATTTCCATTTGGTTTTCTTACGGCCCGGCACGCGCCTCTGTGGCGCTTCAGTGCCTTGCCGTGGGGTTCGTCAGCACGCAAGCAGGGGAGAGAGCCCTGCATGGTTTTGCCAATCTCCCCGTGGGGAGACTTTGAAAATGCATGTTTTTTACACATTATTATATATACACCTATTATATTTACATTATGCAGAAAGACAAAATCGAAGTTATCGTATCAAGGGAGTTGCTCAACCTTGTCGGCCCCGGGCTCAAAGTCTGCGTCACGGTAAGGGACAACGACAACATCGCCAAGCCTTGTGCCAGAGGCGACATGGTGGAGTTCATGCGGAAGATTATCTCCGAGAAAGAGGCGGCGGGTCAGTTTCGCACGGCAGAGTCTTACCGCACTGCCCTCAATTGCTGGCAGCGTTTCCTTGGCTCTGGTACAACGGTGCCTTGGGAGTGGGTCACGTCGCACTCGATGATAACGTTTGCCGATTACCTCAAAGAGCGTGGAGCGACAAAAAACACGCAATCGTTTTATTTCCGCATTCTCCGTGCCGTCTGCAACAGGGCGCAAGAGCAACGTGTCGCGACTCTGCCCGGAAATCTTTTCGACAATGTCTACACGGGCAAGGCACGAACACGCAAGCGGGCGTTGCCGATGGATGACATACGCAGGATTGCCTCCGTGGAACCCAAAAGCAGGAAAGAGCAGTTGGCGCGCGACATGTTCATCTTCTCGTTTATCACGCGTGGCATGGCACCCATCGACATGGCGCATCTCCGGAAAGAGAACATTGTGGCTGGCAGGCTGACTTACCGGCGTCATAAAACCGGCAGTGTGATATCCATGGAGTGGATTGCCGAGATGCAGGAGATCGTCAGCAGATACGAACGAGAAGGGAGCGATTTTCTTTTCCCGCTTATCTCCTCGGATGGGGCGGAGGGATGGAAAGAGTTCAAGCGCGGCTCGCAAGCCGTCGGCTACCATCTGCGCAGGCTTGGCAAGCGTCTCGCCCTGCCCCTGCCTCTCACGCTCTACGTGGCGCGGCATTCCTGGGCGACGGCAGCGAAAAGCTCGGGCGTCTCCACCGCTCTCATAAGCGATGCCATGGGGCATTCGTCGGAGAGAATGACGCAAGTCTATCTCGGCTCTATCGACGTTGGCCGTATCGACACCGCCAATCGCAAGATAGTGGACATTCTATACAACCATCTGGCTGTAATGCGTAAGTCCACGGGAAAGCATCAGGCAACACAAAACCGTCGAGGCTAAAATATTTTTCAAAAAAAGATTAAAATATATTGCCTATGTCTGAAAGAACTGCTAACTTTGCAAAAAGAAAGCGCAAAGGCGAATGAAAGACGTATGGGAAACCACGAAGGAATGTAGTCTTTTTTGTGTGAAGAAAGGCATAATGGTTAAATTTTGCCCCTTTTACACAAAAAAAGATTGATATTGCTTGTGAGTTATCATAAATATGTCTATATTTGCAACACGTTTCAAAGTCTCCCCACGGGGAGATTGGCAAAACCATGCAGGGCTCTCTCCCCTGCTTGCGTGCTGACGAACCCCACGGCAAGGCACTGAAGCGCCACAGAGGCGCGTGCCGGGCCGTAAGAAAACCAAATGGAAATTTATTTTTAAATGTTTAATTAATCTTTTAATCGTATGAACAAAAAGAAGATTTTCGGTTATCTGTTCTTGGGTCTGCTTGCTGCAGGCGCAACAGGTACTGTGACTTCCTGTAAGGACTACGAGGACGATATCAACAAGAATGCTTCTGACATTCAGAGCCTGCAGAAGGCTCTCGCTGAGCAGAAGACTACTCTTGAGAATGAGATTTCGTCATTGAAGACCCAGCTGGAGGCCAAAGACGCCGAGTTGACAACTGCCATCCAGAAGGCACAAAGCGCAGCTGATGATGCCAAGAAGGCCGCTGAACAAGAGGCTATTCGCGCAGCCGCTGCCGAGGCAGCTTTGGACGCTCGCCTGAAGACTGCAGAGGATGCCCTCAAGGATATTGAGAAGGTTCTTGCAAACAAGGTAGACCAAAGCGAGTATGACGCTACCGTAAAGGCCATCTACGCCAAGATTGAAACTGTGGAAACCGGTCTTGCTGATCAACTGAAGCAGACGGAACTTCTCAAGCAGGGTCTAGCCGATGAGGTGACTGCACGTGAGGCTGTGGAAGCCGACCTTGAGCAGCAGAAGAAGGCTCTTGCAAAATTGCAGGAGACTGTCGAGGAGCTTTCAACAAAGCTCGGTGGCCTTTCTACAAAGTACGACACATTGAGCCAAAGCCTTACCGAACTGCAGAATGTCATCAACGATGCCGAGAACGGTCTTAAATCAAAGGCTTCCGTCGCACAGTTGACCGAGGTGCAGAATACGCTTGACGCCAAGATCAACAAGGTTCTTGTCGATGTGAATGCCCTTAACGTGTTGCTGAAGCAGTCGCTCCGCAGCCTGGTGTTCGTTCCAGACCTCTACAACTGGGGTGTTGAGGGCACAAGGCTTCTCACGCTTGACGCTCCCAAGTACACTCTTGACGCAGCCAAGTATGACGAGGAAGATGCTTCTACGAAGAAAGACACCCATTATATCTATCCGAGCGTCAATGCATTCCAGGTGCTTGATTTCCAGGCCAACTACAACATGAACCCGTCGAGCACGGATCCCAAGTCTATTAAGGACGTGACTCTGTTGAGCGATGACAAGGATTTCTACACACGTGCAGCCGCTGCAGGACTGAGCGTAAAGGACTTCACTGTGAATCCTGAGGGTAAGCCTGGCATCTTGAGCGTTGACCTTGATGTCACCAACAAGGAAGCCATCAAGGTGGTCTCAACGCAGCACATGATTACCGTATTCGCTGTTCAGGCTCATATCAACAATGGCGAGCAGGATACAACAATCACTTCTGACTGGGCAACTGTCATCAAGGACGAGGCTAAGCACCTTTACCTTTTCCACAAGAACGGCCCAACATCTTACGACGTTCCTCAGCCTGACGCTGACGAGCACGTGCCTTCTTGCGTAGCAGATGACGTGACTGGCCTTGGACACCTCATCCATACAGGTTATCAAGCCGGAAAGGTTACAGCACCACAGGACAGCTGTAACTGGAATGATAGCATCGATTTGAAGAGGCTCGTCGAGACTCACTTCGTTGACGCTGACGGCGTTGAGAAAGTGTTCGACGCTGATAAGTATGGACTAAGCTACAAGTTTGAGCTTGTCGGCTTGTTCAAGGGTGACAACAAAACTTCCGAGTCGGCTCACGCTGCCATAAAGGGTTCCATGTTCCGCCCACAGATGCCTAACTACGACAAGGACAATATCGGTACACAACAGCCTTACGGCTACAAGCAAGACCGCCAGACCATTGGCCGTACACCATTGGTACGCGTTTCTCTTGTCGACAATGATGGCAACGTTTATGCTTACGGCTATATCCGTATCAAGATCTCTGAGGCTGGAAAAACTCAACCAGGCAAGACTTCACAGTATATCTCTTACACTGGCAATCCTTACAGCTACAATCAGGAGTGCAATTACCCAGCATGGTCTTTCAACACTGTATGGATCCAGACTGAGTATGACCTCTACAACATGGTTGGCATGACCCGCGAGGAGTTCGAGAATAACTACACGGCAGACGTTGTATCTCAAGGTTCTGACGAGTTCAAACAGTATACCTTGACAAAGGTTGGCACAGAGACAGTGATCAAGAATCCGGAGACCGACCAGAATACGGTTTATTATACAAATGCTGAATTCACAGAAGCAACAAGTAATTATGGTAAGGTAACACACGTTGCTGATGCAGCTCTGACTGAGGATGGCACACGCTCTTCTATCATCCGTTGGAACATGACTGGCGCTCAGGCTTATGCTGCCATGAAGGACGGCAAGCCTGCTCAGGTAGCAGTGCGCTACATCTCTGGTGTCATTGGCAAGCCTGATGTATATGTTGTAATGAACACTGGCAACGTGACCATTACCAAGCCTTCTGCAACTGTCAAGTGGACCGATGCTATCATCTCTAACTACTGGTATGCAACAAACGTATCTACCGGCAAGAGTGGCACGGATGAAATTCACGCCAACGTTCCTTCTCCTGAGGACGCATCTTCAAGAGAACTGACAGTGGCCACATTCTCTGACATGTTCTCTAACGTCTTCGAAGGCAACCTCACTAGCGGCAAGAGCCAGTTCGCTCAGATGTTGGACATCAACGACTTCACCAAGGACGGTGAATACGCTGCAAAGAACTTGACTATCAACTTCATCTTTGACAAGTCAAACGTAGGACGCACCTATAAGGGTCTCTCAGGCCAGACTTATATCATGGCACTTTCTTCAGATGCCAAGACGCTTATCGCCAAGACAAGCGCCACAGACGAAGGCCAGGCTGTAGCCAAGATTACTGGCACCGACTACAAGAATGAGGCTGCCACATATCAGAATACTCAGTATGCAAAAGACTTGTTGAACTACACTGCTCACAACGCTCTTAACAACGACTTCTTGGTAGCTACTGTCGGCATCAAGGCTGTCAACAAGTGCAACAAGGAGCTTCCTATCGAGGGTGAGACATTCAACGTGCGCTTCCTCCGTCCGCTCAACGTCATCGACAACAATGCCGAGATTGAGGATGCAAACATCGTGAAGGTACAGGAAATCAACTTGGTTGACCTCGTGAAGTTCAACGACTGGCGCGACGCATGGGATCATGAGACGACCTACGGTCCTTACACTTACAACGCCGGCTACACCAAGTACTATGGCATCAAGAGCATCAAGGTTGAAGATATTGATGCTGGCCAGAGGCTTAGCAATAACTCCAACGTGAAGACCAACCTCGGTCTGAGCGCAGAGGATGCTAAGGATCAAAGCAAGTGGGTGTCTTTGAAGAGCGTAAGCGATCAAGTTGACTTCTACTACATTGAAAACAGCACCTACGATGCTTCACAGAACACTCTCAAGTATACCAACTTGAGCTCTACTCTGAGCGACTTCGATGTACTGGTTCCTGTAACAGTAGAATACTATTGGGGCAAGCTCAAGGCTTATGCTACTATCCACGTGAAGAGCACAGCTGGTGGCAATGCTGCAAAGCGCAAGTAATCTGAATAAGATTTTCATTTAAATTCCTATGTGGGGAGAGGAGAAAGTTCTCCTCTCCCTTTTTTAATCAATGATAAAGTCATTATGAGATTAAGGTATCTGATTTTTTCTATTGTCATATTGACGTCCGCAGTGGGTTGCCGAAACAAGATAAAGCAAGAGCCTACGGGGCAGCGTAGCGAATTCATTCGTCCGGCTTCGGTCAACTTTACCCAACAAGACTCGTCCGAGATTTTGGCTTTGGTCAATCATTACGTAGACCGTATGAAGCAAAAGGATTACGCAAACGCATTTGGCAGCCTTTACTACCTCTCCGGTCGCGACAGCGTGAAACCCTTATCAAAAAACGATTGCCAGAAAGCCACAGAAGTCTACAGCCGATTGCCCATCCACGATTGCAGCATGGTATCTTTTTCCATTAAGGGAAAGTCTGAAAATGTTGTCAAAGTCGGCCTTCAACTCACCTCGAAAGGCAACATTGCCGATGGCGTCGGTGTCATGTACATTGGACTTCGACCTGTAAAGATGGGAAACAAATGGTATCTAACGTTCCTGGACAACGACAATCTACGTGTTAAGGAAATGACAAATGAGAAATAAGGTTGTTGTTTTCATCCTTGCCGGCATCTTCCTCCTGCTTTGGGTGCCAGCTTGCGCGAAGCATAACAAGGCGGCAAAGCTGAAACTGGAAAAGTATCAGTATGAGCTTGGAACGCTTTACCAGACTGATTCTGTCTTTTCTCTTACCATTCCTTTCAAGAATGTCGGTGACGGAGACTTAATATTTGAAGGCATAGAGCCTGATTGCCCATGCATCCACATCAGTTACGACAAGAAGGTCTATCCCCCAAAGTCTAAAGGCAAGATAAAGCTGAAATTCATCCTATCCATTCCGCCCCAAGAGATGGACAAAGGCATCTATATATACTCCAACGCTTCCCCATTGGACACGTCGATAGATGTGCGTTTCCATGGGTTTCTGAAGGCTTCACGGCATTAATGCCCAATTCTTTTTATTCTTCCTCTATGCGCAAAACAGTTCTCACATTATTATTCATATCCCTGTTAAGCGTCGCGACCACATATGCGACATCTGTCTCTTATTTCTTGACCGTCCATCTGAAAGACGGTTCCCAACAGGACATACTGCTCGACGAACGCCCAACAATTTCTTTCGACAAGTCGAGCCTGACAGTTTCAACAACGGGAGTTGAGTTTGAAATCAGCAACATCGCAAAGTTCACGTTTTACGACAAGACAAAGTCTACTCCTTCAAGCATCGATGAGGCTTATGTCTCAGAACGGCCTACTGTGCGCGTTTCCGACACAGAGGTCTCGTTTCTCAATGTAGGGCAAAACGCCCGCGTAGACGTCTATAACATTTCCGGCCAGAAAGTTTTCATGGGCAACAGCACCGTAGACAACAACATTAGCGTAGACTGGTCGTCATTCCCGTCGGGCATATATATTTTTCGCATCAACAAATATTCATTTAAAATCATGAAGAAATGAAGAAGTTATTTCTTTTAACCTCCCTTCTGCTTTTCTCCGTTACCGCTTTTTGCCAACAGAAGCTTCGCATTTATGTCAACAACGGCACACCCGTTGACTATTATACATGGAACGTCGACAGCATATCGTTTCTTCCATTGGACTCAAAAGTGAGTCCGAAAACCGCCGACGCCATAGACCTCGGCCTAAGCGTGAAATGGGCAAGTTTTAACCTCGGTGCAACAATGTCTTCAGAAACCGGATGGATGGTCGGTTGGGCTGACCCCACGGGTTCTATCACATCAGACAAGCTTGATTACTTCCCCACACGTGTCAACACGGCAGATGTGATCGGCTCTGAGAACGACATCGCAAAAGTCATCTGGGGAGACCAATGGCGTTTGCCATCAAAACATGAGATAGAAGAGCTCTTGTCGGAATGTTCATGGGAAAAGACCGAAACGGGCTATTGGGCAACAGCTCAGAACGGCAACAAGATATTCTTCCCTTATGCAACGTCGACACGTGATGCCATGCCTGACGGATATTGGTCGGGCATGCACAATGGCACCGACAGTGCCTTCGTAATGAGTATCAGCAGCAACAAAGTGGCATTGGCTTCTGCCCTCCGCTCAGACAAGCTGTTCGTGCGCCCCGTATATGGAGAATATCGCATACCAGTTTCGGTTAATGTCGAGAACACTGATGTCGTCGGCTTGGACTCTGCCAAAGTGATATTGAAGCTTAACGGATATGTGAATGACATCAAGGAATACGGCTTGATGTATTCCACTACGACTCAAGTGTTCACTGAGTCGAACAAGGATGCCTATCAGAAGATATCCTTTACAGACCTTCCGTCAGGCAATCAACGCGACGTCATTATCAAAGGTCTTCAGGAGGGCAAAACCTACAACTATATTGGCTATGTCATTGTCGGTGACTCTACCATCTTGAGCAAGGTCGCCCAGTTTACGACCAACAACCGTTTCCCAGCTCCGAATGTTGACGAGGCCGTTGACCTAGGCCTCCCAAGTGGCACAAAGTGGGCACCTTTTAACCTTGGAGCCAAGAACGAGACCGAATCTGGCGGTTTCTATGGTTGGGGAGACGCCACAGGCTTGAACGAATCTAACCTTTCACATGATTATGCCGTAGGCATAGGAAGCAATACGGATATAGCCGGCAATAAGGCTTATGATGTCATCGCCGCCAAATGGGGCGGATATTGGAGCATGCCTACCAAAGAGCAGTTTGAGGAGCTCAAAAATGACGCTTATACGACTTGGAATGAGGTTTACGACTATCAAGGCGTGAGTGGCTTGAACGGATACGAAATCGTATCCAATAAAGACGCAACAAAGAAGATATTCTTGCCTAAAGCAGGCTACATGAATGGTAAGACTGTCACGGACCGTGGTTCCGTAGCATATTATTGGACTTCCAACTTCGATCCAGAATACACGAAAGGATACTACGTCAGGCCAATCGGGCCTAATGACATCATTACCGGCACCTATGACAAGCAGCGGCATTTCTCTATTCGTGGCGTTTATCTCGCTCCTGTCGTCTATCCTGCCGACTCAGCAGCTGCGAAGAACGTAAAGGCGGTTGATTTGGGACTTAGCGTTGATTGGGCAGACCAAAATATCAAATCTGTGTCAGACGCATCTGCCGATGCTTTCTTCTCTTGGGGTAACACGAAGGAGCAATCAACCTATGACGCTGCCAGCTACCCTTACTTGCACAAGGCAATTGGCGTGGATGGAAAGTTGCAGGCAGATAAAGACGCAGCTGTTCAAAACTGGGGCGGCACATGGCGTATGCCGACAATTGATGAGTGGAATGAGTTGATAAACTACTGTAAATGGACAAAGACCACCAAGGATGGGGTTGTTGGCTATAACGTCACGGGTAATGGGAACACCATATTCATTCCATTAAGCGGACAGTATAACGGCTCAAAGATCTCGTTCAAGGATCATCAAGCACTATATTGGACTTCAGAGGGCAAGACTGACGCAATGGATAATAACACAAGCGCCTACGGTGCGTTCATCACTGTCGACGCCAAACCGTATTATTATGTCAGTGGTTCCAACGACCGCTACTTTGGAAGCTTGATTCGCCCAGTGAGGGCAAAGCGCTAAGATATATTATGCTTCAACTTGAAAATGCCGCACGACACTTTTATGAGTCGTGCGGCATTTTCATATTGCCATATTTACCCAAGTAATCTAAAGCCCAGCCACCTGCTCCTCGCTTAGACCGGTGTATTTGGCTATCAAGGCCATGGGCATGCCGTCGGCTTTCATGGCCTTGGCACTTGCGATGGCGTTGTCAAGAGCACCTTGCTTTATGCCCTCTTTCAGGCCTTCTGCCTTACCTTGTTTCATGCCTTGCGCCATACCTTGCGCCAAACCTTCTGCCTTGCCTTCTGCCAAGCCTTCTGCCAAGCCTTCTGCCAAGCCTTCTGCCTTGCCTTTCTCTCGTTCCCTTCTTGCTGCGGAATGAAGGGTACGCTCAACACGAACCATGTCCCAGAAATGGTCGTAGCCAGCCATCTGCGCGTCGCTGTAGGCCGACTCCTCCACTATGTCGAGCGCCTTGCGGGTCTCGGGGTTTTCCATCAGTTCCTTTGGTGCTATCTTCGTGTCCTCATCAATCTCGGTCAAGAAGCGGAGCCACAGGGCGGTCATCTTCTTGTCCTTGAAAGAATGGGGCTTGAACTTAGGCAGCTCGATGAATATCACGTGCATGTCCTCTATGACATGATCGGGGTATTTGAACTCCACGAGGCCATAGTCATGATACCACTCCTCGGTGTCGTGAAGGAAGGCTTCATTGATAAGGTTAAGCGAATATACCGGCTGAAGGTCGGAATAGTCGTCGCCTGCCTTGAGTTGCTTCACGTATGCCTTTGATGAGTTGAAAAGCACGCGCTTGAAGAAGTCGGCAGTCCATATCATCTGCATCTCCACGATAAACTGTCGCCTCTGTTGGTCTTCACAACGCACGTCTACGATGGTGTCTTTCTTCAGCGGCATGGTCGGTATGAGCTCAAAGGGCAGATACTCGATGCTTGTCACCTGCCCGTCCTCGGGCAATGGCAACATGGCATTGAGGAAACTTATCATGAGGTCCTTGTGGTCGACAAAGACCTTCTTGAATGTCATATCGGCGCGTGGATCAAGATATTTTCCCATAGCAGTGGTGTTTTCCGCAAAGTTAGTGATTTTATTCGTTCCAAGAAAGTTTTTCGCTGATTTCCGCCATTGCCACAATCAAAAAAAAGAGAGGCAAAGCCAAGGCTTGCCTCTCCTGATATGTTTACGCGAATGCCACGAGTGGCATCGCAAAGTCATGCTGACATGACTACATTACCAAACTTGCGCGCGCTTGTTTTTGGGCACGAACATCTTGTTGCCCTTCTTCACGTTGAAAGCCTTGTACCATGCGTCTATCATAGGCAGGGCGGCGTTCACGCGGGCGTAGTTAGGCGAGTGGACATCGGCGGTGAGGAGATACTTCACCACCTCGTCGGTCATGTTTGAAGCCCACACGCGTCCCCAAGCGAGGAAAAAGCGCTGCTCGGGCGTGAAGCCGTCTTTCACTTCCAACGGATGCTCCTTCATGGAGTTCTGCAAGGCACGGAAGGCGATGTTCAGTCCGCCGTTGTCGCCAATGTTCTCGCCGAGTGTTTGCTTGCCATTGACCTTCACGCCTGGCAGAACCTCGAACGAGGAGAACCAATCGGCAAGCACCTTCGTGCGTGCGTCGAAGTTTTTCTTGTCTTGTGCCGTCCACCAGTTGCGCTGGTTTCCATACTTGTCGAATTGGGATCCCCGGTCGTCGAAGCCATGGCTCATCTCGTGGCCAATCACGCCACCAATGGCACCATAGTTGACGGCGTCGTCGGCATCGGGGTCGAAGAACGGAGGTTGCAGGATGGCGGCAGGGAAGCAGATCTCGTTTGTTGACGGGTCATAGTAGGCGTTGATGGTTTGCGGAGTCATCTGCCACAACGACTTGTCCACCTTCTTGTTCACACGCTTCGCAATGTAGTCGTCGGTGGCCCAGAGGGAGATGTTGCACAGGTTTTCGTAGAGCGAGAGGCTATCGTTGACCTGCAAGCCGTCGTAGCTCTTCCACTTGTCGGGATAGCCAATCTTGATGATGAAGTTGGACAGCTTGTCCTTTGCCTGCGCCTTAGTGTCCTGTCCCATCCACGTGGCCTCGTCTATGCGCTGTGCGAGAGCGGTCTGGAGGTTGTGCACAAGTTCCAGCATGCGTTTCTTGCTCGACTCCGGGAAATACTTCTCCACGTACATCTTGCCTATCGCCTCGCCCAACCTGCCGCTCACCACGGCAACGGCGCGCTTCCATCGTGGCTGGTCTTGCTTTGAACCTACCATGGCCTTGCGCAGCTCAAACGCGACCGCGCGGAAGTCGTCGCTCAGCTCACTTGTGGCACCGCTGATAACCTTTGCCTCGGCATACGTCTTGAGGTCTTCGAGAGGAGTGTCGGCGAGAATCTTCTCAACCGCGTGTATAGGCTCCGGCTGACCAACGTCCACATAATCGAAAGCCGGGAAGCCTGAGGCGAGGAACACGTTGCCCCAGTCGATGCCGGGGAAGTCGTTGACGAGCTGCATGTACGACATCTTGTGGTAGTTGGCGTCTATGTCGCGCTGCTTCACCTTATCGTAACTTGCCTTGGCAATCTCCGTCTCTATGGCGATGACCGCCTGCATCTTCTTCTCAGCCGTGGCGTCGTCGGCCCCAGTCAGCGCGAAGAGCTTTTTCAGATATTGCTTGTATGCCTCCAGCACGCGCTTGTTTTGAGCGTCGTCGGAGAGATAATAGTCGCGTTCGCCAAGGCCAAGTCCACCTTGCCCCACGGCGACGATGTTCCATTCTGAGTCTTTCTGGTCCGCCCCGACTCCTATGCCGAACATCATCGTCGACTCTCCGCGACGGTCGAGCTGAGCACAGACCAATTGGTATTCCTTGCGGTTCTTTATTGCCGCTATCTTGTCGAGCGTGGGCTTGATAGGCGTCCTTCCCTCGCGGTTCAGGCGCACGGAGTCCATCAGGAGATTATAGAGCGAGCCTATCTTCTGCCCCAGTGTGCCTTGAGCTTGTGGCTTTGAGGCAAAGCCGAGGATGATGTCCTGGATGCGTTTCTGGCTTAACTCTTGCAAGTCAGTGAAGGCACCGTTATGCACATGCTCTGCGTCGAGAGGGTGCGACTTGAGCCATCCGCCCGCGGCATAATGGTAGAAGTCGTCGCCGGGCTTCACAGAGGTGTCGAGGCTCTTCAGGTCAATGCCCGAAGAAAGGTTGCCCTGCGCGAACGCGCCCGTGGCGCACAGCAAGAATCCAAAAAGAAAAGTCTTTTTCTTCATTTTGATGTTATATTAAAAAAAAGACACAAACCCCACCTCGCACATGACCATGTGCGTGATGAGATTTGCGTCGTTTGTGATATAATGATTTACTTCACGTTGCCCACCTTGATAAGGTATTCCGCGATCTGCACCGCGTTGAGTGCGGCTCCCTTGCGAATCTGGTCGCCAGTGAGCCACAACGTGCAACCGTTGTCGTCGGCCAAGTCCTTGCGCACACGTCCCACGTACACGTCGTCCTTGCCTGCACTCTCCAACGGCATCGGGTAAACATACTGGTCGTCGGGATCCTGAACGAGGGTCACGCCCGGAGCTTCTTTCAACGCCTCCTGGATGGCCTTTACCTCCAATGGCTTCTCCGTCTCAAACCACACGCTCTCCGAATGGGAACGAAGGGAAGACACGCGAACGCAAGTGGCGGAGGTGCGGACATCGGAATGCATTATCTTCCGAGTCTCGTTGAACATCTTCATCTCCTCCTTGGTATAGTCGTTGGGAGTCATCTTGTCGATCTGCGGAATGACGTTGTAAGCCAGCTGATGAGGGAACTTCTCTACGGTGCTCACCTGCCCGGTCTCCAGCATCTCCTTGTATTGCTGCTCCAGCTCCTTCATTGCAGCCGCTCCTGCTCCAGATGCGCTCTGGTAAGAAGACACGTGGATTTTCTTGATATGGCTGAGCTTGTCGATTGGGTTCAGCACCACAACCATCATTATGGTCGTGCAGTTCGGGTTGGCAATGATTCCCTTCGGGCGGTCCAAGGCGTCCTCGGGGTTAATCTCTGGCACCACGAGCGGCACTTGCGGATCCATGCGCCACTGCGAGCTGTTGTCGATCATCACGGCACCATATTTCGTGATGGTCTCCGCATACTCTGCCGACGTTCCGCCGCCAGCGGATACAAAGGCGATGTCCACGCCCTTGAAGTCATCGTTGTGCTGCAGCTCCTTCACGGTATAATCCGTGCCGCGGAAGGTGTACTTACTGCCCGCGCTACGCTTCGACCCAAAAAGCAAAAGGTCGTCAATGGGAAACTCTCTCTCAGCAAGGATGCGCAAGAACTCTTGCCCCACGGCACCACTTGCGCCTACAATAGCTACTCTCATAATTATAATAATTGAAACCTTTGGGGCAAAATTACAACAATTATGCGAAAATATGAGTAACTTTGCCACTAAAATAGGAAACAAAGATAACAAATGGCAACTTTTGCCTCATATTTCCCCATCACTGACCCCACGCTGATATTCTTCGTGGTGCTCATTATCATTCTCCTTGCTCCTGTCATCATGGGCAAGCTGCGCATTCCCCACCTCATTGGCATGGTTCTCGCCGGTGTCGTAATAGGCAAGTATGGTCTCAACATTCTCGTGAGAGACTCCAGTTTCGAGCTCTTCGGCAGGGTTGGACTCTACTACATCATGTTCCTCGCCTCTCTGGAGATGGACATGGAGAGCCTTCGCAAGAACAAGTGGCGAACCTTGGCCTTTGGCTTGCTGACTTTCGGATGCCCATTCTTCCTGACATGGCTGATGGGCATCAACATTCTCGGCTACACTCCTATAGCCGCCATGCTGTTGGCTTGCGTCATGGCATCGAACACGCTTGTCTCCTACCCCATCGTCTCTCGCTATGGCATCCAACAGCAGAAAAGCGTCACGCTGTCGGTTGGCTCCACCATGGTGAGCCTCTTCATTGCCCTTGTGGTGCTAGCCGCGTTGGTGGCCTCCAACGAGGGCAAGAGCGACGTGCTGTTCTGGCTGTGGTTCGTTGGTAAGCTTGCCATATACGTGGTGGGCATACTTCTCACCATTCCCCGCATAACGAGATGGTTTCTCCGCCGATACAGCGATGCCGTGATGCAGTTCATATTTGTCATGGCCATGCTCTTCCTCTGCGCCGCGTTGTCGGAACTTGTAGGCTTGGAAGGCATCTTCGGCGCGTTCTTCGCCGGACTGGTGCTGAACCGCTACATTCCACAGCTCTCCCCCCTGATGAACCGCATTGAGTTCATAGGCAACGCCCTTTTCATACCCTATTTCCTCATTGGCGTAGGCATGCTCATCAACGTGCGCCTCCTCTTCCAGGGGGGGAACATTCTTTTCGTGGTGGCATGCATAGTGGTCTTCGGCACGGTGGGCAAGGCTATCGCCGCTTACGTGGCAGCGTTTTTCTTCCGCTTGCCCACATTGGCTGGCCACATGATGTTTGGCCTTACCTCCGCCCATGCCGCCGGTGCCATTGCCATGGTCATGGTGGGCATGAACATGACCACTGCCAATGGCAAGCCACTAATAGACGAGGTGATGCTCAACGGCATAGTCATCATGATACTCTTCACGTGCATCATCTCTTCCATCATCACTGAATGGGCATCAAGAAAGACCGTGCTGCGTGAGCGCGAGCTGCCATCAGAAGACTTGCCCGATGACGATGAGCGCATACTCGTGCCCGTGAAATACAAGGAGTATGCCAACCGCCTGGTCAACTTGGCGATAATGGCACGCAACCAGAAGCTCAACCGCTCGATAGTTGCCATCAACGTGGTATACGACGACTCCAACATGCGGCGCAACCAAAAGGACGGGCAGCACCTGCTTGAGCAGATACAACAATATGCCGCCGGATCCGACGTAAAGGTTGACACACAGGTGAGGATTGCCGCCAACATAGCCAATGGCATCAAGCATGCCTTCAAGGAGTTTCAAGCCTCTGAGATTCTTATCGGTATGCACATGCACGACCTAGAGACAACGGCTTTCTGGGGCCAGTTTCACCGAAGTCTTTTCAACGGCGTCAACCGACAAATCATCATGGCGCGCCTTTACCATCCTCTTGCCACGCTAAGGCGCATCGTTGTCGCCGTGCCTTCGCGCGCTCAATATGAGCCTGGGTTCTTTCGCTGGATGGAACGGTTGTCTCGCATAGCCGAGAACCTCGAATGCCGCATACAGTTTCATGGCAGGACGGACACGCTGCAGATGGTCAACCAATTCATCACAAACCGCCACCCGAACCTTCGCGCCTCGTGCGTGGAGATGACCCACTGGAACGAGTTGCCCCGACTCGCCTCGACGATAGCCGACGACAATCTCTTCGTTGTGGTGACGGCACGACAAGGCACGGTGTCGTTTAAGTCGGCGATGGAACGCTTGCCAGAGGAACTGACGCGATGGTTCAAGGGCAAAAACCTCATGATAGTGTTCCCCGACCAGTATGGCGACGACAAACAGACCATGACGTTCGCACAGTCGCAGCACACGGAGGAGACATCGGCCTACGACACCATGGCAAAATGGTTGAACAGGCTATATAAGCGTATAGCCTCAAAAATAATAGCTAATAATGATAGACATTAAAGGAATAACCAAGTCGTTTGGTAAACTGCAAGTGCTCAAAGGCATTGACCTGCACATCGACAAGGGCGAGGTGGTAAGCATTGTTGGCCCGTCGGGAGCCGGCAAGACCACGCTCTTGCAGATTATAGGCACTCTCGACAAGCCTGATGGCGGCAGTGTAGTGGTAGACGGTGTCGACGTGGGCGGCCTGTCGGCAAAGAAGCTTGCCGACTTTCGCAACCAGCACGTAGGATTCGTGTTCCAGTTTCACCAGTTGCTGCCTGAGTTCACGGCACTGGAGAACATCATGATTCCGGCGTTCATAGCCGGCAAGAGTCGGCAAGAGGCTCGCAAGCGCGCAGAGGAGCTGCTCGACTTCATGGGACTCAGCGAGAGGGCATCACACAAGCCCAACGAGCTTTCGGGCGGCGAGAAGCAACGTGTGGCAGTGGCTCGCGCACTGGTAAACAATCCTGCCGTGGTGCTTGCCGACGAGCCATCGGGAAGTCTCGACTCTAAAAACAAGTCGGAGCTTCATCGTCTTTTCTTCGACCTCAGGGACAAGTTTGGTCAAACTTTCGTCATCGTAACCCATGATGAGAGTCTCGCCGAGTTGACCGACCGCACCATACACATGAAAGACGGACTGCTGGAGGCTGATTGCCAAGCATCAGCCCAACCCTCCACTACCGAGGATGGAGAAAACGCACCTGAAATAATATGAGCAAACACGCAATCATGTCCTCCCCTATTGGTGATTGCTGGGCAGAAGCTCGTCCTAACATGGCGGATGGGGGAAAAGCTGCTTGCGGAAAGCCTGACGGCACATTTCTCGTTGCCCTCAGTGGAGGCGCCGACAGCGTGGCATTGCTACGCATGCTCATCGACAAAGGCCAAAAGGTGGAAGCGGCGCACTGCAACTTTCATCTACGTGGCGAGGAAAGCGACCGCGACGAGGCGTTTTGCAAGGCTCTCTGCGAAAAACTGGGAATAAAGTTGCACATAGCGCATTTCGACACCAAAGAATTTGCCGAGCTTCGCGGCATCTCCATAGAAATGGCAGCAAGAGACTTGCGCTATCGATGGTTCTCGCAACTAGCGCACGACACCAATGCCGCCGGAGTATGCATAGCTCACCACAGCGACGACCAAGTGGAGACTATACTCCTCAACTTGCTTCGTGGCACTGGGCTTAAAGGACTGCTCGGGATGAGACGCCAAAATGGCATTTTCTTGCGTCCATTGCTCAACATGTCAAGAAACGACATACTCGATTACCTAAAACGCATCGGACAAGACTACGTCACGGACAGCACTAACCTTGAGGACGACGTTCAACGCAACAAGCTGCGGCTCGATGTCATACCCATGCTTGAGACTGTGACTCCTGCGGCCAAGCAAAACATCCTGCGCATGGCCGACAACCTTGGAGACATAGAGAAAGTGGTGGAGCAAAGTCTAAGCGAGGCATTGGAGAAATGCAAAGCAAACTGCATGCTTGGCGAAGTTTATTCCATGAAAGCCATAAGAAGCTACGTCAGTCCTCGATTGCTGCTTTGGTCCATACTCTCTCCCCTTGGCTTCAATCGTGCGCAAACAGAGGAGGTTCTATCATCAACGCAAGGAGGAAAGACATGGACAGCGAAGGACCATGTGGCGGTGGTAAGCAACGACAAGCTGTTCATTTATTCAACTGAAGATTGGAACAAGCCCTTGCCTACGTTGCGCATTCCCGAAGAGGGTCTGTACAGCTTTGGCAACCAAAAAATCCGCATTTCCATAGAGGAGGCAGGCAACTGTCCACAACCTTCAAAAGACAGGCTTACAGCCACACTAAACGCTGATGACATTGCTTTTCCGTTGACCATCAGGCCTACGAATGAAGGCGACCGCCTCTCGCCTTATGGAATGAAAGGCTCTAAACTCGTCGCAGACTACCTGAAAGACAAGAAAGCAGAACCGATAGAGCGACACAGGCAACTCGTGGTAACCACTGCCACAAACGACATCGCGTGGCTTGTAGGACGCACCATAGACGATAGCAAGAAGATTGGGAAAAACACCAAGAGAATAATAACCATAAGGCTTGAGGATTAGCAGGGGCTGACCCTGTACAGAGGTTGTTTATTCTAGTTCCAGCAGAGTATAAAACTAAACGAGAACCCCCGGCTTGCGATGGCAAACCGGGGGTTGTTTATGTTTTTCCCTTTACGGGAACGTATGGGCTATTAAGGCTCAGCAATCATGATAGAGACACGGTTCTTGTCGTTCTCAGCGAACGGCTGTACACGTGAACCCTTGCTCTCAGAAGTGATGCGGCTCTCAGAGATACCCTTATCCTTCAAAGCCTTAACCACTGTAGCTGCACGCTGTGCGGCAAGGCGATCGTTGATCTTGTTGTTACCAGTGCCAGCGTCAGCGTAACCTGTTACAGTCACCTTAGCCTCTGGGTGCTCGTTCATGTAAGCCACGATGTCGTCAACCTTAGGCTGCTCTTGTGCTGTAACTGCAGTCTTGTTGATTGTGAAGAACACGTCGCGACGGATAGGCTCAACCTTCACAGGAGCTGGTGCTGGAGCCGGTGTTGGCTCTACATACTCTTCCTTCTGTGGCTCTGGAGCTGGAGCAACTGGTTCTGGAGCCTTCTTGGTGTAGCTCTTGCCGAGGTTGATGCGTACACCTGCGAGGGCGTTGAAATACCAATCGGGGTTGCCAGCCTTCTTTGAGTTGTACTTATCGGTCAGGACATTGGCATTGCCTTCGAGCATGATGCTGACAGCCTTGCTGACACGGAAGTTCAGCTCAATGCCGCCACGACCTACAGGACGCACCTTAGTGCCTTCCCAGATATAACGCATCTCATAGTTCTTAGCCAATGTGTTAGCCTCGTCGTTGTCGAAAGCGATGTTAGCGCCACCGCCGATGAATGCGCTGAGGTTGAACACGCGGTTAGGATTCCAACCACAGATAGCGTTGCTGAGGTTGAAGATGAAGTCGATGCCAGGAGCAACATACTTCCACTTATAAGTCACGTTGGCAGGAGCGGTCTTACCTGTCTCTGTCACGCCATTGTAGCCACCCTTGCTCTGCCAAGCGTTTACAGCTACGCGAGCGCCGAACCAAGGATTGAACTGATAGCCGATACCGAGCTGAACGTTGGGTGAGATGAGATCACCGAACTTTGCCTCACCGAGGGTATACTGAGCACCACCCTGCAAGTCGAGGAATGCGTGCTTCTTGAATGTGTACTCATTGCCCTCCTTATCCGTATAAGTGGCTTGAGCCATGGCAGCAGAAGATCCGCCAAGGACCAACGCCGCGACCAATAAAGTCTTAATGCACTTCATAAAGCGATTAATTTAGTTAATATTCTCTTGTTTATTTCTCTCAAATATAAAAGTCACACTAAATCCGTTTGCAAAGTTAGCAAATAATTTAATAGGTGACCATTTTTTTACAGTTTTTTTTCTAAATTATTAGAATTCCGCGTTTTTCGGTGTACGTGGGAATGGAATGACGTCGCGAATGTTTTGCATTCCGGTAACGAAGAGGATAAGTCTCTCGAAGCCAAGGCCGAAACCAGCGTGTGGGCATGAACCATACTTGCGGGTGTCGAGATACCAGCTGTAGATTTCTTCCTTCATGCCACGGCCGTTGATCTCATCGATAAGTTTATTGTAGTTCTCCTCACGCACGGAGCCACCGATGATCTCGCCAATGCGTGGGAAGAGCACGTCGGTGCCCTGCATGGTCTTGCCGTCTGGGTTCTTCTTCATGTAGAACGCCTTGATCTCCGCAGGGTAGTCGGTCATGATGACAGGGCGCTTGAAATGCTCCTCCACGAGATAACGCTCGTGCTCTGAGGCGAGGTCCATGCCCCACCCCGTGATTGGGAACTCAAACTTGTGGCCATCCTTCACGGCCTGCTGGAGAATGTTGATACCATCAGTGTAAGGCAAGCGCACGAAATCTTCCTTGACGACATTCTCCAATGTCTGTATCAAGGTCTTGTCTATCATCTTGTTGAGGAACTCAAGGTCGTCGCGGCAATTGTCGAGTGCCCAACGCACGCAATACTTGATGAAGTCTTCCTCAAGGTCCATCAGCTCGGCCTTGTCCATGAAAGCCACCTCCGGCTCAATCATCCAGAACTCGGCGAGGTGACGCGGAGTGTTGCTGTTCTCGGCACGGAATGTCGGGCCGAAGGTATAGATAGCACCAAGCGCCGTGGCTCCAAGCTCGCCCTCAAGCTGTCCGGAGACGGTGAGGTTGCACTTCTTGCCGAAGAAATCCTTGTCGTATTCCACGTTGCCGCTCTTTGCCACACGGTCTAGGTCGAGCGTGGTCACCTGGAACATCTCGCCTGCACCCTCACAGTCGCTGGCGGTAATCAGCGGCGTGTTGAAATAATAGAATCCGTGGTCGTGGAAATATTTATGGATGGCGATTGCCATATTGTGGCGAATGCGGAACACAGCCCCGAACGTGTTGGTACGAAGACGCATGTGGGCATACTGGCGCATATACTCAAACGACTGTCCCTTCTTCTGCATGGGATAATCGGACGGGCAAAGACCATAGACCTCAATGTCGGAAGCCTGCACCTCCACTGTCTGACCCTTGCCTTGGCTCTCCACGAGAATGCCAGTGGCACGGATGCACGCACCGGTGGTGATGCTCTTCAGCATCTCGGCATCAAACTTGTCGGGAGCCACGACCACCTGGATGTTGTTGATCGTAGAGCCGTCGTTCAAGGCGATGAAGTCTACCGCCTTGCTGCTCCTGTGTGAGCGCACCCAACCCTTAACGGTGATTTCCTTGTTATAATCGGTGCTCTTGAGAGCATCAATGACTTTTGTTCTCATATTATTTAAAAGCCTCTCCAAGCCACCTGATTGCAGGAACGTCGCGACTCATGAAGCCACACTGTTGCTTAGAGAGGAATTTATTTAATGGTTAATCTTGTGTTTATATCTGTGCTTTTATATCACGCACCTTGCTTTACGCTATCTTATTCGAACATACCGCTACGCAGCATGTCGACCTCTTTCTCGGTGAGGAAACGCCAGTCGCCACGACGGAGATTCTTCTTTGTGAGGCCAGCGAACTGCACACGGTCGAGCTTCACTACACGATAGCCAAGCGACTCGAATATTCGGCGCACGATACGGTTGCGGCCGCTGTGTATCTCGATGCCCACCTGTGAGTGGTCGCGGTCGTCGGCATACTCGATGGCATCTGCATGCACCTCACCGTCTTCAAGGTCAATGCCGTCGGCAATCTTCTGGAGATCCTCCGTGGAGACGTTCTTGTCGAGGAAGACGTGGTACACCTTCTTCTTGAGGAACTTAGGATGCGTCAACTTGGAAGCCAACTCGCCATCGTTAGTAAGCAGGAGCACGCCCGTGGTGTTGCGGTCGAGACGACCTACGGGATATATGCGTTCAGGGCAAGCATCTTTCACGAGATCCATCACGGTCTTGCGCTGCTGAGGATCATCGGAAGTGGTGACATAGTCCTTGGGCTTATTGAGCAGGATGTAGACCTTCTTCTCTATGGTCACGGGGTTCTCATGAAACAGCACCTCATCGGAACGCTTCACCTTTGTGCCGAGCTCGGTAACAATCTCGCCATTGACCTTCACCGCGCCAGACGTGATGAACTCGTCTGCCTCACGGCGTGAGCAAACGCCGGCGTTTGCGAGATATTTGTTCAAGCGTATGGGCTCGTCCGGATCTATATTCGCTTCCTTATACTCGATGCGCTTCTTCATGCTGTACTTGGCATTCGGGTCATAACCCGGACGCGGTCCGTTGTTGAAGCCACGATAAGCGTTGTTGCCATAACCACCCTGCTGGCGATTATTATATCCGCCCTGCTGACGGTTGCCGTAGCCACCTTGACGGTGGTTGTTATATCCACCTTGCTGACGATTGCCGTAGCCACCCTGCTGACGGGGCTGGTAACCGCCCTCGGCATTGTAGCGCGGACGTGGCTGATAGTCGCCCTGCTGACGGGACTGATAGCCGCCCTCGGCATTGTAGCGCGGACGTGGCTGATAGTCGCCCTGCTGACGGGGCTGGTAGCCGCCCTCGGCATTGTAGCGTGGGCGTGGCTTGTAATCGCCTTGCTGACGAGGCTGGTAGCCGCCCTCGGCATTGTAGCGCGGACGTGACTGATAACCGCCTTGGCGTGACTGGTAGCCACCCTGCTGACGAGGCTGATAACCGCCTTGGCGAGGCTGATAGCCGCCCTGCTGACGGGGCTGGTCGCCGTCTAGGGCTGCACCGAAACCTTCAGGACGGAATCCTCCGTCTGCCGGCTTGCTTGTGGGCACGCGATTGGCGCCATACTGTGGGCGCGAACCCGCGGCGTGGATACGTGGGCGCTGCGTACGTCCTGTCCCGGGGTTGAAATCTCTCTGATTCTGATGTCCGCCTACGTGTGAATACCCCTCACGGGCATCTTTCTGCGGCTCTTGAGCCGCCTGCGTCTTTTCCTGTTCTTCTGACATAGTAGTAACTTGCTTAATCCGTGAAGACTATATCACTATAGGTCTTCACAGACATGATACTTTTAAAAACTAAATACCTGTGTAATTATGCGGAGTGATGGCAAGGAGCTCTTGCTTCACCTCCGGCTTGACATTTAAACTATTGATGAATTCGTGAATGGTTTCTTCCGTCATCGCCGTGTTGGTACGTGTGAGTTGCTTCAGCGCCTCGTAAGGATGAGGATAGCCCTCACGACGGAGAATGGTCTGTATCGCCTCTGCCACCACTGCCCATGTGTTGTCAAGGTCGGCAACGAGCTTCTCCTCGTGAAGGATGAGCTTGCGCAAGCCCTTGAGCGTAGACTGGATGGCTATGACGGAATGGCCGACTGGCACGCCTATGTTGCGCAGCACGGTAGAGTCGGTCAAGTCTCTCTGCAAACGGCTGACGGGCAACTTCGTGGCGAGGAACGTCAGCACGGCATTTGCTATGCCAAGGTTGCCCTCGCTGTTCTCGTAGTCAATGGGGTTGACCTTGTGAGGCATGGCCGAAGAACCCACCTCACCTGCCTTTATCTTCTGCTTGAAATAGTCCATCGAGATGTACATCCAGAAGTCGCGGTCAAGATCAATGATTATGGTGTTGATGCGACGGATGCCATCAAAAATGGCAGCAAGATAATCGTAGTTGGAAATCTGGGTGGTATACTGCTCGCGCTCCAAGCCAAGCTTCTCGCTGACAAACTTGTTGCCGAAGGCGCGCCAATCGTAAGCGGGATAAGCCACATGGTGTGCGTTGAAATTGCCGGTGGCACCGCCAAACTTAGCGGTTATCTTCGATGCCTTGAGGGTTTCGAGCTGCTCGGTAAGCCTATACACATACACCATTATCTCCTTGCCGAGGCGTGTAGGAGACGCTGGCTGGCCATGGGTCTTGGCGAGCATGGGCACATCTTTCCACTCATCGGCATAAGCCTGGAGCTGAGCTATGAGTTCTTCCACTTGGGGATAGAAAACATCAAGAAGCGACTCCTTTAAAGCCAATGGCACCGAGGTGTTGTTGATGTCTTGCGAAGTGAGGCCGAAATGGATAAACTCCTTGTAGCTATCCAAACCACCAATGGCGTCAAACTGCTCCTTGATATAATATTCAACTGCCTTGACATCGTGGTTGGTCACCTTCTCAATGTCCTTCACGCGTTGTGCTCCTGCCTCGTTGAAATTGAGGTACAGGTCACGAAGACGTGGAAAGAGGCTGTGGTCGAACGACGCCAACTGCGGAAGAGGAAGCTCGCAGAGAGTAATGAAATACTCTATCTCCACACGGATGCGATAACGAATGAGCGCGTACTCTGAATAATAAGCGGCAAGGGCTTCCGTCTTGCCTCTGTAGCGACCGTCAATAGGCGAGATTGCCGTCAATACATCAAGATTCATTTGACTAATTATTATAATACGTATTACCTGACTGTGTTTTCTATGCTAACTGTAAATGCGACTTGCAATTTATGTGTTTGCAAAATTACAAAATCCTCACGAAACAACCACAAAAGTAGTGACTTTTTAGAAACGCTAACATAAAAAAATCCCACGGTTACCAAAATAAATTGGAAAACCGCGGGAACCACCCCTGTGGGCGTTGACGGATTCGAACCGCCGACCCTCTGCTTGTAAGGCAGATGCTCTAAACCAACTGAGCTAAACGCCCTTGTTTCTTGTTTGCGAGTGCAAAGGTACTAAGGTTTTTTGAACGCACCAAATTTTTCGCAAACTTTTTTCAAAAAAATCGCATACAAGGGTAAAATGCACTCACAGCGTGAGCAGTCTCAGAAATGAGGCTTCGGCTTTGCACTGGAAAGGCATCGGCATTCCACTGAAAAGGCGTTGGCATTTCAATGGAAAGACAACGTCTTTTCAATGAAATGCCAACGCCCATTCTACAAACGGTCGTAACTATCTGATTATCAACCGAGCATCGTTTCCATGTCTTTTTGCTTTATTATGCACAACGTGGCATGTCCTTTGGGGGTGTAGTTGACATTGGAACATTGGAAAAGCCGATTTGTCAAGTCTTCCATCTCATCATTAGACAACACCTGACCATAAGGTATGGCTGCGGCAGAGGCAAGCGACGACGCCATGCTCTCATGAATCTTTGTCAACGGAGACTCGGCATCGGTATCAGCAAGCAAGTCGTGCAACAGGCTCGCAACATCCATTCCCTCCAAGCCCTCCGGAATGGCGTTTATGCCATAAGTCGACGCACCCAATGGTGAAAACTCGAAGCCGAACTCGGAAAAGACATCCTTCACGGTGGTCAAAGTGACCATCTCTTTGGGCGAGAGCTCCACTTGCTGTGGAAATAGCACCTTTTGCGAAGCCATCTTATGATTTGACAACCTGCGAAGGTAATCCTCGTAAAGCACACGCACGTGGGCGCGATGCTGGTCGACGACCATCAATCCCGACTTCACCGCAGTCATGATATACTTGCCCTTGTACTGGTAGTGGGCCGGAGCCTTGTCTTCCAATTCAGGCGCGGATTTTTCTTCGACAGGACCCGAGAAGAGCGAATCGGGCACGGCAGGAGCATCATCCTGACCGACAAACAACGCAGACGAGCCGATGCCACCATCAAAGTCGGACGTGCCTGACACGCTCATTCCAGAGTCTGCCTTTGGCGAGGAATGAGGTTTGGATGCCGTGAACGGATTGTATTGAGGGTCAAAGTCGACCGTCGGCATAGAGAAGTCTGCAAATTGCCCTTCCGGCTGGAACATCGGAATCTCGGGTTTGCCTTCCACGTCAAACTCTATGGCCGAGGCACCACTGAAAGTGCCTACCGCGTCGCGCACGGCAGCAAGAAGAATCTGATAGACGGTTTGCTCGTTCTCAAACTTTATCTCCGTCTTAGTGGGATGAATATTTACATCAATATCGTGAGGGTTGATATCGAAATATATGAAATAAGGCACTTGGTCGCCTTGGGGTATCATGCGTTCGTACACGCTCTGCACCGCCTTGTGGAAATAAGGATGGCGCATATAACGGCCGTTGACAAAGAAAAACTGCCTCACGCCTTTCTTCTTTGCCGACTCCGGCTTGCCCACAAACCCGGACAATCCGCATACCGAGGTTTCCACGCCTAAAGGCAGAAGGTCGGCATTGATGCGCTTGCCAAACACTTCCACTATGCGCTGTCTCAACGTGCCGGCGCGCAGGTTGTAGAGCTCTGCGCCATTGGAGCGGAGGGTGAAGGCTATGTCAGGATAGACCAACGCTATGCGTTCAAACGCCGTGATGACATGATTGAGTTCTGTGGCGTTTGACTTGAGAAACTTCCGTCGTGCCGGGACATTGAAGAAGAGGTTCTCCACCTTGAAGTTGGCTCCTTGCTGACAAGCGCACGGCTCTTGCGAGAGCACCTTGGAACCCGAGAAGCAAATGTCGGTGCCAAGGGTGTCGTCGGCAGTGCGAGTCTTGAGCTCAACTTGCGAAACAGCCACAATGGAAGGCAATGCCTCGCCACGAAACCCCATGGTGTGGAGGTTGAAAAGGTCTTCCGCCTGACGTATCTTGGATGTGGCATGACGCTCAAAAGCCAGTCTGGCATCTGTCTCCGACATTCCCTTGCCATCATCAATCACTTGTATCGAAGTGCGTCCGGCATCCACCACCGATACGTCGATATGGCGCGCGCCCGCGTCCACCGCGTTCTCCACCAGTTCCTTTATGACACTGGCAGGGCGCTGTATCACCTCGCCGGCTGCAATCTGGTTGGCCACGGAATCGGGCAAGAGTTGGATAACATCAGACATCTGTTTACTTTTGAGCTTTATTCGTTGGGTTGCTTCCTGTCGTTGGTTTATTGTCGGGTGCCTCTTCTTTTCGTGGTGTCTTGGCCTCGCCACCTAGCAGTTTCTGTAAAGGAGGCGCGTGGCGCGTCAACACTTTCAATGAGGAACCGGTTGGCTTGCCGCGCCACACGAACACGTCGTCGGGGCCAGTGGGACGCAAGTCGGCAAACCATTGGAACACGTCAAGCTTGTCCTTGCCTGGCGGAATCTGCGTCATGGGGTAAAGCGTGCCTTGTGCCTTTGGCATCCAAATACGCTCAAGTTGCCTCATCGGGGAGATGAACATCCTCATGGTATCCGACTCAACATAGTTGAGACCTATAAGTGTGGAGTCACCATTGTCGGTTGGGTAGAATATGGCGCGCACATTGCCCACGGCATCGCTCCTGCGGATATTGCCGCTATTGAAATAAGCGAATATCTCCTTCGAAGAAACCTGTCCATAATGCACGCTGTCCTTCATCTGCTCAATGGAAAGAGCCTGCCCAATGACGTGAGCCAACCTTACGGTGGAATCGTTGGTGTAAACCAAAATCTTCTCTCCAGTGAGTTGTCTGCCATCGCTCCACGTGATAGGATCCTTATACATTGTCAGGCATGAGTCGCGTGTGTCGTAGACGAGCGAGTCGCACATGGCCTGGAAGTCAACTCTATATGCTCTCACATGATCATATCCGTGCACGCGACGATAAACGCTATCCGTGTTGATATTGAAAGTCTCAATGCGCAGCGTGTCAGCGTGCATATAGAGCGTGTCTTTCTGCGAGAAGTCTACCACGAGGGCCTTCTTCGTGGCATATCCCTTGCCAGTCTTCTCGTTGTAAGCCACCTCGTCTGCCGTCAACTTGTTCTTGTTTTTCGTATCAACATAAACCACGTTGCCATAACCATGATTGTTGCCTGTGGTGCTGTTATAAAACAATGTGTCACCCGTAATTGTCTTCTCCTGATCTACCACCGTCGAGCGTCCATAGAGGCGCGCCTTGTCGGTCTTGGTATTAAAGAAAGCGTCGGTGGTCTTCACCAAGCCACCTTGGTTGTGGATGACAGACGGCTCAGGATGTCCCTGCCCACGGTTAGGAGTGTACATACCAACGATGTGAGCTATCGAGGTCTTGGTATCATAGTACAAAGTGTCGGTGGAGACGCGGTTCTTTGGCGTATGCAACTGCACGTCATAATAGAACACCGCCTGACGGGTATTGGTATTATACTCTCCCCAGTCTGAGGAGAGCTTACTTTTGCCGTCAACGAGTCGTCCGCCCTTGAAGAAATAAGCATTTTCGTACAGACGGTCATAATTGAGACTATCCGTGTAAAGCACTTGACCACGATGATGCAACACTACATTTTTACGCGCCTGCATCATCTGCCCCTCACCATCGTACCAAGCGTTGTCGCACGTAAGCGACAAGGTGTCGCCCTGACGGAAACGCACATGGCCGAAAGCGCGGAAAGAATTGGTTGCCTGATAGTAGTAAGCACTGTCGCACAAAAGCGTGGCACCGCGATTGATAAAATGCACGTGCCCCGTCGCTATCTGAGCGTCGGGGTTAGGGCCGAATTGATCATACTTCAACTCGTCGGCATGTTTGAGGTATACTCGCTTGTCAACTTCGCGGACCTCCTTCTGCCTTTTACGCGAAGGAGTCATTCCGCAAACTACCAGCACCATAAAAAGGAAGAGTGCCAACACCCTTCCTCTATTTTTTAAGATTTCACCCATCCCTGGTATTCATATTTCCCAGACACACGATACTGCGGCAACATGCGCACGTAGGTGTGCTTTATCTTGTCGACCACCCAGTCGCGTATGGCCTTCTCGCGCTCCTTGCTGAGCACCACTTCTTTCATCACCTGAAAATCCTCGGTGATGGTAGCCTTGTGACCGAGTACGCGACTCTTGAGTTTCACCACTGCCACAACGGTCTTGCCTTTCGAGTTGATCATCTCAAAGGGCTTGGATATCTCATTGACTTTCAGCGTATCGACAACTCTCGCCACCTCTGTCGGCAGGTCTTTCATCTGGAAGCGAGAAGTCATTCCGTTAGCCGTGCTGTTGGACATGAGTCCCTCGTTGTTGCGAGTGTCCTTGTCGTCTGAGAGGAACGACGCGGCCTGCTCAAACGAGAACTTACCAGCTCGTATGTCATTGGTAATGGAGTCTAGCCTATGAATAGCGCCCTCCACCTCGTCGGGCGACACTTTCGGTTTCAGGAGAATATGGCGAGCGTTGATTTTGTCGCCACGCTTGTCGATAAGCTGAATAATATGATAACCAAAATCGGACTCAACAATCTTCGACACCTTCTTGGGATCGGTAAGATTGAAAGCCACAGAAGCGAAATTAGGATCAAGTACACCACGACCCGTATAGCCCAGTTCACCGCCTTGTCGAGCAGAGCCGGGATCCTCGGAATAGAGGCGAGCGAGAGTGGAGAACGTGGTCTCACCCTTGTTCACACGGTCTGTGAAATTGCGCAACTCATCCTTGACCCTATTGATCTCGCTCTGCTTGATGCGAGGAGCACCAACAAGTATTTCAACCTCAACCTCTGTCGGAACAAAAGGAATGCTATCCTCAGGAAGGTTACGGAAATAGCCACGCACGTCGGCTGGAGTAACCTTGACATCCTTCACAAGACTCTCTTTCATCTTCTGGATTAGCTGCTGGTCACGAAACTGGTCGTGCAATGCAGAACGCATGTCGCTTACGCTCTGCTTGCGGTATTCCTCGAGCTTTTCCTTAGAGCCAGCCATCTCAATCCAACGGTTGATTTGCTGGTTCACGCCCGTGGCCACCTCCGACTCGGTGACTTCGATAGAGTCTATTTCAGCTTGGTGCAAGAAAAGTTTCTGCACGGCTATTTGCTCAGGAATGGAGAAATCGGGGTCGCTTCCGAAATTGATTCCCTCGGCAAGACCCTGCATACGCATCTCCTCAACGTCCGATTTAAGTATAGGCTCATCGCCCACCACCCAAATCACCTCATCGATAACCGACTGTTGCGGCACGACGACCTCCGCCACCTTCGCGGTGTCGGTCGATACGTCAGACGAGTCGTCGTCCGTGGCAACGGAAGACGACACCCTTCCTGACGGCACAGCCATTGCCCCTATTGTAGCAATGGCCGCCATAGCTGATAATATTGTGTTTCTTATTTTCATGCTTTATTCTTCGCCCGGACGCGAATAGTTAGGAGCCTCCGAGGTTATGGTGATGTCGTGTGGATGACTCTCCATGACACCTGCATTCGTGATGCGAGTGAACTTGGCGTTGTGCAGCTCGTCGATGGTGTGTGCTCCACAATAGCCCATACCTGAGCGCAAACCACCTGTCAACTGGTAAAGAACCTCCTGAACAGTGCCCTTGTAAGGCACGCGGCCAGCGATACCTTCTGGCACCAGCTTCTTCACGTCGGTAGTTTCGCTCTGGAAATAACGGTCCTTCGATCCGTTCTTTTGACCCATGGCCTCCATAGAGCCCATGCCACGATATGTCTTAAACTTACGACCGTTGTAGATGATTGTGTCGCCAGGACTTTCCTCTGTGCCAGCCACCAACGAACCAATCATGCAGCAGCTGCCGCCAGCAGCGAGAGCCTTAACTATGTCGCCAGAGTAACGCAAGCCACCATCAGCGATAAGAGGCACGTCAACATCCTTCAACGCACTGAACACATCATAGACAGCCGAGAGCTGTGGCACACCAACGCCAGCAACCACACGCGTAGTGCAGATAGAACCAGGGCCGATACCCACCTTCACGCCATCAGCACCGTTGTCGCACAGATACTTTGCGGCAGCGCCTGTAGCAACGTTGCCCACGACCACATCAATGCCGGGGAATGCGCTCTTCACTTCATGGAGCTTGCCTACCACGCCAGCGGAATGGCCATGAGCAGTGTCGATGACAATGGCATCAACGCCTGAATCGACAAGAGCCTGGGCGCGCTCCAAGGTATCTACCGTCACGCCAACGCCAGCAGCTACGCGAAGGCGACCCTTGTCGTCCTTGCAAGCGTTTGGCTTGTTCTTGGCCTTGGTGATGTCCTTGTATGTTATCAAACCTATGAGATGGTTCTCGCTGTCCACAACGGGAAGTTTCTCAATCTTGTTCTCTTGCAGAATCTGCGCAGCATTGGAGAGGTCGGTCTGTTGGTGAGTGGTGACAAGGTTCTCCTTAGTCATCACTTCATCCACGAGGCGGTCCATGTGACGCTCGAAACGCAAGTCACGGTTAGTGACAATGCCCACGAGATGATTCTCGCCATCCACCACAGGAATGCCTCCGATATGGTACTCGGCCATCATCCTAAGAGCGTCGCGCACGGTCTTTCCGCGACGAATGGTCACGGGATCATAAATCATGCCGTTCTCGGCACGCTTGACGATAGCCACCTGTCGAGCCTGCTCGTCGATCGACATATTCTTATGAATCACGCCAATACCACCCTCACGAGCGATGGCAATAGCCATCGACGACTCCGTGACTGTGTCCATAGCAGCCGTCACGAATGGGATGTTAAGCTGAATGTGTCGGGAGAAGCGGGCCTGAAGGCTTACTTGTTTTGGCAATACATTGGAATACGCAGGGATAAGGAGGACGTCGTCAAAAGTAAGACCGTCCATGACAATTTTATCTGCAACAAATGATGACATAGAAAGTGACCTTATAAATTTATTGCATGCAAAATTAGCAATAATTCGGCAATATCTAACAAATAATACTATAAAAAGCGTTAAGAGGCCACCTTAGTTGTCTCTTAACGCTTATATATCAAGATGTGTGACGATCTGCTGGGAAAACCATCCTATCGCAACAACCGAATCAGTTGCCAGCGTCGGAAAGGAACTTTATGAGCACGAGCCTCGCCTTCTCCTCTGCCGTCAGCCCTTCTTCGTCATCATATATGTCTACCGTGTCGATGGCAGTGTCTATGTCATCGGTATCGGAATGGCGGAAATAGTCGAGGATGTCTTGCATCTCGTCTTGGTCGAAAACATCCTCATCGGTAAGGTAATAATCGATATTGACCTTCGTGCCGCTGTTCACTATCGACTCGATGTCGTCGAGCAAATCGTCGAAATCAAGTCCTTGGGTGTCAGCTATGTCGTCCAAAGGAATACGACGGTCTATCATCTCTATGACCTTGAGCTTTCGTTTCGACTTGTTTGGCAAGGTTATGACCCTCATGATGTCGGATCGCCCGATATCATTCTCCTCGCAATACTTCTTTATGAAATCTATGAACGGTTTGCCAAACTTCCGCGCCTTACCCTGCCCAACGCCTTGGATCTGTTGCAGTTCCTCCATTGTCTGAGGGAACGTGGTTGCCATCTGTGTGAGCGAGATGTCTTGGAAGATGACATAGGGCGGGAGGTTATGCTTTCTCGCCACATCATGACGCAAGCCTTTGAGTTGCTGGTACAAAGGCAGGTCAAGCGCGGATGTGCCGCCTTCGCCACCGTCGTCGCTGTCTACGAACTCACGGTCGGGGACTACGGAGAAGGGGCTCGGTTCCTTGAGCCACTCCTTGCCCGGAGAGGTAATCTTCAGGAGTCCGTAGTGCTCAATGTCTTTCCTTATATACCCGGCTATCATGCCTTGCCTGATGACGGGATTCCAAATAGTGGTTATATCGTTGTTGATTTCCTTTCCGTTTCCAAACTCCGGCAGTTTGTCGTTGCCGTCCCTGACGATATGGTCAGTGGCGCGACCACGCACGAAGTCAACGACATAGTTCTGCTCATATTGTCCCTTGAGCGCCTTGATTGCCGAGAGCACACACTCCAAGGCCTCGGTTGCCTCGATAAATTTCTTCGGATGCTTGCAGTTGTCGCAGTTGCCACAATTATCCTTTGGGTATGACTCTCCGAAGTAGTTGAGCAGCACCTTCCTGCGACACACGGATGTCTCGGCGTAGGCTTTGGTCTCGTCCAAGAGCTGACGTCCAATCTCTTTTTCCATCTCACTCTTGGTGTCCATAAACTTGCTGAGCTTCTTCAAGTCTTTTGGGGAATAGAAAGCCAGGCAAATGCCCTCACCTCCATCACGTCCCGCACGGCCTGTCTCTTGATAGTACCCCTCAAGGCTCTTGGGTATGTCGTAGTGGATGACAAAGCGCACGTCGGGCTTGTCGATACCCATTCCGAAGGCTATTGTCGCCACTATTATATCTATGTTCTCCTTCAAGAAGTCGTCTTGGGTCTTGGCCCTGACCTCATTGTCGAGACCGGCGTGATAAGGTGCCGCGCGAAATCCGTTAAGCGTCAACTTCTTGGCAAGCTCCTCCACCTTCTTGCGTGACAGGCAATAGATTATTCCACTCTTGCCCTCATGCGTCTTTATGAACTTGATGATTTGGCTGTCGGTATCCTCGTCGCTTACCTTCTGCCTAACCTCATAATAAAGGTTCGGTCGGTTGAACGAGCTCTTGAACTCCTTGGCATCGGGCATGCCGAGGTTGGTCTTGATGTCTATCCTCACCTTGTCGGTGGCGGTAGCCGTGAGAGCGATCACGGGAATGTGGGACACATTGCGCGCTGCGGCGATTTTCTCTAATGTGGGATTGATGTTGCGGTATTCCGGACGGAAGTCGTGTCCCCACTCTGAAATGCAGTGAGCCTCGTCCACGGCTATGAAAGAGATCTTGAACGACTGGAAGAAAGGCAGGTTGTCCTCCTTGTTGAGCGACTCCGGAGCCACGTAGAGCAACTTCGTCTTGCCGCTCTTCACGTCGCTCTCCACACGGTTTATGGCCGCGCGGTTGAGTGAAGAGTTGAGATAATGGGCAACCGATTCGTCCTCGCTGTAGCCATTGATGACATCCACCTGGTTCTTCATCAGAGCTATAAGTGGAGACACCACGATGGCAGTGCCCTCCATGAGCAAGGAGGGCAACTGATAGCAGAGGCTCTTGCCTCCCCCGGTGGGCATGAGCACAAACGTGTCGTTGCCCTCCAAGAGATTGGTGATTATGGCTTCTTGGTCGCCCTTGAAGGCATCGAAGCCAAAATGTTTCTTCAGCGCTTCTGTAAGATCAAATTTCATACAATCACATATTAGGGATGGTCATAAGCGTCATGCAGACTCTAACTTCTGCAAGTGAGCCTTGTCAAGCTGTTTCTTGGCATAATCGAGCGTCACATTGAACGTCTTAACGCGTTTCGACGGTATCTCATACATGGCGTCCATGATGATGGCCTCGACGATGGAACGCAGTCCACGAGCGCCAAGCTTATATTCCAACGCCTTGTCCACTATGTAGTCGAGGCTTGCATCGTCAAACGTGAGGGTGATGCCATCCATGGCGAAGAGCTTGGTATACTGCTTCACTATGGAGTTTTTCGGCTCCACGAGGATACGGCGCAACGCCTCCTTGTCGAGAGGATTGAGATATGTGAGCGTCGGCAGACGGCCGATGAGCTCAGGGATAAGTCCAAACGACTTGAGATCCTGCGGCACGATATACTTCATGAGATCATTCTTGTCCACGTTGCGTGCGTTTTGCACAGAGTTGTAGCCCACCACGTGGGTATTGAGTCGCTGTGCTATCTTGCGCTCAATGCCGTCGAAGGCTCCACCGCAAATGAACAAAATGTTTTTGGTGTCAACATGAATGTACTCCTGGTCAGGGTGCTTGCGTCCGCCCTGTGGCGGCACGTTCACCATGGTGCCCTCAAGGAGCTTGAGCATCGACTGCTGCACGCCTTCGCCACTCACGTCGCGCGTGATCGACGGGTTATCGGCCTTGCGGGCTATTTTGTCTATCTCGTCGATGAAGACGATGCCTCGCTCTGCCGCCGGCACGTTATAGTTGGCAACCTGCAACAAGCGCGACAGGATGCTCTCCACATCCTCGCCCACGTAACCCGCTTCGGTGAACACAGTGGCGTCGACAATGGTGAAAGGCACGTCGAGAAGGCGTGCTATGGTGCGCGCCAAAAGCGTCTTGCCCGTACCGGTAGATCCCACCATGATGATATTGCTCTTCTCTATCTCCACACCATCGTCGGTCTCTGGCTGCTGAAGTCGCTTGTAGTGGTTGTACACAGCCACTGAGAGATAGCGCTTTGCCTCTTCCTGGCCAATGACATACTCGTCAAGATATTTCTTTATCTCTACAGGCTTTGGCACTTTCTTCTTAGGACGGTAAGGCTCATTCTCCTGCTGCCCACCACCGAAAACGCCCGACTGCTCAGCTATATGAAAAGCCTGTTTCGCGCAATCCTCGCAAATAAAGCCGTTGATACCCGTGATAAGAAGCCTCACCTGGTCTTCGCCACGGCCACAAAAGCTACAAGTCTTCTTTTTCATTTATTTCTTCTTCAAAACCTGGTCTATCATGCCATACTCTTTCGCCTCATCCGCTGTCATCCAGTAGTTGCGGTCGGAATCCTTGTACACCTTGTCGTATGACTGGTGCGAATGCTCTGAGATAATGGTATAGAGCTCTTTCTTGAACTTGAGTATCTCCTTCGCCTCAATCTCTATGTCGGAAGCCTGGCCCTGCACGCCGCCAAGGGGCTGGTGAATCATCACGCGGCTGTGGGGCAGAGCAAAGCGCTTGCCTTCCTGACCCGACACGAGAAGCACGGCTGCCATCGATGCTGCCATGCCCGTGCAGATAGTAGACACGTCGGACGTGATAAACTGCATGGTGTCGTAGATGCCAAGACCCGCGGTGACTGAACCGCCGGGAGAGTTGAGATAAATGGAGATGTCTTTTCCGTTGTCCACGGAGTCGAGATATAGCAACTGCGCCTGAAGGGTGTTGGCGGTGTAATCGTCTATCTGGGTGCCGAGGAAGATGATGCGGTCCATCATGAGACGCGAGAACACGTCCATCTGGGTGACATTGAGATGACGCTCCTCAAGGATATACGGATTAAGATACTGCTGCTGCGCCTTTACCACGTCATCGAGCACCAAACCATTCATTCCAAGCTTTTGCGTGGCGAATTTTCTGAAATCGTTGTTCATGTTTTTCCTTCTAATTTATATTAACGAACCAAGGGGGAATTCCCCCACAAAGGTTCATTAAAGGCAAACTTCATGCCAAGGATAACAACCTTGCACGTTATTTGTCAAATCATTCGTTTTACAAAGATAACCATTTCCTTATAAAAAACAAATTAATTCGATAATATTTTTATTTAAAGAACTAAAAAACATCATTCACACAACGAAAAATCCCCGCGCGCATACCCTACATGCGCACGGGGAACATTATAATCTTTGTCCGTTGGAAGCATTGACAACGCCTCATGTTTCCTCAATATCCCGGGTTCTGTTTGAGCAGCGGATTCAGGTCGATACACGTCTTGGGGATGGGGAAGACTGTGGTGTAGCCTGAAGATTCGCCTTCGAGCGGCGTGCGCATGTCGTAGGCGGAGGTGTAGCGTGAGAAGCGGACGAGGTCTTGGCGGCGCCAGCCTTCCCACACGAGTTCGAGGAGACGCTCGCGGAGTATATTGTCGAGGGTGCAAGCCACGGAAGGCACGCCAGCGCGCTTGCGGACGGCATCAAGATAGGCACTGCCGTCGCCGCCACCGCGAGTGAGGGCCTCTGCCTGCATGAGCAGCACGTCGGCATAGCGGAAGAGCACGATGTCGTTGTCGGGCATGCGTCCGTCGGAATAGGCAGAGCGGTCTACCTCATATTTCTTCATGCGTGCTCCGGCGGTCTGCTTGTAGGGACTTGCCGTAAGGTTCTCCTCCACGGCTAATGGCTGGTATTCGAGCTGGGTGCCGTCGTCGAGCATGACAGGAGCATCGTCTACGAAGACCTTGCCGGCATAGAAGTTGAGGTCGAAGCGCGGATCCTCGTCGTCGGTGCCATAGCCATAGGCACGCGCGGTGGAGACGGTGGCGCAGGTGCCATTCTCCGACGAGCCGCCGTAGGCTCCGCCATGGGCGTAGTGGCGCGAGCGGAAGAGGTAGTGGAACTCGTTGGGGTAAAGCATCTTGTCGAGCGGTATCGTGAAGATGTTCTCCAACGACCCCTCGTTGTGCACGGCGAAGTTGGCGGTATAGTCTTCTTCGAGCAGGTAGCCGGCATCGGTGATGCGCTGGCAAAAGGCGGCGCAGGCTTGCCAGGCATTGAGCTGCCGTCCGTCGACGGTGAAGAGGATTTCGCTACCATTGGGCCGGCGTCCGTCGGTCCAATCGTCATCGGAGTAGACCTCGGCGTTGAGGGTGAGTTTGGCGAGCATGAAGTCGACGGCTGCCGTGGTGATGTGGCCATAGTATTCGCCAGGATGTACGCTGTTGGCTGTGGAGAGATAGGGGCGCACGGCCTGCAGTTCATCGACGATGAAACGGTAGACGGTGCTTCGGCTGCTCTGCGTGATGCCTTCCGCGTGACGACTGTCTTGTGTCACGAGCGGTATGCTGCCAAACATGTCCATGGCATACCAATAGAAGAGGGCGCGCACGGCCCGCACCTCAGCTTCGTAGGCGGCACGCTGCTTGTCGGTAAGCAGGTTGGCATGGGCAGAGATGGCATCGAGCGAGTTGTTGGCAAGGACGATGGTGCGGAAGAGGTATTTCCACACGTTGTACAGGTCGGTGTCGGTGGCTGTCCAGGTGTGGTCGTACATGTTTTTCCAGAGGCCACCATCATACCAGTCGCCGCCGCGTATGGGAATGATGGCCTCGTCGGTGGTGAGCGTGTTGTAGTCGTAGATGCCGCGGCAGGTGCCTTGCAACCCTTCGCATTCGGTGTGACTGCCAAAATAGTTGTAGAGCGAGGCCACGGCGTTGGTGTAGACCTCAGACGCGCTGGTGTACACGGCGTCTTCGCTTGCCTGGTCCTTGGGATGCTCGTCGAGACATGCCGTGAGGCAGAGGGTGAGCGTGAGGGCGGTGATGAGCGGGCGGAAGTTATGTGTGTTCATGGGCGATTTCGTTTTTCGGGTAGGTATGTTGTGGGGGCGGTGTTCAGAACTGTATGCCTACGCCTATGGAGAATGTGCGATAGAGCGGATAGGCACGTTTGTCGTCGATGCCAAGCGTTGAGTTGACGATATAGCTGTTGACCATCGGGGTCAGTCCGCTATAGCCCGAGATGGTGCCGAGATTGTTTATGCTGCACGACAGGCGCAGCGAGCGGACGACACGACTGTGCAATGGCACGTCATAGCCCACGGTGAGGTGTTCAAAGTTGAGATAGTCGCCACGCTCAAGCCAGTAGTCGGAGATGTTCTGGTCGACGATGTTCTTGGACGGTGCGCTCGCCAGCACATTGTAGTCGGGAAACGACGACATGTTAGAGTAAGCCAGTCCGGTGCCGTTGAATATCTTGTGACCGAAGGCTCCGTTCATCTGCAGCGATAGGTAGACGTGGCGGTAGCGGAAACTGATGTTGGCGCCGAGCGTGGCCTTTGGCGTAGCTTGTCCGCATATTCGCCTGTCGCCACCGTCGCCGAAGTCGATTTTGCCGTCGCCGTTGAGGTCTTCGATGTCATACTTGTAGGTGCCCTGGTCGTCGAGGTAGAGTCCGCGGCAGTGGGGCAGGTAGAAGACGCCGAGCGGCTGTCCCACGACCTGGTAGACCACATGGTTGTTGTCGCCGCCGTTCTGTCCGGCTCCGTCGAGCGAACCGATGGCCTTCACCGTGGCTGCCGACATCTGCATGCCGCGGTAATTGCCGCTCAGGGAGAGAAGACGGTTGCGCTGGAAGGAGACGTTTACATCGATATTGAGTTCCATGTCGCGTCGCTGTATGGGCGTGACGGCAAATCCAAGCTCCACACCGCTGTTCTCCATCGACCCGATGTTGGCCAGCAGTTTGTCGTAGGCGAATGGCGGCACGGGCACGTCGTATGAGTAGAGCATGTCGGTGGTCTTCGAGTAGTAGTATTCGGCAGTGAGGAGCAGCCGTCCGCCGAAGAGTCCGATGTCGGCACCGATGTTGGTCGTGGAACGCGTCTCCCATTGCAGATCAGGGTTGTTGTTTCTCACCAGTCCGAGAGTGACGGTTGGCGTTCCGCCTACGGGCACCACTCCCATCTGCCGATAGTTGGCTTCGGTGGTATAGGCGGATATGCCGCCGAGGTTGCCCGCGCGTCCGTATCCGGCGCGTATCTTGAGGGTGGAGAGCCATGTGGCATTGGCAAGAAAAGCCTCACGGCGCACGTCCCATGTGGCCGACACCGAGGGGAAGAATCCCCAAGTATGGCTGTCGCCCACGAGCGACGAGCCGTCGCCGCGTGTGGTGAGCGAGATTGTGTAGCGGTCAGCGTAGGTGTAGGAGGCCGCGCCCATGACCGAGGCGAGCGACTGGTCCTCATAGGTGCTCTCCGTGCCGCCGTAAGGTCTCGACACGGTTGCGCCGATGTTATAATAGCCATAGGCATTGGTGGTGATGCCGCGAGCATAGACACCCAAGGCGGTGCGATTGAGCCTCTGATATTCACCGCTGGCGTTGGCCTCTACTGAGTGCTTTCCCCATGTGTGGTGCCATGCTAGGGTGAGGTTGCCGAGATACTCCTGCCGCTTTGCCTCGCTGCGCACGACGTTGCCCTGCGCCCACACCCAAGTGGGACAGAACTGTCCCGTTTCTGCCGAGACGTGGGAGAAAGAACCGAAGGCGGAGAGCGTCAGACCACAGCCGAGGTCGTAGGCAAGGCGTAGATGGGTGTTGAAATAGAGTTCGCGCTGGTCGTTCTTCTCGGCGAGCACCGCCTCGGGCGGATTGATGCGGTAGGCAGCCTGGTTCTTGGTCCATGCCCCGGAGGCGTCACGGCCAGGCGGATAGGTGGGGTTCTGGCAGGCAGCCGAATAGAAGAGGGCTTGCGTGTCGAAGATATCGCGGTTGTTGGAGGAGGAGCCGAACACGCCAAACTGCCCCGTGAGCCTGCCGTCGAAGGCGGTCTGGGTGGCATCAAGCTTTGCCACGAGGTTGTCGTAGCCCTTGGTACGGATGACGGTGTTGTGCCCGATATAACCCACGGAGGCGCGATAGTTGGCCGTAGGCGAGCCGCCCGAGAAAGCGAGGTGATGGTTTTGCACGAGAGCCGTGCGGGTGATGACGTCGTAGTAGTCGGTGTTGTAGCCGCCATCGTTGGCGTATACTCCGAGTTGCTTGGCGGTAGCGAGATAGTCGGGGCCGCTGAGCATATTGAGATGTTTGTAGGGGGAGGCAAAGCCAAGACTCCCCTCATAGGCTATCTGGAACCCGCGGCCCGAGCCCTTGCGTGTAGTGACCACGATGACACCCGAGGCGCCACGCGAGCCGTATTGGGCAGTCTCTGCGGCGTTCTTGAGCACGGTGAAACTCTCTATGTCGCCAGGGTATATGGCGGAGAGGGTTGATATGTCGGTGGTAACGCCATCGATGACGACAAGCGGATCGTTGCCGCCCATCACGGAGGTGGTGCCACGCACACGCACACTGTTGAGCATGGCCATGCGGTCTATACCGTCTGTGGTGACACTCACGCCGGCGGTCTTGCCGTTGAGCACGTCGAGGGCATTCTTGGTGATGCCTCCGGCCTCTTCTCCAACGGGGATGTCGTGCGCATGGACTTGCCGCAGGGTGTCGGCAGGCACCTCCGGCTGGTTCAGCTCCTGAGCGAGAACCGGTGCAGACTGCAGTGTGAGGACACAGAGCAAAGGCAGGGCGTGGATAGAAGGTAGAGTCATAAACTTAGCGTTTTTAGTAAGGTCAGTTGCAAATGTATGAAATATTTTTCAAATACGACCAAGGTCGTCATCAAATAACACAAAAAAAATTAGTGTACTTACCATAAGCTATATGGAAAGTACACTAACCTCAAAACCGTTGGCAGAATAAAGCTTTCGCTATAATTTATTCCGCCAATGGGTCGTATTTATATGATGTTATGCCTGCTCGGCAGTAACCAGCTTGTTGAAGTCCTCAAGAGAGATCTCCTTGTGGTTCAGTTTGACCACAGGCTTGATTGATGCCACGAGTTTCTCGTCAACGGCGCGCTCTGCAAACTGGTTCACAGTGTCACGCTGCTTGAGCAACTCCTCGGCGTAGTTGTTCACGTATTCCTCACCCACGTTCTGCATGCCATACTGGGCGAACTGGGCGCGGGCAACCTCACGGGCAACGTTCTTCACGTCCTCGTCGTCGACCTTGACCTGGGCTTTCTCAGCGAGCTTGTTCTTGATAAGGCTCCAAGTGAGATCCTTGAGGCTTGCCTCATAGTTCTTGTTGATGAACTCGTCGTCCTTGTCCTTGTTGTTCTCCTTGAGCACACGCTTGAGCAATGCGTCAGGATATGTCAGCTGACCAACCTTCTCCTCGGCATACTTGCGAAGATCCTGCAAGAAACGGAAGTCCTCGTCGGTAGCAAGCTGCTCCTTCACGCCCTCGGCGATCTTCTCGCGGAAGTCCTTCTCATCCTTCACCTCGTCCTTGCCAAACACCTGGTCGAACAACTCCTGATCCACGGCGTGCTTCTCGAAGTGCTGCACCTCTGTGATCTGGTAGCTGAAGTCGCCCTGATAGTTTTCCTTCTGGTCGCGCTCAACCTTCAGGAGAGCAGCCACCTCTGCTCCGCCGGCATAAGCCTTGTAAGGATTGAAGGTGATGATGTCGCCAGCCTTGGCACCCTCGAAGAGCTTCTTCTGATCCTCGTCCTTGAGATACTGTGGCATCACGGTAGCGGCCTCAACCTCTACACCACCTTCCTTGGTGTTGCCCTCGGCATCGAGCTCACGGAGGTCGCCCTTGAGCACGTCGCCCTCCTTATACTCCTCTGCCTTCTGGTAGCCACCGAAGCGAGATGCGAAGCCATCGACCTGCTGGTCAACGAGCTTGTCGTCGACAGTGATGTCGTAATAGTCGATAGTGTCATTGTCGTTAAGCTCGATCTCAAACTCTGGAGCCACGGCAATGTCGAACATGAAAGTGTAAGGAGCGTCCTTCTCAAGGTCAACGGGCTCCTGCTTCTCTGAACCCATAGGCATGCCGAGCATGTTGATCTTGTTGTCCTGGATATACTTGTTAACCTCCTGGGAAAGCTTGTTGTTGACCACGTCCATCTTCACGGCGTTGCCATACTGACGGCGGATAAGGCCCATTGGCACCATGCCCGGACGGAAACCTGGCACATTGGCGCGCTTGCGGTAGTTTTTCAACTCTTTCTCAACATCGTTCTTGAAGTCGGCCTCCTCGATAGTAACGGTCAGAAGACCATTGATCTTATCGGGGCAATCGAATGATACTTTCATTTATATTTCTTGTTTTATTGTTATTTTTTGTCTCTTATAGACCGCGTGCCAATATAGGCTGGCACACAACAGAGTGCAAAGTTAGTGCTAATTAACGAAAGCGCCTAATATATAATGAATAAAATTTGTTTTTTTAACGGGAACGGCACTATTTAACTGGGCTATATGGATTCGCGTGGGCTTGCAGGCTGTGTGTTTGGGCGAACAGGGCACATAGTCTTCCAAATCAACATAAACTCCAAGACAGTTTGTATTTTTGCTCTTTTTGTTAGCTTTTTGCAAACTATTCCGTATCTTTGCAAAACAATTCGTCAGCATGCCATGAATATCTACGACACCATATTCTGCGACTTCAAGTCGGGACTGCTTGCATCGTTCTACGACACGATGTATTCCGAGCTGTTGGCCTATGCCTCACGTCTGTTGGGTGCCGACTTTGCTTTTCTTTCTGAAGACTGCGTGCAGAATGCCGTATACAAGACCTACGGCAAGAACGACCAATTGACCGACTCTGTCCAATGGCGCAACCACCTGTATCTGTGTGTGCACAACGAGGCCATGAGCCTGCTGCGCAAAGGCAAAGCCAGCAGCCGCTACATAGCTTCGCTTGAGCAAGAGATAGACGATTTGCTTTGCGGGATAATAGAGCAGGAAACCATCACAATGCTCTACGATGCAATAAACCGTCTGCCAGAGAAATACCGTGAGATCTTCAGAATGAGTTTTGTGGAAGGGATGAAAAACGACGAGGCAGCCCAGGCCTTGGGCATTGCTACCATAACCTACAAAAAACGCAAGGCACACATGATAGATGCCTTGCGTCACGACCTGAAGGGCGAAAACGGCGAAAGACTCATCTCGCTGCTTCTCTTGTTGTCATAAACCCCAATTTTGATATTAGACCAACGTTTTGTCGCCTTGCAGTTCAGACCGCAAGGCGACAAAATTGTTTTTAGAGCCCTTATGTTCAATAGTTTTGCGTCAGCGTGCTATTATAGCGCACTGCGTTGGCGGGGAACGGCAGCACCCAGAGCTTCGAGTCGGGCGCAATGGTGTAGGTGGAGTAGCCTTCGCCAATGTTGCGCGTTATGGTCTGGCGATAACTGTCCTCGGTGTTCCATCGCTTGCAGTCGAAGAAGTTTTCGTAGCTTCCAAGACACTCTGTCCATTTGGCCCGCTGCAGCAGAGCCATGGCCTCGGTTTCGGTCATGGGCTCGGCGTCGTAGCGCTCGGCATAGCTCTCATAATCCTCCACACGCAGGGCACGCACCTTGTCGACCATGGCCAGACCTTCGCGTATCTGCCCCGTGCGGATAAGACACTCGGCAGCCATGTAGCATGTGCGTTCGGCGTTGATGCCATAGGCTGTGGTGCACGCACTCCACGCAAAGCAGGCTTCAAGTCCCTCCACTCCGGTGAACATCATGCCAAACATAGCGCTCCATGCCATCGGGTCGTAGTTGCGGACATAGTCGCCATCTTCAAACTTCTCACTGCTTTCTGCCGACAGGGTCTCCATGCAGGGACATGCACGCGATGTGGCTTTCACCGCAAAGTAGTTGTTGTCGCTCGTCTGGTCCACCATCCACGATTCCGTTTCTGCCGTCTGGCTGCGGTCTTCGTAGCGGCTGTTTATCTTCAGGGCAGCCTGGGCATAGGGCAAGGCATCGCTATAGCGCTTCATCTGGAACAGGATCTTTGCACGTATGGCGTTGCCTGCTGCCTGTCCGGGCCGGAACACGTCGCCCGTTTCGTGCGGCAGTTGGGCAATGATGTCGTCGGTGCAGTCGGCCAGCATGTGCTCGTAGGCATCTTTCTGGCTCAGCTTTGTCTTGCCGGTGCCAGCATCGGTGTCGTCCACATAAGCTATGCACCCGGTGCCGGCAGCCGTAGCCTCATCATACTGTGAGGCGTATATTCCGGCGGCGAGATAATGGAAATAAGCACGCAGCACGTGGGCCTGAGCCTTGATTGTGGTGCGTGTGGCGGCATCGCCCGTGGCATCGTCGGCCTTGCTTATTATCACGTTCATGTAGTTGATGTAGCGGTAGATGGCCTCGTATCGTGCATCTTGCTGGCTGAGCGTGGCGCGGTCGACACTCTCGTCGAAGGTGAGGTAAGCGTAGTCGAGCGTATTCGTCTGCGACAGCATGTCGTCTATCGACTGGCAATAGCCCAACGACTCGTTGCATATCATGCCCAAATCGGTGGCGGGGCAAGTAGAAAGGTCATATTCTTGGTTGAGCAGTAGCTCCAGGTCGGCCACGGTCTGCAGCGTGGTCTGGCCTTTGGGTGTGATGTCGAGCTGACTGTCACAGGCTGCCAGCACCATTACGAGGGCGGCAAGCAACAGGTGTTTTATATAGTTTGTCATATGTTGGTTGCATTTTTATAAGTTCACAAAAAGACTCATGGTATAGCTGCGCGGCGTAGCGTTGAGTGTGCTGCCGGTGAGCGGATTGTTGGCTTCGGGGTCCACACCGAATTTGTTGCGCGTCCATGTGGCGACGTTGTTCATCTGCAGGCGCAGACGCAGCTGGTTGATGCCCAGCGAGCGGCACACGCTTTGCGGGAAATTGTAGCCCAGCACGATGTTGCGCACCTTCAGGTAGTCGGCCGGCACCACGTTGGCGTCCATGTATTGCGGGTTGCCGGTCACGTTGGCTGTGCCCAGGTATCCGTTGGCCGGATACAGTGTCTTGTCGGCGCTGTTCCAATAGTTCAGATACGACGACATTATCACTCCGTCCTGATTGTTATAACCACTGACCGTGCCGTATGACGACCATTCGTCGACGCGTGCACGCATATAGTGGCCGCCGTAGTAGGCAAACATGGCCGAGAGCGAGAATCCGCGCCATGTTATCTCTGGCATCAGGTTCATCGTGACTTTCGGATCGAGCCCACCGCTGTATACGGCATCGGCCACTGTGAACTCGCCGCCGGCTATATCCGAGGCGTGCACTTCTCCATTGGTGTCTTTCCACGAATAGGTCTGCGTGTTGCCGTCGACCGCCATTCCGGCATAACGGTAAGAGAACAGCGAGTGTATTGGATAGCCTTCGTGCAGAGTGTTGTAGCTCAGCGCCTCATAGCCCGATGCAGGCTGGTGGCTCACGTGTGTCACCTTGTTTTGGTTGTAGGCCAGGTTGAAGTTGGCGTTTATGCCCAGGTCGTTGCGGTTTTTGGCTTCGCGTACCACTCCGAGCAACTGCAGCTCCACACCTTTGTTGGTGGCGCGTCCGTTGTTTATCGTCAGGCTGGTCCATCCTGTTGTGGGGTCGAGGTCGGTGAGGGTGAGCAAGTCGCTTCCACGCTTTGAGTAGAGGTCTACCGATCCGCTCAGGCGGTTGTGCAAGACGGCGAAGTCAACACCGAAGTTGAGCGATGCCGTCTTCTCCCAACGCAGCTGGTCGTTTGGCGGAGTGTTGAGCGTCGCCACACGGTTGCCGTTGATCTCGTTCACGCCGATGTTTGCCGTGAGATACGACGACACCGTCTGGTCGATGTTGCCCGTCAGTCCGTAGGAGGCGCGCAGCTTCAGCACGTCTATCCATTTCAGGGGTTTCATCCACGATTCGTTGTGCATATTCCAGCTCAAGCCTGCCGACCACAGCGGGCGTCCGCGAAACTTGGGGTCGGCGCCAAACAGGTCGGTTTTGTCGAGACGCACCGATACGGATGCCGAATAACGCTGGTCGTAGAGATAAGACGCGTTCATGTAGAGCGAATAGAAGCGGTGCAGCACGTCGGTGGTGGTGAAGTCGCTGCTGCTGGGCGCGCCATACATATTATAGTTGGCCCCGAGCGCCGACACGTTTCCCTGCATGTCGTAGAGCTGGCCGAAGTTCATCTGGCCCTGGTTGTTGGTCTGCGTCTGGTCGTCGTAGCCCATCAGGACATTGCTGAACGTCTTGTATCGTGTCTGGCGATATTCAAAACCTGCAAGTGCACTCACCTCGTGGCGCTCGGCAAAGGTCTTGTTGTAGTCGGTTTGCAGACGCAGTGTGTAGTAGGCACCCTCAGCCGTCTGCGTGTTGAGCTGGCCACCGTCGGGAATGTAGTGCTTCACCGTCTGCGTGGTATAGTATTCTTCCTCCTCGTCGTCGTAGTAGCTCTCGGTGGTAGTGCCGGTGTAGAGGTTATAGAGATTGCGCATGACGTATGAGCCTCCCTCGCGGTAAGCATCGCTCTTGTAGTAGATGTCCTCATACTGGAATTGTGCCGAAGCCTTCCATTCGTGCAGAATGTTGAAGTCGGCGTGGACAAACGAGCGTATGTTTGTGCGACGTGTGCGGTTGAAGTTCATGCCCACCTCGTCGAGGGCATTGTAGCTTGCATCCTTGAAACCATAGGTCGGGTCCTGCAACGTCTCTTCGCCAAGATAGGTGTCGGCCTCCATCCGTGCCAGCGAACCGTCGGCATTGTACATGCTTTGGTAGGGCATGAACGAGTTGATGCCGTTCCACATGTTTGAGATATGCGTCTTTGCACGCTCGTTCACTATGTTCACTCCAAACGAGAGGTCGAGCCACGATGCAGCCTTGAGTATTCCTTTATAGCCCAATGCCATCGTGTTGTTGTATTCCTTCACCATTCCCTCGTTGTCGTTCTTGAAGTTTATGGTGATGTTTGAGTTGAGATAGCGTCCGTTGGTGCGTATCCCGAGGTTGTATTGCTGTGTGATTTTTGTGCGCTCGAAGGCGTCCTGCCATTCTTTCCGGTAATCGTTGTTCGACAAAGCCGAGAGTTGCTGGCTGAGGTCGGTGTCGCTCAGAGAGCCCATATAGTTGTCCATGAGCAGGCGGCTCACCGGGCTCAGAGCCACGCGGCGGCTCTGATAGTTTTGCTGCAGCGTGCTGAATGCGTTTTGGTCGGCGGCGTTTTTCATGAAGTTGAAGTTGTTTTTCTCCAGTTCAATCACCTCTGCTGCCGATGCCCAACCATAGTTGTCGTAGTTGTTGCGCTCGCTGATAGTAAGGTCGGCGTTGAAGTCGATGTCCACCTTTTCCTTGTTGGCTTTCTTTGTGGTGATCACTATCACGCCGTTGCTGGCCCTTGCTCCGTAGATGGAAGCAGCGGCGGCATCTTTCAGCACAGTGATGTTTTCGATGTTGTATGGGTTGACGCTTTCTATCGAGCCTTCGATAGGAAGTCCGTCGACCACCACCAGCGGGTTTGTCTTGGCTTGGAACGAGCCCACGCCGCGAATGGTGATGGTCTGCTCGCCGTCGCCGTTGTAACCGTTTTTGTAGCTCACCAAACCCGGCACTTTGCCTTCAAGATTGCTCACCACATCGCCGGTATAGCGGCGGTCCATATCCTTGGCAGTGATGGTCTGGTAGGCGCCAGTGGCATTGCTTCGCTTAATGTTTTGGTAACCCGTCACCAAGACATCGTTCATTATTATCTCGTCGGTGACGAGGGCTATGCCCGTGTTGCGTCCGCGTATGCTCCTCGCCTTCACCACCTTGTCTTTCATGCCCACGTATGAGATGGTGAGTGTCGGGTCGTTGCCCTCCACTATGATTGAGAACTGTCCGTCTACATCGGTCACCACGCCTGTCTTGGTGCCCGTCTGCCTCACGGTTGCGCCGGCAAGGGGTTCACCCTGGTCGTCAGTCACAGTGCCCACCACCACCTTCTTGAAGTATCGTCCTTCGGTTTTTGGCTTGCTTATCACTATGGTCTTGTCGATGATCTTATAGTCGAGCTCGGCATTCTCGAGTATGATGCGGTTGAGAAGTTGTGTCAGGCTCATGTGGTTGAGCTTGCAGGTGATGCGGTCAACGTTTTTCACCACGTCTTTCTGGTATACAAATTCGTAACCGGTGCGTTTTCTAAGGTCTGCAATCACCTGTTCGAATGTCGCGTTTTGATAACTGACGGTGTAGTCTTTTGCCCAACCCCCGATAGGCAGAAGGGCAAAGACAGCTGTCAGCATGAATATTATAATCTCTCTTTTCATGAATGTGTTTATATTAGATGTATTCTTCTGTGAATAGCGGAGCACAGAATGAAATGTGTGTGGTTTATTTCGTCACGACAACCTTGTTGCCGTTGACTATGAAGTGAATGCCGCCGCTGGTTTCAAGTATTGCCAGCGCGGTGGCAAAGTCGGAATAGCGCGGAATGCTGCCCATAAACTCTATTTTGCGCATGCTTTCCTGGCGGAACTGATAGCTGAAGTTGTACCACCTGCTCAGCTCCTGCATCACTTGTTCGAGGTTGAGGTTTTCGAACACGAACTTTCCGTAGCGCCAACTGGTCACCACGTCGGCATCCACGGCGCGCACATGGGTCGTGGCGTCGGTCTTGTCAAACTGCGATTGGTGTCCCGGCTGGAGCATAAGCTGCCCGCTGCCGTCTTTCCTGGCAAGTGCTATGCTGCCTTTCACCAGTGTGGTATAGACGATGTTGTCTTCGTGCCGCGACCTGACGTTGAATTCGGTACCGTGAACCGTGACCAACTGTCCGTCGGTCTCTACGCGGAAGGGGCGCGACGCATCGTGCGCCACCTTGAAGTAGGCTTCGCCCTTCACCGTCACACGGCGCTCACTCTCGCCAAACTTTTCGGGATAGACGAGCTGCGACTCGGAGTTGAGCCACACCTCGGTGCTGTCTTCAAGCACTATCTTGAATTCTCCTCCACGCGGAATATCGAGACAGAGCTGCTTGGCAGCCCCTCCGTCCACTGCCGCCACAACGCGGTCGAGAAGCGAAGGCTCGTTGCGTCCGGCCTTTGTGCCCAGCGCCACTTGGCGTCCGCCGGGCATGGTCAGCAAGGCTTTGCTTTCGCCCGGGGCGATAGTGGTACGGTCGGTCGAGAGCAGCGATGCCACCTGGGCGGTACGGCTTTGCTCGTGCTGCATCCACATGAGCGTGGCGCTGCAAGCCACCACCACGACCACGGCAGCAGCTGCTGCCCACCGCTTCCACCCCATACGGTGCTTGCGTTCGAGCCCAAGCCATCGTTGCATGTCGCGCAGCTGACGGCTGGTGTCGGTCAGGGCACGGCGGCGCAGCAGTTGGTCGATGTGCTCGTGGCTGAGCATGCGCTGGTAGAGCGCTTCGTGCTCGGGCTTCAGTGAGCGCCATTGGGCCAACTGTTCTTCTTCGTCGGGTGTCGTTGTGCCAATGATGGTTTTGAAAAGCAGCGTGCTTATGTGGTCGTCGATATTCATTCGTGTATGGTTTTCTATTTTGTGAGTTTGTCGATTGTCGACTGGAGCTCAGGATCTGACGGACGTTTGGCATCGGGATCAATCACGTTGCCCTTGGCGTCGAGAAGTATAAAGCGCGGAATGCCGTTGATACCCATGAGCTTCATCAGCTTGTCGGCGTCGGCCTGTGGCATGAGATATTGCGGCCACTGCGGATTGTCCTTCTTCAACTTGTTTTCCCAAGCCTTTCGGTTGGCATCGATAGATATGCTGACGAAGGCCACCTTGTCGTTGCCTTTGTTTTTCTCCACCACCTTCTCCAGATGCGGAATCTCTTTGCAGCACGGTCCGCACCACGTGGCCCACATATCTATATAGGTTATCTTGCCGCAGAGGCTGCTCAGCTTGAGTGTGTCGCCCGCCACGGTCTCTATCGTGGGGTCATAGGGAAGCGGTTTGCCGTTGAATGTCTGCAGGGCTGTTTTTATCATCGGTTCGTATTGGGCAATCATCTCCGGGTAGTCCTTGGCAAAATCCTTGTAGGCTGCCCATATCTTTTCTATATCACCCTCGGGGCCCATGGTGTAACTATACATCAGCATCTGCGTGAGCAGTCGGCGTGCCTTGGGGTTGGTGAGCCGGGTGTCCATCTCGCGCATCAGCTGCAGATAGCTTGCTGTGGTATCGTTGGTTTCGCTCAATATGCGCAGGCGTGCGGATGTTTGCCAGGCGGTGCTGAGATTGGTCAGCAGGTTGATGGAGTCGTTGGGGTCGATGTCGCGTGTGGCATCTACATATTCGGGATAGCTGAGAAACGATTTGTTCTCGTCGAAAGCCTGGTCCATGAGCAGGCGAATGCGCATCCATCTGTAAGAGCCTTCGCTCAAGCGGGTGTAGTAGTCGCGCCACGGGCCTTTCTTCATCTTCTTCAGCACGGCATCCACACGCGCATGTTCCTGTTCGAGCAGGGCGCGGTATTCGCTCATGGGCTTTGCCTCTGCGGGGTCTGGACTCCAGTAGCGCATCATGTCGTAGGCTTTTGTGATGGTATTCACCACGTTGCTCAACTGCGCATTGTCGCCGCCCAGCGTGGCCGTGAGACGTCCTTGTGCGTCGCGCGTTATGCTGATGGTGGCTTTCTTGCCCTGCTCAAGGTGCACACCAAACACATCGTTGTCCGCCTGCACAGTGGCATCTATCCACTGCCTGCCTATTTTGCCGTCGTAGACAAACACGCCGTTGGCATCGGGTTCCACTTCAGCATTCACATTCTCGAAGACGCTGCCGCTCGGACTGAAGGTCACCATCATGTCGCTGATACTGTCGGCTTTCACCACACCTTTCAGCAACTGGGCCTTGCCAGGGCAGCAACACATGCCGCACATGGCGGCTACAAGTAGAATCGTTTTCTTCATCTTGTTTCTCTCTTATTTTTTGTTGTTGCTTTGTGGTTATTACGCAAATGCACGAAAACAGTATACACAGAGTGGGGCTGTTTTTCTTATTTTTTTCTGTTTTTCCCAAACGGAACAGGCAAGTGCAAATTTATGAAATCTTTTATAGAAAGCACTCTCGTGGTGTGCAGAAATTTGACCTTTCCCTTGGATGCGTTTTGTCTTCTTCATACAGCTTGTAACCTTCTGCCGGCTTTCCATTGAGAAGGCGATTGGATCCCAATGAAAAGGCGACGCCTTTCCATTGGAAACGCGTCGCCTTTTCATTGGCAAGCCGAACCCTCGGGTACAGCCCAAGCCATCATGCATTCTATCAGCCTAAGAGATAGAGAGTTACACTATCTTTATTTACAGAGTAAGCAAACGCTTACTCTGCAGGATCATAAATCGATTTCTTAACCACCACTTGCGGCTTAGGGTTATAAATATATTTCTTTAGAGTATCAAAATCTGAAGTCTTCTTTGGGTTAAACTCCGGGCTATTCATATACTGCATCAAACTGTATTTCAACTGTCGGGCAACAGGCCTTCCTTCTACGTCATTCATGTCGATGCTGCTCACAATGAGTTTTCCTTTGCCCACCTTGGTTTCAAACACCAGTCCCAGGTTTCTGTTTTTGTAGAAATTGTCCATCATTTCCACCAGTATATCGACGTTGCGCTCGATGCTGTCAAGTTGCATGGTTGTGGCATGTTTGCACAAGTCCCACCATTGCCAGTTGCTATGTTCTTCAGTTGGGAAGGATTGCAAAGCGGGATGCGAAGGGTTACATAGCACGCCCATAGTTCCCGGCTGATTAGGGAAATGTACAGGGCTCCAAAAGACAGGAACAAACTTGCCTTCCAGCCCCAACACCTTATCCTGGGGAAGATTGAGCAATACGTTCTTGCCTTTATTCAAAGCCTGTCTTGCTTCTTCCATATCAGCTGTCACCACCACTTTTCCCGTGCTGACTGCCAATTGAGCCGGATATACCCAAATATCCCAATGATTACGAATATCGGTGCCAGCCACCTCAACAGAAAGCCGCAGACGTTCAGCCTTGTCTACCACAGACAATGGAACAGAGATGTCACCAGACTCTTGATGGTTTCCTACCTGAACATCCATGGCATTGAGGCTTCCCCCGGCAATCACTCTGCCATCACTGCCATTCAACTTCCAGTTCAACACAGCATGTTTCAACGTCTGCGCTGTAAAGTTGGCCAACTTAAAAGAAGCGCTGAAGTTCTCATTGTTCATATAAGTAGCCTTATCAAAGTAAGCCAAAGGTACGACAGGGGCACAAGCCTGCTTGATCAATGCATCAGAGGCAGCATCTTTTCCATCCCAAAACACATCAAGAAGTCCTACCAAGGCAGTGCCTTGACCGGGATAATCGGTCAATCCCAACAATTGGAAGCCACTATAACCCGGAGTTTTCAGGGCACGCTCTATCTCTTCCTTATATAATATGGAAGCAAAGCGGGTGGATGCAGAGAGATAAGTTTGTGCCCGGTCTAAGCGGCCTTTTCCCTGCAAGTCCTCTTTGATGGCCGTCAAGTTTAGAGGAAGCAGATTGCCCGTAAATTTCCTGATGGATGAAACATCAGGATATACACTATACTGCCCTATCTCATGGGTAACCAATGGCACCGGCAAAGAATCTATCGCAGAAGAATAATCCTGACGGAAACTGACAGGGCGTTCTTCAAACACCCCTTGACCTCTCAGCCACCCCTTCTTGGACCACTGGCTCACCCAAAAATCATCGTGCGGCTCCGGCCAATCTCCATGTTCCTTTTCAAAAGTGAACGAGGTTGTGGTATACAGACGGCGAGGGTCTTGCTTTACATGCATCAACAAAGCATCCAAAGCCTTGAAGTCGCTCTGCAGCTCATTGCCCAGGCTCAAGAAACAGAAAGACGGATGATTGCCATAAGTGGCCAATATTCTGTCGGCCTCATCATAAAGGAAACGAAGGGCAGAAGCGTCTTTTCCGATATTTAAAGTCCAGACAGGCAACTCTATTTGCAAATAGAATCCCATCTTGTCGGCCACAGCAAAGGCAGCCTCTGGAGGACACCAGGAGTGGAACCGCAGATGATTAAGTCCATATTCTCTGGCCTTTTCAAAGATATGCTTCCAGCCGGCTTCATCCATGGCAGGATAGCCCTTCAAAGGAAAGACACAGCTCTCCAACGTGCCACGCAAGAACAGACGATGCTGATTGATATGCAACAAAGCCTGCTCGTTGCCCAAGGTGCGGAATCCGAACATAACCTGCTGGCTGTCTGTCATCTTTTTACTCACATATTCTGCTTTGGCCGTATAGACATTGGGCGAGAACTCATCCCATAGTTGCACGTTATCCACAGGCGTGTCAAGCTCTGCCACATTTCCTTTTACCGTCACCAAAGTATCTTTCACCAACAGACCTTTGGGCGATTCTATCATAAAGCGCAATTTGCCCTTTGTCTTACCATTACCGAGCAGGGTTATCTTGGCATGAACCCGTCCTTGGCCCGCATCCGGATACACAGACAGGTTGCCTATATAAGACTGAGGCTTAGCCTCCAAGGCTATCTTGCCAAGAATACCATTCCATTTTGTTTGAGTCTCATTGGTATAAGAGTGAGCCAATTCATTGGTAGAGATGTCATACTGCTTAGAGTTGTCGATGACAATCTCCAACCTGTTTTCTTTTCCAAAAGCAACATAATCAGTCACGTCAAACTCATGCGGCACAGAAAGGCTCTCGCCTTTCCCCTCTACAAGTTGCCCATTAACCCTGACTTGTGATGTCCATAAAGTCCTGTCAAAATGCAAGATGACACGATGCTTTTTCCAGTCGGAAGGAACCAGCACTGTCTTGGAATAGGTAGCCTTGCCCACATAGCTATACTTTGCCTTTAGATTCAAGAATACCTCTCTGGCCATGCTGGGTTTCAAGATGCAGGGGTCGCCCAACCCGGCATCCGTCAAAGTGCCGGGCAAGTTGATTTCTCCTTGTTTGTCTGTGCCATAAGTGACACTCCATCTACCAGCAAGATTCAGCTCTTTGCTATCACTTGCAGCATAAGACACCAACCATCCGCCCAAGAGCAAAATGGCAGATACACAACTGCGCCTTAAGCTTTGTTTTAATCCTAAAGTGTTCATGTTTTTTATAGTTTACCGCCACTATACAAAGTTACTAATTTCGTTACATTTCCATCAACGTCTTCATTGACAATATTCCCAGATGGTTCTTGTCCAACTCCGATGCCTCGGCGAGATAACGCTCTGCGTGACGCTTGTCGCCCAAACCATAATATCCCAAAGCAAGCATATACTTGCAGTGTATCCGGTTGGACAGATTCAAGTCGCCCTCCCATATCTGGAGGTCAGGCAGGGACACGGCGAAGTAGTCCATCACCACATCCTCGAAGAGATGGTTCTTGCCATAGTTCACCAACTTATAGAAGCGGCCGTGAGCCTCTCCCACCCTACCGAGTTTCTGCAGCGCCAATCCCTGGTAGAATATCTTGTCCGGCTTGGCATCGTTGTAATACATGGCAGCAGCTGGCTCCTGCGGGCCCTTGACAGCCTCCTCCCAACAGTCTTTGGCCTTATCGGTCATTCCCTTGGCTTGGTAAGCGCAACCGAGGAAGTAATAGAAGTCGTTCTCCTGTGCACCATAGAGTTTGCCTTCGCCGAGGTGATGGGGATAGACGAGACACTCCTCAAGCAGTGCAATAGCCTTGTCGTACTCCTTGGCTACCAAAGCCTTCTTGGCCAACTCCAGACGGCAGAGCTGATACAGTCCGCTCACCTTGCCTTCGCCTCCTTCCCATGGATGGAACTGATGGGCATCGAGTTTCTTCATCGCCTCCTCATAGCGTCCGGTCTGGTTGAGCAGGGTTATCTCTTCCAAGAGCAGATCATCTCGCTTGGCGATAAGCTCAGGATACTTCTCAAGATTGTCCAGACGCTGCTGATGATCGTAGCCGAGACATTTGTAGAGCTGGTCAAGCTCCATGAGGATACGCGCGTCTGTCTTATCAAGACAGAATGCCTTCTCCATGTCTTCCACAGCCTCTTCCACATTGCGCTCCTTGTTGTACTCATCCAATGCAAGGTTGCGCCACACGGTCGGGAACGCAGGATCAAGCTCCGAGGAACGCAGCCAATGCCGACGGGCGACTTCATACTGGCGGGCTCCATAATACAAGGTGCCAAGATAATAGTTGGCTTTCGCATCTTTCGGGTTTACCTCAAGGGCCTTGTTCAGCGCCAAGATAGCCTCCAGGCGATTGGGGAAGCTATAGCTTGAGTCGGCCTTCTCGCCCTTCTTGAATGCCTCTTCATCACCTGCCAATCCCATATAATAATAGGTCATGGCTGTGGAGGCCTTCTCCGCAAGGGCAAGGCGCCAGATGCTGACGGCCGTGGAGGCCTGTCCAGCCTGCAGATAATCGAGCCCCAACTCATCATAGTTGTTGAACATACCGTGCATGATGCCAGCCAACTCGTCAAGCTTCGCCTTGTCATCCGTGAGGAGATACTCTTCGTAGCGGCAACCATAGTTGAAGAGGTCAAGCTCATTGGCTTCCCTGCACACGGCAAGAGCTTCTTCCTTCTTGTCCAAAAGACGGAGTACGGTGGCCTTCAGAGCCAACACTTTATGGTTACGCGTGTTGACAGCCAGCGAACTGTTGACCTCCTCCAAAGCATCCGTGAGGCGGCCTTGCCTTGTAGAGACGAGAGCTGCCTGATAGAGGGCTGCCCCACGCCATGCATAGCTCCAGGCTGCCTTCCAGAACCATTCGTAAGCCTCATCGAGCTTGCCTTGGTATTTCAACGACAGCGCAAGATTGTAGAGCGGCTCACCGTCATAGGGATTGGGATTACGCTTGAAGAGCACCTTCTGTGCCGTGCGCAGATATTTCTCCGCCTTGGCAAAGCGGCCGCGGCGCAGATACCACAAGCCCAACTGGTTGTTGCAACGATAGTCGCTCGGGTCGCGACGCAAAGCCTCCTCATAATAATCGACAGGGCTCCAGGAAGCGTGACGATACTGCTCAAGATGGAGACCCGAGAGATAAAGCTGATCGTTGGTCTTGATGTCCTCCGGACGAAGGCAAGGCTCTGCCGGATCCGGAGTGGGCCGAATCTCGTCGGGCTCAGCATGCCAGGAGAGTGGAGAACCCGAGGCCGTACTCGAATGAAAGGCCAGACTGCCAAGGGGCGTGCCATTGACATCGACATGCTCCTCGAAGAGCAAATGGGAAGGGTCAAGGTCCACTTCCTTGTCATAATATACAGTGCCGTTGTCATTTTTCAAGACGACGTGCACATGCTGCTTGCTCGTGGCAAAGAGCTTGAGCCATACCGTACCATCAGCATTCTTGTCGATATTGAACACGAGGTCCTTGCTCGCATTCTTCACCACGCCAACCTCTTGGTAAGGCATGAAATACTGCGTGAAACGCTTCTCCTCGTAAGGCATGAGCCAAGTGAAGTCGGGCTGGTTCTCGGTGAACACGCCAGCCATGAGTTCGATATATGGACCATCGGCATCGGTGAGGTTACGGTCCCACGCCTGGCCGAAGTCGCCGTTGCCCCATGTCCACTGCTTCTTTCCCGGAGACACATGATGGGAAGCAACATGAAGCATGCCACCATGAGAGTCGTTCTCATAGCCGCCCTCAAAGTTGTATTTGGAGTTGACTCCCATGTAGGAGGTCGGCACCTTGATGTTCTTATAATTGGAGATGTCTACGCCTGCGGAATAGTCCATCTTGTAATATGTACCCGTAGCGATTGGGAAGGAGCTGACAGCGCGTTTGCCATGATCGAACACGGCATTGATATCCTGAGGGAAAACACTCTGATAGAAATCGTTGACCGCAACTGCCGGATTGGCCCACCAAAGGAAGGTCTGCGGCAATGGCGTGCCATTATAGAGATGTCCCTTAATCTCCAGATAAGCCTTGCCTGGACGGAGGGTGAAACCGGCTGCTCCTTTCTGATGGAACATACGCTCATACTCATTGACCCACACCGTGACAGAGCCGTCGGCGTTGTTCTCTATCGTTGAGTCGACAGGGAGGTAAGTGGAAGGGCGGTGGTGCTGCGGCCAGTTGAACTCAATGCCGCCACTGATCCACGGACCCGTGAGACCGACAAGCGCCGGCTTGATGACGTGGTTGTAATAGACGAAGTGGCGCTGTTTCACCTTATCGTAAGCCATCTGGATGCGGCCGCCAAGTTCTGGCAGAACCATCACCTTGATATACTCGTTCTCCATATAGATAGCATGCCAGGTGTGGTCGACAGGGGTGTCGCTGATCTTCTCAATGACAGGATAAGGATAAACCACACCAGACGAGCCTTGATAGACACGGTTCTCCAAATACATCGGGTTCTTGTCGGGTGCACCTTCCTCATAGGTAGGAATGACAACATCTTCTCTCCATGCTTTTACCATAATATTTAATATTAATAAGCCATTAAAGCCCCCTCTCCCACCACCAAAGGCAGGAGCATTATATGTTTGAGGGCAATAAGCTTGATTTGGGATTATATTTTGTTGTTATTGTAGATTTTGTCCTTTAGTCTCTTTCAGCCTCAACGAGAAGAAGACAAAGCCAAGGGCGCATACTGCGGCGTAGATCCAGAATGTGCCATAGCTGCCAAGCGAACGGTTGAGGAACGGGAAGGTATAGGTCAGCGTAGACGAGCCCACCCACAAGGCGAAGGTGCAGGTAGCCACACCGACAGAGCGGATCTTGTCGGGGAATATCTCTGAGATAAGCACCCAGGTGCAAGGTCCCAGCGTCATGGCATAGCAACCTATGGCAAGGACCACAAGGACTATCATGCCGATGCCGGTGACATGAAGATAATAGCAAGTGCCGAGAATGGCATAGATAACGCAGAGACCTCCTGCACCGAGAAGCATCAGCGGCTTGCGGCCTACCTTGTCCACCGTCTTGATAGCGACGAAGGTGAACAAAAGGTTGGCAATGCCCGTGACGACAATGTTAAACAACACATCGCCTATCTCATAGCCTGCCTGCTGAAACACCTCCTGAGCATAGTTGAAGATAACATTGGTGCCGCACCACTGTTGAAACACGGCAATGAAAATGCCGAGAATAATGACAGCAGCATTCTGGCGCGAGAAGAGCGTCTTCAGTCCGCCACCAGTCTGCGCCGTGGCTACACCATCGGCTTTATGTTGCTGCATGTTCAACCACCGTGGACTCTCCGGAATGATGAAACTGAATATCAGAAAGATTATGGCGGGAATCATCGGCACCCAGAACATCCAGCGCCAAGCCATCTGCCCGTTCCACGAGGCGGCAATCTGCAGCTCTGTGATGCCAGCCGGCATAGGCTGTGCGATGAGCCAGTTGATGATCTGGGCAAGAAGAATGCCTATCACAGTCATCATCTGGTTCAACGACACCATGCGGCCACGAATGTCAGCCGGAGCAACCTCGGCAATGTACATGGGAGACAAGCCGGAAGCCAAGCCGATGCCTACGCCGCCAAAGAAACGTGCGACAAGGAAGGTCGGGAAAGTGCCGACTGCTCCTGTGGCAAAAGCCGACAAAAGGAAGATAACAGCAGAAATGGTAAGCAGTTTCTTTCGACCGATGCGGTCGGCAAGCGTGCCTACGGTCATTGCTCCCACCATGCATCCCAACAAGGCTATTGTCATGGCCAGACCTTGGTCAGAGGCTGATCCGGCTATGCCAAAATAAGCCTCATAAAACGGCTTGGCACCACCGATGACCACCCAGTCGTAGCCAAAGAGAAGGCCGCCAAAGGCACCGACAAGGCAACTGAAATAAATGTAAGCTTTTGGGTTTTTCGAATTCATGAGTCTTTAAGTTTTACGGTTGCAAAGTTACAACACAATGAGATAGTAAAAAATAGAAAAACCATAAGAAAAAATAGACAATATTACGGAAGGATGAAGAAAAAACCGTAATTTTGTCGTGCCAACAGGTTGAAAAGACCTAAAGACCAAGAAACATGCCTAAATTAAAAGAAGGGTTTACAGGAGAGCAGTCTATCGTGCTGCCGGCGATGATTCAGCGACTATCGGAGAGTGACACTTTCCTGCAGCAGTTGCATATCACGGATATAGGCTATTATCCACATGCCATGTATCATTACCGCGAACGTCCTAACGGCGTGAAACAATATATCCTCATATATTGTGTCAAAGGCAGCGGCTGGTACTCTGTGCTCGGAAAAAGACACGAGATAAAAGAGCAACAATATTTCATTATTCCGCAAGGTGAGCCGCACGTTTACGCGTCGAACAACGATGACCCCTGGACCATATATTGGGTGCACTTTACTGGCACCATGGCCTCTTTTTTCGGTGACAGCTGTTACACGCCCACAGACATAACAACGGCCAAAACCTCACGCATCGCTGACCGCAACAGCATCTTCGAAGAGATCTTTCTCACGCTGTCAGACAATTACGGTCTTGACAATCTGCGCTACGCCTCTTCCCTACTCTACAGCTTCCTGGCCTCCTTCAAATATATCAAACAGTTTAGGAATTACAATACACTGAACGCGCGACTGGCCAACAACGACATTGTCTCTGCCGCAGTGAGATTCATGAATGAGAATATTGAGAAGCAACTCACCCTAACACAAATAGCCAACTACATAGGCTACTCCACCTCGCAGTTCTCGCTCATCTTTAAAATGAAGACAGGGCATTCGCCCCTCAACTACTTCAATATGCTCAAGGTTCAGCGCGCCTGTAAATTTCTTGAGACAACAGACTTGAAGATCAACCAGATATGCTCCAAGGTCGGCATCGACGACAGCTACTATTTTTCCCGTTTGTTCTCAAAGACCATCGGCATATCGCCCAAACAATACAGGAAGGCGAAAGAATCGGCTGGCAACTAACACCTACCACCCTGCACACATCACTTGCTAATTTCCTTGAGCAGCTGCCGGCGTGCCTGCGCTGCGAAAGCACGGTCGTCCTCGTTTGACTGGAACTTGCGGTAGACAAAGTTGTCGGAAAGGTAATTCTTGCGCACGATCTTGTTCTCCGACAACTCTTCGGGAAGTCCCTGGAAGAGGATTCGGCCCTCAAAAAGCAAATAGGCGCGGTCGGTGATAGACAGCGTCTCCTGCACGTTGTGGTCGGTGATGAGGATGCCTATGTTGCGGTATTTCAGTCGCCAGACGATGTGCTGGATATCCTCCACGGCAATTGGGTCCACTCCGGCGAAGGGCTCGTCGAGCATGATAAACTTCGGGTCGATGGCAAGACATCGCGCTATCTCCGTGCGGCGGCGCTCACCGCCCGACAGACGGTCGCCCATGTTCTTGCGCACTTTCTGCAAACGGAACTCGGCTATGAGACTCTCAAGCTTGTCGAGTTGCTGCTGATGGGTGAGCTTGGTCATCTCCAACACCGACATGATGTTGTCCTCTACCGACATCTTGCGGAACACGCTCGCCTCTTGAGGCAAATAGCCAATGCCGGCACGGGCTCGCTTGTACACGGGGAAGTCGGTTATCTCCTTCTCGTCGATATACACGTGGCCCTCGTTTGGGATTACAAGCCCTGTAGTCATGTAGAACGAGGTGGTCTTGCCCGCGCCATTAGGTCCAAGCAACCCCACTATCTCGCCTTGCTTGACGTTGAACGACACATGGTCGGCAACAGTGCGGCGCCCATAACGCTTCACCAATCCTTGAGTATGAAGTTCCTGGCGCGGCAAGCGTTCCATGAACTTATCGTCGAGCAATTCCTCGTTTTCCTCCGTGACGGATTGTCCTTGAGCCGCGTCTTGTTCCTGACCTAAGTCTTGTCCATAGGCAGGAGCCTGTTCTTGTACGTTATCTTGCTGTTGCTGAATAATATCTTCTGGCATATCTGTAGCTTGTGCTGTATATTTTGCCACAAAATTAATAAAAAAAGGAATAATAACTATGCCAAAGGGAAAAACTCTCGGCTAAATTGCAGTTTTTAAATGGATTTTGGGTACTTTTGCAAACATATTTGGGTACTTTCCCACACATATAATCAAGGAAAAGCATGTTCATCATACGTTTAGCCCACCGTTATCTCTCCACATTCGGCAGCTATCTCATGCTCATGGGACGCACGTTCTCCATGCCAGAACGCATGCGAATGTTTGCCAAACGCTACGTCAAGGAGATGTCCCAGCTCGGCATCGACTCCATTGGCATAGTGTTGCTCATAAGTTTCTTCATCGGAGCCGTCATCTGCATCCAGATGAAAGTCAACATCCAAAGCCCGTGGATGCCCCATTGGGTGACGGGCTACGTGACACGAGAAATCATGTTGCTCGAGTTCTCGTCTTCCATCATGTGCTTGATTCTCTCGGGAAAAGTCGGCTCCAACATAGCATCGGAGCTTGGCACCATGAGGGTGACTCAGCAGATAGACGCCCTCGACATAATGGGTGTCAACTCAGCCTCTTACCTCATCCTACCAAAGATATTGGGGTTGGTCACGATGATGCCTTTCCTCGTGATATTCTCGTCGGCACTTGGCATCATCGGCGCTTACGCCACGGCATACGTTGGCCACATGATGTCGCCAGAGGATCTCACCGCGGGCATGAACCACGCCTTCAACCAGTGGTTCGTGTGGATGAGTATCATCAAGAGCCTCTTCTTCGCGTTCATCATCTCAAGCGTGTCGTCGTTCTTCGGCTATAACGTGGAGGGCGGTTCCGTGGAAGTGGGCACCGCTTCGACCAATGCCGTGGTGTGCTCCAGCGTGCTTATTCTCTTCTCGGATGTCTTCCTAACTGAATTACTGTCATGATAGAAATAAAACACTTGACCAAGAGCTTCGGCGACAAGACGGTGCTCTACGATATTAACACTACGTTCGAGACGGGCAAGACAAACCTCATCATAGGCCAGAGCGGATCGGGGAAGACTGTGCTGATGAAGAACCTTGTAGGACTGCTCGTGCCTACAAGCGGGCAGGTGCTCTTCGACGGAAGAGACATAGTGACGATGACCAAGGAGGCCAAGGTGGACCTTAGGCGCGAAATGGGAATGGTGTTTCAGGGCTCTGCGCTATTCGACTCGCTCACAGTATTGGAGAACGTGCGGTTCCCGCTCGACATGTTCTCGTCGATGAACTCTCGCGAGCGCGACAAGAGGGCGCAAGAATGCCTGGAACGTGTCAACTTGCTCGACGCGCAAAACAAATATCCTGCCGAGATCTCAGGCGGTATGCAGAAGCGCGTGGCGATAGCCCGCGCCATCGTGCTCAACCCGAAATACCTGTTTTGCGATGAGCCAAACTCAGGTCTTGACCCGAAGACCTCGCTCGTCATAGACGAACTGCTTACGGGCATCACAAAGGAATATGGCATCACGACAATCATCAACACCCACGACATGAACTCCGTGATGGGCATTGGCGAGAACATCATCTTTATTTATGAAGGACATAAGGAATGGCAGGGCACAAAAGATGAGGTAATGAGCTCTACCAACAAAAAACTCAACGACCTCGTCTTCGCTTCCGACCTGTTCAGGAAAGTGAAGGAAGTGGAGGGAAAATAAAAGTTGGGTGTTAATGGCTTGTTTAAGCTCACGCTCTTGAACGTAAGCTTAAAGGCCATTAACACCCAACACCTTTTTTATTTATCACCAATATATGCTTTTCTAATCTTCTTGATTCTCACCAAGAGGTCTTTATAGTGCAGATTATCCAAATCGCCGTCTTTTGTTGTCTGAATTTGGCTGTTGATGAATTCCTCCACCTTATTCATGTTCTGAACAAGATAGATGTAGACATCAGACACCTTCGTATCGGCTTGCACGGGAGCCTGCTTGTCTTCTTTTGAAGTGAGGCTGTTTTCGAGCGCGTTGACGTAGGCCCGCTCCATGCCGCGGCGATAACGGTTTTGGAACTCATCCGTGCTGCTCATGGGCTTCCACACTATCGCCTTGACATCATCCAACCATTCATTTACCGGATACTTGCCTTCCTTAATCAAGTTGTTGAGGAGATTGGGCTGGGTGACATACCAGATGAAAGTATTGATTTGCGAGCTTATGCGTGCGTCCGGCTCAAACTGCGCTTTCCCCGTCACGCTTGCAGGATAAAGCCATTGCGGCACGGTGAGCATGTTGCGGTCCATCCATTGCAAGGCTTCCTTCTGCTTTTCTTTTGATGCATAATCGAGCGGTTTGTCTGTAGGCCAGTTGGCATTGAACTTACCAACAATCCACTTCTGCACATGATTGCAATAGCGCTGATACTGACCGAGCACGGCATTATATATCTCTTTCAAATCGTCATACTGGCCATCAGGCTGAGCCGTCCATTTCTCGATGTTTGCCATGACTACTTTGAGATTCTTCATGCCATACTCATTGGCTTTCATGTTGTCATCTCCAAGATCTTCTGTCTGAGAATTGGGGTTCCATCCTCTTCCCTCATCGCCAAGATAGCGAAGCCGGTTGTTGGCTTCCAGAGCCTTTGTCACCTCCGACCTCAATGCAGCTTTCTCCTTATATATGGCACCTTTAAATTCTGGTCGCCACTGATAGCCCCATTTAATGGCCCACTTGTCGTAGTCGTTGATGCGAGGGAAGAGTTCGCGTTCCGTCATGCCGTCACCGGGTTGAGCCACATAGTTGAACCGCGCATAGTCCATGATAGATGCCGTGTGTCCATGCTCTTTCACCCATTGGCGGTCGCGCAATTTCTCCACGGGCGTTGCCGAGGAAGCTATCATGTTGTGGCGCAAGCCAAGCGTATGCCCCACCTCATGCGACGACACAAAACGGATGAGCTGCCCCATGAGTTCGTCACTGAAATGCATGGTCTGCGCACGCTTGTCGAGAGGTCCACACTGCACCATGTACCAACTGCGCAAGATGTCGGTGACGTTGTGATACCAGCAGATGTGGCTCTCCAATATCTCGCCACTGCGCGGGTCTACGATGCGAGGGCCATAAGCGTTGGCTTTCTCGGAAGGAAGGTAGCGCAACACGCTGAAACGCGCATCGTCAACGCTCATAGTCGAGTCCTTGGGCCAGTCCTTTCCCACGATGGCGTTTTTGAAACCAGCGGCTTCAAAAGCCTTGTTCCAGTCGTTGATGCCAGCTTTGAGATATGGCACCCATTTCTTTGGCGTGGCAGGATCGATATAATAAACAATCTGCTTCTTAGGCTCAACGAGTTTGCCTGCAAGATAAGCCTTCTCATCCTTGGGCTCCAACCTGTAACGCGAGACAATGGCATCGTGGTCTGTCTTGGCGTAATCGTTGAACATGGTTATCTTCTTGACAAAATAACCCACGCGCCCGTCCTCCAACCTCGCCTGCATCGGCTTCTCGGGCAGCAAGACTATACTCGTGTTGAGAGCCAATGTCACGAAGCCTGACTGTGCGGCATTAATCTTTCCTGGCTCCACGGCATAAGTGCGCGTGGTCTGCACCTCGACGTTCATCGGATAGGTCTTGATGGAGTCGATAAAAGTGCGGTCGGCTTGAAGCGCGCCTATCTTCAACTGCTTGCGGTCTCCGGAAGAGAAAGAGAAGAGGCCATTGTCGGTCTGCAACATCTTCGTGACATCAATGAGAAGCGTGTCCTTGCACTTTTTATTCTCTATCACGTCAAACTTGGCGATGATCGGATCAACGGCAGCCTTCTCCACCGCCTGCGAGAAATTGTCCTTGCCACTTGCATATTGTGTCTTGACAAACGCGCGAAGCAACAAAGTCTTAGCGTCGGGATGCTCGAAGTAAATGGTATTCTCGTTGACTTCCTCGCCGAGATTGTAGGTGAAACCTTGAGGCACCGACATGAATCGCGTCACGGCAAGCATGAGTCTGCCAACGAGCTTGCCAGGAACCTCCAGATACCACTTGTCTTCAATATGCCTTACATTGAACATGCCCTTGCGGAAAGAGCCGCCTTTGGCAATGAGCGTTTCATAAGCCGACGGCTTCTCCTTCTTGACTTTAGCCGTGTCCGGTGTCTCCTTCTTGGCCTTAGCCTCCGTATTGACCGTATCGTTTACCAAGGGAATGTGGCATTCCTGCGCTGATACAGCAAGCGCGAAGAATGCCGAGGACAGCAACATGATGTTTCTCTTATTCATCCTATTTTCTCTGTTTCTTAATTCTTATATTATAATAATAGTGTTATTATTCTTCATCCGTATTGAGCGTAAGGTTCGGATTCTTCTCGCGTGCCGATTGCGGGAAAGGTATGACGTAAAGGCGCGAGTCTGGCTGAAGCGTATAGGTCTTATGCTCAACCTGTGTAGACACCACAGGGAATGTGCGAACAATGGTCTTGGCATAATCGGGCTCCACAGACAGACGCTTCAGGTCCCAAAAGCGATGGAAGCCGAAAAGCAACTCCTTGCGACGCTCTGAGAGCACTTGGCGCATCATTTCCTTGGTATTGGAAGCCGTATACTTCGAGGCGTCAAAATCGAGGTAACGTTTCGCGCGCAGTTTATTAAGTGTCGTCATAGCTCCATTGTTGTCTCCCAGACGTGCCTGACACTCTGCGAGGATAAGGTAGACCTCGGCCGTGCGGAGGCCCACCGTGCTATAGAAGAACTTCTTGTAGGTGACGCTCGTGTTCCATAAAGCCGCTCCCGAACCTGCATCGAGCTGATACTTGGAACCCGTCGTCAGGAAAAAGAGTTTGAAACGTAGGTCATCGCTCGAGAACTCTTTCACGAGCTCAGGACTGATCATGCCGTAAGCATATGCCGGATTTTCCGTAAGGCTGCCTTGCGCTGCGTAGTTGAGCACCTCGGGGTTGTTGCCTTGCCCATATTCGCTGTCTTTTGTCGGGCCTCCCGCGGCATTGAGCTTCACATAATCGGCCAATTCACTGTTGAGTGCCAAGCTTTTCCGTGCCGCTTCTTCCGCGATTGACCAATCGTGATGGAAGAGATGTACCAAGGCTTTAAGCGCATAGCCGAAAGCAAGAGATGGATGATACACGGTCTTGGGTTTCACCTGAAGATAAGGCAATGCCTCGTCGATGTCCTTGATAATGAAACCGTACACTTCCTCTACCGATGATTTTTTGGGTGTTGCCTCAAGGTTATAATAGTTGACGATAGGCACACCGCCATCTGTTGCCGCCGTCTCCGGGTTGTAGGCTTTCGCAAAAGTATTGACCACCACGAAATGGTCCCATGCCCGCAAGATCTTCGCCTCAGCCTTGGCTACCTGCTTGACAGAGTCGGCACCCTTGGAGTTGTCCACCTCGCTCAGAATGATGTTTGAGCGAAGGATGTAGGTATAAGGGTTCTCATAGAGATTATTGTCCGATAGCTGTGTGCGAGTGGCAGAAGTGTTGAACGTAGCATTGATGCCATCCCAGCTGGTATTCTCATGTCCCAGGACATTCGACTCCAAGACCCAACAGTTGTCGGTGAGCATGGCAAAAGCAGAAGGATAATAGCATCGGCTTGGCAGTTCAATGAGATCGAGATAAACCGAGGCAGAGTCTACGGTCTCGCGCCCCGTGGGGGTGATGTCCACATAATCGTCACAGGCCGCAAACAAAGACGCGAAAGCCAAGACGACAAAAACAAATATATTATTGTGCTTCATTATATTTTCTTATTCTGATATTATGGTTAAAATGTTGTAGAGACGCCCAATGACAGTGTTCGCGGAACCGTCATGCCACGGGTGCCATTGTTGAGTCCATAGCTCTCAGGGTCTATATGGCGACCAGCCTTGCTTATGCAGAAAAGGTTGTTTACCTGAAGCGTGAACCTCGTAGCTCCAAGCCCCATCATCTTACAGACATTGACGGGGAGGTTATAAGCAAGGTTTATGCTACGCAGTTTCACGTAATCGGCTGATTTCACGTTGATGTCACCATATTGATACCACTCATCAAACGTTGTGGCATGTCCCTGGACCAAAGCAGGCATGTCGATATACATTCGCACGCCGGTAGGATTGGACGACGACCATCTGTCGGCTATGCCTCGAAGCGTCTCGGAGCCTATGGCATCACTAAGCGACACCGTACTCATGCGAAGCTTGTTGCCGCCCGAGCAGATGAACATGGCATTCAATTCGAATTGCTTGTAACGCAAGTTCAATGATAGCGAGCTGTTGTAGGTTGGGGTGAGCGTGCCCATGTTCACCAAATCGTCGGTGCCTTTGAGTTGCGAGGGCGACGTAATCTTGTCTATCGTCCCGTCTTCCTTGAATGTCACAAGGTCGTTGCCATCCTTATCCACGGCAATGGGATAACCGTTTTCTATGCCACGGATTCTATAAGCCCAAAGCGTGTTGTAGCTTGTTCCCTCTATGAAATAATTGGCAGGACTCAAGATGAACGAACTTGCAATGTCGGTGTCGCTATGGTCAATCTTCAGCATCTTGTTGCTGTTGTGAGCATAGGTCAATGTCGCAGAGAAAGTCCAGTCGTTGTTTCTTATGACATTTCCCGTAAGAGAGATTTCCACGCCACGGTTACGCATCTGGCCATTGTTGACCACGCGCGACTTGGCACCCAGGGTCGAATCCATATAGCGACGCACCAGCAGGTCTGAGGCATGACGGTTGTAATAGTCCACCGTACCCGACAACACGCTGTTCCAAAGACGGAAATCAAGTCCGACATTATAAGTAGCGGTCTTCTCCCAACGCAGATGCGGATTAGGCAGGTCATCGTCCGTGTAATTGAGATATGTCGTACGCACGGGATTGGAGTTGTTCTTCTTCGAAACAACAAAATAAGTCGTGCTGGTCTGGTCCACGTTGCCGTTCACGCCATAGGTCATGCGCAGTTTCAGATAGTCGAGCCACGACTTGGTCTGTTGCATGAACGGCTCCTCGCTGACTGTCCATCCTGCGCCCACAGACCACAGTGGCGTGTGCTGGTTACGCGTGTCGAGGCCGAACAAGTCCGCCTCGTCCCAACGTATCGAACCGGCTATATTATAACGGTACTGATATGTATAGCTTGCGGAGCCATAGAGGGAAGCATAACGGTGACGGGTCTCCTGAAGGGTAGTCAACGGACCGCCAAGCGTGATGGCGGAGCCTGACAATTGGCTTGTTCCAACGCCAGTGTAATAATCTTCCCAGTTCATGCGCTCCGAAGTGAGTGTCTGAGGGTTATAGCCATACAACAACTGATCTACAACCTTGGGGCTCTTGTTCTGCCTGAGCTCCATTCCCATCATGGCCGTCACGGAATGATCGCGCACGAAGGTCTTATTGAAATCAAGCTGGGTGCGGAAAGTGTACCTGTTAGTATTGGCAACGACTTGCCTATACCTGCCACCATCGGGCAACCAGCTTTTGCCTGTCTCATCAATCATGGCGTTGTGCGTCATCCGCATGATGTAATCGCCGGGAGCATCATACCGCTCCCGTTTCGTCTCTCCCCACTCATATTGATACAAAGCCGACCACTTAAAGGCATTCAAGAAGGTTGCCTCAATACTCGCAAAAGGCCGCAAGGCAACGTTGCGGGTACGTTCAGCGCCTTGACCAAGCGCGTCCAAGACATTAAAACCAAAAGATTCGTACCCGCTCTTTCCTTCATAAGAGCCAACCACGCTTCCATTATACGCGCTGCCGGCATAACCTCCTACATTGACGTAAGGTGACGTATAGCGCGTGCCGTCTTCGTTCAAGATGCGCTCGTAACGCTGCTGAAGGTTATAATCGAAGCTATTATAAGATGTAGAGTGACCGAGACGGGCATCGACACCAACATTGGCATGAAGCCAAGACGTAAGGTTATAACCCGACTTGTAATACAGTTTGAAGCTATTGCTCTTGTCGTTTATCTGGCGAGGCTTGTCTGCTGAGAAATTGACAGAGGCAAAGTGGTTGGCCTTGGACGTGCGTTGCGAAACACTGACATTATAGGTTTGGGTGAAAGACTGTCTCCAAGCATTCTTACGGAACTCTTCATAATAATCGTTGCCACGCCATTTCTGAAGCGCAGCATTAAAATCGTCCTCCGTTATCTTCCCGTTGTCCTTATCCAACAGGAGTTGATACAATGGATAATAATAATTCGACTTGAAGCCGCTCAACCAGTTGGCGCCACTCCCTGCGCTTTCCGCCTGCCGTTGGTAAACAGAGGTTTGATATTCAATGATATCACCGGTCGAGGCAAGATCGAGGCTTTCAAAATTGGGTTTGCTGGTAACATACCAGTCAGCATTCACTTTGACCTTTACTCCATTATTCTTCCCCTCCTTCGTCTTTATCACGATGACACCATTGGCAGCCAACGCGCCATAAATAGAAGCCGCAGCGGCATCCTTCAGCACCGTAACACTCTCAACATTGTAAGGATTGATATCCGAGAGCGACATTTCCGTCGGGATATTGTCTATCACGATAAGCGGCTGCGTACCCACATCGTTTGAGAACGTACCCACACCACGCAATATGGGGCTCATCTCGCCGGTATTGGGATTTACTTCCATACGCAAGCCCGCAATCTGACCTTCAAGAGATGATGTCAAGTCCTTGTGCATCTGCTCCGTGAGTTTCTTCTCATTGACAAACCCGTAAGCTCCTGTCACGTTTTGCTTCTTCAAGGTCTGATAACCTGTCACCACGACATCATTGAGCGACTGGTCATCATCGTCCATATAGATGCTTTGCGTCTTTCCGTCACGCGGGCGAAACGACACGTCTTTCTTACCAAGGTAGGTAACAACCAAATCATCTGTAGCCGAACCATAGTCAATGGCGAACTGTCCGTTAGCATCTGTCACGGTGTTTCTGCCACTTGTCAAATTCCTCACCACCGCACCTCTAAGGGGAGCGTTGTGCAGATCAAGAACATAGCCTGAAACGGTCTTATGCTTAGCATTGGCTTTCGACTTCGTGATATAGATAAACTGTCCCTTGACCGTACTCTCCAATCCCTTGCCTGAGACAAGCAACTTGACAACAGTAGGCACTGTAGCGTTGCTGACATCAACAGTTGACTTCACCCCGTCAACATTGTTATAAGAGAACTGAATGTGATAATAACCGGAAAGACGCTCAATCTCATTGAAAGCCTTCGACAGCTCAGTGTTTTTGCACTTATAAGTGATGAGTTTTGAACCTGTCTGCGCAGACAGGTTTAAGCTACATAGAAAAAATGCCAATACGAGGAATACCCCAAGGCAAGATAAACGCTGTTTATACATCTCTCTTTCGTTTGTTAATACAACTTTTAAAGTTACTTTTGTTTATATGTATATCTTAAAAACGAACAAAAGAAAGTAACGGTTACCTAAATCGAGATGTTTTTCAATTTAAACAGCGTTTTTCTTCGAATCTTTTATGATTTTCTCTGCTACATTTCCTATTACTTGACAAACACTTGATGCCCGACAAGGCTCAAATGCGAATGAAGCAGTTGGTTGAGGCCGTCTAATGTCTTCTGCAAGTCATCACGACGTAAAGCCGAGAAATGGATCTTCTCTTCGACAAGCCTCTTGTCTTTAACCACTATACCGACGTTGTACCATCTCGACAGCTCTTTTAAGACCGACAACAATGTCTGGTCTTGAAAATAGAAAAAGCCGTCTACCCATTGCCTTACCGCATAAACATCTACCGGAGAGACGCTGACCGTGCCATTTTCGCCAACGCTGGCTCCCTGTCCCGATTTGAGAACTATATTGGTTGAGCTGTTATCCGTATTGAGTATTTCCACAGAACCCCGTAGTAAGGACACCTGGGGTGCCTCTGTCTCGTAGTTGCGGAAGTCGAACTCCGTTCCCAGCACTTTAACGTTCATCTTGGCAGTTTGCACAATAAAGGGATGACTTGCGTCGTGCGCCACCTTGAAGAACGCCTCGCCCGTCAAGACCACCTTTCTTGTATCCCCGAATTGCTCCGGGAACCGCAAACTGCTCTCTGCATTGAGCCATACTTCCGTGCCATCAGGAAGTGTCACCTTGAAGTCGACGCCGCGGGGGGTTGACAATGTGCGACTTAAACCTTCAGAAGAGCCTCTGCCCGAAAACTTATCCCTTATTCGAGACCATAGTGATGCACCGGAGGAAGCAGAAAGAGAGGATTCGGCAGACGAAGAACGGAACGACATGGCATTGCCGGAAACGGGCACGGGCTCCGACTGCCCGTCGACAGACAACTCTACTTTCTGCGGCCTTGCATCGTATTGCATGGCAGCAACGAGTTGTCGTTGAGGTTCTTCACGGGAGGTAAGATGCTGATAGGTAATGATGGATAGCAACATGGCAGCTGCACCTGCGAGCGCTGCCACAAATGTCTGAATAGAGACGATCCTCGGTTTCCGACCTTCTTTGGAAGCCACGAAACGGTGCCATTCCTCATCGACATCAGGCTCACTCACGGTTTCACGCCTGAGACACATCAAAGCCTCTCTCAGATGCGAATAATCAGCGCGATTCTCTGCCTTTGATAGGAAATGGCGCACCTCATCATCGGTAAGACGCTTCTCGCTATCAATGAAGGTTGCAATATCGATATCGTTCGTTTTATCTGTCATCACCGCTAAATGTTATTTCTTAATTCCGCAAAGGCCTTGACCATGTATTTATGAATGGAAGCCTCACTAAGATGCATCTCTTCTGCCACTTGACGATAAGTAAGGCCGTCAAAACAACATCGACGGAAAATCAATCCTACCTTCTCTGGCAACTTTTGTATCGCATGATTGACACGCCGCAACCTATCCTCCTTCTCCTCATCCGCGTAATGTTCATACCATTCCACTTCAAGGTCAATCAGGTGCTTGTTGATCTTTTGCAGCCGCGTCTGACGTCTGACGCAATCAATACTTAGGTTTCTTACGGTAACATAAAGATAGTTGGGCAAGTTGGTATTCCGCAAACGGCTATAATCGTCCCATGCCCGGGAAAAGACATCTCCTACAATGTCTTTTGCCCATTCTTCATCTCCTATGATGTCAAAAGAGCAAAAGAACAGTTTCGAATAGTTGGCTTTATACAACTGTTCAAACTCGATATGCCTTTTCTTGTTAGCAAACATGATTACCTCATGTACCAAACATCCTTCACCTCCACCATCGGCACGACAACTTGCTCTTTCGTGCCATCGCCGTAGGTGAACGTGAGGAAAGCGTTGGCTACATGCTTGGCGGTGTCGGCCCTGCCATCAGTGACCGACACCGACTTTATCCCCTTATGGTCTTTCTCCTGTTGTGCCAAAAACATCTTGGCATTGGCAATGAGCTGCTGCCGTAAACTTTCGGGCATTGGAGTGGGTTGATAACGACCATCAACAAAACTGCCATAGTCGCCTTTTAGCAACTGGTCATAATACACTTTTGCCGCCTGCGCAGCCAACGACGCCTCATCGGGACCCGAAGGCTTGCCTGAACAAGCGGCAAGAAGCGGGAATAACAAGAAAAAGAAAAGCCTGCGCATCACTTCTGACGGATGAACACGTTTATAGGACAACCGTGCATAGACCAATTGTCGCGTATCTTGTTCTCCAAGAAGCGACGGTACGGTTCCTTGATATACTGTGGCAAGTTGGCATAGAACACGAACGACGGAATCTGGGTGTTGGGCAACTGCGAGCAATATTTTATCTTGATAAACTTTCCCTTCGTCGATGGTGGTGGCGTTTGCTCTATGATGGGAAGCATCACCTCGTTGAGCTTGTTTGTTCCCACGTGTGCGGTGCGGTTCTTATATACATCCACAGCCGTCTGCAACACTTTGAAAATGCGCTGCTTCGTCAGTGCCGAGGCAAAGATGATAGGGAAGTCGGTAAACGGTGCCATGCGGTTGTATATGGCGTTTTTGAAGGTGTCGATGGATTGCTGACTCTTGTCCTCTACCAAGTCCCACTTGTTGACCACCACCACGAGGCTCTTGTTGTTTCTCTGTATGAGCTGGAAGATGTTCATGTCCTGCGCTTCGATGCCACGTGTGGCGTCGATCATGAGAATGCACACGTCGCTGTTCTCTATGGCGCGGATAGAGCGCATCACGCTATAAAACTCCAAATCTTCCGACACCTTGTTCTTACGGCGTATGCCGGCAGTGTCGACAAGGTAGAAGTCAAAACCAAACTTGTTGAATCGCGTGTAGATGCTGTCGCGTGTGGTTCCGGCTATCTCCGTCACAATGTTGCGGTCCTCGCCAAGAAAAGCGTTGACGATGCTCGATTTGCCGGCGTTAGGACGACCCACTACGGCAAAACGCGGGAGGTCATCGTCGAGAGAGTCTTTCTCGTCGGCAGGCAGAGTGTCGATGATGAGGTCCAGCAAGTCGCCCGTTCCTCCGCCCGTGGCGGCGCTGATGGATTGGGGGTCGCCCAAACCGAGCTTGTAGAATTCGGCAGAAGCGTAAGCCATGCCGCTGTTGTCGACCTTGTTGGCTACCAATATCACAGGCAACTTGGCGCGACGCAGAATCTTTGCCACGTCTTCGTCCCAGTCGGTCACTCCCGTTTCCACGTCAACGAGAAAAAGTACGAGGTCTGCCTCGTCTGATGCCACGAGCACCTGCTTGCGTATGGCGTCCTCGAATATGTCGTCCGACTTGACTACCCATCCGCCAGTATCCACCACGGAGAACTCGCGCCCGTTCCATGAGCATTTGCCATACTGACGGTCACGAGTGGTGCCTGCCACGTCGCTCACGATAGCGCGACGACTTTGAGTGAGACGGTTGAAAAGGGTTGACTTGCCCACGTTGGGACGTCCTACGATAGCTACTAAATTTGCCATTCTGATTTGTTTGATTTCTGAAGTTTAACATTCTTCGGCCCTCGCCACTTGCGAGAGTGCGCCCTGCCTTGCAGTCAGGGGGAGAAAATAAAAGTGTTGAATTATATAATCTTATTGCGGATTATAGCCGAAATTGCCGAGCTCACGCTCTGAGTTGCGCCAATCCTTGTCCACCTTGACGAAGATGTCGAGATATATCGACTTGTCGAAGAACTTCTCAAGGCTCTTGCGGGCCTCGGTAGACACTTTCTTCAACGCCACGCCTTGATGGCCGATGATGATGCCTTTCTGCGAGTCACGCTCCACGTAGATCACCGCGTTGATATGGATACGGTGTTCGTCTTCCTTGAAACGCTCAACCACCACCTCCACTGAATAAGGTATCTCCTTGTCGTAATAGCGCAATATCTTCTCGCGGATAATCTCCGACACGAAGAACCTCGCGGGCTTGTCGGTGAGCTGGTCTTTAGAGAAATAGGCAGGACTCTCAGGGAGAAGCTCTTTGATGCGCTTCATGAGTATGTCTACGCCAAACTTGTTGGAGGCAGACAGCGGCAATATCTCGGCATTGGGAAGCAGCGAGTGCCACTTCTCCACTATCTCGCCAAGACGTTCCGTCGATTTTGCGCCCTGCAACTCGTCTATCTTGTTTACAAGCACCAATACAGGTATCTTCATCCCTCGCACCTTCTCCACGAAGTCGAGGTTCTTTTCCGGGTTCTCAACGACATCGGTGACATAGAGCAGGATGTCGGCATCCGCAAGCGCGGACTCAGAAAACTGCAACATGTATTCCTGCATCTTGTAATTGGGCTTCAACACGCCCGGAGTGTCAGAAAACACTATCTGGCAATCGTCGGTATTGACGATGCCCATGATGCGATGACGCGTGGTCTGCGCCTTGAACGTGGCGATGCTGATGCGCTCGCCTACAAGTTGGTTCATCAGCGTAGACTTGCCCACGTTAGGATTGCCTACAATATTTACGAAACCTGCCTTATGCATTGAAAAGAATTCTATTTCATTGAGTGTAACACAGTGGCAAAGTTAATCATTTTTCATCACAAACTCTCCAAAACGCCTGAAAATATGTCATACGCATCAAAAGCAAGCGCGTTCTTCTGCCGTAACGACAAGAAGAACGCGCTTGATATTCAAGAGTTGATAAAAAACTTACTTTGCATCTACTCCAGCCGTGGCACCGTCGTAGCCCCACTTGTAATAGATGGCTCCATGAACAAAGCCTGCTCCGAAAGCGGTGAAGATGATATTGTCACCCTTCTTGAAGTTGGCCTCATTGTCCCAAAGTGCCAATGGTATCGTGGCCGACGAAGTGTTGCCGTAGTGGTCGATGTTTATAACCACCTTGTCGAGAGGCAAGTTTGCCCTCTTTGCCACCGCGTCTATGATGCGCAGGTTGGCCTCATGCGGAATAATCCAATCGAGGTTGTTGTTGTCCAGCCCATTGCGTTGCATCACCTCGCCCACGTCATCGCTCATGTAGGTCACCGCATGACGGAACACCGTGCGACCTTCTTGATAGACGTAGTGCAGACGATTGTCGATGGTGAAATGGGAAGCCGGGCATACCGAGCCGCCAGCTTTCATGTGGAGGAAAGGCAAGCCCTTGCCATCGGTCAGGAGCATGGAGTCTTGGAAGCCAACGCCTTCTTCTTCCGTGGCCTCAACGAGCACTGCGCCAGCGCCGTCGCCGAAGAGCACGCACGTCTGGCGGTCTGTCCAGTCGACAACCGACGACATCTTCTCCGCCGAGCAAACTATCACCTTCTTGTAGCGTCCCGACTGTATCATCGACGATGCCGTGTCGAGGGCATAGATGAAACCGCAGCAAGCACACGAAATGTCAAACGCGAACGCGTTTTTCAGTCCAAGCTTGCCTACGACGATGCTCGCCGTGGACGGGAAAGGATAGTCTGGAGTCGTAGTAGATACGATAAGGGCATCAATGGAATCGGGGTCCGCGCCGGTCTTTTTCAGCAATTGCTTGCAAGCCTTGCGAGCCATGTAGCTCGCGCCAAGACCCTCCTCGGTAAGGATGCGACGCTCTCTGATGCCCACACGCGTTTTGATCCACTCGTCACTGGTGTCCACCATGCGCGACAACTCCTCGTTGGTGAGGATATAGTCGGGCACGTAGCCACCGACGCCTGTGATCACTGCGTTGACCTTAGCCATTACTCAGCGGCCTCTTTGACGATAGCGACCTTGCCACGATAGTAGCCGCAAGTTGGGCATACCGTGTGATAAACATAGTAAGCGCCACAGTTAGGGCATACGGCCAGCGTGGGAGCTACGGCCTTATCGTGAGTTCTACGCTTAAGTGTACGAGTCTTTGACTGTCTTCTTTTTGGATGTGCCATTTTGAGTATTAATTTTAATTATTGATTTTTAATTGCGAGAGGGCAGCCCACCGCGAGTCAATAGGCTTCTCGTCATCACCAGCACCGCTTCGGGCGGCAGAATGTTCTTCAAGAATCTTCATCATGGCAGGATTGCATTTTCCAGGTGCATGCACATGCCTGAGTGGTACAGCGAGTTCTATAAACTGATAGATGAGCCACGTGGTGTCGAGCATTCCTTCTTTCTCCGGCACCGTGATGGTATCATCGTCCTCTGAGTATTCATCTCCAAACTTTGCCACGATGTGCTGGTCGTTGACTATGGGTTGACCCATGTCGTCGAGACAACGGTCGCAAGACACCGTGACAGAGCCTTCTACGTGAAAATCGAGGTCAAAATAGTCTTCCGTGCGATCCACGTCTATAGACACACACACGTTGCCCTGCTTGATTTCGCCCTCTTCGAGCGACTCAAACCAGGCATCACTAAGATTGAAGCGGAACGTGCTCACGCCCTCCTTCAAATCTTTCAAGTCTATCTTAAGTTCCTCTAAACTACACATTTGGTGTGCAAAGTTACTAATATTTTCCGATATACAACAAAACAACGCACAAATTATTCACAAAGTTTTTTGTTTTCCGCTCATTCCTTGACCACGATTTCTCGTTCTAACGAGGTTATCCCTGTTGGTGACACCACATCCATGAGCAGGCGATAGTTGCCTGGAGCGACAGTCGTCTTGGGCGTTTCCTTTACCACCGACAACCCCAGAGGCGTATAGAAAATGCCCTTTGAGCGGACCTTCGACTTGTCCGCCCCACGCGTCGTCACTTTTATCGCGCCGTCCATCGCGCCCCATGTATAGGCAAGTGCTTTCCATGCAGGCAGAAATTCCACTTCCTCTACTTCGTCTGCCGGCATCTCAAGGGCTATATCCTTATATTCTTTTTCCAAGCGGGTACCATCAAGCAACAACACAATGCCAACATTGCCTTTAAGTGTAGAGGCTCCCCTCGTACCGGATATTAGCCATTTGTCTTTTTCATTCGCGGTATATTGTACCTTGACCGTGGGAAGTGCTTTTATTATATCTATCAAGGTCATATAATTGTAACGCTCTATCTTTTCCCTGCCCACATATCTGTATGAATAGAACTTCTCGGTAGACAGGTGCTCGTCGTGCCTTACCCGCGCTTTCACCACGACATCGGGCAGTTGACCGCCTTGCATCATGCCGCTGACCGTCGTCTTCGACTCCGCGTATTCCGATTGCCACAACTTGTATTTCTCGTGTGGAGAAACTGCGGGGTAGCTTTCGTCGTCGACCGTTATCTTTGAGTCGACTGGCCTTGAGCGCTTGTCCAACGTTTGCAGGAAGAAAGACGTGCCGTCAGCGAAGTCGTCCACGGCAATACGGAAGCGGCCGTCATTGTCGACAACGGTGTCGTAAACACTGTTGCTAGCAGTGTTGTAGGCCACAAGCGCGGCGCCAGACGTGTTAGAGTAGACTGTGCCCACCTCGCCATGTATGGTCATGTTCATCTCGGGCATGCGAACATACATGGCTGTGTCCTTGACAATCGCGTCACGAACGGCAAACCTGCTGAACCGCGCCGTGGAGAGCCACGCCTGCAGGTCAACCGCCCTGTCCTTAATGCTCTCCCTGAAGAAGTTCTCGGGGAACGACAACGGCGAGGCATAGTCCGACTTGTACAGCAACTCGCTTTCCGCGAACTGGTTCCAGCACTCGTCCTGCGTGGCGAGACGCACAATCACGCGCTTGCCCATGCCTGCCCCCACGCGCTCAAGCCAAGCGTTTATGCTGTCAGCGGCAATTGTGTCGGGCACCGACGGCAACTCCGCCATTCGGTACCTTGACGACAATGACGATTCCGACAACACGTTACCGACGCTGTCCGTCAAGAACACTGTCGTGACGCCTGGCCGATTGCCCAACGGCACAATGCCCGACTGCCTGCCCTTGCCTATCAACACTAGACCATTAGCCTTGTCGTACATGTACAACCTGCCGGCTGGCAAGGACGCATTGGCGTTGAGCACCTCGAACATCAGCTTGTTGCCATTGATGGCGCATTGCAGTTTCATCCTGTCGCCACGCGCGGAGGGAATGTCATACGAGGTGGTCACGCCGCCGTCGCTTACCAGCAACTTGTAATGCCTCTCCGCCAAGGGTACGAACGTGAGGTTTGACAAACCTGATGCCCTGCTCTTGCCAACGCACAGGGTATCGCCACGGTCATCGACAACCGACAGACCAACCTCTGCAAGGCCCATCCCGGCGTAATCGGTGACAGACACCACGATGCCTTGCACCTGGTTCTCCACAAGGAAACCGCCTTCAGGGTATATCGAACATCTCAACACGCCGTTGCCTTTCTCACGTTTAGGGAAAGCCTTGCCAATGAGCACGGGCTGCAAGGCGAAGTTCCCACCCGAGAAGTTGCGCATGAGGTTGGTATAGGCGCGCAGATAATAAACGCCTTCACCAGCGACCGACAACGTGGGTATTCTCGCACGGAAACGCCCGTCCTCTTCGCAGCCCACCTTTTGCCGCACCATCACGGAGTCAGACGAATCGAGCAACTCTATATAAAGGTATCGGCTATAAGGATGAAGATTCTGTGTCGCCAAACACGTAACTATGCCATTCGCCTCTATCGTGTCGTTTGGCGCCCACTCCGTCCTGGCGACACCCAGGAATATCTGCTCCGAGCGGAAGTCATGAGGCAACTGCGCCGAGACTTCAGCAAAAACCAATAGACTCACGAATAGCAATAATAACAAATACTTTTTCATAAGGCTATGTTTTGATGGTTATTGCGCAAATATAATAAAAATAACGATACGAAGCAAGTGGTTTAACCTTTATTATATATAGTTGCCGGCTTGGTGCTGATGGGCAACACTATCTTATTTTCCCAACTCTATACGGAATATGGTGCCGGCTCCCAGCTCCGTCGACTTGACGAAAATGCGCCCTTGATGATATTCCTCTATGATACGCTTGGCGAGCGACAGGCCGAGACCCCAGCCACGCTTCTTGGTGGTGAATCCTGGCCTAAACACGTTCTTGATATTCTTCTTGCTGATGCCCTTGCCCGTGTCGGCCACATCGATTGTCACACCCTGCCCCGCCTCAGTTACCACGATGGAGATTGTTCCTGGACCGCCATTCATGGCATCGACGGCATTCTTGCATAGGTTTTCTATGACCCACTCGAAGAGAGCAGCGTTGATGTTGACCATCACGTCATGGTCGGGCATCCGGCAACCAATGACCACGTTGTGGCTTGTGCGGCGGTCGATGTAGTCCACCACGTGGGCTAACACACCTGACAGGCTTGTCAAGGCGAGCTCGGGCTTGGAGCCTATCTTTGAGAAACGGTCGCTGATAAGGCGCAGCCGGCTGACATCCTTGTCGAGCTCCGGAATGAGGCTGTCGTTGGGATACTCTTCTTTTAGCACCTCCACCCACGCCATGAGCGAACTGATGGGCGTGCCAAGCTGATGGGCGGTCTCCTTCGACAAGCCTGCCCACACCCTGTTCTGTTCCGCCCGCTTTGAAGCAAGTAGGGCGAACACCGCCAAGGCGACAAAAAAGAGGACCACAGCAAGCTGCACAAACGGGAAAACGGTCAGCCGCTTTAGGATGAGCGACTCGTCGTAGCACACATTGATATAGTTGTGGCTCGCGTCGTCTATAGCCACCTTGATAGCGTGTCCCTTGGCAAGCCAGCCTAATGCCAATTGGCGTGCCTCGCGCAAGCTGTCGATGCCATTGTCGGCATGCAGGCTCACATTGCGATAGTCTGTGACGTTGCCGCGACGGTCGAGGAGCACCACGGGTATATAGTCGTTCTCGTTGAGCACCTTCAACACAAGACTAAGGTCGGTATTCTCGTCGGCCTTGCCCATCGACTTCATAGCCTCAGCCCACACTTCCATGCGTCCCCGCTCCTCGCGTTTCAGGTTGTCGGTCAACGTCTTTGAGACAACAAGCGAGCCGACGGCTATCAGGATAGCCGCCAGCACGAAGACAATTTTCACCCGCCTTATCTTGTCAGTCCACTGCATACATTGATATAACGTATTGAAGGCATTGAATATTGCACGGCCCGACAAAACATAGGAGCAGCAAGCTTACTGACCATCAAAGACATTGGCAAACGCCTCTTGCGAGAACTCCACGGGGTTGCCTTGGGCTTCTCCTGGACAAGCATTGTGGCGGAGCGTCCACTTCTCGTCCATGGCATAAAAATCGAATTGCTTCATCGGCTTGCCGTCGAACGTGGCGTCAAGCGCGTCGAGATAAGCCTTCCACCGGGGATAATACACGTCGGCCAGCATGCCATGCCACTCCTTGTGGGCATAGTCGCGTAGTCCGCCACGCTCAGCGGCACTGCGATTGCCCCAAGTGGTTATCTGCACGCGGACATTCCACTCGTAGTGGTCGCGCTCGGCATCGGTGGTGCCAAGCGAGCGGGCCTGTGCGATGCGATGACCCACCATGAAGTCGGGCATGGATGACAACAGGCGGTCTTGCTGCAACAGGATGTCGAGGAATCGCTTTGTGCAATGCCTGAACATAGTTCGGTCTTTGGCTTTATACGCTGCCACTATCTCGTTGTACACAAGGCGTGCCTGCTCGGCAATGGCCTGGCGGGTAATGTCCACAAGGTCGTAGCAAAAATTGGCATTGGCCTTGACATCACGCGACGCCTCGACCATGAGCCGTGCAGCACGTATCACATCGTCGGGATTATAATAGTTTTTCATGTCCGACCACGTGGACACTTGATAGGCATTGAGCGACGGACGGGCGCAGAGTATCGACTCGTGGCATCCCTGCTGGTTGAGTTCGGCTGGAGCGCCATATATGGAATTGGCAAGCAACATCCACACCTCGTGCAGTTTGGCGTTGCTTGTGTTGCCATATCGCGCCTCCACATACGAGTCGAGCCATTCCTTCCACGAGAAATTGGCGGAACGCCAAGGCAGTTCGCTTACCAGTTCATACATGACAGGATTGTTCTCTATGCCTTCCATCGTCAGTCCCACACCCTTGAGTGTGGAGGCGAACTGGCTGTCGCGCGCCTTGTAGTATTCGGCTATGACGTGTTGTATCTTCCCGTAAAGCCCCACGTTGGCACCGAAGTTGAGAAGCATACAGAAAGACCAGTCGTGACCGTTGAATCCATCCTTTCGACAACACTCCGACGCCGGGTCGCCCCACTGCGGGCAGTTTTCGGAATAGAGGTCGAGCACAAGCATGTCGCCACGGTTCAATCCCTTTATCATTTCAGGAAACGGACAGTCTCCCCACGACTGTGCCACCCAGACCGCCTTTGGGTTGACCGCCTTCATGGCACCCATTATGGCTTTGCCAGCCGCCTGCAGGTCAACACCGCGCGCGTTGCCTCCCTCGTGAAACGGGTCCATACTATAGAAATCTGCCTTGCCGAAAAGCCTCTCCTGCTCCTTATAGTATAATGACGCTATCTCCGAGAAGCGCTTATCGGTGGGCAAGAGGAAAGCCGGCCGCTTGTAGTCGCACCATTTGCCTGGGTCTGCCACATCGAGCCCAAGCCTCTGCTTGGCATCGTGGGGCACCATGCCCGAATATCCGGGCAAGCAAGCGTGTATGCCCAGTTCCTTCATGCGTTTCAGGATTTGCTTTTGCAATGTCTCGCGTTGGCGATACCAGTTGTCGGAGTTGGGACCGCCCCACCCTTCCAGATTGTTCATCAGCCACCACGCCTGGAACGCCGGACCTGCCACAAACTCATTGGCCTCGGCCTTGGTATAACCGAGCCGCATAAGCACGTTGCGCCACACCACATCGGTGCCCACGATGTCGAGGCAGAGGTTTACGCCATGCAGTGCCATCCAGTCGAGTTCCTGTTCCCATCGCTTCCAATCCCAAAACGCCATTGAGTAGGAATGCGTGCAATAGTTCAAATAATAGCGATACTTTATGTCCGTGTCATGACGCTCGGTAGTTTGCACAAGCGGCAGCACGGCTGGCAGCGAGGCGTGCATGGAGTTCCACGCGAGATGCACCCCGAGATGATATTTCAAGTACCAATTGATGCCCGAGGCTATGCTGACATAGTTGTTGCCACGCACAAGCACCTTCCCGTTTTTGCTGCCTATCTCGAAGAAGTCGTGGTCCGACTTCACGGTCTCCGTCACGAACTTGCGCGACGCACCCTTGTCGATGCGTTCCAGCAAAGCGTCTATAGGGGTTGCCGCAAACAGCCGCGATGCGAAGACGAGCATAAGCGCTAGCAAAAGGTCTCGTTTCTGTTTCATTTCCGTTTTTGTTTAGTTTAGTGGAATTTATACTCATCATGTCCGAACGCCCAACCCAGATATCCGTCAGGCAACGGCTGTGTCTCCCCACGGAAGGATATTTTCTGTGCGTGGCGCAAGTTGCAATGGAGGTTGGTCATCTGCTTTTCCGTTGGCTCCACCACCCACTTGTCGGCTTGCTTCTTCACGGTGCAGTTATAGCCATAGAGCAGTCCGTCCTCACGCTCCACCACGAAAGCGTTGGTGAGCATCGACTCGCCAATAAACTTGAACAGCTCGTGCACGTCGTTGTCTTGGCTATTCACGGTCTGCCAGTCGCTTATCATCGGCACATATTGCTCGCCGATGGTAAACTGCCGCGTCTGGTAAAGCATGGGGTGCGGATTGCCGAAGCTCAAAGAGTCGGCAGTCACATGAGTGTCGGCACTGCAAGCCTGGGTCACCTTCAAGTAAGGGTCAACGACAAAAGCCCATCTCAAGTCGCCTGTCTTGTAATCAGCCATGCAGCTGAATGCGCTTGCAGCATTGTAGCTCTCGCGCAGCCAACGCTCGTCGCCTGTCAGGAGATAGGCGTAATATGTGGCATAGGCGCGCCATCCGCTCCATCCATGGGGGGAGTTGAACATATTGGGCAACATTTCCACATCGTATTGCGCCTCCCAATAGCGCATCGTCCCGCCACGGCGGCGCGCGTCGGGCACACGCAGCTGGGCAAGGCAATCATGACTGTTGAGAATCTTCAGCATGGCGTCGCGATAGTGCTTACGAGCCGCCTCGTCGGCCTGCATGAGGCCAAGCATGCCTATCTGCAAGGCAGAACAGGAGATCATGCCGTCCTCGAAGGTGAGTTCTCCCTCGGTCTCGAAGTTGCCGTCGGCACTGACGAGCTGGTCTATCGCACGTTTAGCCGACGCGTAATGCTCCTCGGCCTTGCTTGCCCAAAAGGGGTCATTGGCTCCGAGCCGCTTCTCCACAAGCGACAGTTCAAGGATGCTCTTTGCAACGTATATGACGCTTGTGTACACGATGTTGTAGTTGACGTATGCCCCGTCTTCGCGCTGGTTGTTATTGATGAGCCAGTCGGCAAGGCGCGAGGCATGCCTCAAGTCGTCGATGTCGCCATAAGCCTCATATTTGTCGACAAGCATCCCTATCGTGCCCGAGGTGTTCTGTATGCGCGACTTGTGGTATTTTGGTTCCACGCGCACCGTGTCGTGCAGCAAAGTGTAAAGATAGTCGAAGCGATTGCCCAACTTCGCGTCAAGCCCTGGCTCCTTGAAATGTTTCGCGGCTATAAACGATGAATGGAAACCATACCAGCTCTCTATATGCGACGTTGCCTTCTGATGATATTTCCACGCTCCCTCGCGGGCACGCTCCATTGCCCACTGCCATGACTTAGGATGCACGAGCACACCTGTGGACGTGAGCCCTTGGTCGTTGACCGTGACATTGTAAAGCCCCTGCGAGGGCAACACGCACGAGTAAGCGTTCCGCCGCCCGTCCGTCTTGTGGGTCAACGCCAAAGCCTTGCCGTCGTCGCCCACCACTTTCACCTCAGGCTTTGAGCCATAAACCACGAAGTCAACCTTCCCGTCGACACCGCACGCCGTGTTGCGCATTTCTATCATAGGCATTCCGGCACGCTCGTTGACCGTGCGCTCAAAGCTGTCGAGGCCCTTCACGTTGACAAACGCTATCGTCCACGAACGACTCTCCCCGTCTTTCAGTTGCCAAAGGTCTTGCGGGTTATGGTCGGGCAGTGGCAAGGCGTTCATAAGGTCGATATTGAGCGACTCTATGCGATGGCCCATAAACCAAAACGGCGCAGGGTCCTGATAACCCAAATTGTAGTCGACGCTCCATGAGGCCACGGCATCGGGCGAGACTATTCCGAGCACGTTGCCGCTTGGTGTCTGCATATAACCATAGAAATGGGTGCGTTCGTTGCGCATCAGCGTGGGGAAGAACTTGTGGTTCCATTCGGGATATTTCTCCATATAGGTGTCGATGCCGAGCTTTAGTCCCGCCTTTACAGGCTGGAATGGCGTGTGGCCGTGGTTGCGCATCGTGACGCGCAGGGCTGGCAGGTTGCGCCATTTGATATACTGCAACTCGCAGATCACGCCATCTATGTCAGCAACATACGCCAACCTCCCATTGGGATGCCATTCGGCTACCACATCCTCAGAGCCATTGTTAACATAGAACGACGGGCCGGGCTTGCCGCGACCTGAGAAAAATGGTATCGTGTCGTTGCCCGTCTTGTTCTTATATACAATGCGCTCAATATGCCCGTCGGTGGCTATTTGGCAGTCCCAATCGGCATTGCGCATATGCAAGTTTTGGGCATCCACAGTCGATACCACGCTCAAAAGAAGTGTGCCAAGGATAGAAAGTCGCAATGGGTGTTTCGTTGACATGATATGAGATGTATGTTTAGGTTTAAATGATGAAGAGTCGCAGCGCATGCTATTCGTCGGGCCAAGGACATGGCTTCATCGTCGCCTTCACGACGGGTCTCTGAGCCTGCATCTTTCGGAGCGCGTTGCCGAGGGCGGCAGACAATTCCTTGACCTTGGCGGGATATGTGTCTGCCAAATCGTTGGCCTCACCTATATCCTGCGGTATGTTGTAGAGCTCCTTCTGCCGCGTTTGGTAGTTGTATATGAGTTTCCAGTCGCCACGGCGAATGGCACAGTTGAGGTTTATGCCAGGACCCGAATTTCCCCAGATGTTGGGGAAGTTCCATATTATGCTTCTGTCCTTGAACGCGGAATTGCCCTTGCCCTTAAGCAAAGGCACGATGTCCTTGCCGTCGACGGTCTGCGGCACCTTGTAGTCGCCGATGCCCGCCATATCAAGAATGGTCGGGAACAGGTCCTCAATCATTATGGATGTGTTGTTGCGCGTCTTTGGCTCAACCACGCCATTCCACTTGACAATGAACGGCACCCTTATCCCGCCTTCATACAAAGATCCCTTGCCGCATTTGAGTGGGGAGTTTTGCGTGTAGAGAGGGCCGTCGCGCCATTCCTCGGAGGTGGCAAGGCCGCCATTGTCGCCCAAGAACACTATGATGGTGTTCTTCGCCTCATCGTTTTTGTCGAGCCAGTTCATAATGTCGCCCAAGCTCTTGTCCATGCCTTCCACCAAAGAGGCATAGGCGGCATCCTTGTCGGAAAGGCCCTTGCGCACATACTTGGGGAAGAAACGCATGTCCTTGTCTATGGGAATATGCACGGCATAGTGGGACATGTAGAGATAGAAAGGCTGGCCATATTTCTTGGCTTTGTCGAGAGCCTTGATTGCCTCCTTGGTCAGGGCCTCGGTCACGAAGGTTCCCGTGCCCCAATAACGCTCAAGCCCCGGTATGGAATTGAGAGCGTATGGCTTGCCGTCGCGCGTGTGGCCATAGTTCTGCTCGCTAAGGTACGTGGCCAAGCCGCCCGCCGCCGTCCCTGTGATGTTGACATCAAAACCAAAATGGCAAGGGTTCTCACCGGGAGTGTCTATCGCGCCCCAATGAGCCTTGCCACAGTGTATGGTGTGATAACCGCTGTCCTTGAGCAATTGGACGAACGACTTTGCCACGGCTGTGCGCGGCACGGTGGCTACTTGCGAGATGCCGTTGCAATTCCATTCCGGGAGAATGACCGTAGAGCTCTTGTCGTCGGTGGTCTTATCGCGTTGCAACGTCCAGTTGGTCACACGGTGACGCGCCATGTTCATGCCCGTCATGAGACTGCAACGCGTAGGCGAGCTCACAGGGCAAGCATAGGCCTGGGTGAACATGACACCCTGGCTTGCCAAGCGTTCCATGTTGGGGGTCTCATACATTTCGTTGTATCTGGTAGGCTTGTCCCAAAAGGGCAACGAGGTGTCTTGCCACCCCATATCGTCCACGATAAACACGATGATATTGGGGCGGTTGAATTGTTTGGCATATAAACTGCCACATTCCAGAATGGAGGCGACCGTAAGCGCGCTTAAAAACTTGCAGTTCATGCTATCTGATAAATTGTAAAGGTTGCTCGGTTTTTACCACTGTTTTGTTTATAGGGTATAAAGGTACAAAGAAAACGACAAAACGGAAACACTTTCAACGAAATTTGGTTTAACTTTGTAAGCGCTAACGCGAAACCACAAAAACGCAAATACACAAAAACATAATAAACGCATGGACACACAACATCTTTCACCGGTCAAGAAGACCATCGTGGGCATACAGTTTCTGTTTGTCGCCTTCGGAGCCACAGTACTCGTCCCACTGCTCATTGGCATCAATCCCGCCACGGCGCTCTTCACTGCTGGCTTAGGCACATTCCTTTTCCATGCCGTGACCGGAGGCAAGGTGCCAATATTTTTGGGCAGCTCGTTTGCCTTCATCGCACCAATAATCGCCGCCACCGAGCAGTGGGGCTTGCAGGGCGCGCTTTCGGGACTGCTCAGCGTGTCGTTGGTGTATTTCGTGATGAGCGCGCTGGTGAAGTGGCAAGGCAAGAAACTGCTCGACCGCCTCTTCCCGCCCATCGTGATAGGCCCCGCCATCATCCTCATAGGCTTGGGCTTGTCGGGCAGTGCCGTGAACATGGCAAAAGACAACTGGCTGCTTGCCTTTGCCTCACTCATTACCGCAATTCTGGTGCTCACCTTTTGCCGTGGACTGATGAAGCTGGTGCCCATCATCACGGGCGTGGTCGTGGGCTACGTGGTGGCATTGTGCATGGGGCTTGTCGATTTCACTGGCGTGGCTGCAGCTCCGTGGTTGTCGTGCCCGGTGGCTTTCGACACGCTCAAGCACTTGCAGTGGGAGCCTTTTCTCTACATGATTCCTGTCGCCATAGCCCCAGTGCTTGAGCACATAGGCGACGTGTACGTGGTGAGCGCCGTGACAAAGACCGACTTCGTGGCCAATCCAGGCATCCACCGCACCATGCTTGGCGACGGCTTGGCGTGCCTGTGCTCGGCTTGTCTCGGCGGTCCACCAGAGACCACATATAGCGAGGTGACGGGCGCCATGTCTATCACCAAAGTCACCAGTCCGGCAGTCATCCGCATAGCTGCCGCCACAGCCATCGTGTTCTCGGTGTGCGGAAAGCTCTCGGCTTTGCTGCAAAGCATTCCGCAAGCAGTGCTCGGCGGCATCATGCTTCTGCTTTTCGGCACCATAGCCAGCGTAGGAATACAAAACCTCATTCAGCATAAGGTAGACTTCAACGACACGCGCAACATCATCATTGCCTCAGTGATGCTCACCATGGGCCTTGGCGGCGCCGTGCTCTCGGCTGGCACGTTCTCGCTCTCGGGCATCGGACTGTCGGCAGTGGTGGGCGTGGTGCTCAACCTGGTTTTGCCAAAAACAAGACCTACCGAACAAGTGTCGCAAGAGGACAGCGACAATACATAAGACCCAGAAAGCCGTGTGAATGGCATCCGGACATCGGCACGGTCAAGTAACTTAGTCAAGCATTGTTAATAATATTATTGATGGCCATAACTCCCTCAGTGTGGCAATGGCCAAGGAGATATGAGATTCCACGGTGCGTTTGCCGATTCCAAGACGCTCGGCTATTTTTGCATTGCTAAGGCCGTCAACACGACTCATCATGAATATGCGACGCCGTTGTTCGGGCATCGAATTTATCTCACGCATCACGAAGCCATACAATTCCTCGTAGCATAGCTTCATATCACCGTTGAGCAACTCCGACGGCAGGTCTTTTGCAATGTTGTCGTCGCAATAAATAAAAGATTGTTTCACAAGACGAATGGCTGCATTGCGAGCGGAAACGTAAAGGTAATTGTCCAAATTCTTAATCTCGCCTAGCTTGTCTCTCTTTATCCATAAATTCATAAAGAGATCTTGAACCAGGCTTTCTGCTTCTTGCTTATCAATGCAAAAGTGCATGACAAACTGCAAGATTTTAGGATAATAGGCCTTGAAAAATGCATCAAACGCCCTTCTGCTGCCCATGGAAAGTGAGGACAGCACAAAAGCGTTTTCTGTATCTATTTCATTCATATGCCATTCAACTACGTTAACCATCCGAAACAGCTGACTTATGTCTACTGCTTCGGATGGTTATCGTTAAACAACAAGAGCACGAAATCGTATCACTCTTTCACCAATCGGTCGAGCACTGGTGTCTCTACGCCAACCAGTTCGGTCTTTTTCTCATCATTAAGTTGCTCGAACACCACGACGGTGTTTTGACCTTTGCGCAAGTAGCAGCCTGGGAGATAGAGAGTTTGCTGAGGTCCTACCTTCCAATAGCGACCGAGGTTTACGCCATTCACAAAGACGATGCCCTTACCCCACTTCTCCATGTCGAGGAATGTGTCTCCAACCTTATCGAGCTCGAATGTGCCAAAGTAGAGTGTTGGCTGACCCTTTACATAAGGCGAGCGCATCTTGGGCATAACAGGCATGACGTCCATTGGAACGCCATACATCTGCCAATTTCCGGTGATCTCGTTGCCATTGATAGTTATAGGCTCTATTATACCCTTGAGGTTGGAGTTGATACGGGCACCGTAGTTTATACGCCCCAGGTTCTCAACGAGAATATCGAGAGTCGAGTTGAATGGCACCGATACCTCTATGCTATCCTTTCCAGTGAGACGGTTCAGCTCGCCCACTTTCTCACCATTGACATAAACAGTGGCAAAGTCGACAATGCCTGGAACACGCATCGTGCCGCTGATAGGTTGGTTGAAACGGCGACGGTAAAGCATATATCCATATCCCTGATTCATGTCCTCAAAGGTAAGCAACGTGTCGCTCTCGACAGGCTCTGCAGACTCAATCATATCGAAAAGCCCCACGGTGTTAGCCAATTTGATGCTTGGAATAGAAATCACTGGCAAACGCTCTGGAACATCAGGAACTGAGTACTTTACATATTGCTTCATGAGTTCGCGTATGGCATCATACTTGGGCGTAGCCCATCCTGCCTCGCTGATAGGAGCGTCATAGTCGTAGCTCGTGATGTCAGGCTGAATGTTCTTGTCATTATTATAATTGGCACCTGATGTGAAACCGAAATTAGTTCCACCGTGAACCATATAATAGTTGAAGCTTACCCCTGCATCAAGGTATTTCTTAGTCTGCTTAGCCACTTGGTTAGCAGTCACCTTAACGAAAGGCTCATTCCAATGATCCAACCAACCAGGATAGAACTCGGCAACCATATAAGGCCCTACACCGCCATGATATTGATCAACAACCTTACGGAGCTTGTTCACGTCGTCCTCACCGTTGGCAGTGGGGAGCGCGCCCTCAATGACACCACCCTCGAAAAGCCAAGAGCCATCAGAGGTGAACATTGGAATGTTAAAACCTGCATCCAAAAGCATCTGACGAACGGCAGCACTGTATTTATGGTGGTCTGCAAGTGAGATGTCCTTGCGCTGGGAAACGTATGAGCCAAACTCATTCTCGGCTTGAACCATGATTATCGGTCCACCCTTTGTGATCTGATAGTCGGAAACTTGCTTGGCAAGTTGATTGATGTAAACACGACATGAGTCAAGGAATGGCTTATTATTGACACGAATCTGCATGCCTTTCACTTTCTGCAACCACCATGGATAACCACCAAACTCCCACTCGCCACAAGCGTAAGGACCGGGACGCAAAATGACCATCATTCCCTCATCGGCTGCAGCCTTGAGGAAACCACGAAGGTTATGATTATCAGTAGACCAATCCCACTTGCCAGGGGCTGTCTCATGAAAATTCCAAAAAACGTAGGTCGCGACGGCATTCAACCCCATTGCCTTCATCATCTTCAAACGATGATGCCAATAAGGAGCCGGCACACGGGAAAAATGCATCTCTCCAGAATGAATCTGAATAGGCTTGCCATCATAAACGAAGTTGCCCCCTTTAATCTCGAACGTATGCTTAGACTTGGCAGAAGCCGAAGTAAAGGCAAAGAACTGCAATACCGCAAGAAGTAGGAAAGCTGTCAAGAAGTTACGCTTTTGGTTCATAGATTTTAAATAATGTCGAAGTTAATCATTTCGGATAATACAATAAGAGCCCCAAGGATAGTGTTATCCTCGAGGCTCATTTGAAAGGAGGCGGCTACCTACTCTCCCGCATTGCATTGCAGTA
>CAVBBO010000070.1:0-39125 GCA_963593695.1 Escherichia coli | reverse complement strand
GCAAAGTTCGGGATTGGAAGTGATTAATACAAGTCGGCTCAATTCGGATGGTTACTTTTCATTGCCTGCTCTATGTCTGTTTATACTACAACCTTTAATAATCGTTACATTCCTTATGTTTCTTGATATTTTTATGTAATTTTGCAAAATATTATTTTTTTAATGTAATTTTTTAGCGAATGCGCAAAAGTGTATTGTTAGCCATCGCGCTTGCTTACTTTGGGGAATATCCTATTAATGTAAGTGCACAAGACAATGTGACAGTTGTTATGAACGATGGCAGAGAGAGTAGCAATAGCATCAGTGGAGTTATTGTGTCTGCTGAAGACAATGAGCCGCTTGTTGGTGCTCAAGTAAAAATTGTTGGTGCAAATGTAGCTACTATTACGGATGTCAATGGTAGATTTACGTTTAAGACTGTGCCTTTGAAGAAACAGAAGCTTGCTGTTTCCTACATTGGAATGGAGCCTCAGACAGTTGATGCCGGACACAATATGAAGATTGTGTTGAAGTCAGATTCAAAGACTCTGAGCGATGTGGTTGTCAATGGCTATTTTACACGTAAGAAACAGACTTTTACAGGTGCTGCAAGAACTATCACAAGCGACGAGATACTGAAAGTCGCTCCAAACAATATCATGCAGACCCTTGCCACTCTTGACCCTTCGCTGAACATCACGCAGAACAATGCCATGGGATCGAACCCTAACTCGGTGCCAGACCTTGTTATTCGCAGCACCACATCTCTTTCTACAAGCAACGAGGTGGGTCTCAATGCGCCACTTATCGTGATTGATGGTGTAGAGCAAAGTCTGCAGGCTCTCTACGACATGGACATCAACGACATTGAGCGAGTTGACATATTGAAGGACGCCTCAGCCACAGCACTTTATGGCGAGAATGCTGCCAACGGCGTTATCGTTATTGAGCGTAAGCGCGTGAGCCAGTCGCCTGTGCGCATTCGATATACATTCACGCCGGAGGTGAGCTTCGCTGACCTTAGCAGCTACGACTATTGTAATGCTGCTCAGAAGTTGGAATTGGAGCGTCTTGCCGGACTTTATGACAGCACGACAGGCAACCTCGACCAAAGTTATTTCGACAAGTTGGCATTGGTGAACAGTGGAGTGAATACCGATTGGATGTCGAAGCCTGTGCGCAACAGCTTCTCTCACAACCACTCGCTCTCCATCTCCGGACGTGGCTCTGGCCTCGACTATAACATCAACGCCAACTATCAAAACACGCAGGGTGTGATGAAGGACGATGGCCGTCAGAGTTATGGCATGAACATATACCTCTCCTACACTGCGGTCAAAGACCTTGTGGTGACGCTTCGAGCTTCACACAATCAGCTTAACAGCAATTCATCGAAGTATGGTTCGTTCTCCGACTACCTGTCGTGCAACCCGTATGATTCGCCATACGATGAATATGGCAATTTGCGTAGCAGCTTGTCGTATAATTTGGACAACCCCCTCTACGAGGCTTCACTGAGCAGTTTCAGCAAGTCGCAATCTCGCACTCAGCAGATCTCGCTCGACGTTCGCTATAATATCCTGCCGACATTCTATGTCACCGCACAGGGTTCATACAACACGAGCCGTGGCACGAGTGATGTGTTCACATCGCCCGACTCACACGAGTTTGAAACCGCGTCGGTCACCCAGAAAGGCCGCTATGTGCTTGGCAACTCAAGCTCCGACCAGTGGACAGGCAAGGTTGTCGCCAACTATATACACAACTTTGACAAGGACGGCACCATGCTCACGCTTAACCTTGGTGGCGAGATAAAGAAGAACAAATCGACATCGAGCTCGCTCACGGGCACGGGATTCCTGAGCGACAACCAGAACGACATTGCTTACGCGACAACCTATCCCAATGGCGGCCAGCCATCGGGCAGTGAGGACTTGTCGACGAGCCTTGGCGGTTTCCTTGCTGCCAACTTCATGTGGAAGAACCGTTACGTTGTGGATGGCTCTTACCGTGTGTCTGGTTCCTCCAAGTTTGGTAGCGACCACCGTTATGCTCCGTTCTGGTCGGTTGGTGCAGGATGGAACCTTCACAATGAGGAATTCATCAAGAAGCTTGGTTGGGTCAACACGTTGCGTCTGCGTGGAAGCTATGGCTACACGGGTAGCGTGAAGTTCAGCTCGTATCAAGCAGTGACCACTTACAAGTACAACAGCGATTTCCTGGGCTACACAGGCGTGGGCTCAATACCTATAAGCATGGCAAACCCCGACCTGAAGTGGCAAACCACGAAGAAACTCAATTTAGGTATCACGTCATCGTTCTTCGGCGACCGTCTGAACGTCAACTTCGACGTGTACAACGAGAAGACAATCGACATGCTCATCGACCGTTCGTTGCCGCCATCATCGGGAACAACAAGCGTAAAGGCTAACCTTGGCTCACAGACGAGCAATGGTATTGAGTTCTCGGTGTGGGGCAAGATTATCCGCACGAAAGACTGGGAATGGACCCTCTCTGTCAATGGTCTCCACTCGAAGACCACCATCAACAACATATCCGAGGCAATGAAACGTATGAATGAGCAGAATGCGTCGGGTTATTCAGACAGCAGCGTGACGGTAGCGTCTTCTTCACCATTGTATCAGTATCGTGAGGGGGAGTCGCCATCGGCAATATATGCAGTGCGTTCGGCAGGTATCGACCCTGCCACAGGACGTGAGATATTCATAAAGCAGGACGGCAGCTACACGTATACCTATGACTCTAAGGACCAGGTGGCATGCGGCGACACCAACCCTCTGTTGCAGGGCAGTTTCTCGTCTATGCTTCAGTACAAGAACTTCTCGCTCACGGCAAGTTTCCAATATCGCTTCGGCGGCGAGATGTACAACTCCACACGTGCCTTGAAGGTTGAGAACATCAATCCACGCAAAAACTGTGACGTGCGCGCCTTCACCGACCGCTGGACCAAGGCCGGCGACGTGAAGCCGTATATCGACATAGCCAACGCCACTGGCACCAGCAGTATTTACACCGACCGCTTTGTGGAGAAAGACAACGAGCTTTGGCTCTCAAGCCTCTACCTGCAGTACAATGTGCCTGCCACCTTCCTTAAGAAGATCCATGTGCAGAAACTTTATGTGGGCATCGGCACCGAGGATTTGTTCCGCATTACATCGGCCAAGTATGAGCGCGGTACGTCGTATCCGTACAGCCGTAGCGTCAATATGTCGGCAAGCATTACATTCTGATGGTCAGTGTGTAGAACAAACGAAACATTCGAAACAACAAAACATATATAGAAATGTATAAGACACATTTTAACAAACATATAGCAAGACTGGCATTCGCAATGCTTATTGGCACAACGGCGCTTACGTCATGCAACGACTACTTGGACGTGCGGCCGAAGGGAGAGAAGCTCGAAGCCGACCAGTTCAGTACCGCAGAAGGCATTGAGGCAACAATATACGGTGTTTACGGTTCCCTGCAATCGAGCTCGCTCTACGGCAAGGAGCTTTATTGGGGAATGACCGACATCATGGCACAGGACTTGAACCACAACAACGAGTCGGCAGGTTCGGTGGCATTGTCAAAATACCAGTACGAGACAGATGACAACTTGCGCAGTCGCTTCTCTAACGTCTGGACGACTGCCTATCAAAGCATAGGCTATGCCAACAACGTGCTGAAAAACCTTGAGCAGAAAACGAAGGCAGACTTCCCTCTTCTCAACCTTTACAAGGGCGAGATGCTGGCAGTGCGCGCCTATCTTCACTTCGACCTCTTGCGCCTGTTCTGTTCGACCGACCAGACCAAGACAGGCATTCCATACACCACGACCTACGAGGCCAAGATAAACGAGTTTAAGAAAGTGGGCGAAGTTTATGACCTCATCATCAAGGATCTGCTGGAAGCTGAGCAACTTCTTTCCGAGGAGAAGGACGTGATCGTTTATCCTCGCAACAACGACCAGTACTTCAAGTTCCAGACCTATCGTGAGACTCACTGCAACTACTACGCTGTGCTCGGCATACTTGCCAAGGTGTATTGGATGAAAGGCGACATGGACAACGCCGCCAAGTACGCGCAAATGGTCATCGACAGCAAGAAGTTCCCATTGGCAGAGCCCACCGAGGTGCAGGATTTGTTTGCCGGCAAACTATCGGGAAAGGAAACGTTGTGGGGGCTGTACTCTACAAGTTATGTTAAGACATGCCAGAGCTTCTTGTATCAGTATCAGTCGTACCAATCGTACAATCCCTACACCGATGCTTCCGGTGCGACCCATCCTTTGCCTTACGATAAGGTCTACTCACAGGACGTGGACGGCACTGTGCAGGACTATCGCATGCAGTGGTTTGACAAGGGCAACCAGACGGTTTGCTTGCACAAGAATGTCGACTACTATACGATAGGCGGACGTGGCAATGATCCTGACAATTGGTCGAACCGCATCGACGGCATAAACATGCTGCATGTTTCAGAGCTTTACATCATTGCCGCAGAGGCATTGCTCGATAAGGACTACGCCAAGGCACTCAGTTACTATGAGGCAGAGACTTCATCAAGAGGCATTCCCGCATTGCGTGCTGACCAAACCCTTACAAAGGACATGATATATAATGAGTATCACAAAGAAATGTTCGGTGATGGTCAGGTATGGTACAACATGAAGCGTTTGAACAAGGACATACAGTCTAATACCGAGCTTAGGACCATTCCGGCAAGCGAGGATATCTACGTGCTGCCGATACCGCAGGACGAGTATAACTACAGAAACTAATCAAGGAGGACAAAAAGCATGAAAAACACGATATTCGCACTTGCCCTTGTCGCCGTTGCCATGTTGACGGCGAGTTGTGAGCAAGACTACAAGTTGTACGATACCAACCAGGTTGATGCAGTGTCGTTCAACTATTACAACTCAAGAGGCGTTGCAGATTCTGTCATAACCTACAACTTTGGTTACGACATTGCCGAGCAGCACGAGATATCCATACCCGTCACGCTGATGGGCGTGCCCAAGGCCAATGCCCGCAACATCGACATCAAAGTAGTGGCAGACTCTACCGACATGGTTGAAGGCGTGAACTACACCGTGACACGTGCCGAGATTGCTGCCGATGCCGTTCGCGACACAGTGAAGATAATGTTGTTGCGTGGAAAGGACGAGGAGATTCAGACCAAGCAAAAGACGTTGCGCATAGAGATTGGCGCCAACGACCAGCTCCGTCCCACGGGTATGAAGGCTTTCACGCTGAAATATTCCGACTTCCGCATCACCCAGCGTCCCGCATGGTGGTCGTCGTGGTCGCCGCTGCCAGTCTACTCGTTTGAGAACGCCCAGTTGTTCTTCAAGTATTACAACGAGCTTATGCCCCAGGCCAACAAGGATGTCTACGATGAGATGATAAAGAAGTATGGCGAGTATTTCGTCAACGCCGGCTCAACGGGCGGTCCGTTCGCCTTCTATGAGCCAATCATGACGAAGTATGTGCTCATTCCAATGTACAACGACCATAAGGACGACGTCGAGTGGCAGAGAGTTCCATCATTCTAATGGTTACAAATCACGAAAAAACACAGAAAGATGAATAGAAAACATATATTCTCAACAATGGTCCTCGTCGCTTGCCTGTCAGTTGGCATGACATCGTGCATCAGCGACGACAGCACCGAGGCCACGAAGGAGTTGACCCAAATCACCATCAAGGACGAGAACGCCACGTCAATGCCTGAATACAACGTCTATCTTGGCAACGACTGCGTGATAGACCCGCAGGTGTCTTATTCGGGCAATGCCTCCAACTTGAAATATGAATGGAAGGTTGGATCTTATTCCAACAACACCAAGGGAGCACTCACCGAAGTGAGCATAGACCCGACGTTCAGCTATAAGTTCACGACGGGCGGCACCTATTATGTGCACCTCTCCGTCACAGATGGCTCCGTGGGCAAGGTCATGGAGTATAAGGTCAACGTGAACCGCACATTCGAGAAGGGATACCTGCTCACGTCTACCGAAGCCGACGGATCTGGCAACCTTTCTTTCGTGAAGATCCTGACTCCTGAGGAGATTGCCGAGGGAAAGAAAGAGGTCGTCATGGAGCACTGTCTTCACAAGGTGAATGAGGAAATATCGGAAGACGGACTCGTGAAGGCGGTCGTCGCCACGCAGAGCATTTGGGACGGACGCACCTCAACACCGCTTACGCGCGTGTTCGTGTCTACGCAGAAGCGTTGCTACTTCCTTGATCCCAACAACTTCAACGTCATCACAAACATTGATTATACGGAGGCCGTTCCCGGTTTCGAGGCATCCAATTTCGTGCCCGACACTTATGCGCCTTACGCTTTCGACAAGAATACCGGCAACTTCGTGCATCTCAATACCCAATACATGTACGCCTACGTCAAGGAGGCTTACAAGGGCATGAAGGCCGACGACTTCATTGTCTCAAAGTACAACGTATGGGGCTCGGTCTATTCTTCGACATATTTCATGGACTACGCCAACAACACCGGCAAGGCGGCAGACATGAACACTGGTCTCTTTGAGGCTCCTGGCGAATTGCCTGCCGACCAGAAAATCTTGACCATATTCTCATATTATGGCTACACCTCCGACTATCAGTTGCCAATATTCACATTGGCCAAAGAGGAAGGCACAGGCGACATATATATATGGGAGTATGCCGTGGGTAGCGTCTGGATGGGCACAGAGACCTATTTCCGCTCTCAGAAGATTGCCACCGACGAGAACACGGCTGTGCCCGAACGCGGCACTCAGTTCGTTGTGTCGTTCAACCAGAAGCGCTACTATTACGCGTTAGGCAACTGCGTGTACGTCTTCCTGCCCGACGTGGAGAAGAAGTCTCTGCCGCAGAAGAACCAGGCAGCCCTGAACTTCGGCGACAACGAGGAGGTGACATTCCTCGATGTCAATTCCAGCAACGACCAACTGTTTGTTGCCACTTATGACAAGACAACCCAGCGTGGCAATTTCTACATCTACAACTGCAAGGACGTGCGCACCGACAACAGCGCCAACGTGAAGCCGGTTGAGGAACACAAGAGCTGCGCCGGACGCATATCATACATTATATATAAGCCGAGCGTACAGCAGTAAAAGTCATCGGTGATGATTAAACGACTAATGATAACCTGTGCAATGGTTGTCGCATCTGTTTGCGCTGCCACTGCACAGACACTGAAGATAGCAGGCACGTTGCATGGCAATGTGCCTGCCGACTTGCGACTTTATATCATGCCGGTTGACGAGGCGTGGACAGATCCTGACTCTGTGGCTGTAAGCGGAAAGACGTTTACCGCTGAAACGCGACTTTCTCCTTATAATATATACAAGATTGTGGGAGTATTCAATCGCAGTCAGACAATAATCCCATTCCATGCCAACGCAAATGCGGGTGAGATACAGTTGGCCTTCGATGATGAAGGCGAAATAGACATCCGCAGTAATGATGCCGATACCAGGGCTCTTGTGGGCTTCAACCAAATCAGCGTTGATCGCAATAAGCGTCTGTGGATGGAAGGCAAGACAATGACAGACGACAGCCTTAAAGCTCTTGTGCTTGGCTACCCAGCCTTGGCCGATAGCATAATAAAGGTTTACCACCCATCGGAGGTGACGTTGCAATACTTGCGTTTGTGGGCATCCACAACATCGTTCGAGAATATCGAGAGCGTAAAGTTTGCCACCGGTCATGACCTTTCATCGCTTGGTATTGACATCAAGGTCGAGGCGTCTCGTATCGCCAAGGCGATAGACTGCAAGATGTCTTCTGCATTCGATTCGGCTCCACGCGTTTTGCTGGCAATGCTGCCGCAAGGTAGTCTTGCCCAGCGCATATCAGCTGTGGAAACTGCGGCAAACGAGGGCTTGCGCCGTCGTGCCGAGGATGTGTTGCTCAACAGATATGTCGCAGGCTTCAACTATTCGGGCAATTACGAGGCAGGACTGAAGGAGCTTGCCGACCTGACAGAGCGTTTCAATCTTGACAGCAAGTATGTAAACATGTTCAAGGTGCGCAAGTCGTCCATAGCGGGCACACCCTTCCCTACGAATGTAAGCCTTTACGACTTGAACGGCAACAAGGTAGGCTTTGCCAAGTTTCGTGGAAAATACGTATATGTTGACATGTGGGCGTCGTGGTGCGTGCCGTGTGTCAAGGAAATACCACATCTCAAGGCACTTGAAAAAGACTTGCAAAACGAAGATGTAGTGTTCCTTTCGGTCTCGATAGACAGCAACGAAGGCGCATGGAAGAAGAAAGTGTCAGCGTTGGGTCTTGAGGGAAACCAGCTCATAGACAAGGACAACAAGTTGTCTGAGGCGCTGAACGTCAACGGCATTCCTTTCTTCATCATCTATGACAAGGAAGGCAAGCTATACAAGTATAACGCTCCGCGTCCGAGCGACGTGCGAACGAAACCTTTACTCGAAAGTTTGAGATAACGAAATCTTATAAAGGCGGTGTCAAGACATTTGACATCGCCTTTTTTCGGTATGAGTAAAGTTGATTGAAGTACATAGTCTGCAAAATTGTCATACTGTAGGCTGACATTCGTGTCACACATTTTATGCTGTGACTATTTGGCACGGTTTTCGTATATAGCACAGTGGACGACGAAATGTCCAAGCAACACGAATTGTTAACACTTAAAAGATAAAACAACTATGAAGATTAAACCATTAGCAGACAGAGTGCTGGTACTTCCTGCACCAGCCGAGGAAAAAGTAGGTGGCATCATCATTCCTGACACAGCAAAGGAAAAACCACAGCGCGGCAAGGTCGTGGCTGTTGGCGGCGGCACTAAGGACGACCCAATGGTGCTGAAGGAGAACGACACGGTGCTCTATGGCAAGTACAGTGGCACTGAGCTGGAGAGCGAAGGCGTGAAGTATCTCATGATGCGCCAAAGCGACGTGTTGGCAGTGGTTGAGGACTAATCGGAATAAAAAACAACAAAAAAGGAATTCATACTATGGCTAAGATTATAACATATAATACCGAAGCTCGTGAGCTTCTGAAGAAAGGCGTTGACCAGCTCGCCAATGCCGTTAAGGTTACACTCGGTCCTAAGGGCCGCAACGTAGTGATTGAGAAAAAGTTTGGCGCTCCCCAGATCACAAAGGACGGCGTGACAGTTGCCAAGGAGGTGGAGCTTGAGGACAAGTTCGAGAACACTGGCGCTCAGCTCGTCAAGAGCGTGGCTTCCAAGACTGGCGATGATGCTGGCGACGGAACGACAACAGCCACTATCCTTACACAGGCTATCGTCACCGAGGGCTTGAAGAATGTCACCGCTGGCGCCAACCCAATGGACTTGAAGCGCGGCATCGACAAGGCCGTGGCTAAGGTCGTTGAGTATATCAAGGCAAACGCTGAGGTCGTTGGCGACAACTACGACAAGATTGAGCAGGTCGCAACTGTATCAGCCAACAACGATCCTGAGATTGGCAAGCTTCTCGCTGACGCTATGCGCAAGGTATCAAAGGACGGTGTTATCACTGTTGAGGACAGCAAGACTCGCGACACTTCTATCGGCGTCACCGAGGGTATGCAGTTTGATCGCGGTTACCTTTCAAGCTACTTCGTCACCGACACCGACAAGATGGAGTGCGTGATGGACGATCCTTATATCCTTATCTACGACAAGAAGATCAGCAACCTCAAGGAGTTCTTGCCCGTGCTGCAGCCTGCTGCAGAGAGCGGCCGCCCATTGCTCGTCATCGCCGAGGATGTAGATTCCGAGGCTCTCACCACACTCGTAGTCAACCGCTTGCGTGGCAGCTTGAAGATTTGCGCTGTCAAGGCTCCTGGCTTTGGCGATCGTCGCAAGGCTATGCTTGAGGATATCGCCATCCTTACCGGTGGTGTCGTCATCAGCGAGGAGAAGGGCTTGAAGCTTGAGCAGGCTACTCTTGAGATGCTCGGCTCTGCCAAGAAGGTTACTGTCAACAAGGACAACACTACAATCGTTGGTGGTGCAGGCTCTAAGGAGAACATCCAGGAGCGCGTCAACCAGGTCAAGAACGAGATTGCCAACACCAAGAGCAGCTACGACAAGGAGAAGCTTCAGGAGCGTTTGGCTAAGCTCGCAGGTGGCGTCGCCGTGCTCTATGTGGGTGCCAACTCAGAGGTTGAGATGAAGGAGAAGAAAGACCGTGTCGACGACGCTCTTTGCGCTACACGTGCTGCAACAGAGGAAGGTGTTGTCGTCGGTGGCGGCACGACCTATATCCGCGCTCAGAAGGCTCTTGAGGGTCTGACAGGCGACAATGCCGATGAGCAGACGGGTATCAACATCGTCCGCCGTGCCATTGAGGAGCCTTTGCGCCAGATTGTCGCCAACGCAGGCGGCGAGGGTGCAGTGGTTGTAGACAAGGTTCGTCAGGGCGAGGGCGACTATGGCTACAACGCTCGCGAGGACAAGTATGAGGATCTGCGCAAGGCAGGTGTCATCGACCCAGCAAAGGTTGAGCGCGTGGCTCTTGAGAACGCTGCTTCAATCGCCGGTATGTTCCTCACCACCGAGTGCCTCATCGTAGACAAGCCAGAGGAGAAGGCTCCTATGGCAGCTGCACAGCCAGGCATGATGTAATCTGAAATGTTGTAAACAACATCAGACATATAAAAAAATCCGCGCATGGTCTCTATGACATGCGCGGATTTTTTATGCTCGTTTTTTTGTGTTCAGCCTCGTGCTTTTCTTCTTGCACACCTTCTTCAGCGCGCATCCATAGCAAGGGTCGCCAGACTTCACACTCAGTGCTTTTCTTATGCGCCAAAGCGCGTAAGCAACGCACGCCATAAGGACAATGGCAATGATAATGTATTGAAAGATAATCATGTAAAGTGTTTTTCGTGATGCAAAATTACGAATAAAATCTTGGTTTTGCAGTTTATTGTCGCTAACTTTGCAATAGCTTTTATGGTTTGCCCTTAATCGGGCGATTAAAAGGGAACCATGTCAGAATCATGGACAGTCCCGCTGCTGTGTGTGGCATTATGGACAAGCACCATGTCACTGAGAACGTACGCCCTTGGCAAGGTAACGATTTATTTTGCTAATGCGGATAGTCTTGGGAAGACGCTTGTTGTCAGCCACGAGTCAGAAGACCTGCCTATTAGCGTTGTTTGTTTCAAATTCTCGAGGAAGGATGCGAAAGTATATTTGTTGTTTATTAACGGTACTGTGCCCAGCCATCTCGTGGGCGCAGAACGACAGTTTGCGCCCCCACCAACTTGCAGGAGTGGAGGTGGTGGAGTCGCGTGCGCATCGGAACCTTACGAGTCCCGTGCCGCTTCATGCTTTTTCTTCAAGCGATATGTTGAAGCTCGGTGTGACCGGCATCACAGACGCGCTTGGACGCATACCCGGTGTCACCGTGCGCGACTATGGTGGCGCTGGCGGCATGAAGACGGTTTCCGTGAGAGGGTTCAGTGCGAAGTACACAGGTGTCGTGTATGACGGACTTGCGCTGTCCGACTGCCAGACTGGCGAAACAGACCTTTCGCGATATTCTCTGCACAGCGTCGATTATATTGGCATGACAGTGGGCGACGGCGCCGACATATTCCAGCCGGCACGGCAGAGCGCATATCCGGCGCTATTGACAATAAGGACCCAGCTCAACGCGCCAACAGATTATAAGAGTCATCTTGTGGGCCAAGTGGAGTGGGGCAGTTTCGGGTTCGTGAGTCCCTACGTGAGATACGCCAAACGATTGTCATCAAAGGTAGACATCTCCGCTATGACGGAATACACCTATTCGGAAAACGACTATCCTTTCACTATCCACAACGTCACTGAGATCATCCACAAGCGTCGAACCAACTCTCGCATGAACAGTGGGCACGGCGAGGTTAATCTCAGGATTACCCCGTCGCAAAACAGTTCATTGATGTTCAAGGCTTACTATTACGACAACGACAGGTTGTTGCCCGGCATCGTGAAGTATTACACCGACATCAGTGGAGAGTCGTTGCGTGACCGCAACTTCTTCGCCCAAGCCATTGGCACGGTCACCAATCGCCGTGGCGACTTGAGCTTAAAAGTCTCGGGGCGATTCAACTGGGTAGCAAGCATCTATCAAGATAAAGTTTATGCAGGAGGCGTAAACGATGCGAGCTATTGGCAGCGAGAGAGTTACGCCACCGCGAGCCTGCTTTATGCGCCAAGAGGCAATTGGAGCTTTGACATGTCGGCAGACTATGCTTTCAACAATCTCAACAGCAGCCTCGTCACCGACACACGGCCCTATCGCCATTCGCTTTGGCAGAGCCTCACGGCCAAATTCGCCAACGACAGGCTGACAATGCTTGCCCGCCTGCTCGGCACCGAAATCTTCAACAATGCCCAGTTCAGGGAGAAGGCGCGCGACATGAGCCGCTTGTCGCCTTCGCTTTCGTTGAGCTACAGGCTTCTGGAGGGTAAAGATGTTTATGTCAGGGCGTCGTACAAGAACATCTTTCGCGCGCCCAACTTCAACGAGAGCTATTATTACCACTATGGAAGCACCACGCTTGATCCTGAGTCGACCGACCAGATTAACCTCGGGCTAACGCTAGGCGGTCATACGCCGGTCTTGAGCGGTCAGTTGCTGATAGACGCATATTATAATAAGATAAAAGACATGATTGTAGCCGTGCCCTACAACATGTTTGTATGGACTTGCGTCAACATAGGCCGAGTGCGTTCGCTTGGCGTGGAGCTGACAGCCAATGGCAACGCTACTATATGCCGAGGCCACTCGCTGACCTTTCAAGGCTCTTACAGTTTTCAGCGTGTCACCGACCGTTCAGACAAGACGTCAGCTTCCTACGGTTACCAGATAGCTTATATACCTCGACACAGCGGGTCCGTGAGCCTTGGTTGGGAGAATCCTTGGGTCAACGTGAGCCTGCACGGTTCAGGCGTAAGCAGTCGCTGGCCCAACAACTCCCACTACGACGGGACGCTCGTGGATGGCTATTGGGACACAGGTGTGACATTGTGGCGGAGCTTCCGGTTGCTTGGTTGCGGATGGACGACTCGCCTCGACATAAAAAATATCTTCGACAAGCAATACAGCATCGTGAGCCATTACCCCATGCCAGGCAGATGCTGGATGGTGAGCCTGAAATGTGAGATGTGACTGTCATGAACCTGTGTTTCATATATGATGAGAATTTATTATTTTAACAAATAAAAACATGAGAAAAAACATTATCAAGTTGAGCCTCGCTTGTGTCGTGGCTCTTTCATTCACAGCCTGTGGAGACGATCCAGTGCAAGTGTGGCGTCCCACTGATGAGGTGTCAACCAGCAATGGCTTGTTTGTCGTGGGCAGTGGCTCCAACTACAGTGGCATCAACGGAGACCTCACCTACTACGATTACAATACCAAGAAGGCAACCTTGAAGGCCTTCCAGGGTGCTAACGGCAAGAGTCTCGGTGCCAATCCCAACGCGGGCATCACCTATGGCAGCAAGGTTTACATCACCGTGACAGAGGAGAACGTGATTGAGGTGCTCGACAAGAACACGCTCAAGGAGATTCGCAAGATCAGCACGACCGACCAGCTTGGCTCTACCCAAGGCTCGAAGCCACGCCAGCTTTTCGCGATGGACGGATATGTCTATTACACCACTTATGGTGGCGAGAACGGCTCTGTGGCAGAGATCGACACTACCGACTTCAAGATGAATCGCAGTTGGACGGTTGGCTCTTACCCAGAGGGCATAACAGGCTCGTCGGCTGATGGGGGCACCTTGTTTGTCGCCAACAGCAATTACGCTCAGGGCAACGGAACTCTCACTTGGATAAACCTTTCCAAACTTGGCAATTACGGCGTTACCACCAAGGCAGTGAAGGGCATTGAGAACCCCACGCAGGTGTTCATCTCCCAAGGTCAATATTATGTGGTGGACCTTGGTCATTATCAGACAACTTCTCCTTGGGCTCAAACTGGCAACGGCTTGAAGAAGGTCGATACAAGCAATTCGGAGTACACATCGGAGACTGTTGCTCCTGCAACGATGGCTGCCCATCTCGACGGCACTTTCTACACTGTCAACGCCCCTTATGGCGGAAGCGAGGTCTCGTATAATAAATATGCTGCAGGCCAAGTGACCACACTCTCAGGCGTTAGCGTTGAATCTCCATGCGCCATGAACGTGGATCCAATATCAAAGCACCTCTTCATTGCCTCTTACTCCATGGTAGGCGGTTGGCCAAGCTACACCACTAATGGCTATGTGCGTGAATTCACGGCCGACGGCACACCTGTCAGTCAGTTTGAGTGCGGCGTGTCTGTTTGCTGCATCTTCTTTAACACCAGCTTGTTGTGGAAATAACAAGAAGACTTGTTTGGCTTTTCGCCCTTCCGCTTTTGCTATGTGCATGCGGAGGGCGGACAGCCGTTGACAAAAGCGCCACCCAATCCCAATTCAGCTATGCCAAACTGCTTACCGTTGATGCCAAAGATGGCACCGTCAGCGTGGCTGACCCATGGCGGCAAGGCGTTACCCTCCAGACCATAAAGCAGGACAGGCCCTTCAAGCGTGTAGTGGTGTTTACCACTTCCCATTGCCAGCTCATGGAATATCTTGGCGTAGCCGACAGGATTGTCGGCGTTTGCGATGCCAAGTATATCCTTATCAAGGACATCCAGCGACGGCTCGCACTCCGGAAAGGCGCCAAAGGCAAGATAGAGGATTGCGGCAGCTCGATGAGCCCCGACGTGGAACGCATCATAGCCTTGAAGCCCGATGCCATAATCTTGAGTCCCTACGAGGGCATGAACCTTCAGAAGATAGAGCGCTTGGGCATCCCCATCGTTTTCGCCGCCGACTATATGGAGACATCGTCGCTGGGTCGAGCCGAGTGGATGCGCTATTATGGCAGGTTGTTAGGGCAGGCTGATAGAGCCGACTCGCTGTTTCATGTGGTTGACTCCACATACCAAAGCATGAAGAGGTATGCCGCCAAGTTGACAAAGGGCAAAAGCGTGCTGACCGAGCGCAAGACCGGTGCGGTTTGGTATACCCCCGGAGGCAGCAGCACCGTCGGTGTGACTATCCGCGACGCCAATGGAGGCTACGCGTTCGCCAACGACAACCACGGCGGAAGCCTTGCGCTCAACTTTGAGACCATTCTGTCCAAGGCAGGTCAGAGCGATGTTTGGGCATTCAAGTTCAACGGTTCGCGCATGATGACCAAGGCCGACCTCCTTAGGGAGTTTAAGGGCTACGAGGCGTTGAAGGCATTCCGCACGGGAGAGATATATGAGTGCAATTGCACGCAGAAGCCTTATTTTGAGGAAGTCAGTTGGCGTCCCGACTATCTCTTGCGCGAGATGATAATCCTCCTCCATCCTGATGCCAAGCTTGGGCGGTTGAGATATTATCAGAAGTTAGGTTGAATAATAATAAGTTTATGTCATGGCAGGGGCGGCCCCTGTGGCCGTCCGCATCCCGAATGGCAAAATCCCCGTCCCGAATGGCAAAATCCCTGTTCCGAATGGCAAATCCCACATCCCGAATGGCAAAACCTGCGACCCGAATGGCAAAACCATTTTTGCTGGTCGCCCTTTGCTTGCTCTTGTTCCTTGTCTCGCTGTTTCATGGCAGTGTCGACATTCCGGTTGAGGATGTCGTGAACGCCTTGCGTGGCGAGGAAACGGATACGGCAAGATACATCGTGGTCTTTTCTCGTCTGCCACAAGCCATCACCGCCTTTTTGGCAGGTGGCGCGCTTGCGGCGAGTGGCTTGCTGCTGCAAACGGCTTTTCGCAATCCATTGGCGGCCCCCGACATCTTCGGCGTGACGAGCGGCGCCTCGCTTGCCGTGGCTTTGCTCACGCTTGCCCCTGGACTGGTGGCTTCGGGAGTCGTAGGATATTTGTCGTCGGTGACCGCGGCGTTCATTGGTGCCATGGCTGTTACCGCCTTGATATGGTTTTTGAGCAGACGGGTGCGCAGCTCGGTCATGCTCATCATCGTGGGCATGATGGTCGGCTACCTTTGTTCGAGCGTCATCACCTTGCTCAGCTCCGTTGCCACCGATGAGGGTGTGCACGGCTTCGTGGTTTGGGGCATGGGCGACTTCTCAAGCGTGGGCATGGACGACATGTGGCTCTTCGCCCCCTTGACCGTGGCAGCGACCCTTTCCACCCTCCTTCTGGTCAAGCCCCTCAACGCCTTGCTCCTTGGTCCGCGCTATGCTGAGAGCATGGGCGTGAACGTGAGGAAGGCACGCAACCTCCTGCTCTTGTTGACGGGCATCCTCACTGCCGTGGTCACCGCTTTCTGCGGCCCCATAGCCTTCGTCGCCCTTGCTGTGCCTCATGTGGCGCGGCTTTTCACGGGCACCACCGACCATCGCACGCTCCTTCCCATTACAATTCTCATGGGCAGCACGATAGCCTTGCTTTGCAATGTCATCACCACATTGCCGACTAACGGCACCGTTTTGCCCCTCAATGCCGTCACATCCTTGATAGGCGCGCCCGTCATTTTATACGTTTTGTTGACACAAAAATAGGGCTTTCGGCTTTGCATTGGAAAGCCGTTGCCTTTGCATTGGAAAGCCGTTGCCTTTGCATTGGAATGCCGGCGGCTTTTCAATGGAATGCCGAATGGTGGTTGAAAACGGAAAGGATGGAAAACAAAAAGGGCGGTCATGGTAATACCATGACCGCCCTTTTTGCATGTATTATAGGTGCGTATTATTAATATGCGCTCTTGAACTCATCGAGGAAGCGGGTGTCGTTCTCAGAGAACAACCTGAGGTCGTTGACACCATACTTGAGGTTGGCTATGCGCTCCACGCCCATGCCGAAAGCGTAGCCCGTGTAAACGTCCGGGTCTATGCCGCAAGCGGCGAGGTCGTGTGGGTCAACCATGCCGCAACCGAGAATCTCGACCCATCCGGTGTGCTTGCAGAAGTTGCAGCCCTTGCCACCGCAAATGGTGCAGGAGATGTCCATCTCGGCACTTGGCTCGGTGAAGGGGAAGAACGACGGGCGCAGGCGAATCTTCGTGTCGGGGCCGAACATCTCGCGAGCGAAGGTGAGAAGCACCTGCTTGAGGTCGGTGAAGCTCACGCCCTTGTCCACGTAGAGACCTTCCACCTGGTGGAAGAAGCAGTGGGCACGAGCCGAGATGGCTTCGTTGCGATACACTCGTCCGGGGCAGAGCACGCGGATAGGCGGCTCATGGCATTCCATGTAGTGGGCTTCGTCGCCGGAGGTGTGGGAGCGCAGTATGACGTTTTTCGTCACGTCGTCCTGGTTTTGTGAGATGAAGAACGTGTCTTGCATGTCGCGTGCCGGATGGTCGGCTGCGAAGTTGAGCATGGTGAACACGTGCTTGTCGTCGTCAATCTCTGGGCCTTGATAAAGCGTGAAGCCCATGCGCTGGAATATCTCTATGATCTCGTTTTTGACGATGGTAAGCGGATGGCGCGTGCCAAGGCCAATGGGGTATGGCGTGCGGGTCAGGTCAAGGCTTTCCTCGCCAGTCTCCGTGGTCTCCACGGTCTCGCGAAGCTCGTTGATCTTCTCGGTGGCTGTTTTCTTGAGCTCGTTGATCTTCATTCCGAACTCCTTTTTCTTGTCTTTCGCCACGGTGCGGAACTCGTCCATGAGCACGCTGATCTCACCTTTCTTGCTCAGATATTTTATCCTGAGCTTTTCCACGTCTTCCGCGTTCTTGGCGGAAAGTTGCGAAACCTCCTTCAGAAGGTCGTCTATCTTGTCTAACAACATGATTGTATAATTATCTAATCCTAATAGTCGTGTCTTATATTAATTGTTGTGTGCAAAGTTACTAATTTTATCGCATAAAGGATATTGTATCTTAAAAATTATGCGTAATTTTGCGCCCGTTAATTAGTAGGTTATGAGAAAATCATTACTTTCGATTGTTTTATCGTTTCTCATTTTCATGTTTACAGCTCCCATGGGTTGCACAGACAAGAAACCCCGGCAGGAGAATGACACGACAACCGATTCCGTCTTGACCGACACGTCTTCCATAGACTCTACGGAGGCATTGATAGAGGAAACGCCAATGCCAAAAGCAGCCGATGAACTTTTCGACGACTTCATATTCAACTTCGCGGCAAACCGCAAGCTGCAGAAGGCGCGAACCGTTTTCCCGTTGAAGGTGTACAGAAACGGAAAACTGGCAAGGGAGATACCCATGAACAAGTGGGGGATGGAGCATTTCTTCATGCGCCAGCAGTATTACACGCTGGTATTCGACAACAGGAAGCAGATGAACCTCGTAAAGGATACCGCGGTGAGCCATGTGGTGATAGAGAAGATCTTTTTCCGCAAGAAGCTTGTACAGCAGTTTCTTTTCAACCGCGTCAACGGCCAGTTCATGCTGACTTCGCTCAACTATGAGTCGTTGCACGCCAATGAGAATGCCGACTTCCTGACTTTCTACGACCATTTCTCGCGCGACTCGGCGTTTCAGGTGGCATCGATGGCAGACGAGGTGGAGTTTACCGCCCCTGACCCTGACAACGAGTTCTCCAACATCGACGGTATAATGATGCCACAGCAGTGGCCCGACTTCAAGCCCGCCATTATCCCGCGCGACAAGATATACAACATTGTATATGGTCAGAAATGCACGTCGAGGAAGCGTAAGCTGTTTGTCATAAGAGGCATATCAAACTCTTTGGAGATAGAGATGCTGTTCAGGAAAAACGGAAGCCGATGGACGCTTGTCAAGTTTAACGCTTAACGGGAATTAAAAGGATGCTGATAGAGAAAGACCACTCGCTGCTGTGCGACAACACATTCCATATAGACCAGAAGTGTGACGAATATGTAGTGTTTGCCAACGAAGGCGAGGCAAGGGAGTTGGCAAGGGGACTGAAAGAACCGTTTCTCTTGCTGGGTGGCGGCAGCAACCTGCTGCTGACAAACGATTTCCATGGAAAGGTAGTCACGCCGGAGAAACGTTTCGACATAGCCGTGGAACTGCGCTATGGCAGCAATGAGCCTTGCCTGAGATGCTGGGCAGGCACCACCTTCGACGACGTGGTGGACTACGCGGTGCGTCATGGCTATCATGGCTTGGAGAACCTGAGCCTGATACCGGGCGAGTGTGGCGCGTCGGCCATACAGAACATCGGGGCCTACGGCGTGGAGATACAAGATGCGTTGTTGGAGGTTGAGGCCGTGGAGATAGGCACCGGAAAGGTCGTAAAAATAAAGGCGGAAGACTGTGGCTACAGCTACAGGCAGAGCAAGTTTAAGCACGAATGGAAAAACAAGTATATCGTGGTGTATGTCACTTACCAGCTCCATCGTCTTTTCCAGCCAGAACTCGATTACGGCAATATAAGAAGTCAACTTGCCGACAGGGGAATTGCCGAAAGCCAGTTGACGGGAGAGACGCTTCGCGACATAATAATCGACATCCGCCAGAGCAAGTTGCCCGACCCGGCGGTGAAAGGCAATGCCGGCAGCTTCTTCATGAATCCCATAGTGGACGGTGCAACCTTTGAGAAGCTCAAGCAGGCGCACCCCGACCTTCGCTATTTCGAGGTGCCGCAGCCCGGCGGGGAGATGAAATACAAGATTCCGGCAGGCTGGATGATAGACCAGTGTGGCTGGAAAGGCAAGTCGCTCGGTCGCGCCGCGGTCTACGACAAGCAGGCTCTCATACTCGTGAACAATGGAGGCGCGTCGGGACAAGATGTGGTTGAGCTGATGAAAGCCGTACAGGGAGCCGTGTACGAGAAGTTTGGCCTGGAGATAAGCCCCGAGGTCAATATCGTTTGATCACGTTTCAGATTAAAGGTTATGAAGTTGACTTTTCTTGGAACAGGCACGTCTACGGGCATTCCCGTGATAGGTTGCCAGTGCGAGGTCTGCAGGAGCAAGGACCCGCGCGACAGGCGTTTCCGCACTGCGGCTCTGCTGGAGTCGGACACCACGCGCGTGCTTATAGATTGCGGCCCCGATATTCGCATGCAGTTGCTCCGTGTGCCATTCAAGAAGATCGACGGCGTGCTGCTCACCCACGAGCATTATGACCACGTGGGCGGGCTCGACGATTTGCGCCCTTATTGTTATGCTTTTGGCGACCTCGACATATACGCCAACGCCCGCACCGTGGCGAACGTTCGCCACAACTTTCCTTACTGCTTCGCCGAGAACCCTTATCCTGGCGTGCCGTCGTTTAACCTCAAGGCTGTGGAAAAGCACAAGGAGTTTCACATTGGCGACATACCTGTCGTCCCGATTGAGGTGATGCACGACAAGATGCCAATCTTCGGCTATCGGTTTGGCTCAATGGCATATATCACGGACATGAAGATGATGTCCGAAGAGGAGTTGCCAAGTCTTGAAGGAGTGGACACGCTTGTGGTCAACGCGTTGCGATGGGACAAGGAACACCATAGCCACATGCTCGTGAAGGACGCAGTGGCATTCTCGAAACGCATTGGCGCAAAAAGAACCTATCTGATACATGTCACCCACCAGATAGGATTGTTTGATGAGGCTAACGGGCGATTGCCGCAGGGCTTCCAGATACCATGCGACGGTATGGAAATCACCGTTTAAACTTGCGATAGAGCTTCCAGCCAAGCATTATGCCATCCAGCAATCCTGCTCCGGTGCTGATGATGCCCGTGATGCGTTGAGATGGCGTGGCAGGCTTCGGCAAGGCATCTGGCTTCTTGAACAAGGAACGCCATTTTTCCTCAATCTTGGCGCCGTCGGCCTCAATGTCCTTTAGCAACGCGGCTTTGCGCAACCTGATTTCCTCTATCGATTGGTAAGACGACTCCGTTGGAAAACTTTCTTTCATCTTCTTTGCTTTTATTGATTTGTGCCTTTCGGTCTCTTAGCTCAAGAGCAGCCCAGACAAGAAACGCACCAATGGCCTTTCGATCCAGCTCTTCCTGAAAATGATGAACAAGAGGAACACGAGGAAATAAGCGCCAGCCACAATGGAGAAAGCCGCGACCAACCCCAGGCATGCTGAAAGGGCGGACACCACGGCGAAACTCAGGAAAATCAACACGAACACCAAAAGCAGACCAAGGATGGCAGTCATGGCTATTGCCGTGAGGATTCTCACGGTCTTCTCCACGGTGCCAAGCTTGATATACTCTTTTTGCAGGCCAGCGTAGTGTTTGAGCACTTCTACGAGCTGGCCTATGGTCTCAATGTTCTGATCGTTTGAAAACATCGAATCCTATGGTTTAAGCCTTCTCTTCCTCAACGGCCTCCTTGATGTCGTCGACAAGATCCTCGGCATCGCGGCGGTTAAGCTTGATGTCGTGCTTCTTGCAGAAGTCGTCTACTGTGTCTGCGATCTTTGAACGAACGTCAGAACCTTTCTCCGGGGCAAGCAGCAAACCCACGGCTGCGCCTGCGATAGCGCCACCAATAAACGTGGCAATGTAACCAAATGTCTTCATAGTAAAATCCTTTCTTTAGTAAATGTCCATAATGCCCACAAGCCGTTGAGACCTGTGATTTTCTAATTGCAAACTTAATGGTTTTTTCTAATATAATGACGTTTTGAGACGACAAATGTTGCCGGAACAGTCATAAATTATATTAACCGATTGAAAAATACTTTATTAGTGGAACCTTTAACAAACTTTATGTATGGCGGAATGTGCTGTTTATGAAGATTTTTGTAATTTCGCAAGTAAAAGTATATTTCCCACTAAAAAGGAGAATCTAAAACAATTACTTAACAAGAAGTATGAGAAAATATTTGGTAATGGGCGCTGCCCTTTGTGTGGCAATCGCTTTCACAAGTTGTAAATCGCAGGAGAGTGCATACAAGAAAATGTACGAGAAGGCGAAGGCTCAGGAGGAGCAGCAGACCGCTGCTTCCAACACACAGGAGCAGGCCACTGTCACCCCGATGGTTACAAAGCAGGCAAACCAGACCACGGTGAGCAATGTCGACAACACTCCCGTTCGCTCTGAGGATGTCACGCTCATCAGCGGCTCAGGCTTGAAGCAGTATAGCGTTGTGGTGGGCAGCTTCGGCTTGAAGTCGAACGCCGAGGGCATGCAGAGCTTGCTGAAGCAAGGCGGCTACGATGCGCAAATCGTGTTCAACCCACAAAACAGCATGTACCGCGTGGTTTCAGGCACTTACGACAACAAGAGCCAGGCGGTGCAGAGCCGCGACGCCATCCGTGGCAGCAAGTTCAACAAGAACAGCGATTCTTGGCTTTTGTTCAAGAAATAAATGCCGAGGATTCTATCCATAGACTATGGCAAGAAGCGCACAGGGTTGGCAGTGACCGACCCTTTGCAGCTTATTGCCAACGGTTTGACAACAGTGGAGACAAAAGATTTGCTCGATTTCCTGCTCAAGTATGTCAAAGACGAGGAAGTGGAACAAATCGTGATAGGCAAACCGATGCAGCCAAACGGTCAGCCGTCGGAGAATCTCGCGAGGGTTGAGGCTTTCGTGAATCGTTGGCGTAAGGTCTCGCCGTCGGTCCCAATAGTTTTTTACGACGAGCGTTTTACCTCAGTGCTTGCCCATAGAGCCATCATCGACGGAGGCGTGAAGAAGAAGGCAAGGAGGGAAAACAAGGGCCTTGTGGATGAAGTCAGTGCGACGATCATCCTTCAAGACTATATGAATTCAAAACGATGATATTACCGATTTATACATACGGACAACCAGTACTGAGAAAGGTTGCCCAAGACATTCCAACCGACTACCCCGAGCTCGACAAGCTTTTGGCGGACATGTATGAGACCTTGGATGCCTCGTCGGGCGTGGGTCTCGCTGCGCCACAGATAGGCAAGGCCATTCGTGTGGTGGTTATCGACCTGGACGTGCTGAAGGAAGACTTCCCGCAATACGCCGGGTTCCGCCATGCGTTTATCAACGGACACATCCTTGAGGTGGACGAAAAGGCAGGCAGCGTGTCGATGGAAGAGGGATGCCTCTCTATACCCGGGCTCAGCGAGTCCGTGTCGCGTCCCAAGCGCATCCACGCCACATGGCTCGACGAGAACCTGCAGCAGCACGACGAGTGGGTGGACGATTACCAGGCAAGGGTGATGCAGCATGAGTTTGACCATCTTGAGGGCGTGCTCTATATCGACAAGGTGTCGCCGTTCCGCAAGCAGATGAACCGCAACAAGCTCAAGGCGATGTCACAAGGAAAGTTCAGTGCCTCTTACCGTACAAAGCCCATTCGCAAGTAAGACTTTTACAACACAAGCAAGACTTTATTATTAGATGAAAAGCAGGATAATCGTTTTCTTATTGGCTTTGTTGTCTGTGGTCAAGGCAAACGCGCAGTATAATGTCGACCGTCTCATCATGAATGGTGAGGTGGCGTTGCATTATGATGATTATGTGCTTTCCATCCAATATTTCAACAAGGTGTTGGCACTCAAGCCTTACCTTTGGTTGCCATGGTATGATCGTGCCGTGGCAAAGTTTTATCTTGACGATTACATCGGCTCGGAGGGTGACGCGTCGAAGGCAATAGAGCTCAATCCCTACATTGAGCAAATATTCGACTTGAGGGCGATAACGCGTATTCGCCAAGAGAAATACGCGGATGCCGTCAACGACTACAACCATGCCATCCGCCTCAACCCTTCTGTGTCAAGCTTCTGGGTGAACCGTGCAATATGCCGAATGAACCTGCAAGAGTTTGACCAAGCCTTGCTCGATGCCGACACTATCATAAAGCGATGGTCTAATGTCTCGACCGCCTATTCCCTGAAGGCAGAGGTATATCTTGAGAAAAAAGACACCACGCAGGCTGACCATTGGTTGTCGCAAAGTCTTGAAATCAATCCTTACAACGCTGACGCCTGGACCACAAGGTCTTACATAGCGTTGAATCGAAAGTTGTGGCATACAGCCGACACCTGCCTCGGCAAGGCTATCCATCTTAGGCCGAAGGTGGTGAACAATTACGTTAACCGTGCCTTGGCAAGGCTCAACACCAACAACCTCAAGGGTGCGCTTGCCGACTATGACATGGCAATAGACCTTGACCCGAAGAATTTTCTTGCTCACTATAATCGCGGATTGCTGAGGGTGCAACTCGGCGACGACAACCGTGCCGTGGAAGACTTTGATTTCGTGGTGAACATGGAGCCAAGCAATTTCATGGCAATCTACAACCGCGCGTTGCTCAACGACAAGATTGGCAACCTTCATGCCGCCATCAGAGACTATACCAAAGTCATTGAGCAATTCCCCAATTTCTGGACTGGATTGTCGGCAAGGGCAAGCTGCTATCGACGGCTTGGCATGACCAACCAGGCGGAGATGGACGAGTTCCGCATATTCAAGGCGCAAAACAACAAGCACCTTGGCATACAGCAGAGATGGAGCAAGGCCAAGCTGCGTGAGGTGCGCAAGCGTTCGGAGATAGACATAACAAAGTATAACGAGGTAGTGGTCGAAGACAAGCCGAAGGTGGAACATACCTATTCGGGCGGCATCAGAGGCACTATCCAAGACCGTGAGGTGGAAATGGCATTCTTGCCAATGTACCAACTCTCGTACTTCTCCTACGCCAATGCCGTTGAGGGTTATCAGGCTTTCGACACGGAGGTGGACCAATTCAATGCGAAGCGTGATCCTCTGCGCAAGTTGAACCTCACGTGCAACGCCAAGCGCGAACAACTCACGGCAGTGCAGTCGAAACAGATATTCCAGTTGATAGATGCGCTTACGGCGGGCATCAGCGAGGAGAAAGACCGTAAGGCGCGTGCTTCGCTCCTGCTCCAGCGCGCGGTGGCTTATTCTGAGGCACAGAACTTCAGCGACGCCATTTCCGACCTAGACGATTATCTGTCAGTGGACACGGCCTCGGCGATGGGACATTGGGAACGCGCCGTGTGCCAGCAGCTGCTCAACAGCTATGAGGCTTCGAAAGGCACAAAGACGGCAATGAAGCTTTCGCAGGTGGAAGGCGATTTTGCCGTCGCCATACAGTTGCAACCCAAAAACGCCTTTACATATTATAATAGGGGAAACCTGTTTGCAGCGGAGAAGAACTATTCGCGCGCCATTGCTGACTATACCCACGCCATAAGCCTCGATCCAAACATTGCACAGGCATACTATAATCGTGCCGTGGCTCACTATTACTCAGGCGACATCAAGTCTGCCCAAAGTGACCTAAGCCGTGCTGGCGAACTCGGGCTTTACAATGCTTACGCGCTCAGCAAGAAAATGAGCGAGGCGCAACCAAAGAAAAAGCAAGCGCCAACAAAGAAATAAGCGTTTTTGCGTACCCTATTAAAAAATAAGTATTACTTTTGCAAGCGATTTAGATAAACTAATTTGTAGCATGGTTAAAATCACATTCCCCGATGGCTCCGTTCGTGAATACGAGAATGGAGTGACGGGTCTTCAAATCGCAGAGAGCATCTCACCTGCTCTCGCCCGTGACGTTGTATCTTGCGGGATTAATGGTGAGACAACAGAGCTCAACCGTCCGATAAACAGTGACGCTGCCATTGAGCTTTACAAGTTTGATGACGAGCAGGGCAGGCACACCTTCTGGCACACGTCAGCCCACCTGCTTGCCGAGGCTCTGCAAGAGCTTTATCCCGGCATCCAGTTTGGTTTCGGTCCTGCCATTGAGACAGGCTTCTTCTATGATGTCATGCCTCCACAAGGAACTGCAATCTCCGAGAACGACTTCCCGAAGATTGAGGCTAAGATGAAAGAACTCGCCAAGAAAAACGAGCCTGTGGTTCGTTGCGAGGTGGCAAAGGCCGACGCCCTCAAGGAGTTTGAGGCAATGGGACAACAGTATAAGGTGGAGCACATCTCCCAAGATCTTGAGGATGGCACCATCACCACATATACACAAGGCAATTTCACCGACCTTTGCAAGGGGCCGCATCTCTTGTCTACGGGCTCTATCAAGGCTATAAAGATCACGAGCGTGGCTGGCGCGTTCTGGCGTGGCGACGCAAAGCGTGAGCAGATGACACGTATTTATGGCGTGACGTTCCCAAAGAAAAAGATGCTCGACGAGTATCTTCTCATGCTGGAGGAGGCCAAGAAGCGCGACCACCGCAAGATTGGCAAGGAGATGGAGCTCTTTATGTTCTCCGAGCGTGTCGGCAAGGGTCTTCCTATTTGGTTGCCTAAGGGCACAAGGTTGCGTCTCCGCTTGCAGGAGCTGCTCCGTCATGTGCAGAAACCATACCATTATCAGGAGGTCATCACTCCTGGTATCGGCTCAAAGAACCTCTATGTCACCTCAGGTCACTATGCCCATTACGGCAAGGACGCTTTCCAGCCAATACATACCCCTGAACCCGAGGAAGAGTACATGCTCAAGCCGATGAACTGCCCTCACCACTGTGAGGTCTACGCTCGCAAGCCTCGTTCTTATAAGGATCTGCCTCTCCGCATTACTGAGTTTGGCACTGTGTTCCGTTACGAGAAGAGCGGTGAGCTCCACGGACTTACTCGTGTGCGCACGTTCACTCAGGACGACGCTCACATCTTTACACGCCCCGACCAAGTGAAGGCAGAGTTTGAGTCAATTATCGACATCATCCTCAAGGTGTTCAAGATTTTCGGTTTCGAGAACTACGATGCCCAAATCTCTCTTCGTGACCCTAAGGATACTGACAAGTACATCGGTTCCGATGAAATTTGGGAGGAGAGTGAGAACGCCATCCGTGAGGCATGCAAGGAGAAAGGACTCAATACTCACGAGGAAATTGGCGAGGCTGCTTTCTATGGCCCGAAGCTCGACTTCATGGTCAAGGACGCCATCGGCCGCAAGTGGCAGCTTGGCACAATTCAGGTAGACTATAACCTCCCTGAGCGCTTTAAGCTGGAATACACGGCTGAGGATAACTCCAAGAAGACACCGGTGATGGTTCACCGTGCTCCGTTCGGTTCCTTGGAACGCTTCACGGCCGTGCTCATCGAGCACACCGCCGGTCACTTCCCATTGTGGCTCGCTCCAGACCAGGTGGCAATCCTGCCAATCTCTGAGAAGTACAACGACTATGCCAAGAAGGTGCAAGACTATCTCGACTCTGTTGACATTCGTGGCTATATCGATGACCGCAACGAGAAAATCGGCCGCAAGATTCGCGACAATGAGTTGAAGCGTGTGCCTTACATGTTGATTGTTGGTGAGAAAGAAGCTGCCGACGGTCTCGTCTCCATGCGTAAGCAAGGCGGTGGCGAACAAGCACAAATGCCGATGGAAGAATTCGCAAAGCGTGTCGCAGATGAGGTGAAGAACCAACTCAAGGCCCTTGACGAATAATAAAGAGCATGGATTAAACATAAATATTAAATGGGGAAGTGTCGAAATAGCATCTCCCCATTTTTTATGATATAATGAACCCCGAAAGTTTAACGCGAAACTTTCGGGGTCCATATTTAAAGGCACTCGCCTTATGACTTATTTAGCCGTATCCTTTGAACTCCTCTTCTCCCTGTGGTAACTGCGATATTCATCGAGAGGAATCTCCACGTCGGGTTCTTGCAATATGCCTTCATGCGGCAAGCGGAAACGCAAGTATCGGATGTTCAAGCCTCGTTCTATCCACATCCCTTCATAATATGTGTGAATGTCGAGAAGTGGTGAGCCCTGCAATCCTTCTGGTGTGGAATGGTACAAGTCCTCGGTGCAATAATCAATCGGCAGATTGTTTTTCTCTACCAAGAACCGTGTATATGTGAAGAGGAAGTTGGAATCCGTCTTGAGATTTACAATGCCTCCATCGACGAGAAAACGACGATAACGCTCCATGAAATATGAAGACGTGAGACGTTTGCGCGGATTCTTCATCTGTGGGTCGGAAAAAGTAAGCCATATCTCTTGGACTTCATCTTTAGAGAAGAACCTGTCGATTATCTCAATGCTTGTCCTTAAGAAAGCCACATTGTCGAGTTTCTCTTCCAAGGCCTGCTTTGCGCCGGTGTACATGCGTGCGCCCTTGATGTCAACCCCAATGAAATTCACGTTGGGGTATCTCCTCGCCAGGCCAACTGCATATTCACCCCTTCCGCACCCAAGCTCAAGCACGATGGGGTTGTCGTTCTTGAAATATTGCTCACGCCAGTGGCCTTTCATCTCGAATGGCACGTCGCTGATGACAGAGAATGGATATTGAAATACATTCTTGAAGGTCTCCATCTCAGCGAACTTCTGTAGTTTTCCTTTTCCCATAATGAAGTATAGTTACGACATTTGCTCAATCATGTGGTTTCACGTCGAAGCCACAAAAGTCTCATTTTAGATTTCAGCTATACACTCTATCTCCACGCGAGCGTTCTTTGGGAGGGTCTTAATTGCCACGGCAGAACGGGCGGGGAATGGTGTGGTGAAGAATGTGGCGTATACCTCGTTCATCTCGGCAAAGTCGTTCATGTCGGCAAGGAAGACGGTAGTCTTTACCACGTGAGTCATGTCGGTGTCCTCAGCCTCAAGAATAGCCTTGATGTTCGACAGGCTTTGGTGGGTCAGTTCCTTGATGCCACCCTCAGCAAAGTTGCCTGTTGATGGGTCTACTGGCAGTTGGCCGCTGACGAAAATGAGGTTGCCCGTGCGAATTGCCTGACTGTAAGGACCGATGGCTCCAGGAGCCTTGCTTGTGCTAATTGCTTTCATTTTGTATTGTTTTAAAGTGTGTTTTGTGTCGTATGTATATAGAGTCTATTGTTTGTAGATATGCAAAAGTAATCGTTTTCTTTCATTCTGCCAACATTAATCGCAATAATATTGCTACCTTTGCAATTGAAAAGAAAAGACAAGGTAAGGTAAAATGATTTCAGTAGACCAATTGAATGTAGAGTTTGGCACTCGCCCGTTGTTTCATGACGTTAGCTATGTCATAAACGATCACGACCGCATTGCGCTTGTGGGCAAGAATGGGGCGGGCAAGTCTACGATGCTGAAAATCATCTGTGGCATGCAGAAGCCAACGTCTGGCACCATTGGCATTCCCAACGAATGCGAGATAGGCTATCTGCCCCAGGTGATGAAACTGTCGGACGACACCACCGTTATAGAGGAGACACGCAAGGCTTTTTCGGGACGCAACAAGATGCAAGAGGAACTGAAGAAGATGGAGCAGGAGATGGCCGACCGTACCGACTACGACAGCGACTCTTATATGCAGCTCGTGGAGCGTTTCACGCAAGAGCATGAGAGGTTTCAGCTCATGGGAGGCGACAACTATGAGGCTGACATAGAGCGCACACTCACGGGATTGGGCTTCGACCGTACAGACTTCGACCGCCCCACGCGCGAGTTCTCCGGTGGTTGGCGCATGCGCATCGAATTGGCGAAGATATTGTTGCGCAAGCCCGACGTGTTGCTTCTCGATGAGCCTACCAACCACCTCGACATTGAGTCTATTCAATGGTTGGAGCAGTTTATCCTCAACTCGCCGGCGGCCTTGCTTCTTGTCAGCCATGACCGTGCTTTTATCAACAATATCACAAACCGCACCATCGAGATAACGTGCGGGCATATTGAAGACTACAAGGTGCCTTACGACAAGTATCTCGTGCTTAGGCAAGAACGTCGCGAGCAGCAGATACGCGCTTGGCAAAACCAGCAGAAAGAGATTGCCGATGCCAAGGCTTTCATAGACCGGTTTAGGTACCAGGCCACAAAAGCCGTGCAGGTGCAGCAAAAGGTTAGGCAGCTTGAGAAGATTGTGCCCATCGAGATTGACGAGGTCGACAACAAGGTCATGCACCTCAAATTCCCGCCTTGCCTGCGTTCTGGAGATTATCCTGTAATATGCGACGATGTTGAAAAGTCTTATGGCAACCACACCATATTCTCGCACGTAGACCTTACCATAAAGCGTGGCGAGAAGGTGGCTTTCGTGGGCAAGAACGGTGAGGGAAAATCAACGCTCGTGAAGTGTATCATGGGCGAGATACCATTCACGGGTAAACTCAAGATTGGACACAACGTGGAAATAGGCTACTTCGCTCAGAACCAAGCCCAAATGCTCGACGAGTCGCTTTCCATCTACGACACCATCGACGAGGTAGCTACCGGAGACATGCGACTGAAAATCAACGACCTTCTCGGCGCGTTCATGTTTGGAGGTGAGGTGTCGGAGAAAAAGGTCAAGGTGCTCAGCGGAGGAGAGCGTTCACGCTTGGCAATGATCAGGCTTCTTCTTGAGCCGGTCAACCTGCTCATACTCGATGAGCCCACCAACCATCTTGACATGCCTTCTAAAGACGTGCTTAAGGAAGCCATCAAGGCGTTTGACGGCACGGCCATCATCGTGAGCCACGACCGCGACTTCCTCGATGGTCTCGTGTCGAAAGTGTTCGAGTTTGGCGGTGGCAAGGTGAAAGAGCATCTCGGTGGAGTGTACGACTGGATAAGAAGTCAGAACAACGCGGAGACGGCCTCGCTTTCCAAATCCACTTCCGTGGTGGAGACTCCCGTTAAGCCAGCGGAAAAACCAACGGCAGAACAGGTTGAGCGCGTGGAGTCGTATGCGGAGCACAAAGAGCGTCAGAAGAAGATGAGCAAGGTGAAAAAAGCCATCGCGGAGGCGGAGAAGAAAATAGCGGAGATGGAATCACGCCTAAAGGAACTCGATACGTTGCTTATGGATCCTAAAAACGCGTGCGACATGAAGCTCGTTACAGAGTATACCACTACCAAGGATGCTCTTGACAAGGAAAACGACCGTTGGATGGAACTGTCCGAGCAACTCGAAGAGCTTTAAGACGCTTTCAAACACAGACAATCAATCATATTCTAAATCATATTATGAGAATAGCACATTATTTACCCATGATCATGATGGCAGTCGCACCAATCATTGGCGCGGAGGCAAAGAGCAATGTCTCGAAGTCGGGACTTGACCTTACCAACCTCGACCGCAATGCGAAGCCAGCAGATGATTTCTACCAGTTTGCCACAGGCGGATGGCAAAAACTGCATCCGCTGCCAGCGGCATACAGTCGCTACGGCTCTTTCGACATGTTGCAAGAGAGTGTGAACAAGCAAGTGAGCACTATCCTCACGTCGCTGACCAAGGGCAAGTTTGCCGCGGGAACCACCGAGCGCAAATTGAGCGATTTTTATAAGCTCGCCCTCGACACAGCCCGCCGCAACCGTGAAGGCTTGGCCCCGGTGGAACCATTCATGAAAGAAATAGAGTCGGCAAAGGGACTCAAGGACATCCATGCCTTGCAGCTCAAATACGCCAAGATTGGCCTTGCCCAGCCTTTTGGCTCTTACTTTTCCGCCGACGACAAGAACGTGACAAGAAACATCATCCAGCTTTCCCAGGGCGGACTCACGCTTGGCCAGAAAGATTGGTATGTCAACAATGATGAGGCTACGGTAAAGATAAGGGAGGCTTACAAGAAATATCTTGTGAAGATGTTCTGTCTCTACGGCTTCGACGCCAAGGCCGCGGCAAACAAGGCTGCTGCCGTGTTCCGCTTTGAGACAGAGCTCGCGCTCATTTCAAAGAGCAACACCGAGCTTCGTGACCCACAGGCCAACTACAACAAGATGACCCTCAAGGAGTTTGAGGCCAACTATCCTAATATCCACTTCACGCAACTCGCAAAGGCCCAAGGAATAGACGAGAGCTGCATACAGGAGATGATTGTGGGTCAGCCCGCATTCTTCAATGGTCTCGACAAGCTTGTGTCACTTCTTACCGCATCGGAGTGGCAAGCGCTGATGGAGTGGGATTTCATATCAGCATCAGCCACTTGCCTTTCCGACAACATACGTGAGGCGCAGTTCGATTTCTTTGGCCGCACGATGTCAGGGCGCAAGGAAGACTACCCCTTGTGGAAGCGCGCCACCAACACCGTGGACAATGCCATGGGCGAGGCACTTGGCAAGATGTATTGCGAGAAATACTTCCCCGAGTCATCCAAACGCATGATGGAAACTCTCGTTGGGAACCTTCAGAAGAGTCTGGCAGAGCGCATAAAGGTGCAGACGTGGATGAGCGACTCGACAAAGAACAACGCGCTGGACAAGTTGTCAAAGTTCTATGTCAAAGTGGGTTATCCCAACAAGTGGACAGATTACTCCAAGCTTGACATTGATCCTGCGAAGAGTTTCTTCGAGAATATCCTCGCAACTCGTATCTTCAAGGTAGACAAGCACATTGCCGAAAAGGCCGGCAAGCCAGTTGACCGCGACGAGTGGCACATGACCCCGCAGACGGTGAACGCCTACTACAATCCCACCACAAACGAGATTTGCTTCCCTGCCGGAATCTTGCAGCGTCCATTCTTTGACCCCAAGGCAGATGCTGCATTCAACTATGGTGCCATTGGTGTGGTCATTGGCCACGAGATGACTCACGGATTTGATGACCAAGGCCGCCAATACGACGCCGACGGCAATCTCCACAACTGGTGGACTGCCCAAGATGCCAAGAACTTTGACGAGCGTGCCACGATGTATGCCAACTATTTCGATTCGATAGAGGTGTTGCCGGGCCTCCACAGCAATGGTCGTTTCACCCTTGGCGAGAACCTTGCCGACCACGGAGGTCTTATGGTGTCGTTCAACGCGCTCAAGGAAGCCACGAAAGACAAACCTTTGAAGAACGTCGACGGCTTCACACCAGAACAGAGATTCTTCATAGCCTATGCAGGCGTGTGGGGCCAGAACATCACCGAGCAGGAGATACGCAACCGCGTGAAGCGCGATCCACATGCCTTGGGCGAGTGGCGTGTCAATGGCGCGTTGCCGCACATCCAGGCCTTCTACGACGCTTTCGGCATCAAGGAGGGCGACAAGATGTACTTGCCCGAGAGCCAGCGCCTTCAGCTTTGGTAAGCGAGGCAAACAAGATCATGGCTTCGTGGGTCAATGCCTCTAAAAAGTGTTGACACCATGAATTTCATAGCACGAAATCACAAATTTATGTTTATTTGTGATTTCGTGCTTTTTTGTTTTTGAGTTAAGGCAATAATTTGCTACCTTTGCGAGGTAATAAACACTTATATAGCAAGAGCATACCACGCTGCCATCAGCAAGGGCGCTACCATAGGATATGAAAGACTTTAAGAAGATAGTGCTGACGGGAGGACCCTGTGCGGGAAAAACCACAGCCTTGGTGAAAATAATGGAGTATTTCTCAAGCAGAGGCTTCAAGGTTTTCACCATCCCCGAGATACCAACAATATTTCTTCAGGCAGGAATGGACTATCTGACGAAAAACGAGCAGTGGTTCTACGAGGGTGAGAAAGACACGTTGAAGACCCAACTCGCTTTCGAGGACTATTTCTCGGCTATGGCGCAAACCATCGATAAGCCCGTAGTCATAGTCTGTGACCGAGGTGCCCTCGACATCTCCACGTATCTTCCTCATGAGATGTGGGAGAAGATTACGGGTCTGTGCAACGTTACCAACCAGCAACTTCTTGACCGCTACGATGCTGTGCTGCATCTTGTTTCGGCAGCCGACGGCGCGGAGCAGTATTATAACACCACAACCAACGAGGTGCGAACGGAGGGCATAGACAAGGCGAGGATGCTCGACCGCAAGGTGGTGCAAGCATGGACGGGACACCCACACCTTCGCGTCATAAACAATCACGACAATTTCGATACCAAGATAAACCGTGTGCTGAAGGAAATCAGCAGCGTGCTTGGCTTGCCGCAACCCATAACCGAGGAAAGAAAATATATAGTCAAGGTTAATGGCGGCACCATACCCAACGCCGTGGATAGCGACATTTGGCAGACCTATCTCGTGTCTGAGCCTGGTTCAGAGGTGCGTCTGCGCCGTCGCGTGTGGGACAATGGAAAGTTCATCAACGTGCACACCACGAAGCGCAGAATCAACGAAAACGAGGAGATAGAGACCGAGAGGCAGGTGAGTAATGCCTTGTCGGAGTCGCTCCTGGCACAAGCAGACCCTTATCGCCACACCATACACAAGAAGCGCACCACGTTTATCTCCGAGGGTCAATATTTCGAGCTTGACGAGTATCTCGACAGGTTGCAGGGACTCGTGATACTTGAGACCAAAGGAATGACGGAAGGCGAAACCGTGAAATTGCCGGATAACATAGAGATCGTGAAAGACATAACCGGTGACAAGAATTATTACAACTATAATCTCAGTTTAAAATAATGCACGTCGTCATTGCGGGAAACATAGGAAGTGGAAAGACAACCCTGACAAAGATGCTGGCAAAGCACTATGGCTGGGATTTGAGGTTAGAGAGCGTGACATATAACCCGTATCTTGAAGACTATTACAAGGACATGCCACGATGGGCGCTCAATCTGGAAGTGTATTTTCTGAAAGAGCGGTTCAGAGACTTGCTGGAGATCAAGAAGTCGACAAAGCCTGTCATTCAAGACCGGTCCATATACGAGGGAGTGTATATTTTCACGTCCAACAATCACGACATGGGCAACATGTCGGACCGTGACTATGAGACATACATGGGACTTTTCAACTCCATGATGATGGTAGTGGAAAAACCCGACCTTATGGTTTACCTACGCGCGTCGGTGCCGCATCTCGTGGACAACATCCACAAACGCGGACGCGACTACGAGCAAAACATGAGGCTCGACTACCTGAAGAACCTCAACGACAGATACGACAGGTTCTTTCAAAGGCAATATAAGGGAGCAAAGATAACGGTGGACGTGGAAAACCTCGACTTCCTGCACAACAAGGAAGACTTTGCGGCTATCACCTCTTCCATAAACAAAAAGATAGACATGAGCAACAGAAGCTTGTTCATATAAAAAAGATTAAGGAATATGCATATTGCTATTGCGGGAAACATAGGAAGTGGCAAGACCACATTGACAAAACTCCTTGCCGCTCGATACGGATGGACCCCACGTTTCGAGCCTGTGGACAACAATCCTTACCTTGAGGATTTCTACCACGACATGAGCCGGTGGTCTTTCAACCTCCAGGTTTATTTTCTCAACAAGCGTTTCAAGGAAGTGGTGGAAATTTCCAAGAGCACGGACACGATAATTCAGGACAGGACGATATACGAAGATGCTTGCATATTTGCCCCGAACCTCCATGACCAAGGATACATGTCTGACAGGGACTTCCAGAACTATACAGACCTCTTCCACTTGATGATGTCGCTTGTGCAAAAGCCTCAGCTCATGATATACATACGCTCGTCGATACCAACTCTCGTCAAGCACATTGAGAAGCGCGGGCGCGATTATGAGAAGTCCATCAGGATAGACTATCTCACGGGACTCCAGAAACGCTATGACGATTGGCTCTCCACATACGATGGCGAGCTTATAACCATCGATGGAGACAAGATCAACTTTGAGGAGAACAAGGAGGATTTCAGAAAGATAACCGACATGATCGACGCGAGCCTCTATGGGTTGTTCCCCATTGGCTAAGCACACAAGGTGAAACGACTTATTCATCGACTTTTTTTAATACCATAAGGATATGGAATTCAACAACTCAAGCATCAACACTATTGCCACCGGCAAGGCTGGCGGCAAAGACATACTGACGATCGGACTGAAGGAAGCCTATGCCTCCAAGCCCAATTGCCAGCGATATATGCGCCAAGAGTATGAACGCGGAAAAGACCTCGACAGCAACCACATATTCAAGTTCATGGCCTTGAACGATGAAACGGGAAAAGGCGCTGTCGTTGTCACGGAGTGGGAAGACTGCCGCAACTTGACAGAATGGTTGCTTGAGGGACATTCCGGTGACGAGAGGAAAAAGGTGTTCCGGCAAGTGGCAAGCGCCATCGACTACATCCACTCAAAGGGGGTGGTTCATGGCTGTCTCAATGCGTCGAGCATCTTCATCACCAGAAAGGGCGATGAGGTAAAGCTCCTCACGTTCAAGGTGCGCTATGCCGACATATTGAAACAACCACAAGAGAGTTTGAAGTATGCGGCTCCCGAGTCAAAGGATGGCACTGTCGGACTCGACGCCCGTGCCGACATCTATTCGCTCGGCGTATTGCTCAAGACCCTTGGCTTTGGCGTGGAATATCACAATGTGATAGAGAAATGTTGTCGCTTCGGCCGCAACGAGCGCTTCGACAACGTAGACTCTCTCTTGGAAGCCATAGACAAGCATCGCTTCAACAGTCAGTCGGGCGAGCTCGCGGGTGGCCAACCAATGATTTCAAGCAACAAGAAAATGGCGGTTATCATTGCAGCTATCGTCGTGCTTGTATGTGTTGCAGTAGCGCTTCTCGTGGCACAGTCGGGTAGCGACCAACCCCAAAACGATGCCCAGCAGACAGAGCAAACCGATTCTGCCGCACAAGACAGCCAGGACGCGAACGCCCAGTCAGGTCAGACGTCAAGTTTTGAACAAGCGTATGGCGAAAACGAGTTCCTCAACGACTTGGTGCCACAGATGCACACCGACCTTGACAAGATTTACAATTCTGGCGACGACCAGGCAACCGTCAAGTCACGTGTAGCCACATATTACAAGGGCTTGCGTCGTGTGTTGAAAAAGCAGCACAAGACAAGTTCACAGCTCGATGCCTTCGACAAGGCTTTCGCCGAGTATGTCAATCAAAAGAACCAATGAAGACAACATTATTTGCTTTGATGTTGTGGCTCCCATTGGGAGCCATGGCTCAAATCTCAAACCCTCTCCGCGACAGCCTGAAGGTTGCCTCGGAGAGGTTGTCGTATTATCCTGACTCTATCGACCTGCGCTTGCGCAAGGCGTCTTGGTACGTGCAGTTGGAAGAGTGGCAGAGCGCGAAAAACGAGTATGACATAGTGTTGCGCCACAACCCCGCCAACGTTGCTGCGCTTTATTATAGGGCTTATGTCAATGATCGGCTCGGCCGGTATAAATTCTCGCGACTGGATTACCAAAACTTGCTGACCATAGTGCCAGGCAACTTTGAGGCCCGCCTTGGCCTTGCCCTTCTCAACGAGAAAGACAAGCACTTCACCGAGGCCCTTGATGGCGTGAACCAACTTGTGGATGCTTACCCTGACTCTGCAGTGGTGTGGGCAGCTAGGGCAGGCATTGAAAACGAGCGGGGAATGCTGGAGTTGGCAGAATACGACTATGGCAAGGCTATCTGTTTGGACCCGAACAACAATGACTTTATATTGTCGCGTGCGGACATACGCATCAGGCTCGGTGAGTTTCAGGAAGCCATTCAAGACTTGGATTCGCTAGTGAAACTTGGCACCCCAAGAGCTGCTTTAAAAGAATGGTATGCCAAGGCGCTGAACGGCAAAAAGAAATAGGGGCGTTGCCTTAGCACTGAAAAGCCGTCGTCTTTCCAATGGAAAGGCGACGGCTTTTCAGTGCTAAGGCAACGTCATTTCAGTGCTATGTCAATCTATTGAAAATCATTGCAGTCCGCTAAAACGGCACAACGAACAGGACTCCCTGTAAACTTATTCCACCCACTCAAACACCGAGCCGTTGGTACGCGCGGGGTCTGGACCGCGGAAGTCGCAGCTATAGCTGCTGCCCGTGGTGGTGCTCATGCCCACATAGCGGTTGTTGCTGAGCGAGAGTAGCATGAACTGGTGACCGAGATAGTCTTGATAGAGGAATTCGGTGGCCGCCGACTCGTCGGTTGTGAAGCGCACGTCGCCAGGCAAACCCTCGCCGGCGATGAACACATAGCGCCCGTCGGTGCATTGCAGCAACACCTTGCCCTGGCCGCGGTCTACAAAGCGGAAGCGCGCCGTGGCGGCGTTGCGGTTATTGGTGCTATGCATCAGTCCGTGGGCGATGGCGTCCATGTAGTCGCCACGCCCCAGGTTCTTTATGGCAAATGTCTTGCCCAGCGGAATGTTATGGCTGCGGTCGGCCTCGGTCTCCACCACGGTGAAGTTGTCGAAGTCGGCATATCCGCCCTCGGTGTCCTTGGTGTTGTAGGCGAAGAGAGCCGCCCTTGACCCTTGGAACGTGGTGAGCTGATAGCCCAGCTTCACCTGCTGGCCAATGGCGGTGAACGCCTTGCCGTCGGTGGAGTAGCTGTATTGCATCACGTTGTCGTCGTACTTTCCGTCGATGCGTAGCCAGACGCGTCCGCCCTTCAGCGTGAGCGGCGTTTGCTGCCGTGTGTTGGTGTTTTGGTCATACCACTTCAGCGTGAGCGTCTTGCCATCCTTTGCCACGCCCAGCCAGCTGCACGGCTTGTTGATGTTGCCCAGTCCGGCCACGTCGCCGTCCTTAAGTCCCTTCACGCCCAGCTCCACCGTGGTCGACGAATTGGGGCCTATGACTCTTTGCGTGAGCGTGTTGCGCGCCCACATCATCTCCTTTGCCGGCATGGTGTGCAGCCGCAGTACCCCCTTCTTCTCAGTCAGGCTCCACTTCTTCTCCTCCGGGTTGTGGTTCCACTGCCATATGCGGTTCATCTTGCCGTTGTCGAAGTTGTCCGACCTCACGTATGGCGCGTGTGGAGCGGAGCATGTCTGCGCTGTCTGCGGCTTAAACCAAGTGCGTGGCGCGCGTCCGAGGTTGCCCTCAAGCCCCACCATTGGCCACCCGTCCTTCCACGTCATGGGCATGAGGCACACCGTGCGTCCAATGCTGTGGAAGTCTTGCATGAGCAGTGCCCACCACTTGCCGTCGGGAGTCTGCACGATGCCGCCCTGGTGGGCGTTGGAGCAGCCCGTGGCGTTGACGTCGGGATCAGCCACATCCACGGCGGTGTTCTCGTCGGGAATGCGCTGCTTGGTGTCCTTGGTCCAGTAGCCATTGTGGTAGCCGTAGGTTTCGTCGGCCTCGATGACACGCGTCTCGTAGGGGCCCCATATGCTCTTAGACCGCGAGCAGAGCGTGCGTCCGTTGGGCATATAGTCGGTGGATATTAGATAGTACATGCCATCTATCTTGTACATGTGGTGCCCTTCGCCCACACCGTTGCCCTCGGGTATTATGGTGCGTGTGGTGCTGTTGATAGGCTCGCTCATGTCGGGCTTCAGCTCTGTGCACTTCACGTCGCCGTAGCCATGAATGGCATACACCTTGCCGTCGTCGTCGAAGAGCACCGACAGGTCATATATCCTGCCCTTCATGTTGGAGTGGGTCCACGGCCCCTCAGGTTTGTCGGCCATGAAGCATTGCAGCCCCTTGCCGTTGACGTTGGTGAACACGTAGAACTTGCCGTTGCTGTAGCGTATGC
>CAVBBO010000069.1:0-14038 GCA_963593695.1 Escherichia coli | reverse complement strand
AACTTACTCAAAGAAAATCTGCAATTAAAATTTTGCGGATTTCTTTGAGTATCAATAGTTTTCTACGTTTTATTTGCAGATGATGGGGCTTTGTTTGCAAGCGATTATTTTCCGATGCAAAAGTGCTTGAAGATGTTATTGAGCGTCTCCTGTGGAGTGATGCGGTCTTGTCCTGTTATGTCTGCAAGGTCGTCGATGACAAGGCGCAAGTCCTCGGCTAGGAGGTCGGCAGATAGACTGGCATTAATTCCTTCCACAACCCTCTGGAGGTCATGGTATGCCTTCATCAAATCGGCATAATGGCGCGCATTGGTCACGATGACATCAGCTGATGATAATTCGGGAATATCAAGATTGTTGATAATCATAGACTCTAGCTCAGCCACTCCCCTACCCTCTTTGGCACTTATCTCAATAGAAGGCATGGTTGATGGCAACGAGACTGAAGCATGAGGCAAATCAACCTTGTTGACTACCACGACAAGATGCTTGCCAGATGCCAGTTTCTCCATCCGTGCGATTTCTTCCTCTGAAGGCTGGGCATCAACAACCCATAATACGACAAAAGCATTATCAAGGGCACCCATTGTGCGAGATATTCCGATGTTCTCAATCTTGTCATCGGTTTTTCTCAATCCTGCGGTATCAATAAAACGGAACAACACGCCGCCTATTGTTGTGGTATCCTCTATCGTGTCGCGTGTGGTTCCGTCGATATCAGAAACTATTGCGCGTTCCTCACCAAGAATAGCATTGAGCAATGTCGATTTGCCGACATTCGTTTTACCTACTATGGCAACAGGCACACCAGCCTTCAACACCTTGCCCGTATCAAAACTTTTTGCTAAACTCATGATGTGGTCGCATATGTCCTTGGCCAAGTTGCCAAGTTCTGAGCGGTCGGCAAACTCCAAGTCTTCATGGTCGGAGAAGTCGAGTTCGAGTTCCATGAGCGATGTCATCTTCAGCAATCTTTCTCTCAGCGAGGAGAGCTCATTGCTGAATCCACCCTTAAGCTGACTCATTGCCAACTGATGCTGCACCTTGTTTGTCGAAGCTATCAGGTCTGCCACGGCCTCAGCTTGCGACAAGTCCAACTTGCCATTGAGATATGCGCGACGAGTGTATTCACCTGGTTCTGCCTGGCGAGCTCCTCGCTGCTGCAAGAGTGCCAGTATGCGCTGTATTATGAAACGGGAGCCATGGCAAGAAATCTCCACGCTGTCCTCTCCGGTGTAGCTGTGAGGAGCCTTGAAAACAGAGACTATGACATCGTCGATAGTTTCACCGTCTTCATCTTTTATCTCGCCATAGTGGAAAGTGCCACCCTTGGCTTCCATTACCTTTCCCGTGAACACGCTTTGGGCAATTGGCAAAGCCTCTGGACCGCTCATGCGAATCACGGCTATAGCACCTCCTGCCGGTGTCGCAAGAGCTGATATCGTATCATTAAACAAACCTTTGGTCTGCATTTGTTTATCTAGTTTAGCATTTATAACTATTTGCCATGCATGTGATCCCATTTCAAGTAGATGCCTGCAAGAATGGTGCCTGATATGCTATGCCAAGCACAACTTATTGCGCATGGGAGAACGGCAAGCGGTTGTGAGGCAAAGAAGTTGGAGGCTAGCACCGTGGCAAGTCCCGCGTTTTGCATGCCTACCTCTATGGATATGGTGCGTTTCTTTGCGGTGTTGAAGCCTGCAAGCCTTCCTGCTACCCAACCGAGCAAATAGCCAAGGGTGTTGTGGCAAAACACAACCGCAAATGTCCAAAGAAACAACATCAAGCCACGAGACACGAGGTCGTCGTGAACGGTTGATATGACGCCACCCACTATCATCGCAAGACAAGTCACGCTGACGCCTGGCATCAGGCTCTGTATTTTTGGAAACGAAGGTCGATGGCTGTAAAAATAGTTGAGCGCACAACCAATGGCCACAGGAAGAATGGTGACGATTAAGATATTGGTGAACATTCCGACGGCGTCGATATGTATGATTTCACCTGCCGTGATCTTCATGAGCATAGGAGTCATCACAGGTGCCAAGATTGTAGATGCGCACGTCATGCCTACGCTGAAAGCCACATCGCCATGGCACAGGTAACTCATGATATTGCTCGACACGCCACCGGGACACGTTCCCACAAGCAATATGCCTAACGCGAGCGCCGGGTCAAGGTGCCACACATGAACTAGAAAATATGCCACGCTGGGCATGATAATGAACTGGGCGCATGCACCGATAAATATGTCGAATGGGCGGCGTGCGAGAATCTTAAAGTCTTCCGTGGTCAGTGTAAGCCCCATCGTGAGCATTATAATGCCAAGGATGACGGTTTGCGTGTTTCCACGAACCCAATCAAAAACATGTGGCCAGAAAAACGTCAACACGGCAATGCCTATTATAAACAACGACGTATAGTTTGCGAGCCAACGACTCACCGATTGCAACACTCTCAACATATATACCTTTTCTTTTATACTATCACAACAGCATTATCCTTCAAACAACTCTTTCCACGCAAGAAAGCGTTGCAATCCATCTTTGCCGAAGCGGGCTATGCTCTTCTCTGCTTGTTCGAGCGACTTCTCGCGGTCAGGGTGCGTCTTAGAGTAAAACTTGTCCGCATAGCACACAAGTTTTTCTTCCAATGTCTCCGGAAGGAAATCCCTGTGAGGCAATGGTAGATTTTGCTCTATAATATCCTCTATCGTCAGCCCTGCACCTGTATGGCGTTCGCATATTCTCGCATGACGCAGATAACCTTCCGCGCGTAGCAGCTCCGCCCCGATTATACCATGACAAATATATGGTTCCGATCCTAAACAACAAATGCCGGGTGCTTCGCAACGAAATATGCCAATGTCATGAAGCATGGCAGCCTCTTCTACAAAACCGCGGTCGAGATGAAGCTCTGGATGGGTGTCACATATTTTAAGTGCCCGTCGGGTTACTAACGTAGAGTGGGTTAAGAAAATATCCCGAAGTTTGTTAACTTCGGGATAATATTTGTCTATAATCTTATTATAATCCATAAAAATATAGATAAGGTGTCATAATTATCAAAGAAGTGACACCTTATATATTTTATTTACTTCTCGTCTCTCTTGATGTAAGCAATCACACTGCCCTTTTGTACCTTTGAGCCTTGCTTTGCGTTGATTTCCACAAGTTTGCCACCGAGATCAGCCTTGACCTCGACAAACTCTCCCCACGGAGCCTGAATCCAGCAGAAAGCGTCGCCTTCTTCATAGGTCTTGCCAATGAACGGCTCAAGGGCTGGCTCTGCCTCTCCATCGCCTTGGAAGTCCCAGAAGATCTGACCACGCACGGGAGCCACGATAGCGTCGGCTTGTGCATGCTTGTATGCGGCAGCCTCTTCTGGAGAGACCTTGGCACCGAGCTTAGCGTCCTTTGCCTTCTGCAAGTCTGCCAAGAAGTTCTTCTTAGCCTGACCACTCTTGTAGTTGCGATACTGCTCTGGGTGCATTGCAAGCTCGAAGAGCTCCTCGTCGTCTTCTCCATACTCCCAACCATTCTCGTCCATCTCCTTGCGGAAGTCGTCGAGGGCAGGCTTCAACAGAGTGTGAGGATCCACATCGGTGAACTCGCGATTCTGCTTCTTGGCGAGTTCCACGAGCTCTGGGTCAATCTCTCCGGGCACCTTGCCGCTCTTTCCGAGAATCATGCCCCACATGTTGTCGTCCATCATCACGAAGCGACCCTTGCCTTGCTCCATGGTGAGCAGGTTCATCAATGCGATGTTCTTGGTATACTGTGAGAATGGAGTCACGAGTGGTGGATAGCCCACACGAGGCCATACGTAAGCCACCTCGTCGAAAAGCTTTATGAGCAGGTCGTCCATGGTGAGCTCCGGCTCGCCCTTCTTCTTGCGCAGGTTGTTTATCGTGGTGCGCATGCCGCCAAGGTCTGCCATCATTGATCCCATCATTCCACCGGGGAGACCACAGGTGAGAAGCAGCGACGACATGACCTTGTTGCCAGGATTGATGAAATAGCCAAGCCACTCGTCGATGAACTCCTGCGTCATGGCCCGAGCCTTCATGTAGGCAGCCATATTGATTTCTGGCACGTCGAAGCCAGCGTGCTTGAGCATGCTCTGCACGGATATCACGTCGGGATGCACCTTACCCCACGACATTGGCTCAATGGCGGTGTCGATGATGTCGGCACCATTCTCGCAAACCTCAAGGATGGAAGCCATCGACAAGCCCGGACCTGAGTGGCCGTGATACTCGATGATGATGTCGGGGTGCTTTGTCTTGATACGCTTGGTGAGCTGGCCAAGGAAAGCAGGCTGGCCAATGCCCGCCATGTCTTTCAGGCAGATCTCCTCAGCGCCTGCGGCAATCTCCTCGTCGGCGAGCTTCTCATAATAGTCGAGCGTATGCACGGGTGAAGTGGTGATGCACAGTGTGCCCTGTGGGGTCATGCCACCCTCCTTCGCCCACTTGATTGAAGGAGCGATGTTGCGAATGTCGTTCAAACCGTCAAAGATACGGGTGATGTCTGTGCCTTGAGCGTGCTTGACACGATACATCAGTGCGCGCACGTCGTCAGGCACGGGGTACATACGAAGTGCGTTGAGGCCACGGTCGAGCATATGGGTCTTGATGCCTGCCTCATGGAGAGGGGCAGTGAAAGCGCGAACCGCCTTGTTGGGGTTCTCGCCTGCAAGCAACTGCACCTGCTCGAAAGCGCCACCGTTGGTCTCAACACGTGAGAAGCAACCCATCTCTACAAACACAGGAGCTATCTTGGCAAGCTGGTCGGCACGCGGCTGGAATTTGCCGCTGCTCTGCCACATGTCACGATAGACAAGACTGAACTGAATCTTTTTCTTCATTATATTTCTTCTACTTTATGTTATTCAAATATTTTCTTCCCCATTCGACGTGCAAAATTAGATAAAAATCATCAAAATGGAGATAGGCTGTCGCATTTTTTATAATTAATAACTAACTTTGTAGACTGAAATCAATAAGACCAAGCTAATAATAAAGTAAATAAATAAGATGTCGCATAAACTTGTTTTTATCTTTTGTCTCATTCTCGGCTCATTCTCAGCCCTTGTGTCATGCGGCACTAAGGAAGCCAAAGAAGCCGAGAAACCTGCTTACACCATACGGCTGCAAGGCGACAACGCCGTTTACGGTCTTGCCTGCGATGGTTGCAACGACACGATCATCGTGGTTTTGCCCGAGGACAACAGCGACCCCGTGACATACAACATCATGGACGCAAAGCGGCGCAAACGCATCATGGGCAAGATACAGATTGGCGACAGGCTTTGCATTGTGCTAAACAAGAAGGACAAGAAAAAGGCCGACGTGGTGGTTGACATCGACAAGCTCTCTGGCATTTGGTGCTACATCGTGATGCCCAAGATGCGCGACGCTGATCAATTGAGCGCTAAGACTCAGGCGCGCATCATGGAAAACATGAGCGACTCGATCAAAGAGACTTATCTCATCCCGCGAGAATATGGTTTCTATCTGAAGCGCGACTGGATTGCGTCAAGCGTTGGATATGTTGACGACAACAACGCCTTGGCACAGGAGAGCCCCGTAGAGTATCCTCCTCTGGGTTATTTCACGGCTTGGCATCTGTGGAATGGCATGCTCGTAATGACAAGTGGGACTCCATCGACAAAAAACAACCAGCAAATAGACGTGAAGAGCCTCCACAACGACACGTGTTCGATCGACTATCTCAATGGCGACTCCCTCGTGCTGTCAAGCGATGGCATATCAAGAAGTTATTATAAAAAGGAAAATATCAACGACGTAAACCGCAGGGCACAAGCCGTGGCAAACGAACTGAAGAAAAAAGCCCTAAAGGAAACCGTGAACTAAACCATAAGATATGGAAAAGAAAATGAATATAGCTGTCGCCGGAACAGGTTATGTGGGGTTAAGCATAGCGACATTGCTTGCCCAACATCAACACGTCGTAGCCGTCGACGTGATGGCAGAGAAGGTTGAGATGCTTAAAAAAGGCATCTCTCCAATTAAGGATGACTATGTGGAGCGTTACCTCAAAGAGGTGCCTCTCGACATTGATTTCACCACCGACGCAGAGTCGGCATACCGACATGCCGACTTTGTGGTCATTGCCACGCCAACCAACTACGACAGCGTAAAGAACTTCTTCGACACAACTCACGTGGAAGAGGTCATCGAACTTGTCTGCAAGGTCAACCCTAATGCCATAATGGTAATCAAGTCGACCATTCCCGTGGGCTTCACGTCTATGGCGAGGGAGAAGTTCCACTCCGACAACATCATATTCGCACCTGAGTTCCTCCGTGAGTCCAAGGCCCTATACGACAATCTCTACCCGTCCCGAATCATTGTGGGCAGACCGGATGGCGACGCTCGCCTCGACGAAGCCGCCCACGTCTTCGCCTCCATGCTCAAACAAGGTGCCATAAAGGAAGACATCCCTACCCTATTCATGGGCACCACCGAAGCCGAGGCAGTGAAACTCTTCGCCAACACTTATCTCGCTCTAAGAGTAAGCTATTTCAATGAGCTTGACACATACGCGGAGGTGAAAGGCTTGTCAAGCAAGAATATCATAAACGGTGTCTGCCTCGACCCACGCATAGGCTCATTCTATAACAACCCGTCGTTTGGTTATGGAGGCTACTGCTTGCCAAAAGACACCAAGCAGCTTCTTGCCAACTATAAGGACGTGCCGGAGAATCTCATTCAGGCCATCGTGGAGAGCAACCGCACCCGCAAAGACTTCGTAGCCGACCAGGTGCTCCGCCGTGCCGGTTATTACAGTTACAACGATCAGAACGCGTACAATGCCGATGGTGAGCATCCTTGCGTAATAGGTGTTTACAGGCTTACCATGAAATCCAATTCCGACAACTTCCGCCAGTCGAGCATCCAAGGTGTCATGAAGCGCGTGAAGGCTAAGGGCGCAACGGTCATCATCTATGAGCCTACACTCAAAGATGGTTCCACATTCTTCGGGTCTAAGGTCGTCAACGACTTAGACGCATTCAAGGCACAAGCGCAAGCCATCATAGCCAATCGCTATGATGAGGCTCTCGACGACGTAAGGCAAAAGGTATACACTCGCGACCTATTCTTCAGAGACTGAACACAACTAAAAGACATATTCCAAAAATAAATGAAAACAGATATAGAAATAGCACAGGAAACCACCCTTCAGCGAATAGACAACATAGCCAAAGGCTTGGGCATCGACGAGAACCACATAGAGCCATATGGCCGATACATCGCCAAGGTCTCGCTCGACGCTATCGACGAGGAGCGCATGAAGCGTCACAACCTCATATTGGTGACTGCCATCTCGCCGACAAAAGCCGGCATCGGCAAGACTACTGTCTCGGTTGGTCTCGCGCTTGGTCTGAACAAAATCGGCAAGAAGGCTGTGGTCGCATTGCGTGAGCCTTCCCTTGGCCCTTGCTTCGGCATGAAAGGTGGTGCCTGTGGTGGCGGTTACGCGCAGTTGCTGCCAATGGACAAGATAAACCTTCACTTCACGGGCGACTTCCACGCCATAACAACGGCAAACAACATGATTGCCGCCCTGCTCGACAACTATCTCTATCAGCATGCCAAAGACGGATTCCGTCTGAAGACTATCCTTTGGAAGAGGGTGCTCGACGTCAACGACAGGTCGCTGAGGCAGATCATCACAGGTCTCGGCCCTCTCACCAACGGCATACCAACGCAAACGGGTTTCGACATCACTCCTGCGTCTGAGATCATGGGCATCATGTGCTTTGCCACGGACATGGAAGACCTGAAGCAGCGCATAGGCAACATCCTGTTGGGCTTCGACTATCAGGACAAGCCGTTCTACGTGCGCGACATGGGCATCGAGGGTTCTATCGCCGTGCTTCTCATGGATGCCTTGAAGCCTAACCTCGTGCAAACCACCGAGGGCACGCCCGCTCTCGTGCATTGCGGTCCTTTCGCCAACATTGCGCATGGTTGCAACTCGGTTGTCGCCACGAAGATGGCTCTCACGCTTGGCGATTATGCCATTACGGAGGCTGGCTTCGGCGCGGATCTCGGTGCTGAGAAATTCTACGACATCAAGTGCCGTGTGGCAGGATTGCAGCCTGCCATGACTGTGCTCGTGGTGACTCTTCAGGCATTGAAGATGCACGGTGGCGTTGCCTATCAGGACATAAAGGAGCCTAACCTTGAAGCTGTAAGGATGGGCTTCTGGAACCTTGACAAGCACGTGGAGAATATCCAGCGCTTCGGACAAAAGATAGTGGTGGCTTTCAACCGCTACAACAACGACACCGAGGAGGAGATTGAGGCTGTGAGGGCTCATTGCCAAGAATTGGGCGTGGGCTTCGCTGTCAACAACGCGTTTGCCGAGGGCGGCAAGGGTGCCGTAGAACTCGCCAACACGGTGGTCAAGACCATAGAAGACTCTCCTTCACCAAAGCTTCAATATCTGTATGGTGACGACGACAATGTGAAGGACAAGATCGTTGCAGTGGCAAAGAAGATATATGGCGCTGGCACAGTGAGCTTCTCCCACAAGGCTGAGACCCAGCTGAAGCACATCTACGACTTGGGGCTCTTCCGCCTTCCTGTGTGCATAGCCAAGACACAATACAGTTTCTCCGTTGACCCCAAGGCTTATGGTCAAACAGATGGTTTCCATCTCGACGTTGCCGACATAGTGATAAACTCTGGCTCAGGAATGATTGTGGCCATTGCCGGAAACATTCTCCGCATGCCGGGTCTTCCTGCTTCGCCTCAAGCCAACAACATCGACATCGTTGATGGCAAAATCATAGGATTGAGTTGATGAGATCTCGACATTTCCTTCTCGTTGTCGTCTCCGTGCTCTCTCTGTTGCTGTCTTCTTGCTACGAGCACAGCACGGGACAACATCCGATGCACAAGAAGGCCATCTCCGAACGCACTATCGACTCGCTCTCGTTTTTCCAGAAACACCATTACACAAACAACTACAATTTTGTGGTGCGTGCCGACTCGCTCACTCTTCTGAGGCAGTTGCCGGAAGAAGAAGTGGCAGGCATGGAGACCGACTCGTTCAGCGTGCGCAAGGGAGATCACTTGGCCGTGGCCGACATCAAGAAGGTGCCGGCCGACTCCATTGACTCCGTATGGGTGCAACTGGCCAACGACACTTCTGCCTTTGGATGGACACGCGAAAAGGATATGTTGCCTCGGGTGATGCCCGATGATCCCATATCGCAATTCATATCCGCTTTTTCCGACTCCCACATCATCATTTTCCTCATTGTGGTGGTGGTCTTCGTCACGAGCTACACGTTGTGGAAACTCTTCAAGAAGAAGGCGTATATCGTTCATTTCCACGACATTGCCTCTGTGTATCCCACTGCGCTTTGTCTTCTCGTGGCAAGCACGGCGACATTCTATGCCACCATCCAGCTCGTCGCGCCACAACTGTGGCAACACTTCTACTTCCACCCAACGCTGAACCCGTTCTCGGTGCCGCCAGTACTTATGATGTTCTTGCTTTCCGTTTGGGCTACCGTCATTGTTGGCCTTGCTTGTCTCGATGACGTGTACCACAAGCTTTCGGGGTCGCAACTTGTGCTTTATCTCGGCGGCTTGGCAGCGGTGTGCGCCATAGACTATATTGTCTTCAGCGTCACCACATTATATTATATTGGCTATCCTTTGCTCGTTGCCTATATATCATTTGCGTTGTATCGCCATTGGCGAAACCGCACCATATATATATGTGGCAACTGCGGTAAGGCGATCAAGCACAAGGGCAAGTGTCCCTATTGCGGCGCGGAGAACGACTAAACTCATTTTTCAAAACTAATCATTTCACACAGCATGAGCAAGACAGACTTGATGAGGCAACTCGTGGCGAAGCTTAACGCTGCTTCCGAAGCCTACTATAACGGACGTGGGGAGTTGATGACCGACCATGAGTGGGACTCTATGTTTGATGAGCTCCGCCAGTTGGAGCAAGAGACCGGCACCGTGTTGCCCGACTCGCCTACGCACAATGTGTCGGCCGATTCCACCGTGGGGCAAAAAGAGGCTCACGAGTTTCCTGCGCTCTCGCTTGCCAAGACCAAAAAAACGGAGCACCTCGCAAAATGGGCAGAGGGCAAGCCTATATGGCTGTCGTGGAAACTTGACGGACTGACTCTCGTGGTGACTTACGACAATGGCAAACTGACCAAGGTGGTGACACGGGGCGACGGACACATCGGAACAAACATCACGAATCTTGCACCGGCGATAAATGGCATACCGCCTACCGTGAAAGCGCAAGGACACGTCGTCGTCAGAGGTGAGGCTGTCATTTCATACAGCGACTTCGAACAATTCAACCTTGAGAGCGACGAGGAATATGCCAACCCACGAAATCTCGCATCTGGCTCCATGACGCTGAAGGATCCCAAGGAAGTGGCGCAGAGACGCATTCGTTGGATTCCCTTTACGCTCGTGCACACCGACGAGCATATCGTGTCGTGGGGCAAACGCATGGATTGGCTCCACGAAATAGGGCTCGACAGCATCGACCATGAGCTTATAGACCATCCTTCGTTGGACAATATTCAAGAGACCATAGACAGATGGTCGCTCAAGGTGACCAACAAGGAGAACCCTTACCCTGTAGATGGTCTCGTGATAGCTTACGACGATACTGACTATGCGGCAACGGGCTCTGTCACAGGCCATCACGCCACACGTGCCGGATATGCCTTCAAATGGGCTGACGAGAGCGTGATAACCGAACTTGACCACATCGAATGGAGCTGTGCGGCTTCCACCATCTCCCCGGTCGCAGTGTTTAAGCCTGTCGAACTTGAGGGCACCACGGTGAGGCGTGCGTCCCTGTGCAACATCAGTGAATGCGAACGGCTCGGCATTGGTGGCGAAGGCACCGAACTGGAGGTCATCAAGGCAAACAAGATAATACCTAAAGTCATAAGCATTCGTCAAGCTCGCGGAGAGCTCGACATCCCGGCAGCTTGTCCGGTATGCGGCTCGCCAACTGAGATCGTCGAGAGCGAGGCAAGCGGCACCAAGACGCTTCACTGCACCAACCACGAGTGTCCTGCCAAGCAACTGAGAAAGTTCGCGCGCTTTGTTTCCAAACCGGGCGCGAATATAGACGGCATCTCTGAACAGACGCTCCAGCGATTCGTGAACCTTGGTTGGATAAAAGATTTCGCGGATATATACAAGTTGCCTGACCATGCTGCCGAGATAGCCCGCCTCGACGGTTTCGGCGACAAGTCGGCAAACAACATCACGGAAGCGGTGTCGAAGGCCCGCGATGTGGAAGCGCAACGCTTGCTTTACGCTCTATGCATCCCACTTTGTGGCCAAGACGTGTGCAAGCGATTGTTGTCGGCTTACCAGCTCGACGAACTCGTGAAAATAGCGAGGGGCGAGGCAAACGACGGTTCGTTGTTTGCGCCCGACAGCGAAACTACTCTGTCTGCCATTCCCGGCATCGGCCCGGAGAAAGCCAAGCAGTTTGTGGCATGGTTCATGAACGACGCTAACATGATGGTCTACGAAAAGCTGATGGCCGAACTCAGCATCAAGCAACCCCAGCCTGTTTCCGTCGGTGAATTGTGCAAAGGATTGACATTCGTCATCACGGGTGACGTGAACCATTACAAAAACCGCAATGAGTTGAAGGCTTACATTGAGAGTGAAGGCGGCAAGGTGACTGGCTCGGTCAGCAAGTCGACGTCTTTCCTTATCAACAACGACGTTAACTCCACGAGCTCGAAAAACAAGAAAGCCAACCAGTTGGGCATCCCTATCATATCAGAGGATGACTTCATAAACAGATTTACACAAAAGGCATAAACCACAAACAAGACAACATGAGAATAGACATAATTACCGTCCTGCCCGAAATGATTGAGGGATTCATCAACGAGAGCATTCTCGCGCGTGCACAGAAGAAAGGTCTCGCGGAGATTCACCTGCACAACCTGCGCGACTACACCAAAGACAAATGGCGGCGCGTTGACGACTATCCTTATGGTGGCTTCGCCGGAATGGTAATGCAGTGCGAGCCTATCGACAACGCCATATCCGCACTGAAAAAAGAGCGCGACTACGACGACGTCATCTACGTGTCGCCGGATGGTGAGCGTTTCGACCAGAAGATAGCCAACGACATGAGCCTCCAAGAGAATCTGATCATCCTCTGCGGCCACTACAAGGGCATTGACCAGCGCGTGCGCGACCACCTCATCACACGCGAGATCAGCGTTGGCGACTTTGTGCTCACGGGTGGCGAACTGGCTGCCGCGGTGATAGCCGATGCCGTGGTCAGACTCGTGCCTGGTGCGATAAGCGATGAACAAAGTGCCCTGTCCGACTGTTTCCAGGACGATTTGCTTGCCGCTCCCATCTACACTCGTCCAGCCGACTACAAGGGATGGAAAGTGCCCGACATACTGCTCTCGGGCAACGAGGCAAAGATTAAGCAATGGGAGATGGATCAAGCGCTTGAGCGTACCAAGAGGTTGAGGCCCGACCTCCTGAAATAGGCGAAACCGACATCTTTAAAATCTTTTGAATCCGTGTGGGGCTCTTTATTATTTTTTCATTCACACGGATCAAAAAGATTAAAAAGATAGCTACGCCGCAAGCGGCTACGCAGTGATAGCTGCTGGATAACAACCATCGGTACACGTAATCGGCGAAGCCGACATCTTTAAAATCTTTTGAATCCGTGTGGTCTAAAACCGCGAATAATAACGAAACTTTGGGCGTTTCGGCATTGCACTGAAATGTCATCGGCATTCCATTGGAATGACGACGGCATTGCATTGGAAAGGCATTGGCTTTGCATTGGCAAGCCAATGCCTTTTTTCTGTAATGCCAAACCGAGACAAAAACCGAAGCAAAACTCTATGAAAAACGTAATAAAATATGGGCATTGTTGGTAAAAAAAATAGCAAATGAACGGTTAATTTCGCCTAAAAATACTACCTTTGCAAAGATAATAACATTTCGGCTAAGAGGGAAAGCGTTCATTTCATGCATGATGTCACTGTCCTAATGTCGACAAAACATGCGTCTTAACAATAGGTTAAGTCTTGGAACTTACAGCGATAGTACATATAACTGCTTAATATGCCGTCTTTTACGCATTTGAGCAGGAATAGAAGATATGCGTTGTTGTTAGCGTAGCATTAAGAAAAACAGGTTGCGCAGCATTAAGGAAAACTCATAATGACGTCTCTTAAACAATGGTTTGTGATGCGCGACTTGAAGCGCCCCAACTCCCTGACACCCGCTTTCAGGGAACTGCCAGCGATGGGAGTGGAGACATACACGCCTATGCGATGCTGCGTGGTCATGCGCAGGGGCGTGAAGCACCGCGAGGAGTTGCCTTATATCCGTGACCTCATCTTTGTCCATTCCACCACGGAGGAGATAGACGCCATCCTCCTGCGTGTCCCCACCCTGCAATATCGATATGTGCGCGGCGGACAATATCGCCAGCCTATGCTCGTGAGCGACAGGGACATGGATCGCTTCATCAAGGCGGTGCAGACAGTTGAGTCGCCACAATATTTCTCCCCCGAGGAGATAACGTCCGAGATGATAGGTCGGCAGGTGGCCATCGTCGGCGGCAAGCTAGATGGCTACGAGGGCAAGCTGCTCAAATGCCGCGGCTCCAAGAAACGCCGCCTTCTCATCTCCATCCCCAACATCATTGTCGCCGCCATCGAGGTGGAGCCGGAGTTCATCCGCCTGCTCTGACCCGTGGCTTCGCAAACCAGCCCCAACGAATTGAATATCCTCTACCCCATCAAACAGTCAATACGACTTCAAGTAATCATACACATTAACCAAAATGAATTACAGACATTTTTCTTTTAGGCATCTCTTGTTCTTGCTTGTCGTGGTGCTCCTTGCATCGTGCAAGAGCGCTACCAACATTGCTTACATGCAAAACATGCAACCCAACGTGCCCGTGGCGGTGCAGGAAGAAAAGACCATCAAGCTCCAGAC
>CAVBBO010000068.1:0-25372 GCA_963593695.1 Escherichia coli | reverse complement strand
GGGTACCGCATTCAGAAACGTTGGAACCATAATCGGACACATCCAGATATTCCTCCGTCAGCTCAATATGCGGCTCAATGTCGAGCAGCTCACACATCTTATAAGTGATGTCGAGGTTGAAATCGAAGAGAAACTCCCATTTCTTCTCGAAGAAGGGCAAGATGTCGTCCACATAATACTCGAAGAAAGGGCTCTCGCCATAAGCCGACTGCAACGCCTGCCAGTGGAGGTGACGCCACGCACCATGGTCGGATATGCGCACGTCTTTCATCTCCGTCTTGTCTATCCTGACCCCCTGCGGACTCTCCACGGGCACGGTGAGGGCTTGCTGCCCCTGCGTGGTGGCTATGACGCACCGGTTGCGGAAGGTTTGCTTGATGAAATGGTCGTGACGCTCAATGATGGAGACTCCGCCATGGGCGAGCTTCTGATACCATTGCACGGGACCGAAATATGTGGAAGAGAGAAGGTTGTTCATTTGAAAAGGCGGGCGGCCTTGCCCACTATCTGATGTCTATGCACGAGCCGCTTGCCATGTCCGGTCTCCACAAGGCAGAGAAAACAATCGCGGCACGGGCAGCGGTCGCAGCACTTAAAGGGGATGACGTATCGACGACTGTCTACGGCAATGGTGTCGCCGGGGAGGTTGACCACCTCGCCCAGTTCCTGTGGCGGGCCTATGAGCGACGCCTTGGGCGCATCGCCGCTGACGGTGAACACGATGAGCTCTCCACGCTGCAGGGCACGGTCGCGGGCAAGCTTGTTTACCACCACCTTGTCGCCCGTCCTGAGCCTTTGGCCCAAGGGAGCGGGCACGGTGTAGATGGTGATGGCAAACACGCGGACAACCACGACGAGCGTCATGGCTATAGCCAGAGCGATGATGAATTTCAGAAATTGCCGTGCCAAAACCTGCCGTCTATAAGATTACGCGTTACTTTATTTTATGTTGTCAACAAACTTGAACAGGCGGTTCCACCTCACGCCGGAGAAGCCCTTGCGGTCGGGGTCGGAACTCCACCAGACGAAGATTGGCTTGCCCACGACGTGGTCCTCGGGCACGAAGCCCCAATAGCGCGAGTCCTCGGAGTTGTGGCGGTTGTCGCCCATCATCCAGTAGTAGTCCATCTTGAAGGTATAGCTCGTGGCGAGCTTGCCATTGATGTAGATGCGGTTGTTTTCCACCTTGAGGTCGTTGTGCTCATACACGCTTATCGGCCTCTCGTAGAGGGCAATGTTGTTCATGTTGAGCTTCACGGTGGCACCCTTCTTCGGAATCCAGATGGGGCCGTAGTTGTCTACCGTCCATCCCGTCACCACGTTGTGCGGATAGAGGCTTATCGACGGTGCGGCATCGGCGTTGATCTTGATGCTCTTCACGAGGTCCTTGCGCTTTGAGAGAAACTCCACGGCGCGCTTGGTCAGCGGCATGTAGCCCATCTGGTTGAGCGTGGTGAGGTCTTCCATGGAGATGCACAGATCCTTGAGCACTTCGTCGGGCAGGTGGTCGGTGGCGAGCTTCACATAGTAGGTGTACTGCACGTTGTCGGGCTCCTTGTTTGGCTTGCCGTCGAGATACACTATGCGGTTCTTGATCTGCAGCGTCTGCCCGGGCAGTCCCACGCAACGCTTTACATAGTTCTCGCGGCGGTCGGTGGGTCGGTGGTCTATGGAGCCGAACTCGTTGGGGTTATTGGCGATATAGTCGTGACCGAGGTCATAGACCATTGAGAAGAAGTCGAGCTGCTGCTGCTTGCCCAGCGTGGCAGGGTCAACGGGGTTGGCGCTGTTCTCCTTGTATATCTGCATGCCAAGCGGATAGACGAGGTCGCCATAGAAGTCGGGGCCCTGATAGCGCTCCTCGGTGACGATGGTGTCGCCGCAAGGATAGTTGAACACCACTATGTCGTTGAGGTTCACCTTGCCCAAGCCTTTCAGCCGGCGATAGTCCCACTGTGGCCACTCCACGTAGCTCTTGGTGTTGACTACGGGCAAGGTGTGCTGGGTGAGAGGCATCGTGAGCGGCGTCTGCGGTATGCGCGGACCATAGCTCACCTTCGACACGAAGAGGTAGTCGCCCGTGAGGAGGCTCTTCTCCAGGGAGGAAGACGGGATGACATAGTTTTGGAAGAGGAAGAGGTTGATGAAATACACCGCCACGAGGGCGAACACGAGGGCGTCGACCCAGCTCATGATAAACTTCACGGGACCCTCGGCTTCTTTCCACCACTGCCATCTCACCTTCTTCGACACGTAGCAGTCGAAGATGAAGAGCGCACCGAGCAGCGTGAGGATCCATCCCGTAAGCGTGCGTGGCGACATCCATATAATAAACAGCACGTAGAAGAAGAAGGCGCAGCCAAACTTCGTCCATTGCTTCTTCATGTTAAGAGAAGCTTTCTCCTTGTCAATCATTATATTGCTTTGTTTGTTTTAATCAATCATGGTCACGGTATGACGTGCAGGGGCGGGCCCTGTGCCCGTCCGCAATGGCATTGTAACACCATTCGCATGTATATGGTTTCACCGCGCGGACGTTTCCGCCATTCTGGGTGCGGACATTCATTCCGCCATTCGGGGTGCGGACATTCATTCCGCCATTCGGGGTGCGGACGGGCACAGGGCCCGCCCCTGCAAGCATCACCATAATACGCGTTGGTTCACCAACCGTATGCGGTGCCTTAGAACTTGAAGAGGTCTGATGTGGTGAGCAGGCCAGAGTGGTCCTTGGTGTATTCGGCGGCGAGCACGGCACCGAGGGCGAAGCCCTTGCGCGAGTGTGCGTTGTGGGTGATGGTTATCTCGTCGGCCTCGGAGTCGTAGCGAATGCTGTGGATGCCGGGCACCTCGTCGTGGCGCACGCTGTTGACGAGCAGTTCGTCGGCGTTGTGATCTTCGGAGCCTTCCACGCGGCCGTCGTCCCACGTGGTGGTGCCGAGCTTCCAGGAGCTCTTGCGGTCGAGGCGCTCCACGATGTCCTCGGCAAGGGTGATGGCGGTGCCGGAGGGTGCGTCGAGCTTGTGGATATGGTGGGTCTCGGTCTCGGTGACGTCATACTGCGCGAAACCGTTCATGATCTCAGCCAGCTTGTTGTTGACAGCCTGGAAGATGGCCACGCCCACCGAGAAATTGCTTGCCCAGAACAGCGTCTGCTTGCCGTCCTTGCAGAGGGCCTCGACATCGGCCTTGTGGTCTTTCATCCAACCCGTGGAGCCGGAGACGACCTTCACGTTGTGGCTGAACGCCTTGAGGTAGTTGGCATAAGCGGCAGTGGGGTTGGTGAACTCTATCGCCACGTCGGCAGAAGAGAAAGCCGGGCTGTCGAAGTCGTCGGCGTTGTCGATGTCTATCTTGCACACTATCTCGTGGCCACGCTCAAGGGCAATCTGCTCTATCATATGACCCATCTTGCCATAGCCTATCAATGCTATCTTCATAATCTTACGGTGATGTTATATTTTTATATTATATGCTTACATTATATAATGTGTCGTGCAAAATTAGCTATTTTATTGCGAAAAGGGCTTTTTGCGTTGCATAAATTATTATAAATCTTCGCGGAATGCAAGCGTTTTGCGCGAATTAACGATTTTTGATTTCTAAAAAAGTGTTTAATCCGAGAAAAAGCCGTAACTTTACACCCGAATTCGCACGGACTCATCCGCATGCGTAGTATACGGATTTACAATCAGATAGAAGATTAATCAAGATAACGAACTATTATGCACAAGACCCTAAAGACGTGGGGAAGCCTCCTGCTATTGTCTGTCGCGATGACAGCCTCGCTCTCCTCATGCATCAAGGAAGAAGCGCTTAACAGCGAAGCCGACATCACGGGAGTGAAACTCGGCAATGACGACTTGTTGCTTCGTGACCCAAACATCACGAACAACGAGGTGACGCTCTACATCAACACGAGCGACAGCATTCTCGCGCCGGAGTTCACGCTTACCGAAGGCGCTACCATTGAGCCGGCAAGCGGCACGAAACGCAAGTTTTTCACCCGTGTGCCAAACCCGCAAAAGACCACTGAGGATGACATGATGCCCGACTCCATTAACCAGGCTATACCACAGGAGTACACGGTGATATCACAAGACGGGGCTTGGAAGAAAACTTACACCGTGAGGGTTATAGCATTCAATTCCACGCCGTCTGATTTCCACTTCGACGATGTGCGCTATTACACGTACAACAACGAGCCTTTGTTCCATATTTTATACGAGAAGAATGGCGGACAGCAAGTGGACTGGGGCACAGGAAACCCAGGCGCCATGATCACGCTCGCATCGTCGAATCCCTCCCCTTCCGACTATCCCACGAGCCAAGCCGACAACGGCAAGAGCAACAAATGCGCCAAGCTGACCACGATAAGCACCGGCTCCTTGGGAGCGATGTTTGGCGCGCCTATAGCGGCTGGCAATATCTTCCTTGGCTCTTTCTCCGTGAACATGGGCGACATGGCATCATCTACCCATTTCGGAATCCCGTTCTTCAACACCAAGCCGGTATCCTTGACGGGATACTACAAGTATAAGGCAGGACCGACGGTGACCGACGAAAACTCGAAGGTGGTAAGCGGAGCCAAAGACGACTTTGCGCTCTATGCCGTGGTGTTTGAGGTGACGAAAGACGTGCCTTGGCTCGACGGCACCGACACGAAGCTCAACTCGCTGTCAAGCCCCAACATCGTGCTCAAGGCGGAGCTGACCAACCGCAAGGAGACCGACGAGTGGACAGAGTTCACCATACCTTTTGAGCCCATGAACGGCAAGACCTTCGACATGGACAAGATGATTGCCGGCAGATACAGTTTCACCATCGTTGCCTCGTCGAGCAAGGACGGCGGCAAGTTTGTAGGTGCCGTGGGCAGCACGCTGTATATAGACGAATTCCACATCAACTACGAAGCAGAATAACATGAAAAGCAAGATATTACTATTCCTGCTCGTGGCTTTCTCCATCTCGGCCACTGCCCAGGAAAACATTGGCGAACGCGACGACAACCTCAAGCAGATGAACAAGAAAGGATGGGAGCTTGAGCTGAGGGCTGGTGTCAACGTTGGTGGCGCTACGCCACTCGGCCTGCCACGCGAGATTCGCCATATCGACAGTTTCGAGCCAAAGTTCAACGGCACGATAGAATGTGCGGTGACAAAATGGTTCGGCAGATGGGGCGTGGGCTCGGGATTAAGGCTCGAGGCCAAGCGCATGGCGACAGGTGCCACCGTGAAAAACTACAAGACGGAGGTGATACAAAACGGTGACCGCGTAAGCGGATATTTCACGGGCTACAACAAGACCAACTATGAAAGCACCAACCTCACTTTGCCCGTCACAGCCAACTTCCGCGTGAGCCCACGCTGGAAGGTGAGAGGCGGACTGTTTGTCTCTTATTGCTGGAACAACAAGTTCAACGGCTACGTGAGCGACGGCTATCTGCGCAACGACACGCCTACAGGCGAGAAGGTGACTTTCAACAACGGCAGCTCGGCAGATTACAACTTCGACGACAACCTGCACCCCATCAACTGGGGCGCGCAAGCCGGATTCTCGTGGAACGCCTACAAGCACTTTTCGCTGTTTGCTGACGTGACTTATGCGTTCAACAACATCTTCAAGTCGAACTTCAAGACCGTGACATTCACCATGCACCCCATTTACCTCAACGCCGGCTTCGGCTACAGGTTCTAAGACATCAAAAGAAACACATTGCAATAACAAGAAAGGAATAATCATGAAGAAACTTTTTACACTTTTCACGCTGGTTCTCATGGCTGTCAGCTGCTTCGCAAAGGACTACACCGACGAGCTCATAATCGACGGTAAGAGCCAAGGGCAAAAGACCGTCTCCGTGAACAAGCAAACAAACGGCAAATATAAGATTGAGCTGAAAAATTTCTCGTACGAAGGCTTTAACGTGGGCACCATAACCCTTAAAGACGTAGAAGGCACAGACGACGAATGGGGAAACACAGAGTTGAGCACAACAGGACAGGAAGTAAAAGTAAAAGTAGTTATTATATCTGTATCTGTCACAGTAGATCTTAACGGCAAGATTATTGGTGACAAGTTCTATGCGGACATTACCATTCACAACATCCCTAAATATGGAGATTGGAAGGCAACTTTCGCCGGTGGAATGGCTGCCACGACCGGCATATCCAACCTGCCTGTTGACAACGACAACGAGAAGGTCGAGCTTTATAACCTCTCCGGCCAGCGCATCAGCGAGGCTAAGCCCGGCCAGGTGGTGATAGAGAAGCGAGGCAACAAAGTGGTGAAGAAGGTGGTGAAGTAAACCACAAACGACGTGCAGGGGCGGGCCCTGTGCCCGTCCGCAACCCGAATGGAGAAAACGCATGCTTGCGACATGAATGGCGAATGCGCATGTCACGGCATGATGATGCCATCCGGGGTGCGGACGGGCACAGGGCCCGCCCCTGCAATATAATACCATTGATAAGCATTGCCATGAATCGATATAAGCTTGGAAAACACATTCGATTATTTGCGAATATCAAATCTTATGCTTAACTTTGCCACATAAGTTAATAGTAAAAGCCGTGCTTGTTACATTTGATAAGAAATATCTTGAAGACCTATATACAATAGGAAAGGCTGATGACAAAAAACACCGTTATCAACCACAAATTGTGCGAGGCTATCAAAAAGCCATAAAATACTTGATTATGGCTTCAAGGATTGAAGATTTGTTTCCTATCAAGTCTTTACATTTTGAAGCTCTGCATGGTGACAAAGACGGCAGGTTTTCTATCAAAGCCAATGACCAGTATAGAGTTGAATTCACTGTCAGCAAAGAACAAGAAAATACCCTTATAACTATATGTAACGTTTTAGATTTGTCTAATCACTATAAAAGATAATATGATGAGCAACATAAAATACGCAAACAACATGACATCATCGCTCTTGATTCACCCAGGCGAGATGATAAAAGAAGAGATTGAGGCTCGTGGCATAACTCAAAAAGAACTTGCAGAAAAGATGGGGGTGTCATACACTGTTTTCAATGAGATTCTCAATGGTAAGCGGCCTGTAACCACAGAATACGCGTTGTTGCTCGAAGCTGTGCTTGGCATCGACGCTGGCATCTGGCTCCGCTTGCAAGCTGACTACAATATGCAAAAAGCAAAAGCCGACAAGTCTTTCATGAACCGTTTGGAACACATCCGACGGTATGCCGCCGTGCTTTAGCCACTTAATTATTATGGCCAAACATTTATATATAATAGCAGGTTGCAATGGAGCAGGTAAGACCACTGCATCCATGACGATTTTACCAAAGAGCTTTTTGGTAAAAGAATTTGTTAACGCTGACGAGATTGCAAAAGGTTTATCACCATTCAACCCTGAAGGTGTTGCCATCGAAGCCGGAAGACTCATGTTAGAAAGAATAAAATACTTGCTTGGCAAGGAGGACTCTTTCTCCATAGAAACGACTTTGGCAACACGCTCATATATAAACCTCGTTAAGGATGCGCATAAACGTGGATATATTGTCAACATAATCTATTTCTGGCTTGAGTCACCAGAATTAGCCGTAAACAGAGTTGCCGAACGCGTCAATAAAGGCGGACATGATATTCCAAGAGATGTCATATTTAGGAGATATTCCAAGGGCATTAATAACCTATTCAACTTGTTTATGGATGAAGTAGACATTTGGACTATCTACGACAACAGCCAATACAAACGTGAGAGAATAGCCTTCGGCGGCAAAAACATAAAATCAGTTGTCAACAATATAAACAAGTTCAATAAGATTAAGAATTATGTCAAATAAAGAGGTAGAAGAGTATATTAAAAGATTAGACGAAGGTCTTGCTTTAGCAGAAAATGAAATGCTCCAAGACAAGGCCTCGCGTAACGAATCTATTGTCTATTCAGATAGCCATGGTCAAATTAGACATGCATTGGCTACTGACGTTCTCGAAGGGAAAATAGGGAATTAACCTATATAACTTGACACCACATGGAACAGCTCTTGCACTATTGCTGGAAGCACAGGCTCTTCCCCATCGACGGACTACGCACGACGGAGGGCGCGGCGGTGGAGGTCGTTGACCCTGGCTTGCACAACGGCAACGCGGGACCCGACTTCTTCAACGCCAAGGTGAGGATAAACGGGCAGATGTGGGTTGGCAACGTGGAGATACACGACAAGGCAAGCGACTGGTTCACGCATGGGCACGAAAAAGACGCGCAATATAATAATGTGGTGCTGCACGTGGTGGGCAACGCCGACGCGCAAGCCGTGACGGGAGACGGCTCGAAGCCACCGCAGATGGAGCTCAGTGTGCCGGAATATGTGAGGGAAAACTATGAGGAACTGCTGAAGACCGACAACTATCCACCATGCTACAAGATAATACCCTCGCTTAGCCTGCTGATGAAGCACTCGTGGATGAGCGCGCTGGAGACGGAACGGCTGGAGCGGAAGACCGACGACATAAAGCGGCGAGCCAAGCAATGCCAAGGGTCGTGGGAGGCGGCATACTTCGTCACCATGGCGCGAAACTACGGGTTCGGCATCAACGCCGAGGCCATGGAGCAATGGGCGCTCAACGTGCCGCTCAACGACGTGGCTCACCACGGCGACAACATCTTCCAGATAGAGGCCATCTTCATGGGGCAAGCCGGACTGCTCGACCCAATGTCGGTGCCGGAGAGATACCGCGACGACGCTCTCGCCGACGAATACTTGTTCAGGCTGAGCAGGGAATACAAATACCTGGCACACAAATACTCCCTCACGCCAATCGACTTCCACCTGTGGCGTTTTCTGCGGCTGCGACCGCAAAACTTCCCGCACATAAGAATATCGCAACTCGCCAACCTCTACTACCATCGCAAGGCGAGCCTATCGAGAATCATCGACTGCAAAGACGTGAAGGCGGCAAAAGAGGTGCTCATGACGGAAGCAACGGAGTATTGGCAAAACCACTATGCCTTCGGGCGCGAGAGCAAGCCAAACCGCAAGCACCTCTCTGAGGCGTCGCTCAACCTGTTGTTGATAAACACCGTGGTGCCAATGCTCTTCGCCTATGGCAGACACAAGCAAGAAGACTCGCTCGTGGACCGAGCCTTCAACTTCCTCGAACAACTGAAAGCCGAGGACAACCACATCACCCGTACTTGGAAAGACGTGGGGCTGACGGTTGACAACGCGGGCGACAGCCAGGCTCTGATACAACTGAAAAACGTGTACTGCGACCGTCGCGACTGCCTTCGCTGCCGCTTCGGATATGAATACCTGAAAGGGAAAAGACTGCCTGACGGCATGGACGGATAAAACATGAGGAGATGACATCAATCACGGAGAAAGACACGTCCAATGTGCTACGTCAAGGCAACGACTGGAGCAGACTCCGCCTTTACCATAAGTCGGACGCCATATACCAGCTAACGTTCATGTTCTGCCATCGCTTCCTGCCCATCAGCGGAGACCGCACGGTAGACCAAATGGTGCAAGCGGCACGGTCGGGCAAACAAAACATCGTGGAAGGCTCCGAGGACGGCAAGTCGTCATCCGAAATGGAGCTCAAACTGGTCAACGTAGCGCGTGGAAGTATCAGGGAACTGCTCGAAGACTACAAGGATTTCCTGCACAACCACAGGTACACAATATGGAAAGACGGCGACCCTCAACGCTACAACAGTCTGCTGGAATATACGAGAAGCCACAACGATCCCAATGATTACCTGCCTTTTGCAGAGAAATGGTCGGCGGAGGTATTTGCAAACACCTGCCTCACCCTCTGTTACCAACTCGATGCCATGCTCAACTCTTATCTCAAAAAGCTGCAAAACGACTTTGTGACAGAGGGTGGCATCAAGGAGCGTATGTATGCGGCACGCACAGGCTACAGAAAAGAGCAGGATGCCAAGATGAAAAGCCTGGAGACGGAGAACGATAGGCTTAAAGCCGAAAATGCCAAGCTACTTGCAGCAGTCAATGCATGGAAAGCAAGGTATGAAGATTTGAAGCAGCGCGCCTTGAAAGCTTATTACAGCCAGAAAGAGGAGATAGAAAGACTAAGCGAAATAATAAACAAGAAAGACGATAAACACGGACAGACATGATAGATGAGATAGACGAGATAGATGAGATAGATGAGATAGACAAAATAGACTGCAAGAGTCTATCATAGTCTATCATAGTCTATCATAGTCTATCATAGTCTATCATAGTCTATAAAGTCTATAAGAATCACAATAATCGCCATGAAAAAATACTTATTCACCACCCGCATGGAAGTGCGCGACTATGAGTGCGACATCGAGGGCATTGTAAACAACGCCAACTACCTGCACTACACCGAACACACGCGCCACCGTTTCATCAACAGCCTGGGCATCAGCTATGCCAAGCTGCACGAGGAAAAACACGTAGACCCCGTGGTGGCAAGGATGAACCTTAAGTTCAAGGCCCCACTCCGCTGCGACGATGTCATGCTGTCGTGCGTCAACGTGCGAAAGGAAGGGCTGCGCTACATCTTCAGCCACGACATCTACCGTGAAGTCGACAACAGACTATGCTTCCATGGCGACGTGGAGCTGGTGATGCTCATCAACGGCAGACTCGGCAACAGCGAAGACTACGACAACGCCTTCCTGCCCGTAATAGAGAAGTTTGACAAGGAAAATGCAGAATAGGGAAGAAAGGCTCAACACCGCCATACTCACACGGCTCAGCTACTTCCACCTCAACACCATGGTTGAGCTATATCGGAAGTTGGGCTCCGCCACCGCCATAATAGAACACGGGAAAGAGCTCGCCTCTATGTTTCCCGGGCTTCCAACGCGCGTTGTCAACGACCTCTGCGACACGTCATACATCCGCGACCGCGCCGAAGAGGAACTGGCTTGGGACGAAGACCACGGGGTGACGGCGTTGTGCCTTAACGACGACGAATATCCACGCAGGCTGAAGGAAGCCCCCGACGCGCCGCTGATGCTTTTCTACAAAGGCAACGCCAACCTCAACGCACGCCATATAATAAATATAGTGGGGACACGCCACTGCACACGCTACGGCGAAGACCTGATAAGGGCTTTCGTCAGAGACTTGTATGCCTTGGTGCCCGATGCCATCGTTGTGAGCGGACTCGCCTATGGAGTGGACATCCACGCACATCGCGAAGCATTGGGCAACGGCATGAAGACCGTGGCTGTGCTTGCCCACGGCCTCGACACACTATATCCTACCACGCACCGCGACGATGCCAACCGCATAGTGAACCAAGGCGGGCTCGTGACAGAATACATGACGCACACGAAGCCCGACAAGCTCAACTTCGTGAGGCGAAACCGCATAACCGCCGGACTATGCGACGCGACCATACTCGTGGAGAGCGCGCGAAAAGGCGGCGGACTGATAACCACGCGCATTGCCAAGGAATACAACCGCGATGTATTCGCCTTCCCGGGTCCCGTGGGCGCGCCCTACAGCGAGGGCTGCAACAACCTCATCCGCGGTTGCGGAGCAGGCCTCATCACATCTGCCGAGGATTTCGTGCACGACATGGGATGGGAGAACGAGGCTACGTTGGAAAAGGCGAGAAGCAAAGGAATTGAAAGGTTGTTGTTCCCCGACCTGACCGAGGACGAGCAAAAGGTCGTGGGCTTGCTACAACGCGCCAACGACCTGCGCCAAGACATGATATCAGTGAAGACGGGCATCAACGCCGGAGCTCTCACCGCCCTACTCTTCCAACTGGAGATGAAAGGCGTGGTAAAGGCTTACGCCGGCGGAACCTACCACCTGATGGCGTAAGCCTTCCTAGCATAAAGCAACCACTAAGCATGGCTGGCATCGCCATCAGGTGCCAGCTGCCAAGAAGTTATACGCCATTCTTAATAAATATCGAAAAAACTTATTATTCTTTCAAAGACCATGAAATTTATGGATGCCATCCATGTATTGCATTAAATTTATGTAACTTTGTACCTGTCTCTTATACATAATATTATATAGTAGTTATTATACAGAAACATGACAAAAGAAATCAACCACGACGGACTTAGCAGCGAGCAAGTAGTAGCCTCACGCGCCAAATATGGCGAGAACGTGCTCACACCGCCAAAGAAAACCTCCATTTGGAAACTCTACATTGAGAAATACAACGACCCCATAATCCAGATTCTCCTTGTTGCCGCGGCAGTGTCTTTCGGCTTGGCGTTTGTCAACCACGACTTCATGGAGACCATCGGCATATTCCTCGCCATATTCCTCGCAACGACAGTTGGATTTTATTTCGAGCTCGACGCGGCGAAGAAGTTCAACGTGCTCACCGCCATGAACGACGACCAGCCCGTGAAAGTACGGCGAGAAGGCAAGGTGACAGAGATTCCGCGACGCGAGGTTGTAGTGGGCGACATAATAATAGTAGAACCTGGCGACGAGGTGCCAGCCGACGCGCGCCTCATCGCTGCCACCAACCTGCAAATAGACGAGTCGACACTCACTGGCGAGACACTTACGACAAAGAGCGTCGACAGTGACGGCAACCACGCAACCACCTATCCACCAAACATCATCCTGCGCTCAACAATGGTCATGAACGGCCACGGCGAGGCAGTGGTGGAGAATGTTGGGGCCATGACGGAGATAGAGAAAGTGGCACAAAAAGCCACAGAGGCAACCAACACCAAGACACCGCTCAACATCCAGCTCACGAAACTTGCCAAGCTGATATCCAAGATTGGCTCATTTGTGTCTGTCGCGGCTTTCGTTATCTTCCTTGTTCACGACATCCTCACCAACGACCTTTGGCACACCACCAACTATCTCGGCATGGCACAAACCGTGCTCAACTACTTCATGATGGCGGTCACGCTCATCGTCATGGCTGTGCCCGAAGGATTGCCCATGGCCGTGAACCTAGCCTTGGCCCTGAACATGCGACGCATGCTCAAGAGCAACAACCTCGTGCGCAAATTGCAAGCCTCTGAGACAATGGGGGCAGTGACCATAATATGCACCGACAAGACTGGCACGCTGACGCAAAACAAGATGCGGGTGAGCGAGATTTTCAAGTCGTCGGCAGACAATGCTGACGCGACGACCAACCTGCTCGACACCGCCATGGCAATCAACTCGACCGCCGAGCTCGATGGAGACAAGGTGGTGGGCAATCCAACGGAAGGCGCATTGCTGCTTTGGCTCAAGGACCAAGGCCACGATTATAACGCGATGCGCTCCACATGCACGATCGTAAACCAGATACCATTCTCTACCGAGAAAAAGTTTATGGCGACAGTGGCAACTGTCAACGGCAAGACCTTGACATTCGTGAAAGGCGCGCCGGAGATTTTGATCAACATGTGTGGTTGCGACACTGCCGAGCGCGAGACATACGAAAAGAAACTCCTTCACTACCAGCAACAAGCAATGCGCACGTTGGCTTTCGCCTATGGAGAAGGCGACCTCACCAACGAGCTTTTGGAGGGCAATGTCTCAGACCTGTCGCTTCAAGGCGTTTGCGCCATCTGCGACCCAGTGCGCGACGATGTGCCAAAGGCCGTGGAAGAGTGTCGCACGGCAGGAATACGCGTGAAGATAGTAACGGGCGACACCACGGCTACCGCCCTTGAGATAGCAAGGCAGATTGGTGTCAACGAAGGCGAGGCCATCACCGGACCGGAATGGGCGGCACTCTCCGACGAGGAAGCCTATAAGCTTTGCGAGAACATACGCGTGATGAGCAGGGCGCGCCCCGACGACAAGCAGCGACTCGTGGAGATGTTGCAGAAACACGGCGAGGTGGTAGCGGTGACGGGCGACGGCACCAACGACGCTCCGGCTCTCAACTACGCACACGTCGGCCTGTCGCTCGGCTCCGGCACCTCGGTGGCTAAGCAAGCATCCGACATAACACTCCTTGACGACTCGTTCAGCTCCATCGCCGCCGCTGTGATGTGGGGACGCTCCCTTTACAAGAACATCCAGCGATTCCTCTTCTTCCAGCTCGTGGTCAACCTGTCGGCTTTGCTGCTCGTGCTCGGAGGTTCGGTGATAGGCACGGAAATGCCGCTCACCGTGACACAGATCCTATGGGTCAACCTCATAATGGACACCTTTGCCGCCCTCGCCCTCGCCTCGCTTCCACCTTCCCACGAGGTGATGCGCGACAAGCCTCGAAAGGCATCGCAGTTTATCATAACCAAGCCGATGGCAAGAGGAATCTTGTTCATTGGCACCATCTTCTTCGTCATCATGTTCGCCTTCCTCGTTTGGTGTGAGCGACATGGTGCCGGAAGCGTCATCGACGTGCATGAGCTGACGCTGTTCTTCACCACTTTCGTGATGCTGCAGTTCTGGAACCTCCTCAACGCCAAGTGCCTTGGAAGTGTCCACAGTGCTTTCCGCCATTTTTGGAGCGACCGCGGCCTCGCGCTCGTGCTGGTGCTGATTTTTGTGGGGCAATGGCTTATCGTTACCTTTGGAGGCAGAATGTTCCGCACGCTCCCATTGAGCCTGATGGAATGGGTCACCATAACGGTGGTCACGGGCGTGCTGGTTCTCGGAGGCGGCGAACTGTACCGAGCCATTAAAAGATGTAGAAAATAATGTTGGACGACTGTTATTATACATTAAACAACAACTCGCAGTCTTGCGTGGCCACGATCGGATTCTTTGATGGCGTGCATCGCGGCCACCAGTTCCTCATCGCCAATGTCATGGAAGAGGCGAAACGAATGGGATTGGCCTCGCTCGTCATCACCTTCGACCGTCATCCACGGCAGGTACTCAACCAAGACTACCAGCCTCGGCTGCTCACCACTCTCGAACGCAAGCTACAACTCGTCTCGCTCACGGGTGTTGACAACGTGGCGGTGCTGCGCTTCAGCAAGGAGATGGCCTCGCTCACGGCTAAGGAATTCATGAGGCAGGTGCTTGCCGAGCGCTTGAATGTCAAGGTGCTTGTCATTGGATACGACAACCGGTTCGGGCACGACCGCACGGAAGGTTTCGACGACTACGTGGCTTACGGCCGCGAGCTCGGCATTGAGGTTGTGCAGGCAAAGTCGTACACTCTCGACAACATGAAAGTAAGCTCCTCGCTCATCCGTTCTTTTCTCGAAGGTGGCGAGGTGGAGATGGCCACCCATTGTCTCAACCGGCCTTACGAGTTGTCCGGCAAGGTAAAGAAGGGCTTCCAGGAAGGCAGGAAACTTGGTTTCCCCACCGCAAACCTTGACCTTGGCGACAACGGCCTGCTCATACCCAAGGAAGGCGTATACGCGGTTTGGGCGGCAGTGGATGGGCATTCGCACCTTTTGCCGGCCATGATGGACATTGGTTCCCGCCCCACCTTCGGAGGCTCACGACTCTCCTTGGAGGTCAACATCATTGGCTTCCACGGCAACCTCTACGACAAGCATGTCAAGGTGCAGTTTGTGAGCCGGGTGAGGGACAACCGCAAGTTCGACAGTGCCGACAGCCTTGCCGAGCAACTGCGCAAAGACCAAGAATATATTATGAAGAAACTCCATAAGGATAACAAACGAAACCAATAAAAAAGATTCTTATCCATGACAGACAATAAAAACACCTTGCGTAGCAGCCTCGACATTCTTTGGTATGTTATAGTCTTCTTGCTTTTGCAGATAGGCATTGGCGCCATATTCCAGTTTGTCAAAATCCCTGGCCTCACTGCCATCACAGCCACCATTGCCACCACCTCGCTCAGCAGCGTGGCCACACTCTTCATCTTTCTAAAATGCAAATGGACACGTGTCTCAAACTCCTGGATGCAGACGCGTCCATGGGATGTAATCGTTTGGTCCGCGCTTATTGCCATTGGCAGCATCATTCCTTCTGAGCAACTCATAGAGTGGATGCACTTCCAGATGCCCGAGCAGATGATGAAGTTGATGGAAGGTGTCATGAAGAAACCCATTGGCTATGTCGCCTTAGGCATCCTCGCGCCATTTGCCGAAGAGGTGGTCTTCCGCGGTGCCATACTGCGCAAGCTCCTCAGCATGATGCCAAACAGACATTGGCTGGCCATAGCCATATCCGCCCTGCTCTTTGGCATCATCCACTTCAATTTGGCCCAAGGCACCCACGCCTTTCTCACAGGCCTGCTGCTGGGATGGATGTGCTATCGCACCGGCTCCATCATCCCAGGCTTCGTCTTCCATTGGATCAACAACACTATTTCTTATATCTTGGTCAACCTCATGCCACAATGTGTCGACAGAAACCTCATCGACATTTTCAATGGCAACGAGCGAATGGTGGTCTTTTCGATAGTTTGCTCCCTCCTCATCTTCGTGCCAAGCCTCTTACAACTTAATATCAGGATGAAGATGGCAAAAAGTGGAAACGACGGCAATTAAGGTAACACCAGACCATTTTTTAACATTTTATTCGCACAAATAGTAATAAATTGTAATTTTAACATAGCAAAAAGTAAAAAAGCAGACAAAAACACTTTGCCATAGTTGATATTTTACCTATCTTTGCAATTGACAAGGGATTAAGATTTACGTTTCTTGAAACAATCCAACAGTCACTAACACACTTTAAGTTATGTCATTATGAGTGAAAGCAATTGCAAAAGAACGCTGAATGCGAAGTCATTTTTGGCAGCCACGGCGTTGACCACCATGTTTCTCGGAGGCAATGCTCTTTCTGCTAATGCTTCAGCAACAACGGGCGCAACCCCTAAACCGTTGGCAGAGCAACAGAAAAACACCGTCAGAGGAACCGTAACTGATCAGGCTGGAGAGCCTATCATTGGCGCAAGTATCGTAATCAAAGGAACCACTAAAGGTGTCGTGACCGACACTGAGGGTCGTTTTGCCATTGACGTGTCAAATGGCTCTACGCTCGAGATTTCATGCATAGGCTATGAAAAGCGAATGGTGAAGGTTGGTGCACAAAGAAACGTCAGCATTACACTTGCCGAAGACACCAAGTCGTTGAGCGACGTGGTGGTGACAGCCATGGGCATCAGAAAGGAGCGCAAGGCATTGGGATATGCCGTCACCGACATGAAGGCCGACGAGCTCATGAAGAACAAGAACACCAATGTCATTAACTCATTGCAAGGCAAGGTCCCAGGACTCAACATCACCCAGAGCAGTGGCGCGGCCGGCGCAGGAGCATCTATCGTGATGCGTGGTGCCAACTCCACGGCCGAGGGACGCAGCAACCAACCTCTTTTCGTGGTAGACGGTATCATCTACGACAACTCAACAAGCGTGGTGGGCAACTCCGGCACCGACGGCATGACGCGCAACGCCACTACGTTCTCCAACCGCGTGATGGATATCAACCCTGAGGACATCGCCGACATCTCCGTGCTGAAAGGTGCTGCCGCAGCAGCCCTCTACGGTTCGCGTGCTGCCGATGGTGCCATCATCATTACCACCAAGAAAGGCGCCGAAGGATCAGTGAAGATCGACTACTCGGGCAAGATAAGCGCATCGTCGGCAACAAAACTGCCAGAGGCGCAAAAGCAGTTCGGACGTGGATATTATGCCGACAACGGCGTGTTCAACGACCAGACCTACAACTCATGGGGTAAGGCATACGATGGCTCGGAGACGCTGTACGACAACATTGGCAGTTTCTTCCGCACGGGCACGGTGCTCGACAACAACGTCAGCATCTCGGGCGGCTCCAAGAACCAGAGTTTCTTCCTCTCCCTCTCCAACTACGACCAGCAAGGTATCGTGCGCAAGACGGGCTACAACAAGACCACCGTGCGCTTCAACGGCGAGCAGAAGTTTGGCAAGCTGACCGTCAGCGCCAACATGACCTACTCGCTCTCAAAGACCGACAAAACCCTCACCTCTGGCGGTTTGTATGGCAGTGGCGGTACAGGTACGATGACAGCTCTCTACAGTTGGCCTCTGCAAGAAAACATGTCGCATTATCTCAACGAGGACGGCACCAAGTATCGCCTCTTCGACGGCATTTGGGAGCTGGCAAACGACATGGAGAACCCTTACTGGATAATAAACAAGGACAAGATGTATGACAAGACTCACCGTTTCACGGGTGCCTTGTCTGCCAACTTCAAGATAACCAGCTGGTGGGACGTTACCGCACGCTTCGGCTACGACAACTACACCACAGATGCCTACACTTATATCGCACCGGGCTCCGTGGTCAAGGAACTGTACCAGAACGGCCGCCTCTCAAAGAGCGACTACCGCTATGAGTATTGGTCAACCAACGTGATGACAAACCTGCACAAGACCTTCGGCGACTTCGACCTCGGCCTTATGCTTGGTACGACCGCTGAGGGCACCGAGCGCCTCAACCAGACTCACTGGGGCTACGACTTCGTTACGCCTGGAACCGTTAGCTTTACAAACATTGCCACAAGCAACAAGTTCTTCACCGACGCTACCACACAGAAACGTATGGTGGGTGTCTATGGAGAGGCCCGCGCCTCCTACAAGAGCCTTGCTTACCTCACCTTTACGGGACGTAACGACTGGTCGTCTACGCTTCCTCTCGACAACCGTTCTTATTTCTATTCTTCAGTGAGCGGTGCTTTGGTATTCACCGAGTTGCTTCCAAAGAACGACATTCTCTCATTTGGCAAAATTCGTGCCAGCTGGGCACAAGTCGGTAAGGACGCTGACCCGTATGCCACTCTGACATATCTCACGTCACCCATCAACTATGCAGGATTCACAGGCGTGGGCAACGTCTACACCAAGGGTAACAGCAGCCTGAAGCCTGAGATTCAGACCGCATGGGAGATTGGTGCCGAACTGCGTTTCCTGAAAGGACGCTTGGGCGTTGACTGGACATATTACCACAGCTCCACAAAGAACCAGATAGCACAGCCTCGTCTCTCCAACGCTGGCGGATACATCTTAATGTCGATCAACTCCGGCTCCGTCATCAACAAGGGTATGGAGGTTAGCATCACTGGCAAGCCTTTCGACGGCAAGGACTTCAAATGGGAGTCTACGCTCAACTTCTCCTACAACAAGGGGCGCCTGGGCGAATTCCTCGATGGCGTGGGAATGTTCTACCCCACCGACGCGCAGTTCGGCACCGTGAAGTCGGCATCCGTGCCTAACGGCGGCAACTTCATGGCTCTCGTGGGCACACGATTCGAGACCGAACACGATGCCGACGGCAACGAAATAGAAGGTGGCAAATACCTCGTTGACCCATCAACAGGATTGTACAAGGTGCACAGCGGCTCAAACGACGTGGTTGGCAACCGTGAGCCCAAGCTCATCGGCGGTTGGAACAACACCTTCACCTACAAGAACCTCTCCCTTTCGTTCCTGCTCGACTTCCGTCTTGGCGGCGACGTGTTCAACGGCACAGAGCAGTTTATGGTTAGCAACGGCTTGAGCAAGCTCACCACGCAAAACAATCGCCAAAGCGTCACCGTGGACGGCATAAACGCTACCACAGGCGAGGCTTACACGCAGACCTACGAGGCAGGCAAGACCTACACCTTCGGCAAAACCACTTATTCGGGCGAGGCCATGATCCAGAAATACTGGAGCAACTACGCCAACAACTCTTACAACTTCATACAGAGTGTCAACTGGCTGAAGCTGCGCTCTATCTCGCTGAGCTACGACTTCACAAGCCTCCTGCGCAGCCACACCATCATCAAGAGGCTCTCTGCCAACATCACCGGCCAGAACCTGCTCACATGGACCAACTACAAGGGCATGGATCCTGAGGTTTGCACAGCAGGCGGAACAGGCGGTTCTGGAGCCACGGGCATCGACTACTGCAGCGTGCCTTCCGTGCGCACCTTCACCTTTGGCGTGAACATCACGTTCTGATGACACCGCACCGTGTGAATAAGCATTAGTTTAAACATCAAAAACAAGATTATATATGAAGAGTTTAAAATATATGATGGCAGCCGGATGTCTGCTCACGCTTGGACTTACATCATGCAGCGACTTCCTCGACGTGAACGTGGACCCCGACAAGCCAAACAACACCACAGCTGAGGTGGCCAACCGCGTGCCATGGATCCAGCGCATGTACATGTACTCGGCTGGTGTCACCAACTACCGCACTGCAATGATCGCTGGCGCGTACTACTCCACCAACGCCACTCAAGGCACAGCCGCCGTGACATGGAACTTCGCCAACGGAATCACTACTACGCCATACCAGACATGGTTCGTGGAATCGGCATCCAACCTCAACGACCTCTACGACAAGGCTAAGGCCGAGAACGCCTACCACTACATGGCGGTGGCAGACATCTACCACGCACTCGGCTTCATGCAGATGCTCGACCTCTACGGCGAAATGCCATACACCGAGGCTCTCGGCAACTCTCCCGTGCCAGCCTACGACGACGGCAAGACCATCTTCAACGGCTGTATAGCCAAGATCGACGAGGCCATCGAACTGCTCAGCAAGTCGCAGCCTAGCACCGCCACCTCCCTCTCCAAGGGTGACCTCATGAACGGAGGCGACACGCAGAAATGGCTCAAGTTGGCTTATGGTCTCAAGGCCCGCTACCTGCTCAAGCTCTCTAAGAAGGCTGAGTTCGCACCAGACGAGATTCTCGACTGCCTGTCGAAAGGCCCACAGAGCATAGACGACAACTCCGTGATGCCTTGCTACAACAGCGGACAGGACGTTACCGACTATCTCCTGGGCGACCCCATCATGACCAACGGCAACTGGAACTGCGTGGCTTACGGCACAACCCAGCGCATTACCAAATACTATACCGACCTGCTCACCAACATGCGTGGCGCTGGCATCGAGGATCCTCGCTACACCAAGATCGTGCCAGCCGTGATGACCAACATCAAGATAGTTGACGGCAAGGTACAGTCGTACGACTGGGCACGCTCCAAGGGTGTCGACTGTCATGGCGATTGCGAGCGTCTGAAGGCTTTGGGATGGAACAGCATCGTGGCTCCCACATGGGCAGCAAGCGACAAGACCATAACCTATGACATTGCCGACGCCACCGCACGCGACAAGTTTGTTGCCGACATCCAGAAGCTTCACAAGACTACGACAGACGGAACGAAAGTGTCCGTGACCTATCAAGCAGGCTCTGTCTACGTCAACAGCAGCAACTACGCATACGCTGGCGACACCGCATACGTCTCGCTGCGCAGCAACTCCAAGCTCACGGGCAACCAGACAAAGGAAGAGACAGACGTGTATTGGTACTTTAGCACCAATGACGCGCTCAACGCAGGAGCCGTGGGTTCTACAGGCTCGTTCCAGACACGCCCCGTCAGCGACTTCGAGATCATGACCTACCACGAGGCTTGCTTCATCAAGGCCGAGGTGCTCTTCCGCAAGGGCGACAAGGCTGGCGCACTCGCCGCTTACAAGGCTGGCATCAAGGCTCACCTCGACTACATGCAGAAGAAGCTCACCGCCTGGAAGGGGCAGGGCTTCACCAATCCCGACATGCTGCCTATGGACGACGCACAGATTACGGCTTACCTCGCAAGCGATGCCGTGTGCCAAAACTCTGCCGAGCTGACGATGAGCGACATCATGCTGCAGAAGTATGTAGCCATGGGTTGCAGCCTTGAAAACTGGAACGACATGCGCCGCTTCAACTACAGCGCAGGCAACATCAAGGACTTCGGCGTGGTGTATCCAGGCATGGATCGCTCCGTGCTCTTCACCGGCACCGACAAGCTGAAAGGCACTTCAAAGACTGATCCAAAGTATTGGCCACGCCGTTATCGCCTGCCCGCAACGCTCGAGCTCTCCTACAACGAGACACAAGCCCTGGCAGCCAACAAGCACGCCGAGGACACCGACATCTGGAGCTACCCAGTGTGGTGGGACTGCGCGTCCGACGCCGAGTATGAGGGCTACGTCAAATAAGACAGGCACTGTATAGCCATACATATAAAAACACATAGACTTCTCTCCATGCGAATAAACCAAAAGTTTACGCATGGAGAGTTTTTTTTATTTTCCACAATGGTTTAAGTCATCAAAATGAGCTACCTTTGCAATATCCCGCAAGGAATACAATTAAACCAAAATAAGTTGATATGAAACAACAGTTTGTGATGGCCTTTGCCTTCATGCTGACAGCATTTGCGCCTGCCGCTCAAGCGCAAAAGCAATGCTGTTGCGGCAAGACGGCATTGCCCGTCTACCTCGACGACAGCAAGCACATAGAGCAACGTGTGGAAGACGCGCTCTCGCGCATGACGCTCGACGAGAAGATTGGCGTGATTCACGCGCAAAGCAAGTTCTCTGCCCGTGGCGTGCCACGCCTCGGACTCCCCGACTTCTGGACCGACGACGGTCCCCACGGTGTGCGTCCCGACGTGCTTTGGGACGAATGGGAGCAAGCAGGCCAGACCAACGACTCGTGCGTGGCATTCCCCGCGCTCACTTGCTTGGCAGCCACATGGAACCCCGAGTTGGCTTGCCTCTACGGCAGAAGCCTTGGCGAGGAAGCACTGTATCGCGGCAAGCACATGATACTCGGCCCCGGAGTCAACATCTACCGCACGCCTCTCAACGGCCGCAACTTCGAGTACATGGGCGAGGACCCGTGGCTCACCTCCACCATGGTGGTGCCCTACATCAAGGGATTGCAAAGCAATGGCGTGGCGGCATGCGTGAAGCATTTCGCCGTCAACAACGACGAGGAGTACCGCTTCCAGGTCAACGTCAACGTCTCCGACCGCGCCCTTCACGAGATTTACCTGCCTGCCTTCAAAGCTGCCGTGGAGAAAGGCCACACGTGGGGACTCATGGGTGGATATAACCTCTACAAGGACGAGCACAACTGCCACAACAACATCTTGCTCAACAAGATATTGAAACACGACTGGAATTTCGACGGGGTCGTGGTGAGCGACTGGGGCGGCACACACGATACCGACCAAGCCGTGAAAAACGGGCTAGACATGGAGTTCGGCACATGGACCAACGGTCTGACTGCGGGTGTGTCCAACGCCTACGACAACTATTATCTCGCCGTGGCATACAAGAAGGGCATCCTCAGCGGCAAATACACCGAAAAGGAGCTCAACGACAAGGTAAGACGCGTGCTGCGCCTCTATTTCCGCACCTCCATGGCAAAGCGTGGCCACGGATTCCTCTGCAACGAGGCCCACTATGACGCGGCAAAGAAGATAGCCGAGAGCGGAATAGTGCTCTTGCAAAACAAGGGCAACGTGCTGCCGCTGCAACTCGACGGCAACACCAAGAAGAGGGTGCTCGTGGTTGGCGAAAACGCCATAAAGATGATGACCGTGGGCGGAGGCAGTTCCTCGCTGAAGGTGCAGCGCGAGATCTCGCCGCTCCAAGGCTTGCGCGACAGGCTGAAAGGCATTGCCGAGGTGGAATATGAGCGCGGATACGTGGGCGACACCACTGGCAACTACAACGGCGTGACCACAGGACAAGACCTGAAAGACAGCCGCACCAGGCAGCAGCTCATCGGCGATGCCGTGGAGAAGGCCAAGGGTGCCGACTATGTGGTGGTGTTCGGCGGATTGAACAAGAGCGACTACCAAGACTGCGAGGGACACGACCGCAAGCAATACGGCTTGCCTTATGCACAAGACGACCTTATAAAAGCTCTCGCCAAGGCAAACAAGAACGTGGTGTTTGTCAACATCTCGGGCAATGCCGTGGCCATGCCGTGGAAAGACGCGGTGCCCGCCATCGTGCAAGGCTGGTTCATCGGTTCTGAGGCTGGCGAGGCTCTCGCCTCCGTGCTGTGCGGAGACGCCAACCCGTCGGGCAAACTGCCGTTCACGTGGCCTGCCTCGCTCAACGACGTGGGCGCGCATGCCCTCGGCACGTATCCAGGCACATGGCGCGATGGCCACAAGATCATCGACGAGGACTACAAGGAGGGCATCTACGTGGGCTACCGCTGGGCAGACGCCCACAAGACCCGTCCGCTATTCGCCTTCGGCCATGGCTTGAGCTATACCACGTTCAAGCTATCCAACCTCACCCTCTCTTCCGCCTCCATCACGCCAAGCGACACCCTGAAAGTGACGGTCAGCGTGACCAACACCGGCAAGCGCGCCGGAGCCGAGGTGGTGCAGCTCTATATCCACGACGACAAGGCAAGCGTGGACAGACCATACAAGGAGCTGAAGGGCTTCAAAAAGGTGTTCCTGCAGCCTGGCGAAACAAAAGACGTGGAGATGGCAATAGCCAAAGACGCGCTCAGCTTCTACGACGAGGCCACGTCTTCATGGAAGGCGGAGCCCGGAACATTCACCGTGCTCGCCGGCAACGCATCAGACAACTTAACTCTCAAAAAGGGCTTCACGCTCAAATAATACAATGACAGAAAACAACAACAAGGCTGCCGCGCACAGCGCTTTATTCATCGCCAACCTCATCTTCGGCTTGGGCGTGCCCATCACCAAGCTCCTGCTCGACAACTGGGTATCGCCCATGGCATGGATGGCGACACGCTGCATTGGCGCGGCTCTGATATTCTGGGGCATCTCGCTCTTCATGCCTAAGGAGAAGGTGGTGGCAAGAGACCTCTTCGTCATAATGATTGGCGGCTTGATAGGCTTCCTCGTGTCGCAGACCTTCACGGCATGGGCCATAGACTATAGCACACCGACATACGTGTCGCTCATCTTCACGCTCACGCCGGTCATGACCATGCTCTGCGCCACGCTGTTCATAGGCGAGCGGTGCTCATGGAAAGGGTTTGCCGGAATAGCGGTCGGCATCTTGGGCGCGATGCTCATGGTGGCAATGAACTGGCAAGGCGGCTCCGGCAAGAACAACGTGCTCGGCATAGGCTTCGCGCTGCTGAGCTTGCTTACCTGGGCTGTCTATCTCATCATCACGCGCAAGGTGTCGGCAAGATATTCTGCAGTGACACAGATGAAATGGATCTTCCTCGCCTCCTCCATCGCCATACTGCCATTCTCGTGGAGCGACCTCACCCACTCCACCCTCTACAGCAGCGCATGGCAATGGAGCGGCGTGCTGGAGATGGCATACATCGTGGTATTGGCCACGGTGGTCGGCTTCTTCGCCATACCCTTCGCCTCGCGATACCTCAAGGCAACCACGGTGAGCGTCTACACCAACCTCCAGCCCATCGTCACGGCCATAGCCGCCATTTGCCTTGGGCAGGACCACCTGACGTGGGACATCCCCGTGGCTCTCGTCCTCGTGCTGCTGAGCGCCTATCTCGCAGGAAAGAAATAACACACAACATTAAACGAATAGCAGGGGGGGGCCGTGTGCCCGTCCCTGCTATTCGTTTGAAATTTTGCCTACTATCAATAAGTGTTTTATTTCATTTGCACAACATCGCAATAGTTGTCCCAGTCTATCTCTGCCAAGTATTTTTCCGCTTGTGTTTTTATCTCCGGTATGTTTTCCTTTGCCGTAGCC
>CAVBBO010000067.1:0-56326 GCA_963593695.1 Escherichia coli | reverse complement strand
GACGGCTTTGCATCAGAATCGCGACGCGATATATATGCTATGCCGACCCTATTTCATGGTTTTGGAGCCTAAAATTCGCTTGAAAGCATCCGTTTCAACACTCCAGGGCCTCTTTGCCCGTCCTGGAAGGTGTGCCACCCAAGTGTTAAATTCTTGGCAAAAATCTTTATCCTTCCTTTCCCCATAAAAATGTATGAAACGTTTTAATATTCCCTCATAAAAGTGTATCTTTGTAGCGCTGAAAAGCTAAAATGACATCAGAAGCCTATAGAGATGAACATCATACTGACAAAGAAGTGCAAGGCTTTGCGCCTATACCTTATCATATTGTTGCTATTCGCTGGTCATCTCTTGGCCAGCGCACAATATTCGTTTCGCCTTATCAACACAAGCAAGGGCTTGCCAGACGATGAGGTGAAGGCTCTCTTTTGGCTGCCCGACGGAAGGTTGGGCGTGCGCACCTCCTCCAGTCTGTCGTTCTTCGATGGTCAAGGTTTCCACTCTGTGCCGCCGATGGGCGACGAGGCTTACCCGACCGACTATGTGTCGGCTCTGTCAACGGCGTATGTGGATGCCAAGCAGCGAGTGTGGATAAAAGAGCAAGGCAAGTTCTTGGTCTTCGATCTGACCAAGGATGCCTATGTAAAAGATGTGAAAGGCTTGTTGGCATCGATGGGCATCAAGGAGCGAGTGCACGATTTCTTCATCGACTCGGCAAACGACTATTGGTTTGTGTCAGCTTCGGGCAAGATGCTGATGGTGAAAGCTTCGAAGACGGGCGAGCCTGAGAATCAGTGCCGTGCAGTGAAGGTTCGCAGCAAGGGGTTGCGAGACATTTGTTATTGGCAAGGCAAACATTGGTTTCTCTATTCGGATGGCTTGGCAATGTGCATGGATGCCCCGATGAACAAGGTGCTTTCTGCCGAGAAGGTTTGGCAGGGAGAAGTGCCTGTCCGTGATTTCATGCAATTTGCCCAAAACAAGCGACAACTCTGGCTGATGTGGAACCATGGTGTGGCTTCGTTCAATCCTCATGCCCAGGCCAAGCATCAGTGGCAGCCTCGCTATCAGAACGATGAGGCTGCGCTGGTTGCACTCTCTGTTGCCGAGAATGGAACGGCGTATGCCAGTATACGCCAAAACGGGCTCTTGGCCATTGCCGCCAACGGCAAGACCTCTCTCCAGCCTGAAATACACACCTTGGATGGCGAGACCCTGATAGACGACATACAGGGCATCGCTTGCCATCAAGGTATCTTGATGCTAGGCTTGGCTGGCAAGGGGCTCTGTTTCTATCATCCAAACTTTCAGCAGTTTGCCTTCATTCCTTTTGCCAAATTAGGGCTGAAGATGAATAGTTACCGCATCAATGACTTGTGGAACCATCAGGTGTTGATGACTGGCGACAGGGGCGCGTTTGTCTTGGATGCCCTGAAGGGCAAGGCGACACCTTTTCCGATTGGCGGCTCTGATTATATCCGGGGCATGATGGACAGCAAGGGGAGAGTGTGGATAGGCAGTTTCCGTCAAGGCTTCTTCTTGCGGGAGAATGGGGCGACCCGCCATTTCAGGCAGGGAGGCAACTCGGCAAAGGACATCAACTACGACATAGTGCGTGGCTTCCTGGAAGACAGCCAGCATCGCATCTGGGTGAACTATCATGGCGGCATCGGCCTCTTTGATGAGCAAAGGAAGTGTATCGTTCCTTTGAAAAACAAGACTTTGGAGAAGTATAAGGTCGTGAACGACTTCAAGGAAGACAAGGCGCATCGTCTTTGGGTGGCAGCTTCCCAGGGACTGTTTGTCTACGTACCTTCTCAACATCGTGTGCTCTTGCCGAAAGACTTGGTGAGCGATGAGGCTGCAAGAATCAAGCTCAACGGACCTTGCAAGGTGCTCCTCATCGATCGCCAAGGCATGGTATGGGTCGGTACGCTCAACGGGCTTTTCGTCATCAATCCAAATGACAGGACCGCTCGCTTCTTTGGCAAGCAGGAAGGAATGCCCAACGAGATGATCAATGGTCTTATAGAGGACAAATACGGCAATGTGTGGGCAACCACGCCGAATGGTCTTTGCCGATTCCAACGCTTGCATGATGGCGAGTTGAAGCTGATGGTGTTTGACAGCCAAAACAAGTTGCACAAGAGCAACTTCGGATGGCTGACGACAGGGCATTTGGCAGATGGCAACTTGTTCTTCGGGACGGCAGACGGCTATTATGTCATCGCCCCTGCCCAGGTGAAGGAGATGAGGTACATGGGACATCCCATCTTCACCTCGTTGCTGGTGAACAACCAAGAGGTGCTGCCTGGCAAGGAGGTGGATGGCAGAACCATCCTGTCTTCTGCCCTGCAGGCTGTCGGGAAACTCGTGCTGAAGTATGACGAGAACTTCATCACCGTCAAGTTTTCGGGCTTGAACTTTGACATGCCTACCCATACCTATTATAAATACAGGCTGAAAGGCATGAGCGACCGCTGGATGGAGATCAGTCCGCAAGACGGTGTGGGCAGCGCCAACTTTACCGGCTTGGCTCCAGGCGAATATGAACTGGAGGTTTATTCCGCAGGCTTCGACAAGGTATGGAGCAAGCAAGCTGCTGTATTGAAGATAGAGGTAGAGGCTCCGCTTTGGGCCACTTGGTGGGCAAAGCTTATCTATCTCTTGCTTGCCATCGGCTTGGCGGCTTGGGGCATACGTTGGAAGATGGAGCAGAACCGCAAGCGACTGGAGGATGAGAAATACAGAGAATTGGAAGACATGAAGTATCGCTTCTTCACCAACATCAGCCATGAGTTCCGCACCCTGCTCACGCTCATCATCACCCCCATAGGAAGCATCATGAGGCGAACGGGCGACGAGGAGACACGCTCGCAACTAGCAGCCGTAAGCAAGAATGCCGGCGACTTGTTGCAACTCGTGAACCAGCTGCTCGACTTCCGCAAGATGGAGATGAACGGCGAGCGGCTGTGTCTTGCCGGCGGCAACATCGACGAGTTTGTGAAATATACCACATTGAAGTTCACGCCGCTTGCCGAACAGAAAGGCATCACGCTGCAAATAGACAACCATGCCGAGGGGTTGTTCATGATGTTCGACCGCGACAAGACAGGCAAGATACTTAACAACCTGCTCTCCAACGCATTCAAGTATACTGACGCGGGCGGCAGCGTCACCGTAGCGCTGTCTACAACAATAGAGAACAGCCGGCGACACCTGCGTCTGGCTGTGACCGACACTGGGTGCGGCATATCCGAAGCAGACCTCAAGCACCTCTTCGAACGGTTCTTCCGCTCGGAGCACCAGGGCACTGCCAACGTTGGGTCTGGCATAGGTCTGAACATGGTGGCTGAGTATGTGCGCATGCACGACGGCAGGATCGACGTTGAGAGCCAACCTGGCAAAGGCAGCAGTTTTATAGTGCTTCTGCCTACCGACTTGCATGGCACGCAGGCAGACAAGCCAGAGGCGGCATGCGCCGCAACACCCACACGCGGGCAGACAACGGGACAGGCCATCGACTCAACAATACTCATTGTCGAGGACAACGACGAGTTTCGCAATTTCATGGTCAGCGAGCTGAGCAGACTGTATAACAGGGTGTTGTCTGCGCATGATGGTATAGAAGGAGCGTTGCTTGCCGAGGAAAACAGTCCCGACATTGTGGTGAGCGACGTGATGATGCCGCGAATGAATGGTGTGGACATGTGCCGGAGGATAAAGGAGAATCTCGCGACATCGCACATCCCCGTGATACTGCTCACGGCATGGAGCACCGATGAGACACGCAAGGAGGGCTACCGGGCCGGAGCCGACGCCTATATAGCCAAGCCGTTTGACATGGAGATGCTGGTGGTGCGCATAAACAACCTGCTTGAGAAACGCGAGAAACAACAGCGCGACTTCTCGCACAACACCTCGCTCGACGTGAAGACCATTGCCAACTCTACCCAGGACGAAGAGTTCTTGCAGAAGATAATAGCATGCATAGAGAAGAACATCAGCAACAGCGAGTACACAATTGACACGCTTGCACGCGATGTGCTCATGTCGCGCATGAGTCTCTACCGCAAGATGAAGTCGCTCACGGGCCAGACACCTGCCGACTTCATACGCATGATAAGGCTGAAGTCGGCTGCCAAACTTCTGAAAACGGGACAATACAATGTGTCGGAGGCTTGCTGGCAAACGGGATTTGCGTCGCCTCAAAACTTCGCCAAGCACTTTAAGGAGATGTTCGGAGTGTTGCCGTCACAATACTCATAATCAGGCTGTTAGCCAACCATGTGTTACATTTAACATATATATTGGTACACCCATGACGGCTGTTTGGGACGTTTGACATACGTCGTTGGTATGATTCATACACACGGTTGCAGAGTTTCGGGATAACTTTGCAACCGTAAAACCAAAACGACTTAGGACGTATGAATTCAACTACCAACAATCCACGCCAGTTCATCGCTGATTTCTATACCACACACAATGCAGAACTCGTGAACTTCACTGTTGCCCGCTTGGGTAATAGAGAGGAGAGTGAAGACCTCGTGCAGGATGTCTTTGTAAAGCTGATGACCTTCGAGGGCATCATCAACGAGGCAACCGTCAAGTCGTTCGCCTTCACCATCGCCATCAATAAGATAAAGGATCATCTCCGCCGCCGCATCTTCCGTCATCAGATGGAGGAGAGCAAGAAGTATGAGATGGAGCTTCAGCACAGCAATGTGGAGCGCGTGGCTGAGTATCACGACACACTGCGCATCGTCAACATGAGCATGGACAAGCTCTCGCCAACCTGCGCCAAGGTCTACCGCATGAGCCTCATCGACGACATGACCACTAGCGACATAGCAGAGGAGATGCAGGTTTCAAAGCGCACCATCGAATCGCAACTCTTCACCTCTCGCAAGAAGATGAGAGAGATGATAAAGGAGGCAATGTAATTCCATGATATAAATGTGTATGAAAAGGATTCGATTTATTCTAACGCTTGTAATGTTGTCCTGCCTGGCGAGGGTTTGGGCAGGCAATACCAATCGTGGTTTCAAGCATCCCGGGGGTCTTCATACCGAGGCCGACTTTGAACGTGTACGCCGTCAGATAGCTGAGGGAAATGAGAAGGTGGTTGCCGCATTCGACATTTTGAAGAAGGCTGCGTATGCCCAATCCACAGCGAAGACCTATCCAGTGGAAACTGTTGTTCGCAACAATAATGGTGGAAACTACCTCAATGCCGCTCGCGGGGCGACAATAGCTTATCAGAATGCGCTTCGCTGGAAACTGGAAGGCAATGAGGCTTGTGCCAATCACGCAGTGGAGGTGCTCAACGCCTGGGCTGCCACTTGCAAGGGAATTAGCGGAGATAGCAATTATGCCTTGGCTTCCGGTCTCTATGGATATGAGCTTGCGCAAGCGGCAGAGCTGATGCGCGACTATGAAGGATGGAACGCGGCAGACTTCGAGGCTTTCCAACAATGGATGCTGAATGTGTGGTATCCTTCTGCTGTGAAATTTCTTCGTCAAAGAAATGGCACTTGGGAAAACTCCACCTACAAACCAAGTGTGGGGTCTGGCGCGGATGGCGACCGTCCCGGACACTATTGGAGCAACTGGGGACTCTGCAATGCGCTCTGCCTTGTTTCCATAGGCGTGCTTTGCGATGATGTGTTCATCTATAACCAAGGTCTGTCTTTTGTGAAATATGATCTGGCAGGTTTGGCAGGCAGCAACCCAAACATCCGAAACACCGCGACAGACCTTTACAACAATGGATTGACTGAGTATATTGACAACCTGATACCTCATGTAGAAGAATACGACGGTGAGACTGGGGCATACGGCAAGGTTGGCCAGATGCAGGAGAGCGGACGCGACCAAGGACACGCGACAATGGCTCTGGGCTTGGCTGTGGACATTTGCCAGGTGGCTTGGAACCAAGGCGATGACCTCTTCTCTTATCACGACAACCGCATGGCAGCAGGCGTGGAATATGTTGCCGCTTACAACAATGGTCTGAAAGACGACCTTCCTTGGGTAACTTATCATTATGCAGACTGTCGTCATGCCTGGCGTGGTGCCACGAATCACACGACACCAAGCACAAGCGGGCGTGGGCAGACTCGTCCTTATTGGGCTCGTATCATCGGTCACTATGAAGGAGTGAAGGGTGTAAAGATGCCTTTCGCCGAGATGGCTTTGGAAAAGATGGGCATTGATGCCGGTCCAAGTGGCAGCAGCAGTGGATCTTACGACCACATGGGTTACACGGCATTGATGTGTACTTATGATAAGATGGCGGAAGAAAACGAACGCCCTACCCTTTTGTCTCCTAAGATGATATACGCGGGGAAGACTCTTGAACACAATGAATTGGGCGGCATCAGCAGCACCTACAAGGAAAACACCAACATAGGCGTTGCTGTCGGTGAGACAGTCAAGCTCTGTCCTCAGCTTCCTGCCGGTGCAACCAACACAGGCAAATGGCAGTGGAACACTGGCGAGACTACCCAAGACATCACTGTCACTACTGACAAGAGTTACCTCTATCGTGTGACCTACACCAATGAGAATGGCGTGAAGAGCGAGCAAGTGTTTGCCATTGCCTCCCAAGGTGACGCTTCTCCAGGTGATGCTACAGACATCAGCGTAGTGGATGCAGCCAGTGATGACAAGGTTGTCAAGACTGAGTATTACACGCTCACTGGCATCAAGACCACTGGCAAGGCTTCAGGGGCAACCATTGTGAAACACACCTTGCGCTCGGGCAAGACCATTACGAAGAAGATGATGTAACTAGAAAAACAGATTGTTGTAGACAAAATGAAATCCCCCGGTTGCTGGATGGCAATCGGGGGATTTATGATTAGTGGAGAACGAGATCACTTGATGACAACCTTCTTGTGGTTGACAATATAAATACCTTTGGTAGGATTTGCGACACGGCGACCTTGGAGGTCGAAGTATTCTGAGGCTCTGCCCTGTGTAGCAGTAGTGACATTGCCGATGCCTGACGTCGTGGAAAGGATAAGCTCATATTCATGTCCCTTTGTAGGATTCTTAACTATGTAGTATTGGTTTGCGGCATCGACGAAGCAAGCTGCGGCGGTATTTGAAGCCTTGTCGCATTTCACGATGAGCTTGTTTGCTGCGTGCAAACTGCTAGATATATCCAAAGTGATAGGAATTGAGACTGTGAATTGTGTTGCATTCTTTAGGGCAAAGCGTGCCTGGACACTAATGTGTTTGCCTGTGCAGTTGCTGAAGTTCAATGAACCGTCAAGAGTCAATGCGTCGTTATATTTACACACAAAGAACTGGATGCCTGTCTCGCTGTTCTCTACGGTTATATTCTTCAATGTCAATTTGGCACTGCTAGTCTTTGTATCGTTCAGTCTTGCATCCGTGCCATACTTGAAGTTGGTAAACTTGACGTTGGTAACATTCATTGTTCCCTTCTCACATCCGAGCAAATGCGCTTTGCTGTAGGTCTGTTCCTCTCCATCAATGACAAGTTGATGCTCGTCGCAACCAATGTTCAAAGTCTGGTTAGCATTGTTGGTAAGAAACCAAGCGCTGGTGGTTGCAAGCTTTCCACGGCGGAGCGTGATGCCGTCCTTGGTCGGTTTGAGGGTAAGAGTCTTGCCACTGGCTGGCGCTGTTCTACCATCGAGGGTGACATCGCCATTCAACTCCAAGACATTTTCTGCCGCAGTAGCGTCAAGGTCGTTGAGAGCATCACTTAAAGTGGAATAGCCAGTTTGTGTCGTTACGTTGTACACAACATCTTCTGCCATGGCAGTGGATGCAAATGTGCCAAGAAGCACAGTTAACAACATGTAAAATTTTGCTTTCATAATTTTGATGTTTTGATTAATAAACTGTATTTCATTCTTATACGAATCATGTGAAGGGAATGCTTATGCGAAGGTGAAAAAGTCAGTCTTTATATATCTAAAAGCTCCGATTGCTCAACAACCGGAGCTTTTAGAAGCATCCTCAATGACTTTTATCTTGCATAAAGCAGAGTGCCGAATCCCAAGCTGTCGTATCCACCGCTGTTCGAACCATAGTTGCCACCGCCGCCTTCTGGTGCTACTGCGACAGTAGCCATCTGGGTGTATTGGTAGCGGTCCAAGTCCAAACCCTTCACCTTGGAGTAGTGATAGTAAGGTGCTGCCCATACAGGCACATTTGACTGCTGGCGGGCACTGATGGTAGGATGCTCTTCGGTTGCTACGCCCCAGTTGCTCTTATAGGTACGTGTATAAGATATGTTTGGCACATCTATGTTGGCGAAGTTGTAGGCTGCCGTGTATTCACAAGCCTTGAGGAACATATTGTCCTTGTAGCCATAGAAGTCGTCGCCTTGGTTCCAAGTAAGCTGCATGATGACACCCATCAAACCCTGGCAGAGGTATGTGTGACCTTGGTCACGGTTGTCTTCCTGCCACTGTGCCACGTTGGCCCACTCACCATCGAAGACGTGGTAGATGGCCTTGTTGATATTGCCGTTGGTCTCACTTGTCTGAAACTCCTTGATGGCTTCATTGTAAATGTCACGACGGTCTGCCAGTATTCCGATGGCAGTCATGCAAGCGATGTTGGCAAGTCCCCAGTTTGCCCAGTAGTGGCAGTTGGGTGTACCAAAGTGGTTGGTGAGGAAGTCATGGGTCTTTGGATACCACAAGTCTGTCATCCATTTCTGGTAGTTGGCAAAGTCTGTGGCATTCCAACCTTTATAATTGCGAAGCATCTCGCCTGCCACGGCAAACTGGTAACCATAGATACCCACAGCCAAGGCTTGGTCGGTAGTGCCTGTGATAGTCTTGCACTTGGCAGCCCATCCATTGAGGATTTCCACAGCTTTGTCGGCGTAGGCATCGTTGCCTTCTATGTGCCAACGGAGGGCAAGCTGGAAAGCCGCTGCCACATTGTTGGCTGCAACCATGTAGTTTTCCGGTTGCCCCGTTCCACGGACAATGGATTCCTGAGGACTGGCCGAATAGGTGAGTTGTGCATGACTGTTGGCAGTCAGCAATGCGTATGCTTCTTTCCATGGACTGTTGTTCAAGTTCTGCTTGATGCGTTGGAAGTCCTCCTCGGTGACAAGGGCGCCCTTGTGTTCCATAGGAGTGCTGTTGTCCTTTAATGGGATAAGCAAATCGGCGTCGGTATTGGGAAGAGGAATCTTGTTGAGGTCAGTCTCTACGCCTGCGTCTTTCAAGTCAACGCTTCCGTCGCCACATGAAGAGAACAGCAAGGAGCCGAAGCATACGGCTGCTGCCAAAATGGCGTGGCTTGCCATCTTATGATGTAACAAAATATATTTCATTGCGAATCTTTTTAGAAATTACTTTCTGATAATACGTATTGCCTTGATCTTGAAGTTCTGACCACCCTTGATCATGGTGCCGAAACCGATGCGCACATTAGTGGTCTTGGCAAAGTCGCAAGAGCATGTGACTGTTGCCGGGCATTTTGCCGCACCAATGTTGACAGTAGCCTGAGCATACATGTCGGTAGATTCAGGGAAATGCCATTCGGTCTTGCCAGCATCGGTGAGCGTTGGGAATGCCACTTCTGCTTTTCCTATACCTATACAAGCTCCAAAGCGCCCCGAGGTCTTATTGACCTCTTTCACGTCTACCTCGAAGTCGTATGAGCCAGGTGGCAAGGTGGTCTCTTGGTAGATTTGCGCACCATCGAATTTGCTATTGCCATCAAGCACGAACAAGCCGTTTGGCTCTTCGTCGGTAAACTGCAAGGTGTGGGCAAGGTAGGCGGAAGAGTTTCCCTGCCAAGACTTGGCCGTTGCCCATTCTGTCTCGCCAGCTACCGCACGCTCGAATGGCTGACAACAGTTCTTCAAGAACAAGCTGGTGACATCTCCCTTGACGGTCGGGTCGATGATGGCCGTACCTTCCAAGACGCGGTCGCGTACTTGAACCATGAGGATGCCGGAGGTGAAGTCGTCTGGCAAGGTTGCCTCTATCTGGGTGTCATCAACGCTGTTAAGGATAAGCTCCTTGTTGTTGATGGTGACAGTCACGTCATCCGGATTGGTTCCGAAAGCCTTGCCGGAGATGGTGATCTTGTCGCCAGCGGCACCAAAGATATCACCGGCCGCGTTGCTTGATACGATTTGGCTAATCTCTGGAGTAGGGATGACCGTGAATGTTCCAATACTGTCGAGCTTATGTGTCCAAACTTTCAAAGAGACTGTGCCCGTGGTCGCTTCGGAGGGAATCTCGAAGATGATGCCGTCATTCTTGCACGAAATGATATTTGTCACTTCTGTGGTTCCTATATAGAGCTTGACGGCTTGGGCATAATCGCTAAGGTTGCTGCCATTGACTGTCACTTGAGTACCCGTATATCCTTCTGTTGGAGAGATGGAGGCCACGGTGGGCTCAGGATAGACATACTCCTTGATGTTTGCCTCTTGCTCACATGCCGACATCATGCCGACTGCCAGCAGGGCACCCAAGGCGTGAAGTATTTGTTTGCTATTGATTTTCATGTCTGTAATGTGCTTAGTATTCTGGATTCTGTTTCAGATTAGGATTGAGGTCTATCTGGTGCTGCGGGATAGGCCAGAGATAGTGTTTCTTGGTGACCTTGAAGTTTGCCTTCTTGTCCAGCACCACGCACTTTACGGTTCCCACAGGTGTCTCGTAATCCTCCTCGCCAAAGACAAACTTGTTTGGCTGGTATTGGCTGGTGGCGTTGCCCTGTGCGTCACGGAAAGCGGTGGGATAGTTGCTGCCACCTACGACCATGCCCAAACGAGACTCGTTCAGCTCAACTTCTGCAATGCCCCAACGTTTCAAGTCATCGAAGCGGCAACCTTCCATGTACATCTCTACGGTGCGCTCGCGGCGAATCTCGGTAAGCATGTCCAAGCCATTGGCCTCTACGAGAGCGTTGGTCAAGTTGGCCACACCGCCACGTGCCCTCAACTGGTTGATGGAGCGGTTGAGCTGCGCGTCCGTGATTTTGCCATTGCGCTCGTACAAAGCCTCAGCGTAGGCAACGAGAATCTCACCGAGACGGAGCACAGGATAGTTGGCCGACTCTTTCTTGGTGACTATTCCCGGGGTCTCGTCGTAGAATTTGTGGGAAGAATAGCCAGACCGCCCGCTGTTGAGGTTGTAGGTCGACAAAGGTTGGCTGATGTACGACTTCATGCGATAGTCGCGATTCGCAAACTCGTCGCCGATATTTGCGTAGCCTTTAAACTTCTTGGAAATCTGGATAGGAAGACCGTCTGAGCAGAGGAACATGTCCATGAACTTACGGCTGACATCAAAGTAACCTACGGTCTGATTGATGTTCATGCCACCAGGACGGAGACTCTGGTCATAGACATTGGCAATGATAAACTCCTTATTGGTGGTCTTGTCGAGCCCAGCAGGATTGCTGGTGGCATCGTCGATGCAGAACAAGTAACGAGAACTCATGTTGTTCATGCTCGCATTGCTGTTGTAGTTCCATAAAGAATATCCACCATTGGTCATCACGTCATCGCAGAGCGAGATGCACTCGTCAAGGAAGTCGTTCACTTGGTCTTTGGCCGGGCCGGCAGAGCCCTCGAAATCGGTGGATGTCCCGTTGTACTTACGCCATGTGGCCTCGTAGAGAAGCACACGGGCCTTGAAAGCCTCGGCAGCGTATGAGGTGATGCGTCCATACTCCTCGTTGCCCACCTTCTTGGGCAAACGGCTGATAGCGTTGTTGAGGTCGCTGAGTATTTGGTCGGTCACCTCGTAGCGAGAGTTGCGTGATCCGTAAAGCTCCGGGCTGTCGGTATCAAGCACGGTGGTCACGATGGGCACGCCCCCGAAGGTCTTCAACAACCAGAACATGCTGTATGCACGGAAGAAGTAAGCCTCTCCCACGTATTCTGCTATCTCACTTTGGTTGCCATAGCTTTGGCTGCGCTCAAGCAAGATATTGCAGGTTCTGATATACTTGTAAGGATTGTTCCAACGCACGTCGCTTGTTGGAACAGAGATAGTGCCATGGGCGAGATCTCTGTCATAGGAAAAATAACATGACAGGTCGGAGCCACCATCAAAGTAGTTGTAGGCAGACCTGTAAATGCTGTTCCAACCCAACAGTTGTGAGTTGTAGAACGATGTGGTGTATGCCTTGAAGTCGCTGGCTTTCTGGAAATAGACCACGTCGGTCTCTTGGTCGAGCGGATCCAAATCGAGAAACATGCTCTCACAAGAGGTGGTCAGCAGCACGGCGGCCAAGAGTGTCAATATGGAAAAGCGTTTCATATCTATATATTCAGTTTCTATTGTTATGGTTCTATCATTAGAATGTCACGTTCACACCAAACGACCATGTTCTGGCGAAAGGATAACCTGAGGAGTTGGAAGCCTCTCCCATCTCTGGGTCGTAACCGTCCTGGATGCTTGTTGCCTCCCAAAGATCATCGCCAGAGAAATAAACCCTAAGCTTCTGGAGTCCAATCTTGCGGATGAGCGACTTGGGAAGCGAGTAACCGATGATGAGCGACTTCAGACGAAGATAACGGTTGTTCTGCAACATGAAGTCGTTGTTCTGGTAGTTCCATTTGGCCCTCTGATAGTAAGAGGTCAAGCGTGGGTAACGGGCGTTAGTATTGCCCTCTGTCCATGTTTGACCAACGAAATTGACATTCTGGTTGGTGTAGGTGGTAGAGAATGGATAAGCCATATATCCACTGCGCATGATGAGCTGCTTGGCTTGACCTTGGAAGAAAGCGGTGAAGTCGAAGCCCTTCCACTCAGCATTCACGTTGATGCCGAACACATAGTGAGGGTCACCATCGCCAGCAAACTGCAAGTCGCTGTCTTGACTTCCATTGTCTGTAATCATGTAGTCGTTGTTGAGATCAAGACGCTTTGTGTCGCCGGGGCGGAGTTCATATACCGTTCCTTGCATCACTTCAGACAAGGCACCTGCTTTGGCACCATACAGGGCGTAGTAGCGGTCCACCTCTTCTTGGTCTTTGAAATAACCGTCGGTGCGATATACAAACCAAGAGTTGAGTGGATAGCCGTTTATGGTCTTGTTCTTGCCGGCTACGTAGGTGTCGGCACCTTCCATATCCATGAGCTTGCTTTTGCTGTTGCTCATGTTGAAGGAGATGCCATAGTTGAAGTCGTTGATATGGTCGCGCCATCCGATGGTGAACTCCCAACCCTTGACATTCAAGTGGCCGCTGTTGGTCTTGGGAGCGGTGCCACCGAGGAGGCTCGGATAGGTGACATTGGTCAACATGCCTTTGTTGTCCTTCACAAAGTAGTCGAAACTGGTGGTCAGCCGACTGTTGAGGAAGTGGAGATCGACGCCCACATTCTTTTGCTCCACCTTCTCCCAAGTACGGGTCAGACTGATGAGACCACTATTGGTCAAACTTGATGAGGTGACGAGCTGCGCAGGGTTGCCCAGCACAGACTGCCCCTGCGAAATGGTGGAAATATAGTCGTAGTTGCCCAAGCCCACATCATTGCCAGAGCTACCGTAGCTGGCTCGCAACTTACCGAAGTTGAGGATAGGGGTGATTGGCTTCAAGAAAGCCTCGTCGGTGAAGATCCAACCTGCGGACGCTGAGGCAAAATTCTTGAATTGATGTCCCTTGGCAAACTTGGAATTGCCGTCACGACGCGCCATCACCTCAAGGAGATAACGCTCCGCATAGTCGTAGTTCAACTTGGCAATATACGAGAACGTGCCATTGTGGCTCTTGCCACCGCTGTTGCGCTGCTCACCTTCACCAAGGTTGATGTCGTAGATGCCATCTGCCGAGTAGGTCTCACGTGAAGCCCAAAGGTTCTTGCTATTGCGCTTCTCCGCATTGACACCTGCCATGACTGCCACCTTGTGCTTCTTGGCAAAGGTGTGATTCCAACGCATGAGGGCGGAATAATACTGGTAGAGATTGTTGTTTGCCCAAGATTGATAACCCGGATTCTGAACTGTCTGCAACGTGGCATCTGTCACCGCGTGCTGCGCGGGATTTCCAAACCAGTCGTATGTTGCCACAGGGAGGATGTATTTCTCACGACGGTGCTCTAAGTTCTGGAAAGATGCCATCAACTCCAACTGCAGCCCTTCCTTCTTCCAGATGTCAAAGATAGCCTTGGCGTCGAGGCGAGTTTGCAAGTTGTTTTTGGTGTCGGTTCCACCATCCGAAAGACTGGCAATGGATGAACGGTCACCTACCGAACCGAAGTTGGCATACCATTGCCCGTATGGGTTCTTGGCAGGAAACACTGGTGGGTCGTAAGCATACATCGTCACGTCCATTGGCACGGACGGGGTCTTGGTCTTGGTCTTGATCATGGAGGCTGATGTCTCGACGCGGAGCCAATCGGTGAGCTGCACGCCATAGTTCAAACGCAAGTTGAGCTGCCTCTGTCCATCGTATGCCACCGCCAAGTTGCCTTGGTTGTCCGCATATTCTCCAGAGATGCGATAGTTGGACTTCTCCGTGGAACCACTCACGCTGAAGTTATGTTGATAAGACATTCTTCTGGCAAAGAGCTCGTCCATGCGGTTGGCATTGCCAAGGAAGATGTCACCCCAACCTTGAGTGGAGTAGATACCCTCATATCCTTGTTGCATCTTCTTCATGTTGTCCTCGGAGAGCCAGTTCCACCAATAAGGCACTTTCTCTTCCTTGTTGGCTTCCAACCACACGGTGGCATATTCCTGCATGTTGGGCGCAAAGGTGGTAATGCCGGGAGTGGTGAAACGCATGTTGAAGTTGTAGTTGACATTCACCTTGCCATCACCTTTCTTGGTGGTGACAAGGATGGCTCCATTGGCAGCCTTGGCACCATAGATGGAGGCTGCACCATCTTTCAACACAGTGATGCTGGCTATATCGTCTGAGTTGAGATTGGTGAAAGCCTCATCGTTTAATGCCGGCACGCCATCAATGACAATCAGCGGAGAGCCACCATTGACAGAGGTCGCGCCACGAATCTGGAAGTTCAATCCTTCATTGCCGGGACGTGAGGAGCTGCGGGTCACCACAAGACCTGGTGTCTGACCTTGCAAGGCAAGACCCACATTGGTCACGGCACGGCTGTCGAGTGCCTTGCCATTGACGGTCTCGATAGAACCTGTCAACGATGCTTTCTTCTGGGTGCCATAACCGACGACGACAACCTCTTGAAGCTCGGAGTTGTTTTCCACCATCGTCACATTAACGGTAGTCTTGTTGCCAACAGCCACTTTCTTGTCGTCGAAGCCAATGTAGGAGAACTTCAATGTTGCATTAGCAGGTGCTTTGATCGAGTAATTTCCATCGAAGTCGGTAATCACACCAGTTTGTTGATGTCCGTCCACGGTGATGGTAACACCAATCATGGGCTCATTCATGTTGTCCACAACCTTTCCCTTGATGGTGATGTCCTGAGACCATGCCATCATGGAAGTTTGCAACAGCAAAGCCACCAACCATTTTCTTTGTCGAATCATACGGTAAATGTTATATTGTTATTAATGTTTTTAGGCTTATGCCTTCTTATACGAAGAGTGAAATTAAAACACTTACGTAAACTTCTTCATTTTTACGTAGTATTTGGATACTGATGGGCATGAGACATTCACGCCACGTTATAGACGACAAAAGGTATAATCGGTTCATTATGAACGTGTTGACTACGGCGAGCAAGCGGTCTGTCAGGTTAAAAAATCCGAATTACACCCCTTTTGATAATGATATACATAACCTTGTTCGTATAAAAAGTTGTAATTTAGCAAGCTGTAAATATATTCCATGCAACAACCTAAAAATATTGCCCTTATGCAACGCATACGTCTGTTTTTCGTCTTTGCCATACTTGTCGTCGGCCATGCTGTGGCTTGCGCGCAAATGTCGGCAGAGAGCAACATTGCCAAACAACTGGTATGGTATGACGGCAGCCATGCCGTAAGATATTTCATTCAAAAGGATGCCGACCCCGTGGTCAAGACTGCGGCTGGGATGTTTGCCGATGACATGAGAGCCGTGACAGGGCAGCATGCCGTGGAGGCCGACTGCGAAAAGACGGCTGTCGTAAACGTCTTTGAGTTGGACAAGGCGTCCACTTCAAGCAGGAGACGTCTGGAGAAGCACAACGTTCCCGTGGCAAAACTGCGTAGCAAGACCGACGGTTTTCATATATCGGTCATCGGTAACCATATTGTCGTTGTCGGCACCAACGGACGCGGGGCTGCCTACGGACTGTTGGAACTTTCCAGAAAGGCAGGGGTAGACCCATGGATTTGGTGGGGCGACATTGTACCCGAGCGGAGAAACCTCTTGACCATTGACAGAGGATATTCCACGCTGCAAGGCGCGTCTGTGGAATATCGCGGCGTGTTCATCAACGACGAGGACTGGAGCCTGCGGCCTTGGAGCCACAACTTCAGTGGCGACGCCTACAAGAGGATATTCCAACTCCTGATGCGGCTTAGGGCCAACACCGTTTGGCCTGCCATGCACGAGGGCACGGTGTCTTTCTTCAAACTTCCCGGAGCCAAAGCCGTGGCAGACAGTTGCGGCATAGTGGTCGGAAGCTCGCATTGCGAGCCTTTGCTGCGCAGCAACACCGGCGAATGGGATGTCGCGAAGCGTGGGCGTTACAACTATGTCACCAACAAGAAGTCGGTGCAGGACTACTGGAGCGAACGCCTCGACGAAGTGCGGAATTCGAAGGGCGGCAACATGCTCACCATAGGCATGCGCGGCATACACGACGGCAGCATGGAGGGAGTGAAAACCATGCAGGAGAAGTTTCACGCCTTGCAGCAAGTCGTCGACGACCAACAGATGCTGATACGCAAGCATCTGGGCAATCCTGCCAAGCAGACTCAGGTGTTTGTTCCATACAAAGAGGTGCTCGACATCTACAACATGGGGCTTCGCGTGCCCGATTATGCCACCCTGATGTGGTGTGACGACAACTACGGCTATCTCACCCGTCTGTCAGACCCTGCGGAACAGAAGCGCACGGGTGGCGGCGGCATCTACTATCATCTGAGCTACTGGGGACGGCCCCACGACTATCTGTGGCTCTCCACCACCCAACCGGGACTGATATACAACGAGCTGAAGACTGCCTACGACCACAAGGTGCGCAAGATATGGATAGCCAATGTCCACGACCCCAAGGTGGCTGGTTTCGACTTGGAGCTATTCCTTGGCATGGCCTGGAACATAGACTGCGTGAGAGCCAATACCGTCGGCGACTATTACAAGGCTTGGCTTTGCAGACTGTTTGGCGAGAAAGCCGGGACGCAACTTTATCCTGCCATGCGTGAGTTCTACAAGCTCTGTGGGGAACGCCGCCCAGAGTTTTTGGGGTGGAACCAGGTGGAGGCCAACGGCATGAAATATCCCGGTTTGCAACCGCTCAAGGATGCCGAGCTTTCCTCTACGGCTTTCGGCAATGAGCGTGAAAGATATCTGGAGCGTTATGCTATAGTTGCTTCCAAGGTGAAGGATGCCAAGGCGTTGGTTCGCCCGGAGCTATGCGACGCTTACTTTGCCGCCATCGAATATCCCGTCTTGGCTGCCGAGGCTCACGCGCGGAAGCTTCTCCGCCACAGCAGCGTTGCCTATCAGGAAATAAAGAAACTCACCCATCACTACAACCACGTGATGGCAAACGGCAAGTGGAGCGGATTGATGGACATACACCCACGCAACCTGCCCGTATTTGCCGCCCCCGAACAGCCGCGCCAGCATGAGGCGACAGACGGGAAGGCTGTGCACGCGCTGGACGCGGAAGGAGTAGTCGCGCGCAATGCCTGCGAGTATCAAGGTGCCTCTAGCGACGTTGAGATTGTCGACATGCTAGGGCATAGCATGCGTGCTGTCTCCCTGCCAAAGGGCGACACGCTGAGCTACGACTTCTCCACATCAAGAGAGGGCGATGCCGTGCTCAGGATAGCCGTGATTCCCACCCAGCCCAACGACAAGGGCGACCTGCGCTTTTCTGTCAGCATAGACGGCGGCGTGCCCACTGTCTTCAGCTTGAAAGAGCCTTTCAGGTCGGAACAGTGGAAGAAGAATGTTCTTCGTGGCCAAGCTGTGCGCGAATTGCCACTCAGCGGCTTGAAGGCCGGCAACCACAAGCTGGTTGTCAAGGCTTTGGACGAGCATATCATCGTTGACCAGTGGATGGTGGACTATGACCTTAAGCGCAAGTTCTATCTGTTTCCTGCCAAAGAGCTATAGTCTTACGTATATTCTCGCGGCCAAACGTATTGATAGCACAATAAACATTCAACGATGAAACAGAAAGTATCACACATGGCATTGGTCGCGTGGCTACTCATAGTCTCATGCCAAATAGGGCTCGCCAAGGTCAAGAAGAAGGCGGAAGACCCGGAGACATCCAAGCTGAAAGGAAAGATTGAATACGTGATGAACCAGGTAGACAAGCAACCCGACTGGCTCTACTCTCGCTTGCAGATGTTCTGGCAGACCCATGCCACCGATGTCTTTGTGAATGGCGAGACCTTTGCGAAGCCTGGCGGCGAGCGTGCGGCGGAGCCTACCGTGAAATACAACGGAACGCGTGGCACGGCGAGCCAATACAACCGCCCGAAACTCGAAGACCTTGTGCCTTACGACGATGACGAGCAGGGAAGTGTCACATATATTAATAAGCAGACCGGCAAGATGGAGAAAACGTCCCCTGCCAAGACGGGTTGCAACATAGCAGGCGTGAATCGTCAGATAGTGGGCATTGCCCGCGATGCCGCCCGCATCTATGCCGCCACGGGCGATATGCGATACGGACAGATGGCTGCCAAGGTGTTCTGTGTCTACATGAAAGGCATTGCCTGTCGCAACGTGCCTACCGACCTCAACCATGGCCACCAGCAGACGCTCGTAGGCATGACCACATTCGAGGTTATACACGAGGACATCATCAACGAACTGACCCAGATGTATCCTCTCATCAAGAATCTTGTGAAGGACGACCAGCCTGTTGTCGAGAGTGGCTTCAAGAAATGGGCTGAGAACATCATCGCCAATGGTGTGCCTCACAACAACTGGAACTTGTTTCAAGCCGACTTCATCGTGAAGATAGCCTTGGTTCTGCAAGACGACAAGGCGTACGCCGATGGCAAGGGCAGGCAATACTATCTCGACTACGTGGTCAACCAGAACAGCATACGCCAATGGAGCATGAACAAGCTCATCGACTTCGGTTTCGACAAGCATTCAAAGACTTGGTATGAGTCGCCAGGCTACAGCACCACCGTGCTCGGCACCATCTGCGATTTTGCCAACACGCTCGACGAAAAGGCAGGCATCGACCTCTTTGCGAAGCGTCCTATCCTAATAGATGCCGTGAAGACTTCGGCAGAATATCTCTTTCCTAACCGCATGATTGCCGGCTGGGGCGACACGCACCCCAACTATCTCAACACAGGCGGCATAGACAACATCTTGAAGTATGCCGCTCGCCATAAGAACAAGCCGCTCATTTCGGAGATGAATCTCCTGAAGAGCGCAGTCGCTTCGAATGCACCCCTGTCTGAGATAGAGCAATACACAAGCACGATGTTCTATGCGCCAAACGTGTCTTGGCTCGCCATGCGCACGGGTATGGACAAGCAGCACGACCTCATGGCTTCGCTCAACGGCAGCCTCGGCAACCATGCCCATGCCAACGGCATTTCCCTTGAGCTTTACGGCAAGGGATATGTGCTCGGCCCCGATGCAGGTATCGGCAAGAATCTCTACAGCGGCCTTGACTATGCAGAGTATTACTCCCAGATGCCAGCCCACAACACGGTCGTGGTGGATGGCGTGTCGAGCTATCCAGTTATGATGTCGCACCAGGCCTTCAAGGTCATAGCTTCTTATCCCGAAGTTTCGGCAAAGCAACCTGCTAGCATGAAACTCTCCGAGCAAAAGGAGAAGTTAGCCTATGCCACGGTGAACTTCGTCGAGCCAGAGTCCCAGGCGGAGCAGCAGCGCACCACAGCCGTCGTGAAGACATCAGACAAGGGCGGATTCTACATCGACGTGTTCCGCAGCCGCAAGAAAGATGGTGGCGACAAGACCCACGACTACTTCTATCACAATCTCGGCCAGACGATGACCGTTGAGGATGCGGCAACCGACAAACCGCTCGACCTGAAGCCTACCGATGAACTCGCCTTTGCGGGCGGTCATCTCTATGCTTACTCCTACATATATAATAAGGAGTGTGCGGAGATGCAGAACAGCATCAAGGCGAAGTTCACGACCAAGATAGAGGACGCGAAAGTGGTTGAGGCAATGGATGGTCAGCATGAGATAACCATGACGATGTGGATGAAGGCAGACGAGAACCGCACCATATTCAAGGCTCTCTCGCCAGCCAATCTCGAATATGAGCGCATGCCCAACCAGCCCTACAAGGTCATTGACCAACCAGTGCTCACCTTCGTGGCCCGCCAGAAGGGTGAGGCATGGAACCATCCGTTCGTCTGCGTCTATGAGCCAAGTTCCGATACCGAGCCGGGCGACATCGCCTCCGTCGACTACTTCACGCCAAGCGAGCCTGGTGCCGTGGGCATCATCGTGAAGCTGAAGGATGGAGCAGAGCAACGCATCGTTTGCTCAGAGAAGGGCAAGGTTAGCCTTTTAGATTAGGTTTATTCTCCGCATTTTTGCGGAGAATAAGGCAGATAATCTCCGCAAAACTTGCATAATCCGACAAAAAACTCTATTTTTGGGGCCAAAAGAAACGATTATGAGGAGAAACACAAGGTATATTTGGCAGCAAGAGGATTGGCCTCACATGACATGGGACAATATGACTTTCAGCAATACCTTGGCGGAAGTGAATATGCTGAGGGGAAAGCTGTTGGGCAGGGTGTCCATGTTTGGCTTCGAGGAACAGAACCAATCCATGCTCGACTCCATGACCCAAGAAATCGTGCATTCGGCAAAGATAGAGGGCGAAGAGTTGAACAGGGATAGTGTGCGCTCTTCCGTGGCTCGACAGCTGGGCTTGGAGTATGAGGGCTTGCCTGTGCCCGACCATTATACGGAGGGAGTGGTGCAAGTGATGATGGATGCCGTACAGCATTATGCCATGCCTCTGGATGCCGAGCGATTGTTCTCTTGGCATGCAGCCTTGTTCCCTACAGGAAGAAGTGGCATTCATAAGATAGCAGTGGCGCAATGGCGAGAGGGCGATGAGCCGATGCAAGTGGTGTCGGGTGCCTTGGGACACGAGAAGGTGCATTATGAGGCTCCTGCGAGCGAGGATGTGCCAAGAATGATGTCGGAATTGATAGGTTGGATTAATATCGAGGAAGGTGTGGATCCATTGGTTAAGGCGGCGGTAGTGCATCTTTGGTTTGTGACGGTTCATCCTTTCGACGATGGCAACGGACGGCTTTGCAGAACTTTGACAGAGCTGTTGCTCTCTCGTGCCGACCAGACATCCCAGCGTTATTACAGTCTTTCTTCAGAGATTCTGTATCATCGCAAGGAATATTACGACCATTTGGAGCAAGCGCAGAAAGGCGAGTTGGACATTACTCCGTGGATACAATGGTTCTTGCAGACTTTGAAGACGGCATTGGAGAATGCCTTGCAGAAGACAGAAAATGTAGTTCGCAAGGCTCGGTTTTGGGATGAGCATCGCACGATGGTCTTCAACGACCGTCAGCGCAAGGTGCTCAATATGCTTTTCGATGGTTTCGAGGGAAAGCTCAATTCTTCAAAATGGTATAAGATAAACCATTGTTCGCAAGATACCGCCATCCGTGACATCAAGGACTTGATGGCGAAGGGAGTGCTGAGACAAACCAATGAGGGAGGCAGAAGCACTAACTATGAACTAAATGAGGAGTGAACAGACCTTCGGTAAATTCCGATTCTTGTCAATCCATATTTTGAAGTAGCAATACTCTTGTATGGCATCAGCCCTTCGTTTTAAGTAAGAGTGCCGGGATATGCGTATTATCCATGAACGCAATAGTCATACACTGGATTGTTGCTGTTTTGTTCCTAGTAGCGATGAAAAGGCAGCCCTATAAGGACAAGTAGAAACTATTAATATTATAAGGAATATGGTGTACGGAAATCGAGTAAGGATTGGATGGCTCTTCTTGCTTCTACTGCTAAACGTAGCTTTGCAGATGAATGCCCGGGAGACAATACTGTCGCCCGACGGCAAATACAACTTCACTTTTGCACAGAAGGACGGCAGGCTGACCTACCGCCTCGACTATGCCGGCAAGCAGGTGGTGGAGGAAGGTGAACTCGGCGTGAACATCGACAACCACCTTGTGGAGTTGGCAATGGGCATCCCTGTGGATACCAACAATGTTTGGACCAAAGGCATGGAAGTCATCAACGTGGACAGGAAGACCGAGGACAACACTTGGAATCCTGTCTATGGCGAGTATGCCCAGATACGTGACCATTACAACGAGATGACCATCCACTTGATGAAGGGTGGCAACCGTGACAATAGCGACAATGGTTATGACAAGCGCCAGCAGTATCTCTTCGACATCATCGTGCGAGCATACGACGAGGGCGTGGCCGTGCGCTATCATTTCCCTGAGGCTATAAACGGACTCTTCATGCACATCACCGAAGACTTGACTTCCTTCCGCTTTGCCCCCGGTGCTGAGGCTTACCACTTCGCATGGGCGCAGGCACAATCCACCAAGGCGAAGCTCTTGAAGAGCGAAAAATCTTGGCAGGATGAGACGGAGCGTCCCCTCACCTTGCATCTTGCCAATGGTCTCTATGCGGCAATCGGCGAGGCAGCCTTGTCTGATTTCGTGAGAGGCAAACTCAAGCTGAAGGCTGACAATGAGTTGCAGATGTCGATGTTCCAGTCTGCCGACATCATCACCGCCTACGATATGCCTTGGCGGTTCATCATGGTAGGCGACAAGGCCGTCGACCTCATCAACAACAAGCAGATGGTGCTCAACCTCAACGCACCTAATCGGATTGCAGATGCCAAGGAGTGGATTCGTCCCGGCAAGGTGTTTCGTGTGTGCCGGTTGGACATGAAGACCGCTTTGGAGGCAGTGGACTTCTGTGTGGATAGAGGTTTGCAATATATCGAACTCGATGCGGGATGGTATGGACCGGAGATGAAGATGAGCTCTTCTGCTCTGACGGTGGCAGACAGTCGTGACTTCGATATGCCCAAACTCTGCCAATATGCCAAGAGCAAGGGCATTGGCGTTTGGGTGTATGTCAACCAGCGTGCCTTGTATCAGGAGATTGACCAGATACTTCCTCTCTATGAGAAATGGGGCATCAGCGGCATCAAGTTCGGTTTCGTGCAGATAGGTTCGCAGGAGTGGACCACTTGGCTTCACAATGCTGTGAAGAAGTGTGCCGACCATCATATCCTCGTAGATATTCACGATGAGTATCGCCCTACGGGATGGAGCCGCACTTATCCTAACCTCATGACCCAGGAGGGCATCGGAGGCAATGAGGAAATGCCCAATGCCGAGCACAACACCATCCTTCCATTCACGAGATTCCTTTGTGGACCGGCTGACTACACGCCTTGCTACTTCAATGGCAGGGTGAAGAACACCAAGGCACATCAGTTGGCGATGCCTGTGGTGTATTACAGTCCGATAACCTTCCTCTTTTGGTATGACCTGCCTAACGCCTACAAGGGCGAGAAGGAGCTTGACTTCTGGAAACATTGCCCCACGGTATGGGATGAGAGCAAGGCTCTCGAAGGAGAGATAGAAGAATATATCGTTCAGGCTCGCCGCTCGGGCAATGATTGGTTCGTGGGAGCGATGAATGGCATGGCGGCTCGTGACATCATCCTCAATACCGCCGACTTCTTGCAGAAAGGCAAGAAGTATCGTGTGGAGATTTACAACGATGACCCAACGTTGAACACTCGCACCAAGGTGTCTTCTTCAGAGATAACCATCAAGGCTGGCAAAGCTATAAAGCTCCACTTGCAGCCTTCGGGCGGTGCCGCCTTACGCTTCGTGCCAGTGAAATAAAAAACATCACTCGCTACGTAATGTTGTCAAATAGTTACTTCCTTCCAGTCAACGAGCCCTCTGCCCATGTTGTCGAGTTCAACAGCCAGGGCTATGACCTTTCTGCCATCAGCTTGAAATGGCTGAGTGTAATCTCTGTCGTTTATTTGGCTTTCTGCCGCATCCATTCCACCATTGTTTGACAATTTGAGCTCCAGTACGTAGATGATGCGATTGGTATAGATTATCATGTCGATTCTACCTGTAGAAATCATTCGCTCTACTTCGACCTTGAACCCGATGGCATTGAATATTGTGCTGATGATGAGGCGATAACGTTCCTCCATGTCCATGCTGGCAAGCTTCTTGTTGCTATATGGAACATCGGCAATCAATGACTTCAAGGCTTTCTTTGCACCATCCAGGTCACCACGTTGGGCTGCGAGCATCAGTTGGCTTTGTGCTGTAATGGCTTGTGCATTGGTTTTCATCGTCAAGGCTGGTACCACTACCTTATAAAGAGCTTGTCTTACCTCTTGGTTCGGGATGCCGAGGAGATAGACTCCGTCCTCATAACCTTTGATGGTAAGGTAGCCCGCCTGATAGAGGAACAACTCTGAACCGCCTCCAGTTACATCGGATGTCTCGATGGTTACTCTGTCGAGACAACTGTTCTCGAAGTCGGGGAGATGCAGTTCCATGTTATCCACGAACTTTGGTAACATGGATGTGGCTCCTGATGCTGCCCAGTAGCTCTGTAGGTCTTTGTCTGCAAGGGCGTTGAGCAAGCTGAACGGGTTGAAAATGTCCACCATGTTTCGCCGGCTGAAGTGGTAGCCATCGTAGTATGCCTTCAGTTGTTGGATGGTCTCTTCAGGTGTCCAACCGTTTGCTTCTCCCATCGCCTCTATCTCTGGTTTGAAATTGTTGGCCACCTCGTCTTTGGTTATTCCGCAGATAGCGGCAAACTGTGGGTCGAAGCTGATATTGCTCAGATTGTTGAGGACAGAGAACAAGGAAATTTGAGTGAACTTTGTAATGCCTGTTATAAACACGAATCTCTCATATTCGTCTGCTCTCTTCAATATGGCGAATACTTCCTTGTATATGGCAGTGCAAGCATCATGATCAGGAGTCTTCCAGGAATGTTGTAGTGGAGAGTCGTATTCATCTATGAGAACAACCACTTGCTGGCCAGTCTTTTGATAGGCACCCTCAATGATGTTCTTGAAGCGAACGGCGAGGGCGGTATCTTTGTTCTCCACCTTTATCTCGTATTCCTCTTCATATCCTCGGAATGCATCATCCAGATAGTCATGGAGAGACTTCGGGGTGGCTCCGGCAATGCTCATGTCAAACCTAAGAACAGGACTCTTCGTCCATTCTTTCTCCAGTTCCATGACCTTTAGTCCCTCGAAAAGTTCTTTCTTACCCTCGAAATATGCTTGCAGAGTATCCACTAGTAGCGACTTTCCGAAGCGTCGTGGACGGCTTAGGTAATTATACCTCTTCCCCCCGTTGGCAAGCTGCCAGACAAGATCAGTCTTGTCAATGTATAGGAGTCCTCGCTTTCTGATTTCCTTGAAAGATTGGACACCGAGCGGTAAAGTTCTGCCAGTATCTTCTGTCATGATTGATGCGTATTATGTTTTCTTGTGCAAAGATACTAAAAAAAATATTTAGCGCAAAATAGCAACTTGCTATTCGCGCCAAACTGGACAAGCAGGGCATTTCGCGCAGTATAACGTGATTTTAAGTATAACTCCATCTCGCTACGTAATATTATCAAATATATTCCGTAATATTATTAAAAACAAAGCGAGACATGAAGAAAGATAATATTTCATGGCGAAAGCCACGTTTGCTCCTTGCGTTCTTGTTGCAAGGACTGATGGCATCGGTAGTCCATGCCGTAGGTGTGGGAGGCAGTGGTATGTATAAAACCTTGAGGTGCCAGCCATTCAAGATGAGCGAAGTGCATCTCCTGCCCTCTCGCTTCCAGGAAAACATGAAGCGAGACTCGGCTTGGATGATGTCTATACCTGTCAACCGCCTATTGCACAGCTTCCGCAATACAAGCGGTGCTTTCTCAAGCAAGGAGGGCGGATACATGACTATAAAGAAGCTCGGCGGTTGGGAATCGCTCGACTGCGACCTGCGTGGACATACCACGGGGCATCTCCTCTCTGCCTACGCCACTCTCTATGCACAGACAGGGTCGGCGGCAGTGAAGGCAAAGGCAGACAGCATCGTGAACGGTCTCGCCGAGGTGCAGCAGGCATACGGCAGAGGCGGATATCTGAGTGCCTTTGCCGAGGGCTTGATAGACCGCAACATCCAGGGCAAGAGCGTGTGGGCACCCTTCTATACGCTCCACAAGATAGTGCAGGGCATGATAGACCAGTATGAACTTTGTGGCAACGAGAAAGCTTTGGAAATTGCCAAAGGCATGGGCGACTGGGCTTACTGCAAATTGAAACCTCTCTCTGAGGAAACCCGAAAGAAGATGATTCGCAATGAGTTCGGCGGATTCAACGAAACCATGTATGAGCTCTATGCCTTGACCAATGACGAGAAATATCTCTGGGTGGCCCGATATTTCTATCACAACGAGAAGATAGACCCATTGAAGAATGGCAACAACGACCTTGGCACAAACCACGCCAACACCTTCATCCCGAAACTGCTTGGCGAGGCTCGCAACTATGAGATGTTTGGCGCCGAGGATAGTCGCAAGGCTGCGGAACTATTGTTCTGGACATTGGTTGGCGACCATGCCTTTGCCACAGGCGAACTTTCCGACAAGGAGCATCTTTTCAAACCATCTACGCAGAGCAAGCATCTCTCGGGCTATGATGGCGAGAACTGCTGCACGTTCAACCTCCTCAAACTCGCCGACCATCTTTTCTCTTGGAATCCCGACAGCAAGATAGCCGACTATTATGAGCGGGCGCTCTACAACCATATCCTCGGCCAGCAAGACCCGGAGACAGGCATGGTGTGCTACTTCACTCCTTTGCAGACAGGCACTTATCGCCTATATTCCACAAGAGACAATAGCTTCTGGTGCTGCGTGGGCAGTGGGTTCGAGAGCCATGTGAAGTATGCGTCGAGCATATATTTCCATTCAGACAATGACTTGTATGTGAATCTCTTCATACCGTCCAAGGTCGATTGGGATGGCACAAGCATCGTTCAGCAAACCTCATTCCCCTCATCTTCCACCACCACATTGACGATAGAAGGCAAGCAGAAGCTCTTCACCCTTCGTCTCCGCTATCCGTCATGGGCTACAAAGATGCAGATAAAAGTGAACGGCAAGAGCGTGAAGGCAGCAAAGGAAGCGGATGGCTATGTGGCAATCTCTCGCCTTTGGAAGGCTGGCGATAGGATAACGGTAAACTTCGGAATGCAGTTGAGGGAAGAGGCAACCAAGGACGATGCCTCCAAGGTGGCATTGGTGTATGGTCCTGTCGTGATGGCAGGCAAGCTCGATGGCGTGGAGCATCCGTTCAGCGACCCGGCGAAATACAACGACTACTATACCTTCGACTTCAATGTTCCTGCGTCGGCAGTGGAAAAGGCGAAGTATGACGGCTTGAAGGGTATTCTGAAAGAGAGCACTTCCAATGGCAACAAGACATCGTTCGCTTTGCGTTTCAAGACCAAGCAAGGTGTGGAAATCGTTCCGTTCTTCGATGCCCACCACTGCCGCTATGTGGTATATTGGCAGAAGTAACAGAGAAATAATATTTACAAATAGATTCCGTAATATTATTAAAAAGCGAAACGAGATATGATGAATATTGGCAGGATGGCCATTTTGCTCCTTGCGTTCTTGTTGCAAGGACTGATGGCGACGGTAGTCCATGCCGTAGGTGTGGGTGGCAGTGGCATGTACAAGTGGTCGGTGGAGTTGAGAGGATACATCTCCAACGAGACAGGCAAGGCGCCCGTGGCTTACCTCTGGGTGCCGGATGGCTGCAAGAATGTGAGAGCGGTGATTCTCTCACAGCAGAACATGACGGAGGAAGCTATCTATAAGAATCCGAACTTCCAGGCGCAGATGAAGAAGTTGGGAGTGGCGATGGTTTGGGTAGCTCCTGCTTTCAACAACAATTGGGATCCGACATCTGGTGCGCAAGGCATTTTCGAAGAGATGATGACCGGTCTCGCTGGCCAAAGCGGTCATGCCGAAATAGCAAGAGCCCCTGTTATCCCTCTTGGACATTCCGCCCAAGCCACTTTCCCTTGGAATTTTGCGGCTTGGAATCCCGACCGCACGCTCTGCATCATCTCTTTCCATGGCGACGCGCCTCGTACCAATCTCTGTGGCTATGGCACAGCCAACGTGGAATGGGGGCGCACTCGCAACATCGACGGAATACCCGGTTTGATGGTAGAGGGCGAATATGAATGGTGGGAGGCTCGTGTCAATCCTGCCTTGGCTTTCCGGATGATGTATCCTGGGAGTTGCATCTCTTTCCTTTGCGATACGGGGCGAGGACATTTCGATTGCAGCGACCGCACGGCTATTTATATTGCGAAGTTCATTCAGAAGGCAATCGAACAGCGTTTGGATGGCAATGGAAAAGAATGTGAATACAATGCCGACGGTACGATAAAGCTGAAGAAACTGAACCCAAAAGACGGATATCTTGCCGAGCGTTTCCATCCCGACATGATGGGCACAGATGGTGCAGACAAGGGAAAAGCTCCTGAGCAAAGTTATGCAAAGAGGCCTCAACCTGCTCCATACGCCGAATACCAAGGCGACAAGCATTATGCCTTCTGGTATTTCGACAAGGAAATGGCTGGCTTGACAGAAACTTGTTATCAAGAGACGGCTGGCAAGCAGGTGCAGTATGTGGGCTTTGAGCATCAGGGCAAGTTGATTCCGTATAGCGACAAACTGCAAGGGGGCATGGCTATCAAGTTGGAGGATGCTCACGAGGCTTATTTTGTCAAGTCGAAGAAACCAATAAGGATTCAGTTGAAGGCGGTTTATACGGATGCAACCCACAATGCTTCATCCAAGGCTCATGGCACGAAGAAACCGCATATTGAGGTTGTCTGTGGACCTTTGAAGAAAGTTAATGACACGACTTTTGAGGTTTATCCATACGAGGCAGGATGGGACAATCCTCGCCGCAGCTTTACGGCTTGGATGGCTGCCGTGGCTGATGCCGACAGCAACTATAAAGGGGCAGTACAGCCCTTGCGCATAGAATTGCCAAAAGAATAACAACGGCGAAGACAAGAAGAATACTTTTTGGTTCCATGTTGACTCGTGTGGGTAAAATATACCTTCTTGAGGATTTTTTTCACACGGATTTAAATGATCTGAAAGATTGCTACGCCGCAAGCGGCTACGCGGTGATTAACAAACGATGTGCAAGGACGGGCAGGGAGGGTTAGGGGCCGTCCGCAGCCCTAATGGCGGAGTACGGTTGAAAGACGGTATGCATAATCGGCGAAGCCGACATCTTTAAAATCCTTCAAATCCGTGTGAAATAAAGTATGTGAAAAAACTCACCCACAAGAATCAACATAGCACCTACTTTTTCTAAAAGATTCTTAACGTTTTGGTCTTCTTTTAATAGAAAATGCTATCTTTGCTACTGATAATATATTATTATTATCAGCTAGTTTATGCAAGAAACAAACAATATATTAGCAATATTGGACAGCTATCTCCATGACAATCCAGATGAGATTGCCAAGGAGATGGCCAATGACTTCAGACGAAGAAGAATAGAAAAGGATCTGACACGTGAGCAAGTGGCAGACAAGTCGGGCGTGGCTGTCAGCAACATCACTCGTTTTGAACAGAAGGGCTTGATTTCGCTCAAAAACTTAATAGGCATTGCCATGGCTTTAGACTATACATCCGAAATCAGACACATTTTCTCCCAACCAAAATACTCTACGATGGAGGAACTGCAACAAATCAAGCGGAACGCCAACAAGAAAAAAGCATATAAACCATGAAGCGAATAGATTCTTTAATAGTGAAGTACCATCAAGAAATGGTCGGCACTTTGGCTTTGAGTGTAGATGGAAAGGTTTGTACTTTTGAGTATGACAAGCAATGGCTCGCCGTCGGCTTTAGCATATCTCCTTTGGAATTGCCTCTCAAACCGGGGCTGTTCATAGCCAAGCCAACACCGTTTCATGGCAACTTCGGCGTCTTCGAGGATAGTCTTCCTGATGGCTATGGCAGATACTTGTTGCATAAGACTTTGCAGAAAGAAGGTATCAATGATTTTGAACTGTCGGCTTTGGACAGGTTGAGCCTTGTCGGCAATGGAGGCATGGGAGCATTGACTTTCGAACCTATGACTTCCATCCAAACAAAAGAAGAATCCTTGGATTTCGACTTGTTGCAAACCAAGGCTTTGGAAGTGTTGAGAGAACAACAAGATACGGATGCAGGACTTCTCTTGTATAATAGTGGGAATAGTGGCGGTTGTCGCCCGAAGGCTGTCTTTAGTGATACCGAGGGGCATTGGTTGGTAAAATTCCGCCATACCTATGATCCAAACGATATGGGATTGCAGGAATATCGCTACAATATGTTGGCAAAGAAGTGTGGCATACATGTTCCTGATTTCAAGTTGATAAATGACAAGTATTTCGCCAGTAGACGTTTTGACATCTCTCCTACTGGTGAGCGCATTCATACCGTTACGGCAGGAGGCTTGCTTTCCATCTCACTATCCAATCCTATACTCGATTATCTCAACCTGTTGGCTCTTACGGGCTATCTTACCCAAAGTTGGGAAGAGGTAGAGGAGATGTTCCGGCGCATGGTTTTCAATTACTTGATGGACAACAAGGACGACCACTGCAAGAACTTTAGCTTTATGGTAGAGAAGGAGGAAGATGGCAAGTGGCATTGGCATCTTGCTCCTGCTTACGACCTTACCAGATGCACCGAGGGATATAATGGAGAGCATGCGTCATCCGTAAATGGAACAGGTCGTCCAACTTTGGATGATATGATAGCGGTCGGAATAAAGAATAAGATAACCGAAAGCAGGTGCCGTGAAATCTATGAAAAAGTGAAACGTGCAGTTTCTTGCCAGTTTTAGGCAAATATGGTTTAGAGAGCCCAATTTAAGTATCAGCATGCACTACTACGTAATATCAATAACAGTATTAATTAGATAACGACATCATCACTTTAATCGTCTATGAAGATACATTTGCTGATACTCCTTGCAGCAACGCTGATGCCTGATGCTGCAGCATTTGGAGACAACTACAAATCGAAGGTATGGAGTCCTGACAATGGCAACGGCACTTACACCAATCCGGTGCTTTATGCCGACTACAGCGACCCCGATGCCGTGGCTGTGGGTGATGACTATTATCTCACGGCAAGCTCGTTCAACTGCATTCCCGGTTTGCCAATACTCCATTCCAGGGATTTGGTCAACTGGGAGATCATCGGGCATGCCCTAAAGCAACAGGAGCCACGCCAGCTGTTTGACTCTCCGCAGCATGGCAAGGGTGTTTGGGCGCCTGCCATACGCCATCACAACGGCGAACTGTATATTTATTGGGGCGACCCCGACCATGGCGTGTTCATGGTGAAGACATCCGATCCACGCGGAGAATGGAGCAAGCCGGTGTGCGTCGTAGAGGGCAAGGGAATGATTGACCCCTGTCCGCTGTGGGACGACGACGGACGTTGCTGGCTCGTGAACGGATGGGCTGGCTCGCGCAGCGGGTTCAACTCGGTGCTTTCCGTTCGCGAACTGTCGGCCGACGGCACACATGCCCTCGGAGCGCCTCGCATCGTGTTCGACGGAGGACAGGAAAACCACACTGCCGAAGGACCTAAATTCTACAAGCGCGACGGCTACTACTGGATCATGTGTCCTGCGGGCGGTGTGCAACAAGGTTGGCAGCTTGCCATGCGCAGCCGCAACATATTCGGTCCTTACGAGGCTCGCCGCGTGATGGCACAGGGCAAGACCTCGGTGAACGGGCCTCACCAGGGAGCATGGGTACACACGTCGCACAATGAGGACTGGTTTCTGCACTTCAACGACAAGGGAGCTTACGGGCGTGTCGTGTTTCTGCAGCCAGTAGACTGGACAAGCGGATGGCCGGTGATGGGCAACGACAGCGACCACGACGGATGCGGCGAGCCATACCTGACCTACCGCATGCCACTGTCGGCAAGCCATGACAGGGTGAACCCACAAGAGACGGACGAGTTCAACACCACCGAACTTGGACTGCAATGGCAATGGCACGCCAACTACGACCAACTTTGGGGCATGCCTACCGCCAACGGATGTCTGCGTCTGTACACTGCCGACCTTTCCGGCAATTTCAAGAGTCTGTGGGAGGCAGGAAACCTTCTGCTGCAAAAGACAACAGCACCGGAATTCAAGGCAACGGCCAAGATGCGCTTTGCCTCAAAGGAGGACAACCAGTATGGTGGCATCATAATGATGGGCATGGACTACCAGGCTCTTGTGGTGAGGCGCATGGGTGACGGTTTCCTGTTGCAGCAACTCTATTGCAAGGATGCCGACAAAGGAGGCAACGAACAGACAAGAACCCTTGCCCAGCTAAGACCGACCGACCGCGACACCATACCCTACTCGCCTGCCATATACATCGACATCTACATGCAGATGCGCGTGAAGGCCGGCAAGTGCAAGTTCGCCTACAGCCTTGACGGCAAGCGGTTCAAGGATGTGGGCGACACCTTCACAATGCGCCAAGGCAAATGGATTGGCGCAAAGATGGGATTTGTGAGCGAGCATGTTGGCACAAAGGGCAACCGCGGATGGATTGACGCCGACTGGTTCCACGTTGGAAAGTGAAATCCAAGGTGGGTTCTACGGATTCCCCCTCCTTGTGATGCCTGTATCCGCTTCAGATGCGATTTACAACTTGCAGGGCGCTCGCATGAATGGAAACAACCTTCCTGCTGGCATCTACGTGAAGAATGGCAAGAAGTTTGTCGTGAAGTAACGTTGGCAAGGGCAAATATCACTATTTTAGAGTGAAAACAGCCGATAGTGTGCGAAAGTTGATATTTTTAAGTATATTTTCGCACGCTATCGGCTGTTTTTTATAAAAATGCCTATCTTTGCAACATAACTAAAATAAGAAGATATGGCAGAGACTATCATAGGAAGACATCAAGAGAAGACCTTGCTGGAGAAATACTACCATTCTGGCAAAGCAGAGTTTATTGCTATGTATGGCAGGCGTAGAATAGGAAAGACTTTCCTGATTCGCCAATACTTCAAGAACCAATTCTCATTTGATATGACAGGAGTGCTTGAAGGCAACAAAAGCGAACAAATCGCAGCCTTCCACATGGCACTCAAGACATATGGATATACCGGCAAGAAAAACACCACTTGGCTGGATGCCTTCTTTGCCCTTCGACAACTATTGGAGTCCAAGCTACAAGACGGCAAGAGATGCGTGATATTCATAGACGAACTGCCTTGTTTAGACACACCGAAAGCCGGCTTCGTCCATGCCTTGGGACATTTTTGGAATAGTTGGGCCAACTGGCAATCCCAAATTATGCTCATCGTCTGTGGTTCTGCCACCTCATGGATGGTTCGCAATATCATCGACGACCATGGAGGCTTACATGACAGAGTCACCCACGAGATGCCACTCCATCCTTTCACCTTGGCAGAAACAGAAGAATACTTCCATGCAAACGGATTCAGATGGAAACGCCTAAGCCTCTTGCAAGTATATATGGCGATAGGTGGCGTACCCTATTATATGAGTCTATTCTCTCCAGAAGAAAGTCCTGCGCTTGGACTCGACAGACTATTCTTTGGTGAGAATGCAGAACTTCAAAAAGAATACCGCCGACTTTTCTATTCGCTTTTTCGCAATGCTCAACCCTACCAAGACGTCATCTCTGTTTTGGCAAAGAAATCCTCTGGCATGACAAGAGAAGAGATAAGCAAGGCATTGCACGTCGATAACAATGGAAGACTGGGCAATATGCTCACCGACTTAGTATATTGTGACTTCATACGCAAATATAACATCAGGGAAAAGAAGGTAAAAAGCAACTCTGCTCTATACCAGTTGGTCGATTTCTACACCATCTTCTACAATACGTTTATCGCCAAAAACAGCTCAGACGAACATTTCTGGAGCAGAAACATTACATCCTCAGAAGTCAAGACTTGGTATGGCCTTGCTTTCGAGCGTGTTTGCCAGGCTCACATCTCACAGATAAAGAAAGCCCTGGGCATCGCAAGCGTCAAAACCGAGTATTATTCCTGGAGGAGCAAGACTTTGGCTGATGGCGCACAGATAGACATCATTATCGACCGTGCCGACAACATGATAAATCTTTGCGAAGTAAAGTATAGCGAGCATGAGTATCAGTTGGACAAGGAAGAATTCTTCAAGATTAATCATAGAATAGAAGCATTTGAAGAGGAGACGCAAACCAAGAGCACCATCCTGCCAACAATGATTACTACATTTGAACTCGCCAAAGGAATGTATAGTGACCAAATCACGACAAAGCTAACTTTGGATGATTTGTTCTAAGTATATTTTCGCACACTATCGGCTGTTTTTAAGTATAATTCTGAAAGAGCGTTAGCAGTACACAGAAGCCTCAGCCAAAAGTCTTTATTAAGCAGCAGGAGCTGCACTTGTGTCCCTCAGCCTCTCATGAGAAAGGCTGAGGTTTTTTATAAGTAATTCTTAAACTTCTTGCGTATTTATATCTAGAAGATAATAAAAAAAACGAATCAAGATATGAAAGCAAAACAAGTGGCATGTATCAGTGCCGTACTCTTCGCCTTCTTTATCCAGGGCTTCTGCGATATCGTGGGCATTTCTTCCGAGTATGCCCGTGAGGCATTCGGATGGAGTCATACCATGGCCGGACTCCTTCCTTCCATGGTGTTCGTGTGGTTCCTCTTCTTCGGTATTCCTGTGGGAATCAAGATGAACGAGTGGGGACGCAAGCAAACCGTAATCCTCGGCATGCTCGTCACCGTGCTGGGCATGCTCGTGCCTTTGCTCGGAACAAGCTGGGCTTGCCTCATCGGCTATGCTGCTTTGGGCATTGGCAACGCCATCTTGCAGGTGTCGCAGAACGCCTTGGTGCGCAACGTGTTCACGGATGAAAAGATGCTCACCAGCAGCATTACCGCAGGACAGGTGATGAAGGCCATCTCATCTTTCTGTGGTCCTTTCTTCATGCTCTTTGCCGTCAATGTGTTGGGCGGTGGCGACAAGACCAACTGGTATTTCGTGTTTCCTACACTTGGTGTCATCACATTGGCCTCTGCGTTGTGGCTCTGGTTCTCGCCGATAGAGCATGAGCCATCGCAGGCTACCGATGTTACGGTGGGCAAGACCTTGGGACTGCTCCAGAACAAGACCATCCTCTTGCTTTTCTTCGGCATTTTCTTCGTTGTAGGTATCGACGTGGGTACCAACTTTGTCAGCTCCAAGGTCATGATAGAGCGTTTCGGCTGGAAGGTTACCGAGGCAGGAATTGCTCCGCAGGTCTATTTCATCTGTCGTACCATAGGGGCATTCTTGGGCGTGTTCTTGATGACGAAGATTCGTCCTGTCACTTATTTCCGCTACAATATTATCATTTGTATCGCCGTTATCTTATTGTTGGCGTTCTGTCGCATGGGGACGGAGATTACCTTGGCGTTGATGGGCGCCATCGGCTTCCTCTGTTCTTGCATCTTCCCGATTATCTATTCGATGGCAGTGCAGACAGAGCCAGACAAGGGCAACCTCATCTCTGGCTTGATGATTACTGCCGTTGCCGGTGGTGGAGCGGTCACTCCATTCATCGGTTGGGCTACGGATAGCTTGGAAAGCATCACGGCAGGCATCTGCGTGCTCTTGGTTTGCGCGGCTTATCTCACCTATTGTGCCTTCGGAGTGAAGACGAATTAAGGCGAAGAAGAGGCTGTGCATCCTTGGGGATTGCAGTTCTACATTCTAAGAGATTTAGTCAAACTGGGAATCTACAATATCATAATATGATCAGAAAAAACATTCTTTTTTGTCTTGGCTGCATGTTGCTCCCCACTGTGGGCAACGGCAATGTCTGGGCAGCGGAAGCAGGCAAGAGCATCACGCTTACCGCAACAAACCATACCGAGCGCCAGCGTCAGGAGGTGGTGGCATGGGATGCCACTGAGGTGTGGCACAGGCTTGGCGTGAAAGAGGGCAGCGACCTCATTGTGAAGAACCCCTACGGGCAGACCGTGACGTATCAGACAACGCACGACAACCGCCTGCTGCTCGACGTGTCGGTGCGCCCCAAGGGCACGGCCTCGTTTACCGTGGAGCCAGGCAACCGCTCTGAGTTCAAGTCATACGTGGAAGGCAAGCTCTACGCGTGGCGCGTTGACGACATAGCATGGGAGAACGACATTGCCGCCTACCGCGTCTACGGACCTGCCCTGCAGCGCACTGGCGAACAGGCTTACGGCATAGACGTGTGGCTGAAGAGCACCAAGGAGCTCGACGTGGACCACCGCTACCGGGTGACGTGGCAGTCGGACATCGACAAGGCTTTCTTCCGCAGCATTGGCAACCAGGAAGGCGTTGACTTTGTAGACCGCGCCACGTCGTATCATCTCGACCACGGGCAGGGACTCGACTGCTACAACGTAGGCCCGAGTCTGGGTTGCGGCACGCCCGCCGTGATGCTGGGCGACTCCATCGTGATGCCTTACTGCTATAAGGACTACAGGATATTGGACAACGGTCCGTTGGAGTTCACCTTGGATCTGACCTACCCCACCGTCAATATAGACGGACAGCAGGTGACCGAGCACCGCATCATCTCGCTCGACAAAGGCTCCAACTTCAACCGCATGACCGTGTGGTACGACGGTTTCCGCAAGCCTATGGACATAGCCGGCGGCTTTGTGGTGCATACATCCGACCCTAAAGACCTCTGCCTCGGCAAGACATATATAGCCTACAACGACCCTACCGACTCGGCAGAGAAACACAACTTCCAGATATATGTAGCCGCACTCTTCCCCGACGGCGACGTGAAGACGCGTTTCGTTGAAGACAAGTGGCACAAGAAGCAAGGCATATACGGCAATGCCGTAGGCGTGAAGCGCGGCGTGAAGTCGGGCGAGAAGTTCACCTACTGGTTCGGCGCGTCGTGGTGCCAGAGCGGCACGCCAGACAGCGACTTCTGGAAAATGCAGATCCAACGGTTTGAGGACAACCTCAAAGCACCGATACAGACTGCCATCAGATAAGCGACTGATAAGATTTTATGCGCAAAAAGCTCCAGCACCTCTAAGTAGATGTTGGGGCTTTTTCGTATATATAGTGTACGACAAAACAAATGAAGACACACAAATGATGAAAACAATAAGGCGACTGTTCTCCCTGGTGGCAACCTCTCTCGCCATTGGCGGAACGATAAGCGCAGAGGCACAGACACTCGATGTGGACCGCCAACTGCAATACTGCCATAGCCAAGTGGGCCGTGCCTTGACGGAGCTGCGCCAGAAGGACGGCTCCTACGACTTCACGATGGAGCCACGCAACATACTCAACGGCGACAAGCAAAAAGGCTGGAACTGCCGCAAGGCAACCGCCGAGGAATGGTGCGACGGATTCTGGCCGGGCATCCTCTGGATGGACTATCAGGTCACCAAGGACGAGGCTGTGCGCAAGGCTGCCGAGGGATTTACTCAGTCCTTGCGGGGAATTGCCTATCGCCCATGCTATGACCACGACATCGGTTTCCTCATGTTCTGCTCCTATGGCAAGGGCTATGAGGTGAACCATTCGCAGGACTACAAGAACGTGATACTGGCCTCAGCCGACTCGCTCGCCACGCTCTTCAATCCCGTTGTGGGAACGATACTCAGCTGGCCGCGCGAGGTGAAGCCACGCCACTGGCCGCACAACACCATAATGGACAACATGATGAACCTCGACATGATGTTCTGGGCAGCAAGAAACGGCGGCAACAAACTGCTCTACGATCTGGCGGTGACCCACGCCAAGACCACCATGCAGAATCATTTCCGGCCCGACGGCAGTTGCTATCATGTGGCAGTGTACGACACCATCAACGGCGGCCTCATCAAGGGAGTGACCCATCAGGGATATGCCGACAACTCGATGTGGGCGCGCGGACAGAGCTGGGCGATATACGGCTATACAATGGTCTACCGCTACACGCGCAACAGGATGTTTCTCGACTTTGCGCAGAAGGTGACCGACATATACATCAAGCGGCTGAAGGAGACGAGCGACGACCTCATACCGCTGTGGGACATGGACGACCCGCGCGGCACCAAAGCCCCGAAGGACGCGAGCGCCGCATGCGTCGTGGCAGACGCGCTGCTTGAGCTTCAGCAATATGTCGGTGGAGAGAAGGGCGAGGAATACAAGGACTTCGCATTGCAATCGCTCGCGCAACTAAGCACTCCCAAATATCAGAGCGGGAAGAAAAACGTGGCGTTCCTCATGCACAGCACCGGGCATCACCCGGCAGGGAGCGAGATAGACGCAAGCATCATCTATGCCGACTACTATTATCTGGAGGCACTTGTGAGAGCGAAGCAATTGGCGCAATAGGGATATCCCAGACAAGTATAGGCAAAGAAAACATGCATAGAAAGAATAAAAGAGTATATACATATAGGTAGAAAAAAAATTGACAGGTAAATTCAGGTTGTATTCAGGTACACATTTAGGTTAGTTTAAGGGTTTGTTTAAAGATAATTATTCAGCAATACCTGTGACGCGAGGTCACTGGTGTTGCAGAATAGTTATCATTTTTTTTAATCCCCTTGAAGAAATCCTCAAGAAAACACATTATCCGCACGACTCTGCATTGAACCTTTTTGCCTTTTGGGAAGACCCAAAAAATCCCCCAAAAATCTGCGTTTTGCCTTTCCAATGCAAAGCCATCGCCTTTCCAATGCAATGCCATCGCCTTTCCAGTGCAAAGCCAATGCCTTTCCAATGCAAAGCCGACGGGGCACAAACGGGGAGACAAAAAAGCCGTTTAATCCCTGAGGCAGCCAATAGGCACGACATACACTCCGTCCTTGCGACGATAGGCGAAATCGCCCGTGCCGGTCAGGACCATCATGAATGATGGCTCGCTCATCTTGTCCGTGTTTATCTTCCCGGCAAGGGTAAGCAAGTTTGCCGCACCTTCATTGACCAGCCTGTCACCTCCCAGCTTCACCTCCACAAGACCATACATGCCATTGCGGAGATGCACCACAGCATCACACTCCAAGCCGTTCTTGTCTCGATAATGAAACACTTCCCCATCCAAGGCATCGGCAAACACTCGCAGGTCGCGCACGCAGAGGGTCTCGAAGAAGAGCCCCATCGTGTTGAGGTCGCCAATAAGGTCTTTCGGGCCAAGACCCAACACTGCCGTGCCGATGGACGGGTCTACGAAATAGCGAGTGTTTGCCGTTCGGACGGCAGTCTTCGAACGAAGGTTAGGATTCCAAGCCTCCGAATCTTCTATCACGAAGATTTTCCGCAGGGCTTCCAAATAGCCCCCCGCCGTCTTCACGCTGATCTCGTTCTCGTCATTGGTCATCATGTCTGCCACAATGGTTCCTATCGTAGCCTGCGCTCCTTGGTTGCGGGCATAAGAACGCAACAACAGACGGGTGGTCGTGGCATTGCGATTCACCCCATCCACCCGCGCCACATCTTTCTTGATGACAGCGTCCACGTAATCGAAGGCCTGCGCCAAAGCTGCCTCCCCCTGCAATCCGCAGGCGAAGGGCCAACCGCCACGGCAAATCAAGTAGGCAAGGTCGTCTATCTTCAGTTTGTTGACAGCCACAATCTTGTCTGGTGTCTCAAACAAATGCGCCAAACTAACCTTTCCATTCGAATCACCCGACTCAAACAGGCTCATGGGGCGCATCGTCAACCAACTGAACCGTCCCGTACCCGAATGATGTATGTCCTTTTCTTCCGCAGGAACCGCCGAACCTGTCAAGACAAACTGCCCCACCCCATGCCGATGGTCCACCTCGAAACGAACGGTATCCCAAAGCTTGGGAGCCAACTGCCATTCGTCAATGAGCCGGGGAGTGTCTCCTTCGAGCAAGACAGACGGGTCTATTTCCGCCATTTGCAGATTTGTTTGCAGCGTGGCAGGATTGTCCATATACAAGATGCTGCCAGCCTGTTGCTCGGCAGTGGTGGTCTTGCCACACCATTTGGGGCCTTCAATGACTACCGCCCCCTTGCTCGCCAGCTTTTTGGCAAGCATTCGGTCGGCTATTCTGCTCTTGTATTCCATATCTTCCATTTCTTTGATTTTCAGCTGCAAAGATACTAATTGATTTCCACATTTCCTCAGTTGGCCGTGTTTTATTTCCTCAGTTGGCCGAATTTCGTTTCCTCAGTTGGCCGTGTTTCACTTCCTCAGTTGGCCGTGTTTCACTTCCTCAGTTGGCCGACTACGCTATAAACCGCTGGGCAGGGGCGGCCCCTGTGGCCGTCCGCACCCCGCATGGATATCGTATCGCACCCCACATGGATATTCGCATGGATATCGCGTCCGCACCCCCGCATGGCTATCCGCACGGCTATGCAATCATAAAGGGGCGCATAGTTTCAATCCAAAGAGACTGAAACCATGCGCCCCTTGCTATCGGGCAGTTGGGTCGACCTTAGATGTAGTTGAAGCCGTGGATGGCCTGGACGAAGCGCTCGGCATAGTCCCACGAGGTGTAGGGCCAGTGGAAGCCGAGGCGGCGCAGCACCTGCGTGGTGTAGCCGTTTTCATAGCCGAGCCAGCGCACCACGTGCTTGGTCTCGTCCTCGTTGTAGGCAAAGAGCGGTTGCAGCTTGGAAACCACCGTCTCGTCTTTCAACTTCTCCTGTATCATCCTGTTGAACTCCTCGTCCTCCATGGGCTTGATGTCTACGCCCACGGTGTGGAGAATGTCCAAGACATCGCCCAACGGGATGCTGTGGTTGTTGTAAGGATGAAACACCACCATCTCCTTCGGTGTCTGGGCGAGCAGGCGTATGGCCTGGCACACGGCATCGATTGGCGAGAACTCGCAAGGCTCATCGAGCGAGGCGTAGGTCACGCCCCTGAGCGTTGCCAATGCTGCGATGCGCCCCATGAAGGCATTGCTCTTGAAGTTGATCTGGAACTCACCATCGCTGTTGCGCGGTGCCAGGTTGCCCACGCGCATGATCTTCGCGCTGAGCCCGCTGTCGCGGACGGCAGTGAGCACTATTTTCTCCGCCTCATACTTAGACCTCACATATTGGTTGTCGAGCCCCTGGCCATAGTCGAAGAGATGCTCGTTGAGCATGGTGGTGGCAGCAGGCACGCCGTCTACGCTCTGGCCTGCGATGCTCGCCGTGGACACGTGGACCAGACGCGCATGGTGGGCAAGGCACCAGTCCACCAGCAGGCGCACGCTCTCCACGTTCACCTTCTCGATGTCGTCGCCGGCAGAGAAGTGCTTCACGTTGGCAGCGCAGTTGAACACCGTGTCGGCATCGTCGGGCAACTGGTCGAGGCAGCTCGGGTCGGTGAGGTCGCCTCCGATGATGCGGATGCGCTTGTTGAAGAGCTCCTCGTCGATGGTATCGAAATAATAGAAGAAGAGGGTGCGGAGTCGCTTCTGCGGCGAGAGGTTGCGCCTGCCACGCAGCACGCAATAGATGACACCCGTCTCGCGCTGCAGCAGCTCGTGGAGCATGTGGATGCCAAGGTAGCCCGTGGCTCCCGTGAGCACCACGTTGCCTATGGCTTGGCGCTCGCCCTGGCGCAGGGCATCGAGCGTGTTGGCCTCGAGCACGTCGGCAAAGGCCGACTTGGGCAATTCGGCTTCCCTGTCCACGGTGATGGTCTGCGTGGGCACCGCGGACTGGGCGGCGTTTTGCATGACGTCGATGAAGACGGCGAGGCTTCGCGGTGTCTTGTATTTGAAGAGGTCCTTGAAGGTGACGTTGTAGCCCTTGGTCATGAGTGCCGCCACCACCTTGATGGCACTGAGCGACGTGCCTCCAAACTTGAAGAAATCGTCGTTGGCACCCACCTTCTCCTTCTTCAGCACGCTGGCATAGACCTCGGCAATGGCAGTCTCGATGTCGCCCTCGGGAGCCACGAAGCTGTCTTGCTTGGCCTCCAGCAGGTGAGGCTCGGGCAGGGCGCGCGTGTTGGCCTTGCCGTTGGGCGTGAGCGGCATCTCGTCGAGCTGGGTGTAGGCTGTGGGCACCATGTAGTCGGCAAGGCGCGCGGCGAGAAACTGCCTCAGGGCATCGATGTCTATCTGGCGGTCGGCGGTGAAGTAGGCGCAGAGGTGCTCCACGCCGCCTATCTTCCTCACCACCACGCTCTTCATCTGCACGCCCTCATACTGTCCGACGAGGGTCTCTATCTCGCCCAGCTCGATGCGGAAGCCGCGCAGCTTCACCTGGCTGTCGATGCGGCCGAGGAACTCTATCTGCGCGTCGGCGTTGTAGCGCACGAGGTCGCCCGTGTGGTACACCTTGAAGGTCTTTGCGCCAGCCTGGATGTCGCAGAACCGCTCGGCAGAGAGCTCCTCGCGGTGCCAATAGCCTCGGGCTATCTGGGTGCCGCTCATGCAGAGCTCGCCAGCCACGCCTTGCGGCAGGAGCTTGCCCTCGCAGTCGACCACGAGGCCCAATTGGTCGTAGAGCGGACGGCCGATGGGTATGTTGCGGTATTTCTTGCCCGGGGTGACGTCGAAGAATGTCGACATCACCGTGAACTCCGTAGGGCCATAGCCGTTGATGAGACGGCACTTGCACTCCGGCGCCACGGTCATCTTCTCGCCGCCCACCAACAGGTATTTCATTGGCAGGTCGGGATACATCTGCAGGAGCATCTGTCCCAGCTGCGTGGTGAAGGTGCCGCCCGTGATACCATTATTCACAATGAAGTCGCTGAGCAGGGCAAAGTCCTTGCGCGCCTCCAGGGGCACGGGATAGAGCGTTCCGCCCACGATGAGCACGGGGTAGAGGCTCTCCACCGAGGTGTCGAAGGAGAAGCTGGCGTGGCAGCAGATGCGGCTCGTCTCGTCGTGACGCCACTCGTGGGCGGCAAACTGCACAAACTGCGCCTTGCCCCTCTGGGGTATCATCACGCCCTTGGGCTTGCCCGTGGAGCCAGAGGTATAGATCATGTAGGCCAGGCTGTCGGGCGTGGCGAGGTTGATGTCGTTGGACTGCGAGGGGTCGCACAGGGGAAGGAAATCGTCGATGAAGAACACCTCGCCCTTGAAGCCATTGAAGTCGCCGTGGGCGTTTTTCTCGTCGTAGATGGCGTGGGAGGTGACGAGCAGTTGGCTCTCGGAGTCTTCAAGCATGTAGAGCAGGCGGTCGGTGGGATAGTCGTAGTCGAGCGGCACGTAGGCGCATCCGGCTTTCTCTATGCCGACAGCTGCCACAACAAACTCTTTCTGATAGCCCAGCATGATGCAGACGAAAGGCGAGCAGCCGCCCTGCCCCACCCCTTTATCCACGAGGAGGGAGGCGAAGGCGCCTGAGAGGTTGTCGAGTTGGGCATAGGTGTAGTGCCCCACCTCGTCGACCACGGCTATGTTGGCAGGGGTCTTTGCCGCCTGGCGCATGAAGAGCGACGGGAAGGTGTCGGCAGGGTTCACGTCGAGGTGGGCTCCGGTGGAGAGGCTGACGAGCCGGGCAGCCTCGGCATCGTCGACCAGCGCCACGTCGTGGAGGGTCTGGCTATGGCAGATGTTGCGCGCGACACTGACGATGGCACGCAACAGGGTCTCCATGTCTGCCTTGCCGTAGCGCATGCCGTCGTACTCGATGCTTATGCTATAGTTGTCGCCCTCGGGCAGGATGGTCAGGGTCAACGGGAACTTCGTGGTGTCGAGGCCCAATATCATCCTTTCCATGCCGTCGGCCTTGCCGTCGTCGGTCACGCCGCCCTGGTAGACGCACATGATCTCGGCGTGCATCTTGTAGTGCTCCACGAGGTGGGTATAGGGGAAGAACTCGCGGGCGTAGTTTTCCTGCAGCATCTTGTGGGTGGCCTGGAGGAAGGCGCGCGTCTCCGTCTTGCCCTCCACAGAGATGGTCACGGGCAGGGTCTTGACAAACATGCCCACACTGCGCATCAACGCCGGGTTGGCACCGCGGCCTCCGGAGACGGTGAGGTAGAGCGGATTGGGCTGGCGGGCTATGCGGCTGAGCGTCAGGGCGAATGCCGCCTGCATGTAGCTGCTCGCGGTGATGTCGGCATCCTGGCACATGCGGTCGATGTCGGCGGCAGCCACCGATCCGCTCACCGTGCCCACAGCCACTCCGTCGGGGACGATGGAGTCGGGATAGGATGTCGCCTCGGCTCCGCTGAGCAGGGTCCCGTAATGCTTCTCAGCCTCGGTATAGGCGTTGCTCTTGAGCAAGTCCTGCTCGTAGAGGGCATAGTCGAACGCCGTCACGGTCTCGCCTTGCGGCTGCTTGCCGTCGTAGGCGGCGAGGATGTCGGTGAAGAAGACATCGAACGACAGACCGTCGAACACGGTGTGGTGGGCATCCACGAAGAGGTAAACTGCCGACGGTCCCTGCACCACTTCGACGCGCGCCAGGTCGTCGCCCAAGAGGTTGAACGGGCGCACCTTAGCCTGGAAATATTCGCGCGTGGGCTCCTCGTCGAGAGTTGTCAGCTGCACGCGGTATTCGGCATCGTCCCTGCGCTGCATCATCACCTCGCCGTCGACCGTGGCGAAGTGGGCCTTCAGCATCGGGTGGGCGTCAACCGCAGCCTCTGCCGCCCGAGCCAGCCTCTGCGCGTCTTTCTCGGCAAAGCGATAGATGACGGGGATGTTGTATTGGGTGGTGTCGCGGTTGATTTCCCAGTCGAGATACAAGCCACGCACGTTCTCCGTGAGCGGATAATACTCACGCTTGTCGTATTGCATGGTGGGGACATCATCTCCTGCCGAGTCTGCCACGCGGAGGGCGATGGCTCTCACCGTGGGTTCGGCAAGGATGTCCTTGATGGCAACCTGCACGCCAAGCTTGCGCGAAAGGTTGCCGCCCAAGCGCATGGCAGCGATGGAGGTGACACCCATGTGGCGCAGGTTGGTGGTGACGCCAAACTGGTCGGTCTTGAGCAGCTCTGCCACGATGTTGAACACGGTCTGCTCCATCTCCGTCTGCGGGGCAACGATTTCCTCGGCCTCTATCTGCGGTTCGGGCAGGGCGCGCGTGTTCACCTTGCCGTTGGGGGTGAGGGGCATGGTGTCGAGCTGCATGTAGGCGGTGGGCACCATATAGTCGGTGAGACGTTCGGCAAGGTATTTCTTCAAGCCTTCGACATCTATCTGGCGGTCGGCGGTGAAGTAGGCGCAGAGGTGCTCCACGCCGCCTATCTTCCTCACCACCACGCTCTTCATCTGCACGCCCTCATACTGTCCGACGAGGGTCTCTATCTCGCCCAGCTCGATGCGGAAGCCGCGCAGCTTCACCTGGCTGTCGATGCGGCCGAGGTATTCTATCTGTCCCTCGGCATTGTAGCGCACGAGGTCGCCCGTGTGGTACACCTTCACAGCCTTGCCGTCGACGGTGATGTCGCAGAAACGCTCGGCGGTAAGCTCCTCACGATGCCAGTAGCCCCGGGCTATCTGCACTCCACTCATGCAGAGTTCGCCGGCAGCACCCTGAGGCAGGAGATGGCCCTCGGTGTCGACCACGAGGCCGAGCTGGTTGTCCAAAGGTCGGCCGATGGGGATGTTGCGGTATTCGCGACCCGGCTCCACGTCGAAGAAGGTGGAGGCAACGGTAAACTCGGTGGGGCCATAGCCGTTGATGAGACGGCACTTGCACTCCGGCGCCACGGTCATCTTCTCGCCGCCCACCAACAGGTATTTCATTGGCAGGTCGGGATACATCTGCAGGAGCATCTGTCCCAGCTGCGTGGTGAAGGTGCCGCCCGTGATGCCGTTCTTGATGATGAAGTCGCTGAGCAGGGCGAAGTCTTTGCGCGCCTCCTGAGGCACGGGATAGAGGGTGCCGCCCGCGGTGAGCACGGGATAGAGGCTCTCCACCGAGGCATCGAAGGAGAAGCTGGCGTGGCAGCAGATGCGGCTCGTCTCGTCTTGCCGCCACTCGTGGGTGATGAACTGCACGAAGTGGGCCTTGCCCTCCTGGGTGATCATCACGCCCTTGGGCTTGCCTGTGGAGCCGGAAGTGTAGATCATGTAGGCCAGACCGTCGGGGGTGGCGAGGTTGGTCGTGTCGGCTTTGGTGTCATCGCACTGGGCAAGGAAATCGTCGAGGAAGACCACCTGTCCCTGGAACCCCTGGAAAGAACCGTCGGCATTTTTCTCGTCGAAGATGGCATGGGTGGTGACGAGCAGTTGGCTCTCGGAGTCTTCCAGCATGTAGAGCAGGCGGTCGGTGGGATAGTCGTAGTCGAGCGGCACATAGGCGCATCCGGCTTTCTCTATGCCTATGGCTGCCACGAGAAACTCCCTTTGGTAGCCCATCATGATGCAGACGAAGGGCGACTCTCCCTTGCCCACGCCTGTCTCCACGAGGTGGGAGGCGAAGGCGCCGGAAAGGTTGTCGAGCTGGGAATAGGTGTAGGAGCCTTGGCTGTCTACCACGGCGATGTTGTCGGGGGTCTTTGCCGCTTGCGCCATGAAGAGGGATGGATAAGTGGCACCTTCCACGGTGTCGAGGTGGGCTCCGGCAGAGAGCGCCATGAGCTGTTTGCGCTCTTCGGGCGTCGTGGTCTCCACGCTTGCGAGGGGCGACTCAAGGTCGGCGTCCATGATATTGCTGAGGCACGATGCCACGGTCTGCGCCACCATGCGCAGCTCTTCGGCAGAGAGCCTCGCCCCGCTTGCGTTGGCGTTGATCTCGTATCCGCCGTTCTTGCAGAATATCTCCACGCCAAGGTCGCTGTCGGTCACCATGTTGCGCATGTAGTGCCAGTGGTGCATCTCGCCGCCGAGGGTATGGTCTTGGAAGTTGATGCTGCCCAGGAAGTTGAACTTGACGCTGGGCAGGGCGTGAAGGTCGTTGTAAAGATGCGTGAGAGGATAGACCGCGCCCTCCGTCTTGGCAAAGCGCCACTCGCCACGGAAGGACGCGAGATATTGGGCGATGGTTTTCTTGTAGTCCACTTCGAGGCGCATGGGCAGTCCCTTCACATACATTCCATAGTTAGTCCTGTTGGCCTCGGTGCGTCCAGCATATTCGGTCTGGAAGGAGACGTCGCAACGGCGCAGGAGCTTGGCCATGGCGAGGGTGAAGGCGGCGTAGAACAACTGGGATGTATGCACCCCGTTGGCATGGCACCAGTCGTCCACCTTCTTGCCGTCGCTGAAGGTCACCCATTCTTCGCGCAACTGCTGCCACTCGCCGGCACTGCCCTCGGCATAGACGGCAAAATCGCAGCCGGCAAGGTGGTCGAGCATCTTCTGCCGGGCCTCGGCATAGCGCTCGGTGGCGAAAGACTGTTGCTCGTCGTCGGCTGCCTCGCAGAGGCCATAGGTCTGCGGCTCGCGAAGGGCGGGCTGGGCATAATAGCGGTCAAGGTCGATGAGGAAACTGAGCTGCGACGTGCCATCGTAGAGGATGTGGTGAACGTCATAGAAAAGATAGTTGCCGCCTTCGGTGCGGGCGATGGTGTAGCGGTGGAGCGGTTCGCCGCCAAGCACGTCGAAGGGGCGCATGTAGGCACCCTCGGCGAGCCGCTTGGCCTCCGCCTCCGTCATGTCGACGCACTCGATGTTGGGCTTCATCTCCTCGTCGCGCCACTGCACGGGCACGCCGTTTTCCATGGCAAAGCGCATGGAGAGGTCGGGGTGGTCGTAGAAGATGCGCTCCAAGGCATCTCTCAACTGTTCGGTATCGATACTGTCGGCCAATCGTGTGCTGAAACCAGCGTTGTATTTGGTGGCCAGGGGCTTGTTCATCCATTCGAGGAAGACACCCAACTGCGACTGCAGCAAAGCATGTTTAGTCATAAGGCTGATGAATTTAAGGTTTGAAAAAAGCGGCTTCTACTGGCGGCTCCGTTAGAGACCGAAAAGGGAGGAGAAGTCGGTCATGTCGAATATCTCCCTTACCGTGCTGTTGAGGTTCTCCACTGTCACCTTTCCACCGTTCTTCTGCGCTTTCTTGAGCAGAGTGATGAACACGCGCAGACCGGAGCTGCTGATATATTCCAGCCCCTCGCAGTCTACTGCCACGTGCTCGGTGTCGCTGGCGGGCAGCTCGTCCACTATCTTCTGGAACTCTTGAGCGTTGGTGGCATCCAGATAACCTTTCAGTTCGATAATCGTCTTTCCTTCAGACTTCTTGCAATTAATTTCCATAATCTTATATTTTTTATATTCTTGTTCAGTTTGTTTTGGTTTCACCGATCTTCTTTGTCATCATCAGTCGGTTCATGCCGTTTTCCCTCTTGTAGGTCACATCGTCCATGCATTTCTTGATGAGGAATATCCCCAGGCCTCCCACGGGACGCTCTTCCACGCCAAGCGAGATGTCGGCATCCTTTGCCGTCGTGGGGTCGAAGGGCTTGCCGCTGTCGGTCAGCTCGAAGCGCAGGGTCGACTCCTGGGGCTCGTACTTCACTTTCAGGTTGATTTTCCCTGTTTCCCCTTTCGGGTAGGCATAGTTCACCACGTTCACCATGGCCTCCTCCAAGGCGAGACGGAGCGAGAGCAGGAGACGCTTTTCGAGGGCCAATCGCTCGCCCACCCTATTGAGAAACAGCGGGAGTTTCTCCAGCTCGGCGAGACGGTTGTCGATGACGAGCTGCTCGCAATTGTTGTAGGAGATGGCGAAGAGGGTGAGGTCATCGCTCTGCTCGGCATTGCCGACGAAGAGCTGCAAGTGGTGCCTTATATCCGTGATGACCTCGTGGGAGGTCTTGTTGGCCATGCCTTCAAGGATCTGCCTCACGCGCTCGGTGCCCAACTGGGCGCGTTGTTCGTTCTCTGCCTCCGTAAGGCCGTCGGTGTAGAGCAGGATGGTCTGGTTGGCATGCATCGTGTATTTCTGCTCCACATAGGCCACGCCGTCGAAGAGGCCGAGGGGCAGCTTGGGTATCAAGGGCAGCAGACTGCATCCGTCGGGAGAGAAGAGGAAAGGCGCGGTGTGGCCGGCGTTGCAATAGGTGAGCTCGCCCGTCTGGGTGTCGAGCACGCCGATGAACATGGTGACGAACATCTCGGTCTGGTTGTTGCGCGTCAGCATGCGGTTGAGCTGCGACATGATTTCGCTGGTCGACTTGCGCTCGCTCACCAGACTGCGGAACATGGTACACGTCATGGCCATGACGATGGCAGCCGCCACTCCCTTGCCCGACACGTCGCCTATGGCAAGGTATATCTTCCCGTTTTCCAGCCAAAAGTCGTAGAAGTCGCCACCCACACTGCGCGCGGGGGTGATGAAGGCGTCGATGTCGAGGTTCTCGTATCCCTGTGGCAGCACGAAGTCGGTGGGCAGGATCTCCATCTGTATGCGGTGCGCCACCTTCAGCTCGCTGTTGATGCGTTCCCTTGCCTTTGTGGCGTTTTCCAAGTCGTTGACATAGGTCTTGAGGGAGAGCTGCATGTGGGCGAAGGCTTCGTGCAACTTGCCGAAGTCGCCGTCGGTCGACATTGTGGGGAGAGACGCGTTGAAGTCGCCTTGGGCTATGCGATAGGCCACGTCTGTCATCTCACGGAGGGGACGGACCATGTGGGAAATCAGGATGCTGAAGCACATGAGCAGCAAGATGATGCCGACAATCAATATCACCAGGATGATGACCGTGAGGGAACCCATCTCAGATTTTACCGTGGAATAAGGGCACACGCTTGCCACTGTCCACCCCACGTGGGGCAACGGGGCATAGCATACAAGCATGTCGGTATCGCCAAGCTCGCAATGCAGGGTTCCCTTTTCGCCCGCCAGCATTTTCTCACCAAGCGTGGTGTAGTCGTCATCGTCCAAGAGGTGCGCCATGGAGAAGATGTCTTCCTTGAGAATGAGGCTCGTGTCGGGATGGGCTATGACCTTGCCTTTCTTGCTGAGAATGAAGGAATAGCTGTTCTGGAAAGGCTGCACGGTGCTCAGCTCCTGAGTCAAGTCGTGCAACGACACGTCGACCACCACGACACCCTTCACGTTGCCCGCCTTGTCTCTTATTGCCTTGGCATAAGACACGATGGCCTTGTGGCTTCCCGTCTGGTCCACATAGGGCTCGGTCCACTCTCCTTTGTTTTCATTGACGGCATGGTGATACCACTGGGTCTTGGTGTAGTCGTATTGGTCGAAAGGAATCGTGTTGTATATGATGTTGCCTTTGCTGTCTTCGTAGACATAGTCCAATATGGTGTCATGGTTGCGGCGCTTGTCGTAGGAGATGTAACCCACGCCCAATATCAAGGTGTTGTTTCTGACCAATTGGCCTATGAACTTCAAGCCATTGGTGCGGTCTGCCGACGGGTTGGTAAGCTGCTGGCTGATGGTCATCTCCACAGTCGACTCCATCCACTCAAGCTCGTCGTCCATGTTCTGTATGGTGGCGTTTTGCAAGGCAAAGGTATAGAGAGCGGCTTGCGTCTCTTCCTGCTGCCGGCCATACGAGCCAAAGACGATGGCGATGCAACCGAATATCAATACCGTAAGGAGCAGTATGGATAAGTATAGTCGCGTTTGAAAGGATTTTTTGGGTTTCTTCATAGACGGTTTGGTTTCCATGGTTATTGGCCGATTCGGTAGCACACTGTGTAGACGTAGCCTGATGCTTGGCAGACGGTGGTTTCTAAACAAACGTCTTGGGCAAGCGGTGACTTCATCAACGACGGCAACTGGTCGGTGAGGCCGATGCCGTGCATCTTGAGCAGGGCTTCCTTGCGTGTCCACAGTTTGGTGAATTCCACCGAAGGATTGTCGCTCTGCCTTACCTTTTCCTTTTCCTCGATGGAGAAACAATAGTCGAGGACATCAAGGTCGGGCTCGCAAGGTATCTCCTCTACGTCGCATCCCACGGAAGCACGGCCTATGACGCAGAACACGGCCTTGGCGCAATGGCTTAGGTTGAAGTGCAGACCAGGAAAGTCGGGGAGAAACGGTTTGCCATACTTGCCGTAACCGAACCTCGGGACATTCGCCCTGCCCGTCTCCTCGTTCAGAAGAGTGCAGAGCAACGCGTATGCCTTGGCGCATTGGAACTTGTCGGTCAGGCGGCAATAAGACTCCGCCTGCCGACGTCGCCACTCGGGCAGTTGACGGAGGCATTCCCGGTAGTGTTCCTCCGTCAAGCGACGGGAAATGTCGTATAATAACGTTTTCAGCCCACGCTTTTCCATGTTCCATAGTCGACTAATGTTAGAATTATTTGGCAAAAAATGATTAGAAGGGGAAAAGCAATGGCAACACTATGGTCATGACGATTCCCATGATGACTTGCAACGGCAGACCTACCTTGATATAATCGCCAAAAGTGTAACCTCCGGCATGCATGACAAGGGCGTTGGGCGGCGTGGAGAAAGGCGAGGCAAAACACATGCTCGCGCCAAGGGTGACGGCAAAAAGCATGGGCAACGGACTGACGCCCAACTCCAGCGATGCCGACATGGCTATGGGTGCCATCAGCACTGCCGTGGCGGTGTTGCTGATAAACATGGTGAGGAGCGAGGTGGTGAAATACAATCCGCAGAGCAACGCCACCGGACCGACATGGCCAAGCGAGGAGACAAGGGTGTGGCTCACTTCGGCCGACACGCCCGTCTTCTCCAAGGCGGTGGCCATGGGCATCATGGCGGCGATAAGCACCACGCTTTCCCAATTGATAGTCTTGTAGGCGGCATCAACCGAGCGGAAACAGCCTGTCACAACCATGAGCAAGCCTGCCGCGATGACGGCAGTAACGGGAGCTATCGGAATGATGTCGAGAGCCATGACCAACACCATGGCAAGCATGATGATGCCCGCGAGAGGCGCCTTGTAGTTGAGTGTCACCTTCTCTGCCATCTCCTTCGGTTGACCGAGGACAAGCCAATCGGAATCGGCACGCTCGAGACGCGTGATGTTTTCCCATAGACCTTGTATGAGAAGTGTGTCTCCGGCACGGAGCTTTGCCGACGGAAGATCCTTTGTGATATATTCGCCCCGCCGTTTGATACCCAAGACATTGATGCTATAATTCTCGCGGAAGCAAGAGTCGCGCAGCAAACTGCCCACGAGACGCGACTCAGGCATGACCACTATCTCGGCAATGCCAATATCGTAAAAATTGAAAGACGGTCTCTTGACCTTTCGCAGCTTTGACTCGGTGGCGAAGCGCTCCACGTCCGCTGCGTTTCCTTGCAAGTAAAGGACGTCGCCCGACTGTATGATAGTGTCGGGCAATGGCAAGCGCTGGCTCACATTGCGCACAATGCCTGTATGGTGCGAAACTTCATGGCGTATCTCGAATATTGTTACGCCAAAACGTGCCCTGAGGTCAAGTTGCGCCACAGTGTTGCCAACGATAAGGCTGGAAGCGTCAACTTTATAGGCTCGCACGTCGCCTTTTATCCTGTACTCATTTACCAACTCATTAAGGCTCTTGCCTTTCTTGCGGCCGCCATCGGCTACTGGCTTATTGAGGAAGCGGTCGCTGAGCGGCATCATGACGGCAATGCCCACCAAGAGACATATTATGCCAACAGGGAAGAACGAGAAGAACGAAAGACCTTCATAACCATTGGCACGAAGAGTCTCGTCGATGACAAGGTTGGGAGGCGTACCAATAAGCGTAAGCATTCCGCCTAAACTGCTCGCGAAGGCCAAAGGCATGAGCAATCGAGATGCATTCTTGCCACTTGACGATGCCATGGAGACGACGATAGGCATCATAAGAGCCACGGTACCGGTGTTGCTGACAAAAGCGCCAATGACAGCGGTTACAACCATCACCAAGAGAAAGAGCAAGCGGTCGTTGCCTTTAGCCAAGGCAAGGATTTTCCCGCCGACAACCTTGGCAAGACCTGTTTGCAGTATAGCTCCTCCAACAACAAACAGCCCTACCATCATGATAAGGACAGGATTGGAAAAGCCAGCCAAAGCTTCGGAAGGAGTCAACACACCTGTAAGAAGCAATGCCGTTAGAGCGCAAAGCGCAACTATGTCGGCACGTGGCTTGCCGACAACGAACAACACTATGGTTGAGAGAAGTATAATTATTACCAATGTCATTAAACAAAGGTAATGCTTCTAGTAGCTTATCGCCAAATCATTTACGTGTTTTTTGTAAATGTTATGCAATTTTGGGAAACAAGAAAATCTCCAACCACATGAAGTGGTTGGAGATCATATTTGATGATTGACAAATAGTCAAACTTATTCAGCCTTAGGAGCTTCCTCGGCAGCAACTTCTGCCTGAGTCTCCTCTGCCTTAGGAGCCTCCTCAGCAGGAGTCTCAACAGCAGTTGCATCGGCCTTCTTGGTGCTACGACGGCTACGACGAGTCTTCTTGTCTGCCTTAGGAGTCTTAGCCATGTTCTCATCGAAGTCAACGAGCTCGATAAAGCACATTGAAGCAGCGTCGCTAGGACGAACGCCAAGCTTGATGATACGTGTGTAACCTCCAGGACGATCAGCTACGCGAGCAGCTATCTCTCCAAAGAGCTCCTTAACGGCATAGCTCTTCTGAAGATAACGGAAAACGACACGACGTGAAGACGTTGTATCGGTTTTGGAGCGTGTAATCAGCGGCTCTACATACTTCTTAAGAGCCTTGGCCTTTGCGAGAGTCGTAGTGATTCTTTTGTGCATGATAAGGCTGGTTGCCATATTTGAAAGCATGCTAGCCCTATGTGATGCAGTACGACTCAGATGGTTGAACTTTTTATTGTGTCTCATTTTTGTTTTAATGCTTAATTGGACAGTTGAACAGTGACCAAAGGTTTATTCCTTATCCAGTTTATACTTTGAAATATCCATTCCAAACGACAGATTCAGACTCAAGAGCAAATCATCAAGCTCAGAGAGCGATTTCTTACCGAAGTTGCGGAACTTAAGGAGGTCTGTCTTCTGATACTGCACAAGATCAGCAAGAGTTGAAACGTCGGCAGCTTTCAGACAGTTGAGCGCACGGACACTCAAGTTGAGGTCAGAGAGCTTAGTCTTAAGCAACTGGCGCATGTGGAGAACCTCCTCGTCAAACTCCTCATTGCCTTCCTTGTCTGTGTTCTCCAATGTAATCTTCTCGTCAGAGAAGCAAAGAAGATGGAAGATGAGAATCTTGGCGGCTTCCTTGAGCGCGTCCTTCGGGTGAATGGAACCATCCGTAGTTACCTCCAGTATGAGATTGTCGTAGTCGGTCTTTTGCTCGACACGAGTAGGCTCAACACTGTAACGTACGTTGCGGATTGGAGTGTAGATAGAATCGATGGGAAGTACGTTGACATCGGTGCAGAACTGACGGTTCTCCTCAGCAGGGACGTATCCACGACCCTTGTTGATTGTGAGATCCATCTGGAACGATGCATTAGAATCTAAATGACAAATCACCAAATCAGGGTTTAACACTTCAAATCCAGTCAGATACTTACCGATATCACCTGCCTTGAACTCCGTGGAATCTTCCACAGAAATACTAACTTTCTCGTTCTCGAAATCGTCTACTACTTGTTTGAACCGTACTTGTTTCAGATTCAAAATGATATTGGTGACATCCTCCTTCACACCGGGAACGGTGGCGAACTCATGCTCAACACCACTAATACGAATGGTGTTGATGGCATAACCTTCAAGCGAAGAAAGAAGGACGCGGCGGAGAGAGTTACCGATGGTAACACCAAATCCAGGCTCGAGAGGGCGGAACTCAAACTTTCCGTAGTGCTCGTTGGCCTCCAACATCACAACTTTATCAGGTTTTTGAAATGCTAATATCGCCATTAATTCAATGATTTTTATTTATTTCGAGTACAACTCAACGATTAACTGCTCCTTGATGTTCTCAGGGATGTCAGCACGCTCAGGCACGTGGAGATACTTGCCGCTCTTGCTGTTCTGATCCCACTCCATCCAAGGATACTTGCTGTGGTTGAAACCTGCGAGGGCATTCTCGATTACCTCGAGAGATTTTGCCTTCTCGCGCACACCTACGACCTGACCCGGCTTCACCGAGAAAGAAGGGATGCTGACGACCTTGCCATCAACAGTGATGTGCTTGTGGTTGACCAACTGACGGGCTGCAGCTCTTGTCGGAGCAATACCAAGACGGAAAACGATGTTGTCCAAGCGGCTCTCCAACAACTGGAGAAGAACCTCACCCGTCTTACCGTCAGCCTTGGCTGCCTTGTCGAACAGGTTGTGGAACTGACGCTCCAACACGCCATAAGTGTACTTGGCTTTCTGCTTCTCAGCAAGCTGCTGACCATACTCAGATGTCTTGCGGCGACGGTCGTTGCCATGCTGCCCCGGAGGGAAGTTGCGCTTAGACAGTACCTTATCTGCACCAAAGATGGGCTCACCAAAACGGCGTGCGATACGAGACTTAGGACCTATATATCTTGCCATAATTTAAATGCTTTTCTTATTGTATCTAAAGATGTACGTTAGGGGTTCTTATTATACACGACGACGCTTAGGAGGACGGCAGCCGTTGTGTGGCAACGGTGTTACGTCAACAATCTCCGTAACCTCGATACCAGCGCCATGGATAGCGCGGATAGCGCTCTCACGACCGTTTCCAGGACCCTTCACGAAAGCCTTAACCTTGCGAAGACCAAGGGTGTAAGCTATTTTTGCGCAATCCTCTGCTGCCATCTGGGCTGCATAAGGAGTGTTCTTCTTAGAACCGCGGAAACCCATCTTACCTGCTGATGACCAGGAAATAACCTGACCCTCATTGTTGGCAAGAGACACAATAATGTTGTTAAAGCTACTGTGAACATGGAGCTGACCTGTAGCCTCAACACGGACATTTCTTTTCTTAGATGTTGCTTTCTGTTGTTTTGCCATGATTAAGTTCCTCCATTAATTACTTAGTAGCCTTCTTCTTGTTTGCAACAGTCTTCTTCTTACCCTTACGAGTACGGGCATTGTTCTTGGTGCTCTGACCACGAACAGGAAGGCCATTACGATGACGGACACCACGGTAGCAACCAATATCCATCAGACGCTTGATGTTCATCTGAATCTCTGAACGGAGGTCACCCTCCACTTTGAATTCAGCTCCGATAATCTCGCGGATCTTGGCTGCCTGATCGTCAGTCCACTCGCTGACCTTCAGGTCACGGCTCACGCCTGCCTTATCCAATATCTTTGCTGAACTACTTCGACCTATACCATAAATATAAGTCAATGCGAT
>CAVBBO010000066.1:0-36974 GCA_963593695.1 Escherichia coli | reverse complement strand
TTTAGATACTCAATAACTGTAGAACGATATACCTGTGTATTGCGCTTGAACAGAGTATTTATTACATGCCAAAAGTCTTCTTTTGTTTGACAATGCGCAAGGGTTTCCTTTACATATTTTTTACCTTCAGGTATGTCTCTATCAATCTTCAGATATTCGCTGAATACTTTTTCTGAATCACATTGGTTCTCAACTTTCGAGACGTTTAAAAAATCATTTTGTGCATCAGACTTTAAGTCTTCTGACGCAGTACCCTCATTGAAATTCAAAGGCTTAGTTCTTTCAGAGGGGTTGCTAATCAAATTACCATTCAAATACCATGCCGTCACCTCGTCAAAAGAGCTACCGATAATTTCTACGCCTTTCAAACCAAGTATACTGTGAGATCTTATTTTTTGTATATCTATGCTTGTGCTTTGCTCTATTCCTCTTTTCTTATACTTCACGCATATACTATCCTCCATTGAAACGATGCTTGTTGCTAACAAGGTTGCCAACGGATAGAAACCATGAGAGTATTTGTATTTAACTCTCAGACCCATAAGATCCTCTATCGGAACTTTATTAATGCAACCATTAGAATAACATTGTATCAAGAAGGATGCGCCTGTGTCAGAAAGTTCTACTGCTGTATCTGTATGCTGTAGTGTATAGGTTCCATCAGTATAAAGCACTAAATCTATCCCTTCACATAGTGATACTATTTTATATTCTGTATCCATATTCTAATTGTTTCTGTTTTGAATGAATTATGCGAATGTCATCATTTAGTATAAACAAATATCTATGATAGGCATTTCTCAAATCTATTCATCGCCCACATCGGAATGTACGCCGTAGCTACTGAACATCCATCAAAAAGCTCGACCACAACTCTCTGCTGTCCAGCAATCCTTGTCACTCTACCATGTATACCCTTAAACTCCCCCTCTGTTATAACAACTTCATCATCTAACCTATATTTGACGTTTTCTGAGGTAATAGGGATGATATGAGGATTATGGATGGAGGTTAAACGGATAAAATTATCCATAGCGGCATCAGAAATGACAAGAGGCGGATTTTTGCTTGGTGTATCTCCACAATGTAAAGTGTGGTCGTAATAGTAACTCAATAATGTGCTCTTATCAGAAACCTTGGTACTTTTATCTTGTAAAAGAAAATCAACTTGTTCTGCTGTAGCATGAACAAATAGAAATGAGGGGAGAAGTGGTTCTGTGATGATTCGCTTCTTGCCTTGTTTTTTCACCTCTTTGTATCGCATAGGAACATAACATACCCAACCTTTAGCTTCTACAAATGCTTTAGCCTTGATGACACGACCATACGAAACTCGCAGGACGAACCATTGTTTGTTTGCCTTAGGTACATTCTCTACCGACACCCCACCTTTGTTATTTTGGATGGAGGGCGTACAAGAGGTAAGTCTTGCACTTGGACACGATGAGCCTGTGTCGGTAGGCTGCCCATTATACAATGAAGCGTCAGCCATTAAAGACTGTTTGGTGTTATCTTGCAATGTTATTGTCCAATGGTTAAACCAATAGACTTTTCTTGATAGGATTGTCAATTATGGATTACAAAGATAAATGGTCTTATTCAGACGAAAGAACAAATCATTGGAAATCTTCACTTTTGGTGGCACATTTCTGTAATTTGAGGTGTCTTTTATCAATCGACACTACAAGACATTGGTTGATCTGCGCACTATTGAATCCGGCAAGTGAAACGTATGTCGAAAAAACAAGGGCGTTAGTTCTGAATGAGCCAATTTTCAATGGCTTTTTGGTAGTATTTCCATCATTGGGAAGCAATGTCGCTTAGATAATAATGAGTTTAACGATCCAAATATGTGTTATTCGCCCTCAACAATATTTTTCCAGCACCTTGTCGAGCACTCCAACATAATAGAACGGGAGGTTGATGAGGCGGAAGGGATGCCCTGTAATAGACACCACTTCGTCTATGCTGAATTCTCCAGGCCAAATCCTGATTGCCACGTCTGGAGCGTCGGGCTGGGACATGAAGGAATGGAGAGAACGCAGATGCGCATTCGTCCCCGACTTTACCTCTATCGGAAGGATGGCCGACTGGTATTGCCACACGAAATCCACCTCGGCATTGGAGCCTTTCTTGTCGCGCACCCAGAAATATTGCTCGTTGCGATAGTTGCGGTCCAAGACCACCCGAAGCTCCTGTGCTACAATCTGTTCGGCTGCATGCCCTTTCCATACGTCAAGCAAGGAGGCGTTTTGCAGATATTCAGTCTGAATGTCCACGGAGAAATTCATGATGCCCGAATCTACCCAAACGAGCTTGGGCTGTCGGGTCTGTGCGGGAATGGCAGGTGCCTTGACCGCCGTGACGGGATAGTCCAGGCTGAGCAGGAACGCCTTTTGCATCACCTCCAACGCCTCGTGCACCTCCTTGCTGGTGTAGTTGCTTCCGCCAAAACGGTTGAAGGTTATGGTCTGCCCTGCCTCAGCCCATCCGTGGGTCAAGAGATGGCGAATCACCTTAGCTTGGCTGTCGTTGCGGGCGTATTTCTCCACATCCTCGTTGTAGCCGTCGAGCAATGAGCGGTAAATGGGTGCCAAGCGCACTACATCTCCATTTTGCGCATAGTCCACCAATGCCTCGGGCATTCCTCCCACAAGCGTATAGCGATTGAAGTGGCTCAGCATCATTTCGTGATACACGGATGTCACGTCCATATTTCTTATCATCTGTGCCAATGCGTCCTCACCCATCGCCCCAAGATACTCCATGAAGCAACAAGGACGTAGGGCGAGATACTCCACCCTGCCCACAGGGAAAGAAACACGCTGCTTGATGAGCGTCTGAAGGCGAGAACCGGCAGCAATGATGTGAAGCCAAGGCATCTCTTCATAGAAATAGCGTAGCAATCCCACAGCCTTTGGCTCGTTTTGGATTTCGTCTATGAAGAGCAGGGTGCGCTTGTTGGAGTCGACAACCACCTTCTTTTGAACGCAGAGATATTGATAGATTTCCTTTACGTTGTCTGTCTTGGAGAAAATAAAAGCATCTGCGCTTTGCTCCAAATTCAGCTTGATATATACGTCATACTGCTTGCTGAATTCATCGACGAGCGTAGTTTTACCCACTTGTCTCGCGCCTCGTAAGACAAGTGGCTTCCGGTTTTCTTTCTCGCTCCACCTTTGAAGCTCTTCCATCAGTTGCCTGTATATCATAGCGTTTGCTTGTTAGATGGTTGCAAAGATAGGATGTTTTCCCAAAACATAGGCAAAAAATGGGCAAAACTTTCCTAAAACATAGGCAACTTTGTGCTAATTCTTTCCTAAAACATAGGCAACTTTGTGTTGGTTTGTGCCTAAAGCATAGGCAAATGGGATGATGGAGATTAGTGTGTTTTGTGGTTTTGGCATTCCAATGAAAAGGCGTTGGCATTGCACTGAAAAGGCATCGGCATTCCAATGGAAAGCCGATGCCTTTTCAGTGCAATGCCGATTGAGGAAAAATGCGCCAGTCTGGCGCGCGGTCAAAGCCGTATGCTCTCTATGCGCAGCTCTATCATTCCGGCTGGTGCCTTCACCTCGACGGTGTCGCCGGGCTTGTGGCCTACAAGTGCCTGACCGATAGGCGACTTGATAGAAATCTTGCCCTCGTGTATGTTGGCCTCGTGGGGACTCACCAGGGTGTAGGAGGCCTTGCGGTTCAGGCGCAGGTTGGTTACATCCACGGTGCATAGCAGCTGCACCGTGTCGGCCGACAGCCGATTGGTGTCGAGCACCCTGGCGTGGGTGAGGATGTTTTGCTTGTACCTTATCTTGCCGACCAATCGGCCGTGCGCCCTCTTGGCGGCGTGATATTCGAAGTTCTCGCTCAAGTCTCCCTTGTCGCGGGCCTCCGAGAGCTCGTCCTTGGCCTTGGGCAATTCCACCTTTATGAGGTGTTGAAGTTCTGCCACGAGCTTGTCGTAGCATTCTTGTGACATGTATTCCATCGTGTCAAATCTTTTTTTTGCGGGTGCAAAATTAAGAAAAACATTTCATGTGTGGCCTCTTGGCTTGAGTTTTTTCTTGACCTTGCGCCCGCTTTCACGATGTTCAGTAGGGCAATGTCACCTTGAATGCCTGACTGTCGGTGTGTTCTTTCCTTATGATGTCCACGAGTTGGCTCACGATGTCGGGGTGCTCGCTCGCCACGTCGTGGTCCTCGTGTATGTCGGTGGCGAGGTTGTAAAGGCGAGGCTTGCCCTTCACCACCACGAGTTTCCAGTCGCCTCGGCGCACGCCTATCTGGTCGGTCTCGTGAAACTCCCAATAGAGGTGGTCGTGTATTTGCTGCTTTGCGGTGTCGCCGAGCAGCGTCGGCGCGATGGAGAGGCCGTCGAAGCCGTCGCCCGGCAGCGAGCGGTTGGTGTAGCGCTTGCGGAAGTTCTTCACCCCGGCAAGGTCGCAGAACGTGGGCATGAGGTCGTAGAACGCCAGTTGCAGGTCGCTCACGGTCCCGGCCTTCACGTGCCCGGGCCACCATGCTATGAACGGGATACGAATGCCGCCCTCGTAGCATTGGCGTTTCAGTCCGCGCAGCTTGCCGTCGCGCCCGAAGTATGCCGGGTCGGCTCCGCCCTCCTCGTGAGGCCCGTTGTCGGAGGTGAAGATCACGAGCGTGTTCTTGTCGAGCCCTTTCTCCTTCAGCTTGGCGATGATCTCACCAACATAAGCGTCGAGGCGCGTTATCATGCCCGCAAACTGCGCGTGGGTGTGCTCCACGGCATTGTAGCGCGAGCCTTCCTGTCCGCCCCATGTCTTGTCCACGAAAAACTTCTTTTTGTAGCCCTCAAGAATCTGGTCTTCGGGCTGGGCAAGCTCGGCGTGGGGCAGGGTATAGGTGAGGAAGCCCACGAAAGGCTTGTTCGCGTCTTGCTTGTCGATCCATTCCAAGGCCTTGTCGTGGATTATGCGTGCCGAATATTGCGTGCGCTTGAAGTAGTCGCGCCCGAACATGGGATATTTGATGTTGTCTTCCAGCACCTCGCGCACCACGGCGGTGTCGCCCTGCGAGCGCGAGTAGCGGTTGAGGAAGTTGGGATAGTAGAGATGCGCCTGGAATTGGCAGATGTATCCGTAGAACTCGTCTATGCCCCGCTTGTCGGGAGTGGACGGCGAACCTTCGTAGCCGCCTGCCCACTTGCCAAACAAGCCCGTGGTATAGCCACGGTCCTTGAGCATCTCGGGCAGGATCTTGTGGGCAGGGTCGTAAGGCTCTTGCCCCACCACGGCAAAGTCTGTGTTGTCGCCATATTTCACGGTTTTGTCGTAGGACCAGTATTCCTTGTTGCCCCGCACGTGGGAGTGGCCGGAGTGTTGTCCCGTCATGAGCGCCGCGCGCGACGGGGCCGACACGGGCGAGCCGGCATAAGCCTGGGTGAAGCGCATGCCCTCGCGTGCCATCTGGTCGATGTTGGGAGTGGAGATGAACGGCTGGCCATAGCAGCCAAGGTCGCCATAGCCCATGTCGTCGCACATGATGAACAATATGTTGGGGCGCGAGGCATCTGCCTTCTCCGCCTTATGCGCCTTGGCCGAAAGCATCGCCGGCATGCAGGCGAGCCCCGTTGAAGCCAAAATGAGTTTCTTGTTGATAGTCATTGTCGTGTATAGGTTTATCTTGCTTGCAAAATTAGTGTTTAATCTTCAAAAGCCACGATGATTTCGTGTAAACCTTCGCAAAACAGGTGGATATGGCACGCATGCCATACCCACCTGCAATGTGCGTGGAAAGATTATTTAGACTCGCCGCCGTCGCTGAGCCCGAACAGTTCGTTGTATCCGGGGTTCTGCGTGAGCTGCGGGTTGAGCACGATCTGGCTTGTGGGCACCATCATCAGGTAATAGGTGTCGAGCCATCCTCCGTCGGAAGTCAGAGGGCTTGGATAGGTGTAGATCCATCCCGAGCCGACAGAGTTGTTCTGACCGGTCGACTTGCCCGTGCGCTGTATTTCCTCATAGTCGACGAAACTGCCCGAATACTTGCTGTTCTTCGTGCCATAAGGGTTGTCGGTGGCGGTTATCCACATTCCGCACGGTTGGCGGTTGACGTAGTAGGCGGCCTTTGCCCAGCGACGAATGTCGTAGAACGCGAATCCCTCGCCAAACAGTTCGATCTGTCGCTCGCGTCGTATCTCCCAGAGCACTGGGTCAACGTTGTAGTTGCCGAACTTTCCGCCCTTGCCTGTCCACCAAGGCGCGTCGCCCTTGTCGCGGTTGGGGTCGAAACTCTCGTTGATGTCTGCCACGGTCATGTGTGCCACGCCCGAGCGGTCGCGCAGCAGGTTGATGGTCTTGTCGGCCACGCCCTGGTCAAACTTGCCAAGCTCCCATGCCGCCTCTGCATAGTTGAGCAGCACTTCCTCGATCTTGAATATCGGCTTGTCGGCGGTGCAGTAGGCGCTTGATCCCGTGGAGAGCTCCCACATGTCGTAGTTTTTCCATGTGTAGTAGCCCGTGCGGCAGCGCATATAGGCCGTGGTGGAGTTGTCGGTGAGGTTGGGGCTGTTTTTCGTGAGCGACGCTCCCCAGTTTTGTCCCGGCACGCGCTTCATGCCCGTGCCTCCGAACGAGCCGCCGCGCAAGCATTGCGTGTTGGCACCCAGGTAGTCCATGTAGGTGCGGTATTTGGCAGCTTCCTCAGCGGTGACGGTGTGGCCTTCCACCACGTCGCCCTCTTTCAGGTATTTCCATGTCTTGAACGTGCTCACACCGTCGACCGACCCGCTGTTCGGAGCCACCACGTATGGTGGTTGGATGTTCTGGTAGAGTCGTGGGTCGCGGTTGTCGAACGTGTCCCACATGTCCTTGCCCTTGCCGCCCTTGTATCCGGAGTTGGGGTTGGCTATCGGCAGTCCGTTTTTCATCAGGAACATGTCCACGCTGTATTGCGGCACGTCCTCGAAGTGGGCGGCTATGTGCTCGTAGTCGTTGCCGCGGTTCATGAGGATGCCGTCGTAGTATTGCTTGAAGAAGATCACGCCAGGCACGTGGCTCAGGTCCTCGGTGGTCCACAACTCTCCGTAGCCGGCAGCGGGATATTTCTCCGTCCCCCTGTACAGCGAGGGATACTGGTACATGAGGTCTTGCGACACTTCGAGGCATTTGGTGAGATATTGCTCGTAAGGCTCGCTCAGGCCGTGGTATTTTGCCCATGTGCCCTCGCGCAGCAGGAACCTCGACAGCGCAGCCCTGGCGGCATTGGCGGTGAGGGTGTTGTCGCCGTCGTCGAAGTCGCCTATGTTGGCTATGGCGTACTCAAGACAGCTGATGATGTTCTCTGCCACTTCGGCGCGCGGCGTGCGCGGTCCGTAGGTCTCCTCGCTGCTCTCGTTTATGACCTTGTCTATCCATGGCACGTCGCCAAAGCGGTCGATGAGCTCCATGTACCACCACGCCTTGAAGAAGTAGCCCACGGCACGCCAGTGTGCCGCCTCTTTCTCGTTGAGCACGCCGTCGTCGAGGTGGCTCAGCATGATGTTTATGCGGCGTATGTATGTGAAGTCCCATCCTCCGCCCGATGTCGTTTGCGTCACCGTGCGGTAGGCATAGGGGTTGTAGCTGTTGTCGCGGCTCGTTACCAGTCCGCCATAGAAGTCGCCGTAGAATTGCGACTGCACTACGCAGTTGCTGAAGTTGGTGCGTATGTTGGTGTTGTTGAACAGCGCGTAGCACGGATACATGAACGCCTTGAAGTTGTCGTATTCCAAAAAGGCGGTGGCTTCGGTCAGGTCGGTTTTTGGAACTTTCTCGAGGAAATCGTCGTTGCAGCTCGTCATGGCGAGCGACGCGGCCAGTGCGGCCGTGGCGAATATCTTGATGTTCATTGTGGTTGTCGTTTTTTGGGGATGTTTTTTTAGAATGTGATGTTAGCACCTACGGATATCGTGCGGTAGTAAGGATAGTCCCACACGATGGAGTTGCTGGTGTTGCCCTCGGGGTCGTAGCCCTTTGGCAGGCTTGATATGGTGGCGAGATTCTCTATGCTGACATAGACGCGCGCCTGTTCCATGAACGCCTTCTTCACCAGGTTGCGCGGCAGTGTGTAGCCGAGCGTTATGTTCTTCACGCGCAGATAGGCGGCGTTTTGCAGGTACTTGTTGCTCACGCGGGTGTTGGAACCCACGTTGTTGCCCTGGCCGTATATGCGGAAGAGCTTGGCGTTGGGGTTCTTTGCCACCATGTAGTCGGGGCTTTCTGGATCATAGCTCTTGGCAGTCCAATAGTCGGTCTGGTTGTAGAATATCGGCTGGAACACGGCATCCGACGAACCTGCTCCGGCAAATGGGAATATGGATGAGCCCGAGAGCCAATAGTCGCGCTTGCCCACACCCTGCAGGCGCACGTCGAGGCTGAAGCCCTTGTAGCTTGCGCCAAGGTTGGCGCCAAACTGGTAGCGCGCGCGGTTGTTGCCTATCACCTTGCGGTCGCCCGGGTCGCTCACCGTGCCCGCTCCGGTGTTTATGATGCCGTTGCCGTCGAGGTCCTTGAATTTCTCGTCGCCCGGCTGCACCTTGCTGCCTTGTATCGACGTCACGCCCTCTTTCAGCGTCCACACGCCGCGTTTGGCGTCGTCGGCCACGAAATCGTCGATGGTGTAGTATCCGTCAGACTCATAGCCCCATATCTCTCCGAGCTTCTGTCCCACATAGTAGTCGCTGAGCAGTCCCGACTCGTTGTTGTATTTCTTTATCTTTGCGGTGTTGTCGTAGATGTTGAAGCCGATGTTGTAGTTGAAGTCGCCGATGTGGTCGCGCCATGTCAGGTTCAGCTCCCATCCGTTTGATGTCAGGTCGGCTACGTTCTGCAATGGTGCCGACGCGCCCACCACGCTGGGTATCTCTATGCCGGCAGCCAGCATGCCGTTGGTGCGGCGGCGGTAGAGGTCGAAGGTGACCTGCAGGCGGTTTTTCAGGGCTGTGAGGTCTATGCCGAAGTTCACGGTGTTGACCGTCTCCCATGTGAAGCTGCTGCTCACGAGTCCCGGCGATGATATCACGCTCACCTTGTCGTTGCCGTCAAGCCACACGGTGCTTGGGCCCACTGTCATTGTCGGCAGAAACTGGTAGGGGTTGATGTTCTGGTTGCCTATCGAGCCATAGCTGGCGCGGAACTTCACGTCGTCGAGCCATGTGTGCGACCATTCCATGAACTTCTCCTGGCCGAGACGCCAGCCCACCGACACCGATGGGAAGAAGCCGAAGCGGTCGTTCTTGGGAAACTTTGATGATCCGTCGTAGCGGCCGTTCACCTCAAGCAGGTAGCGGTCCATGAAGGCGTAGTTGAGACGCGCGAAGCCGCTGCGTATGGAGTATTCCGAGTAGCTGTCGGTGATGGTCTTGTCGCCTGTGCCGCCCGCGAACGACGGCACCGAAGGCGTGGTCTGCCCCTTCACCTGGCCGTAGAACGACTTGTATGAGTAGCTTTCCTGGTTGAAGCCAGCCATGGCCTTGAAGGAGTGCTCGCCCCAGCGGTGCTCGTAGTTGGAGAAAATGTTCAGGGCATTGTAGCGTGTCTGCGTGTCCTGCATGCGATAGAAGTCCTGTCCCTCTTCCACCGACCACTTGGCGGCGAGCTGCGTGTCGGCAAAGCGGAAGCGGCCCGAGTACATGTGCGAGTCCACATCTTTCTTGTCGAAAGTGTATTCTGCCGTAATGGTCCAGTCTTTCAGCGGCTTGAACACGGAGCGAGTGGATACGCGCGTCACCGCCGTGTTGGTATACTGCACTGGCGCGAGGAGCAGCATGTTGACAGGAGTCTGCGACGGAAGATCCTCTTCGATGCCGAGTATCGAGCCGGGGATGTTGCCTTCGGGGTAGTAGCTCACGAGGCGGGTGGAATAGAATCCGTTCATGTTGCCCACGTTTTGCGGAGCCTTCTTGTCGGCGTCGGTATAGAGCAGGCTCACCTCTTGCGTGAACCACTTGTTGACATCGGCCGAGACGAATGCCGAGATGTTCTTGCGCGTGTAAGTGTCCTTGTCGGTCTTGAGCGGGCCGTTCTCGTGGCTCAAGCCTGCCGACATGCGGAAGCGTATGCGGTCGGAGCCGCCCGAGATTGAAATGTTGTGGTTGTTGAGCGCGCCCGTGGTGAGAATGTTCTTGTACATGTTTTTCTCGCTGAGCCAGTAGACGCGTCCGTCCTCGTCCTTGAAGATGCCGTCGCCCACGGTCTTGACCGAGCTTGGGTTCTGCTTGTACTGCTGCAGGTAGTCGCGCCACTTGGACACGTCGCCGTTGCCAGCCCAGTAGGAGTTGGTGTAGCCAGCCTCCATGTAGGCGTCGAGATATTCGGTGAGCGACGCCTGCTCGAGCACGTTGAGCGAGCTTTCCCAACCCACGTTGAAATTATAGTTGAGGTTGATCTTCGACTTGTCCTTTGGCCGTTTGGTGGTGACGAGAATCACGCCGCCTGCCGCGCGCGCTCCATAAATGGCCGACGATGCCGCGTCTTTCAGCACCGACACGCTCTCGATGTCGTCGGGGTTGAGCAGGCTGATGTCGCCCTCTACGTTGTCGATGAGCACGAGTGGCGAGCCGCCGTTGATAGACAGCGTTCCACGGATGTTGAACGACTTTGATTGTCCGGGACCGGTGCCGCCGCCGATGGTGAGACCCGGCATGGCACCTTGCAACGCTGCTGCCGCGCTGGTGACGGGACGGTCGCCGAGAACGTCGGCCATCTTCACCTGCGATACCGAACCCGTGAGGTTCTCTTTCTTTTGGGTGCCGAAGCCCACCACGACCACTTCCTCAAGCGTTTTGTTGTCTTCCGATAGGGTTATGTTGAGCGGTGAGCCGTTCCAGACCACTTCTTTCGAAGTGAACCCGATAAACGACACGACGATGCGGCTGCCACGCTTCACGTCTTTGATACTAAAATCGCCATCGACACCTGTCACGGTGCCAGTGGAGGTGCCTTTCACGACAACAGACACGCCAACGAGCGGCTCGCCGCTTGCGTCGAGCACGACACCCTTGCAAGGTGACGTCTGCTGTTGCGTTTGTTGGAATGTTGATGCCGGCACGCTCGCGCTTGCCGGACAGGCAACAAGCGAGGCCATGAACAATGCAACCGGGAAAGTCTTGTTTTTCTTCATGTAGACAAACGGTTTAGATGATTAGTTTAGTTATGTTAGAGAAGTTTCTCATTTCGTGAATTTCTTTCACACGGGTTTAAAAGATTTTGAAGATTGCTACGCCGCAAGCGGCTACGTGGCGATTGCGGCGTAGCTGTCTTTTTAATCCGTGTTCTTGAAATATGGCACAAGCCTTATGTCGCCGTCGATGACGGTGCCCGGGATGGTGTACTCGCCATTGCGGAACTGCGACGCGCTTACGGTTGTTTCGGTCCAGTTGTTCTCCTGCTCTCCGTCGAGATTGCGTCCGTGGCGGATTACGAGCTTTGAGAAGCGGAAACCCGGTGCCGGGACAGCCTTCACGCCGAGCGGTTTGCCGCACACTGCCGTCTTGCCTGTCACGGGCGTGCCGTCGGAGAGCAATATGTCGCCGTTGAGGCCGCCACCCAGTTCGTCAACGCCACGGCTGAGAGCTACGCGGTCGCCCGTGGCAAACGTCTTGACCCTTGCCTTGCCGCTTGTGGTGAAGAACGGTTGCGCGTCGTCGCTCAGCACGATGTCGTCGATATACACCGCGAAGTCTGCCGTGAGGTTGTGTGGTGACGATGCGTCGGGCACCACGAGTAGGTTGCGTATGGTGATGCCGTTGGCTCCCGACACGGCAAACACCGCGTCGTTCCATTGGTTGGCCACGAGCGGTTGCGAGGCGGTGCTCCAAAACTGCTCTGTCAGTGGCGATTGGCTTGGGCGGTCGTCGCGGTTGCCGAGGCCGATGAGCATCGCCGGGCCTGCCTTGGGCGAGTATATCTTCACGTGTATGTATTGCTTCTGCTTGGTCTGTGCGAAAGGCTCGCTGAGCCCTATCAGCGCGCCGAACGTGTTGCTGCCGAAGCGCGACCGTTGCAGGGCGAGAATCTTCCTTGATGGATTGGGCGCGAAGCCACGCACGGGGTCAGGAGCGGTCAGGTGGTTGTTGACGACACGCACGTTGGCTGGCAAGGAGCCGTCGCGGAAGGGCGATGCTTCCCATGTGTCGTAAGCTCCCACTGAAAGGCATGCCCCGCTTGTCTCGAAATCGCACAGCTTGCGGTCGGTGGTCTGCGCCGAGACGGCAAGCGAAAGCGACATGGCAAGAGCCATGAATGACGGTCTGGTGAAATATCTTGGATTTCTCATTTCTTTTTTCCTTATGCTATTTGTTAAAACACTGAAAGGTTTTGTATCAATGGGCATGCCTTGCTGTCGTTTATCGTCACGCGCAGGGCGCGCACGGTATAGCCGTTGTCATAGCTGTTGGCAGTGGAGCCGTTGAGTGGGACGATGCGCTTGTAGCCTATGGTCGTGGTGGCTACGTCGGTGGCGCGTGGCGTGAAGTTGACTCCGTCGTCGCTTGTCTCTATCGTGAACGAGCGCACGCGCTGTCCCAGCTTGATGTGCTCCATGAGTTGCACGTATCTGACGGTTGTCGGCTTGCTCCACGTGAGCGTCACTGTGGCGCGCGTGGTGCCGTCGTTGGTGGCCCAATAGGTGTCGGTGCGGCCGTCGGTGAGATTGCGTGGCGAATAGTTGCGATGCTGTCCCGCGGCACGTTCCTCACTGACACTTATCGAAGCCTTACGCGCGAGGTCGTTGCCGAGTCGCGAGCGTAGCATGCTGCCCAATTCGGCCATGCGCTTTGCCGTGGCGTCGGGGATAAGTCCGTTCACGTCGGGCGGCAGGTTGAGAATGAGCGTGGCGTTGCGCCCCACGGTTTCGAGATACATCTGGAACAGGCGCTCAGCCGACAGCACCGTCTCGTTCTTCTTCCAGAACCATCCGCCCTTCGTGGCCTTGGCGTCGCTCTCGCCCGGGTGCCATTGCCATCCGTTTTCCGTGCCGCTCTCGCCATTGCCCATTGCCCAGCACGTTTCGCCGGCATGTCCTGCCTCGTTGCCTATCCAGCGCACCTCGCCGCCTACGCCCCACATTATCACATTGGGCAGAAGCTTGTGGATGGAGTCGCGCAGGTTGGGGATGTCGTAGAAAGTCTGCGCGTTGTCTATCCTGCGGTGGCCCGTGGTGCCCTTGCCGCCGTAGGCACCGCCATAGTAGCCGGCGTGGTCTCCGCCGGTGGCGCCGTCGAACCACATCTCAAACTGGTCGCTGCCGTATTTTGCCAGTTCCACGCATTGTGGCAGAAACACCTTGTTGGCGTAGTTGTCCGTATAGTTGCCGTCGGCATCCTGCTCGCCCCAGTATTTGCTGCTCAGGTCCCATGGTGAGACGTAGAAGCCGTATTTCATCTTCAGCTTGCGTGCGGCGGTGGCGAAGTCGCGCGGAATGTTGGTCTTGCGCGCGTTGTCGGTGGCACTGCTCAGCACGCTGTGGGTGGTGGTGGCTGTAGGCCACAGGCAGAAACCGTCGTGGTGTTTCACCACGGCTATGCCACCTTTCATGCCAGCCGACTTCGCCACACGCAGCCATTGCGCCGGGTCGGGCACGCGAGTAGGCGCGAAGATGGCCTCGTCTTCAGTGCCGTCGCCCCATTCCTTGCCGGTGTAGGTGTCCATGCCATAGTGGAAGAACGCATAAAACTCAGTCTCGTTCCAAAGCATTTGTCTCCGGCTCGGCACGGGGAATACCGGGCGCGGCGTGTTGTCGGGATTGGCAACCTTATACTGCATCAGCTCAAACTCGCTTTGGCCCGACTGTGCCAAGGCAGTGCTGGGAGCCGACAAGAAGCATAGTCCGCACAATAGTAGATAGTGGATGTTCATGTTGTAATAAAGTTTAAGTTTTGTGCAAAAATACGCATAAACCCCGAGCAATTCACATCTTTCGTCATTAATTTTCTTACAATATTAGAAAAACGTAGCAAAAAGAGGCGTTGTGTGGAAAACCCGCGCCAAGATGTTACATTGTTGTGAATTGTTGCTATCGGCAAGCCGACATATAGGAAAAAGTCTTAACTTTGTGGGAAAAATACACACTACCATGACACGAAGGTTCTCCATCGGCAGAAAGATATACGTGAGCGTGCTGTCGCTTTTCCTCATATTCGCCATTGCTTTCATTGTGTTTCAGCAGTATCGCGAGCGTCAATACAAGGTAGAGACGCTGACGTTGCGTCTGCAAGGCTGCAACGACCAGCTCCACGACGCCCTGATGTTCAATCACGACAGCGACATGGGCGACTTCCTTCGCAAGTATCTTCGCAAGGGCTCCTTCCGCAATCTCAGGGTGACGGTGATCGGCGCGTCGGGCAATGTGCTCTACGACTCCAGCACCGACTTCCGCACCATGGCCAACCACGCCAAGCGGCCGGAGGTGGCAGAAGCCTTGAAGACAGGCTTCGGCTCGTCGGTAGACCGCAACAGCAACACCCTTGGGGGCGACTACTTCTATTGCGCCACATATTATAAACGTGAAGGCTATGTGGTTCGCTCCGCCCTGCCTTACGACATCGACTTGGCCAAGAGCCTTCGCGCCGACCTACATTATATATGGTTCTCCATCTTCGTGGTCATCTTGCTCACCATTGTGCTCTATCGGTTCACCAACCGCATTGGAGGCAACATAACCAAGCTCAACGAGTTTGCCACTCGCGCCAGTTCCCACGGTTTCTCTTTCGACAAGGATTGGAACGAGGTGCTCGGAAGGTTCTCCAACGACGAGCTTGGCGACACCGCCGAACGCATAGTGAACCTTTACCTTCGTCTGAAAAAGACCCAGCGAGAACAGAGCGTGCTCAAGAGGGAACTCACCCAAAACGTGGCGCACGAGTTGAAGACCCCCGTGGCGAGCATACAAGGCTACTTGGAAACCATACTCGGGCATCCCGAAATGGACCCCAAGACGCGCGACAACTTCCTGGAGCGATGCCACGTGCAGAGCGAGCGACTGGCGGCGTTGCTCAACGACATGTCCACGCTCAACCGTCTCGACGATGGTGCCGAGATGATGGTCTTCAGCGAGATTGACGTGGCGGAAATCATACGCACGGTGGAGCTTGAGAGCAAGTTCGCGCTTGAGCAGAAGGGCATGAGCATGGCGTGCGACATACCCGAGGAAATGGTCATTCATGGCAACGAGAGCTTGATATACAGCATCTTCCGCAACCTCGCCGACAATGCCATTGCCTATGCCGGCACCAATACCCACATAGAACTCAAGGCGAGTCGCGGCAAAGGTTGTTGGCAGTTCACCTTCAGCGACAACGGCGTTGGCGTTTCAGAGGAGCATCTTCAGCGCCTCTTCGAGCGTTTCTATCGCGTGGACAAGGGCAGGAGCCGCAAGATGGGCGGCACGGGCCTCGGCCTTGCCATCGTGAAAAACGCCGTGCGCGTGCATGGGGGCAACATCAGCGTCCACAACAATCCCGATGGCGGCTTGTGCTTCGAGTTCTCGCTCAAGGACTAAGGTGGCAGCAGCCATATCGTTAATTTGTTAGAATCGAAGTAAGATTATCTCGTGTTTTGCAGATTAAGCTTGTTGAAACAAGCTTAATCTGCAATTCCTTTGTTTGTTCTTGGCAGTCAGGATGTTATGAGTGTATATTAATTTGGCTGGGCCATTAAAATATAGGTTTTAAGGGTGAAAAGGCATGGTTGCTTCGTTTGTTTTGCCCAAAAATGCAAATTAAGCATAAAAAACAAAGCTTAATCTGCATAAAACTTGCAAGGTAAGAAAAACTGTCCTATTTTTGCATTCTAAATACCGCAATTATGGAATACACATCACTTTTGGAGAAGCAAATATTGGGTAGGTTGAAAATAGATAATCCTTGGTGGACAGAAGGGAAGATACCTTCTTACTACCAATCGATGAATCCTCGTCTCTATCTCAACATTTTCTATCCTCTGATAAAGGATATCAGCATTCGGCGTGCGCTAATATTGATGGGACCTCGACGGGTAGGCAAGACGGTGATGCTTTATCATTCCATTCAGCGATTGATAGACGAGGGCGTTTCTCCTCAGAATATCATTTATGTATCTGTTGAGACACCTATCTACAATGGTATTCTCTTGGAACAGCTCTTTAACTTAGCTAAGCAAGTGTTGGGCAAAGAAGACGGCAATGAGCAGTTTTACGTCTTCTTCGATGAGATACAATACTTGAAGGAATGGGAGATAGGGCTCAAGTCGATGGTCGATACTTATCATGATGTGAAATTTATCGCATCGGGTTCTGCTGCGGCTGCTCTCCGAAAGAGTAGCAATGAGAGTGGCGCAGGACGTTTTACAGACTTCAATCTTCCTCCATTGCTTTTCTTCGAATATATCCATCTCAAGAATTACGACCATCTTATGCGACCATCCAAGGTGGAATGGGGAGGCATTGAGAGCGACATCTATGGCACGATAGACATTGACAGGCTGAATGAGCTCTTTTTGGATTATATCAATTATGGAGGTTATCCTGAGGTGGCATTCTCTTCTCGTATACAGGAAGACCCAGGGCAATTCGTGCGTCATGACATCGTAGATAAGGTGTTGTTGAGAGACTTGCCAAGTCTTTATGGCATCTCGGATGTACAGGAGTTGAACTCACTCTTTACGATGATAGCCTATCATAGCGGCATGGAATTTTCGTATGAGGGATTGTCGAAAGAGTCTGGTGTGAAAAAGGAGACGATTCGCAAATACATTCAATATTTGGAGGCAGCATTCCTCATCAAGGTAATCACTCGAACCGACGATACTGCCAAGCGCTTCCAGCGGCAAACAACCTTTAAGATATATCTTACCAATCCTTCGTTGAGGTGCGCTCTATTTGAGCCTGTCAAGATGATTGATGGCAATATCGGAGACATGATAGAAACCGCCATTTACTCACAGTGGATTCCTCGAAAGGAGCATATTGCGTATGCTAATTGGAAAATAGGGCGCACGCAAGGGGAAGTGGATTTGGTTGGTATCAATGATGCCTTGCAGAGGCCTTGTTGGGCGGTAGAGATAAAGTGGTCTGACAGATTCTTTGACAAGCCTACCGATCTTCATTCCTTGCGATATTATATGGAGAAAAACCAATTGCCGCAAGCTTTGGTTACCTCTATCAGTCAAGCAGGAATGAAAAACATGGATTTTGGTACGCTCCATTTCATACCTTGCGCTTGCTATGCCTATACGGTGGGGGAAAATACCCTGCGACAAGCGCGGAAAAGCTTTGGATTGTAATAATGATACACAGTTGAAAAGGCTTGCCAATGCAGGGTATGCAAACTTGGCCCAACAGTAAAATGTAATATCTTTGTAACATTGATGTAAGGCGGCTGTAATACGCGGTAAGTAATTTTGCACGCAGAATTATTAATTACAGTTTTAGTTTTATGGAGACAATTTATTTATGCATTGTCATCTTCCTCCTCTGCCTTGCAGTCTTTGACCTCTTTGTGGGGGTGAGCAATGACGCCGTTAATTTCTTGCAGTCGGCGGTTGGTGCCCGAGTTGCCACGTTTCGCACCATTCTCATTATCGCGTCGCTTGGCGTGGCTATAGGCGCCGTCATGTCGACGGGCATGATGGACGTGGCAAGGCATGGCATCATGGTGCCGTGCCATTATTCGTTCCATGAGGTGATGACGATTTTCCTTGCCATCATGGTGACCGATGTCATAGTGCTCGACATGTTCAACACCCTCGGAATGCCGACGTCCACCACCGTGTCGCTTGTCTTCGAGCTCCTCGGTGGCACCGCCATGCTAGCCTTCCTGAAGGTTGTGGCCGACGACAGCATCAACTATGGCTCACTGCTCAATTCAGACCAGGCGTTGAAGGTGATCATCGCCATCTTCGTTTCCGTGGCCATCTCCTTTGTCGTGGGTATGGTGGTGATGTGGATAAGCCGCGTGGTGTTCACGTTCAACTTCTCCAAGCACAGTCGCTATTCGATAGCCATCTTCGGAGGCGTGGCGTTCACCGCCCTGGCCTACTTCATCTTCCTCAAGGGAATAGGCAAGAGCCCCTACATACCCAAGAACATCAGCGACTATATCAACGAAAACACCAATATGCTGTTGGTGTACACCTTCATTGGCTCTGCCATAGTGACGGAGATTCTCCACCTTTGCAAGGTCAACATCTTCAAGATAACCGTGCTTCTGGGCACTTTCGCCCTGGCTATGGCGTTCGCGGGCAACGACCTCGTAAACTTCATTGGCGTGCCTCTCGCCGGACTTGACTCATACAACGACTTCACCGCCAATGCCGCAGGCGCGAGCGCCGACAGCTTCATGATGAACTCGCTCATGGAAAGCGCCAAGACTCCACCTTACTATCTCTTCGCCGCCGGTGCAGTCATGATCATCGCCATGGCCACGTCCAAGAAGGCGCGCAACGTGATCAAGACCTCGGTAGACCTCTCCCGTCAGGACGAGGGCGACGAGATGTTCGGATCGAGCCGTGCAGCCCGTGCCATGGTGCGCTTAGTGCAGCAGATGATAGAGAGCGTGGTCTGTCTCGTGCCAGTGAAGGTGCGCAAATGGATCAACTCCCGTTTCGACACGTCGGCCAAGCCCGTTGACGACGACGCGAAGGGCGAGGGAGCGGCATTCGACATTGTGCGCGCCGCCGTCAATCTTGTAATAGCCTCCATGCTCATCACGTTTGGTACCAACCACAAGTTGCCCCTCTCCACAACCTACGTCACCTTCATGGTGGCCATGGGTTCAAGCCTTGCCGACCGTGCATGGAGCCGTGAGAGCGCCGTCTTCCGTGTCACTGGCGTGTTGAGCGTCATAGGCGGATGGTTCATCACCGCAGGCGTGGCATTCTTGGCTTGCGCCATCGTTGCCCTTTGCATGTGGTTTGGCGGATTCCTGGTGCAGTTTATCTTCATCGCCCTCGTGGTGTTCCTCCTCTGGAGAAGCAACCGCCAGTATAAGAAGAAACGTGAGCAGACAAAGACCGAGGACGACAGCTTCCGCTTGATGATGCGCACCCACGACAAGGAAATAGTTTGGGAGATGCTTTGCAAGCATGTGCGCGACACCCAGACCAAGACCTGCAAATATGTGCTGGAGCAATACAACAATCTGCTCGACGGGTTCAACTCGCAGAAGGTCAGTGGCTTGCGCAAGACGGATGCGGGCCTCCGCAAGCGTCTCGACTTGCTGAAGAAGCTTAGGAGGCAGGAACTTCTTGGCCTGAAGCGTTCGCCGATAGAGATTGCCGCCGAGAAGAACACGTGGTTCCACATAGGCGTGAACAGCGACCAGCAGTTCATCTACACCCTTCGCCGTATGCTCGCGCCGGTGAAAGAGCACGTGGAAAACAACTTCAACCCCGTGCCGGAGGAATATGTCAAGGAGTATGAGCCGATTAGGAATTCGGTGAACGACTTGATGAAGATGACGTGCGACGAGATTGAGACCAACCGCTACGACCAATACCGCAGCATCCTCGCCGAGGCCGATGCTTGCAAGGATCAGCTATCCGTGATACGCAAGGTGCACCTCAACCGCATACAGACGGCAGCCGACAACAAGAACCTGCAGGTGGACATGGTCTACCTCAACATCTTGCAGGAGACGCAGCAGCTCTTGAGCGTCATGCGCCATCAGTTGCGCTCTGCCAAGAAGTTCATGGAAAACTAATCTAGCTTCATCTTCAATAGGAATCAGTAGTAAAGAAAAGAGTGGGCGAGGCCAATGGCTTCTTCCACTCTTTTTTTCGTGCATTTTATCTCGCGTTATTGAATATTTAGCTAACTTTGTCAACACATAATCACTACTTTATGAAGATACAGGAAGGCAAGATGCCCTTCAAGGGCTTTGAGACATATTATCGCATTGTAGGCGACGAGACGGCAAATGCTCCATTGCTGCTCTTGCATGGAGGGCCAGGCTCGACCCACAACTATTTTGAGGTGCTCGACAGCCTTGCCGAGAAGACCCATCGGCAGGTCATCTCCTACGACCAGCTCGGTTGCGGCGAGAGTTTTGTGGAAGGTCACCCGGAGCTGTGGACGCTGCAAACATGGATGGACGAGCTTGATGCATTGCGCGCTTGGCTTCACCTCGACAAGGTGCATCTGCTCGGACAGTCGTGGGGAGGCATGCTCATCATAGCCTATCTCGTAGACCGCAAGCCAGAGGGTATAGTCTCTGCCATACTCTCCAGCACGCTCTCTTCCAGCGCGTTGTGGAGCCACGAGCAGCACCGCCTCATCTCCTTCATGCCTCAAGAAGAGCAGGAGGCGATAGCCAAGGCTACAAAGTCGGGACATTTCGACGATGCCGATTATCTGAAAGCCAACGACCATTACACCGTGCTTCACGCTTGCGAGATAACGGCAGACAGCCCAGAGTGCCTGCGCAGGAAGAAGAGGTTTGGCACGGAGTCGTATATCGAGGCATGGGGACCAAACGAGTACACGCCGACAGGCGCGCTGAAGGATTTCGACTACACTGCCAAGCTCAACGCCATCCATACGCCAACATTGGTCATAAGCGGCACCAACGACGAATGCACGCCATTGATAGCCAAGACTATGCACGATGGCATAGAGGGCTCGGAGTGGGAGCTGATGGATGGAGCGCGCCACATGACCTTCATAGACCAGACCGACAACTATAAGAGCGTTTTGGCTAGGTGGCTAAGCAAGGTTGAGGCTTGAATGATGAAGAGAGAGCGTGAGAACCGAGATGTAACCTTATTGTAATATCGTTGAAATGCGTATGTAAAGCCGATTTTGTTATTTTGCAACATCAAAAGCATACAAGTATTGACATTTATATAGAAACCATTTGCAAAAGAACATGAATAAGGAAGAAGTGACGCGTATTCTTGTTGTTGACGACGAGGAGGATCTTTGCGAAATCTTGAAGTTTAACCTTGAGGCCGAGGGTTACGAGGTGGACACAGCCAACTCTGGCGAGGATGCCTTGGAGAAAGACATAGCCAGCTATCAACTAGTCTTGCTCGACGTGATGATGGGCGGCATGAGCGGCTTTGCCGTGGCCCGCCGCATGCGCGACAATGAACGCACAAGGCTCGTGCCCATAATCTTCCTCACGGCCAAGGGCGCTGAGAGCGACAAGGTGACGGGGTTCAACCTCGGTGCCGACGATTACATATCAAAGCCGTTCTCCATCCGTGAGGTTCTCCTGCGTGTGCGTGCCGTGCTGCGCCGCACCAGTGTGGGCAACGCCGACGCTGAGTTGGAAGAGCGCCACTCGCTTGAGTTCAAGGGGCTCGTGGTAGACCTCGACCGCAAGACCGTGGAGGTGGACGGCGAAGAGGTGGAGTTCACGAAGACCGAGTTCGGCATTCTCTGCACGTTGCTCGAGCATAAGGGCAGGGTGTTCTCGCGTCACGACTTGATAAGGAAGATATGGCCAATGGACGTGATTGTGTCCGACCGCACCGTGGATGTCAACATCACCCGCTTGCGCAAGAAACTCGGTCCCTATGCCGACAACCTTGTCACGCGGTTGGGCTTCGGCTACTATTTCGACGCGTAGCTTAAAAGTATGTGTTGATTCCGGTGAGCAAACGGTTTGCCAGCAGGGGCCCTGTGCCCGTCCGCAACCAATATGGCTGCATCGACAATTCCAACGCATCTGTCCATACGGGGGGCGGACGGGCACAGGACCCGCCCCTGCAAAGTGTTATCGGATGCGAATCAACATAGAGCCGAATAATAAGAACAAAAGTTTTCTCCTTTTTCGTTTTTTGTTTTTTGATTTTCCGCATTATTGCTTACTTTTGCTAATGTAATAGGAAGACATAAATGAAGCATAAGATTCTTTTTGTTTGCCACGGCAACATTTGCCGCAGCCCGATGGCGGAGTTCATGATGAAGAAGCTCGTGAGGGATCGTGGGCTTGAAGACGAGTTTGAGATAGACAGCGTGGCCACTTCCACCGAGGAGATAGGCAACGACATGTATCCGCCCGCGCGGCGGTGCCTGCGCGCTCATGGCGTGCCGTTTGAGCACAGAGGCGCGCGGCAAATCACGAAGGCGGATTTCGACCGCTTCGACCGCATCTTCGTCATGGACAGAAACAACCTGCGCTGGCTGCGCATGCTTGGCTTCAATGAAAAGGATGAGAAGGTGCGGCTCCTGATGTCGCTCGTCGATGAGGAGCGCGACGTGGCAGACCCTTGGTACACAGGCGACTTTGAGCGGACTTACAGCGACATAGCCACGGCGTTGCCGCGACTCCTTCCGTGAATGGGAACGTTTTTTTCCTCACACGGATTTTAAAGATTTAAAAGATTGCTACGCTATTCGCTATGCGGTGATACCCCGCCGCTCCACGGCATCCGTAAATAAATCTTGGACATCCGTAATTATCACGTTGGCATCCATGGCAATGAAAATATGGTATGCGTAATCGGCGAAGCCGACATCTTTAAGATCTTTAAAATCCGTGTGAACAAAGATATTCAATGTGGTGCATGTGGCATCAGTGCAGAAAAACCGATGTTCATGTTGCCTTTCAGGTTGCGGACAGACCCTGACCATCCCTGTCCGCCCATGCACGGTGAAAAGATTTGGAGTGGGAAGATTGACTTTGGTACCCAAATTCCTCGTTAAAGTCAAGGAAAAGTCATAACTTTGCGTTCTATTATCTTTTTATGGAAAACAATCATGCTTAAACTCAAACGACAATTCTCGTTGCTGTCGCTCCTCATCCTGGTGGCGCAGCTTTTTGCCCAAGGGCCAAACGACAGCGGCACTTATTACAAGGATGCCAGCGGCCAGAAAGGAAAAGCCTTGAAGACGGCGCTCTTCAAGATCATCAGTGACCATAAGCAACTTTCTTATAATGACCTTTGGACAGCTTTTAAGACCACAGACAAACGAGAGGACGGTAAAGTGTGGGACATGTACTCTGGCACAACTAACTTCACGTTTGGAACTGACCAAGCTGGAACTTATTCTAAGGAAGGCGACGTGTATAATCGTGAGCACTCTTTCCCAAAGAGCTGGTTCAAAGATGCCAAGCCGATGTACACCGACCTCGTGCATCTCGTCCCTACCGACGGTTATGTAAATGGCAGGCGCAGCAATTATCCATTTGGTGAGACTAATGGCGAAAATTACACGTCGAACAATGGTTTCAGCAAACTTGGCTCTTGCACATACCCGGGCTATACTGGCATCGTGTTTGAGCCAAACGATGAATATAAAGGCGACTTCGCCCGCATATATTTCTATATGGCCACCTGCTATGAGGACAAGATAGCCAATTGGAGTTGCGAGATGCTTGATGGCACTCAGTATCCAGCCTACAAGGAGTGGGTGGTGAGCATGTTGCTGAAGTGGGCAAAGGAAGACCCCGTGAGCCAAAAGGAGATAGACCGCAACAATGCCGTCTACGGATACCAGCAAAACCGCAATCCATACGTTGACTATCCCGGTTTGGAGCAATATGTGTGGGGCGACAAGCAGGATGTCACCTTCGCCTACGACAACTATGACGGAACGAATCCCGACCCCGATCCAGACCCAACGCCGGATCCCGATCCTGACCCTGACCCCGACCCAACTCCTGACCCAACGCCGGGCGATGGCTACGTGTTCTCCAAGGTCACATCCACTGCCGACATCGTGGCAGGCAATTATTACCTCATCGTCTACGAGGGTGGAAGCAAAGCCCTTGCGGAGAAGAGCGGAAGCAGCAACGACGTGCGCGGTTATGCCGACGTGACGATAAGCGACGCTACGATTACCACTTCTGTGGGCGAATCGGGTCAGCCACGCCAGCTGCTCCTTGGTGGCACGGAGGGTGCTTATACCTTCTACGACGGCGTGGACAAGGAGTATCTTGCGCTGACTAAAAGCGACAACAAGCTGCATAGCAGCACCACTGCGACAGACGCAACCACGAAGTGGACGGTGACCATCAGCTCTGGCGTGGCGACCATCAAGAGTTGCAAATACACTGACCGTGAGATAAGATACAATACGCAGAGTCCAAGGTTCGCTTGCTACAAGACTGGTACTCAGCAGGCTGTCTCGCTCTATCGCCGCACAACCTCCACAGCCATCTCTACGGTTAAGCCTTCGGCTGCCGATGCTCGCGTGGACGTGTACACCCTTTCCGGAGTGCTGGTGAGAAACAGTGTGGCTCCTTCCGCGGCTCTCAAGGGCTTGGCAAAAGGCGTATATATCGTCGGCGGAAAGAAATATGCGGTAGAGTGATAAGAGGTTTTGTTCCTTTTGTTGCTGTCCGGTAAAATCTTTGCAACAGACAAGTCCCGTAGGGACGACATATTCGAGCGCAGGGGCTTGCCCCCTGCGTTTTCTGTTTATGGCTTTTTTTAACCCTATTGTATTTTGTTTGTCAACCTTTGGTAACATCCATGCGCTAACTTTGCCAGTGATAAACAAATAATACACAGATTATGAAAGTTTTGTTCGTTGTACAGGGTGAAGGCCGCGGCCATCTGACGCAGGCATTGACGATGGAGCAGATGTTGAAAGCCAACGGTCACGAAGTGGTAGGCATGCTCGTTGGCAAAAGCAAGAACAGAAGTATCCCTGAGTTCTTCTATCGTCAGGCAGTGGCACCCGTGACAACGTTCGACAGTCCCAACTTCATGCCGGGCAAGGACAATAGGCATATCGGACACCTGCGTTCCGCCGTTTACAATGCTATCAAGACTCCCAAGTATCTGGAGAGCATCTGGGGCATACGCAAGCAGATAATGAAATCGGGTGCCGACTTGGTCATCAACTTCTACGAGGTGCTGTGCGGCTTGACTTATCTCCTGTCGCGCCCCAGCGTGCCCTTGGTCTGCGTGGGTCATCAGTATCTCTTCCTGCACCCCGAATTCAAGTTGCCCGAGGCTCACCGCTACAGCATGCAATGGCTCATATGGTTCACTCGGCTCACCTGCTTTGGAGCCTCTCGCGTCATGGCGCTTTCTGTTCGGCCCCATGCCGACGTGCCCGGCATGAACCTCACCGTCGTGCCGCCACTGCTCCGGTCTGAGGTTCGCGACATCCCACGCCACCATGGCGACTACGTCACGGGCTATATCCTCAATGCCGGTTTCGCCGAGTCGGTCATGGCATGGCACAAGCAGCACCCGAGGGTCAACCTCCGCTTCTTCTGGGACAAGAAAGGCGCGCCCACGGTCACCAAGGTTGACGACACACTCTCGTTTCATCTCATCGACGACAAAGCTTTCCTTGAAAGTCTTGCCAATTGCCGCGCCTATGCCACCACGGGCGGCTTTGAGTCGGTGTGCGAGGCCCTCTACATGGGCAAGCCCGCCCTCATGGTGCCGGTACACATAGAGCAAGAGTGCAACGTGGCTGACTTTGAGCGCGAGGGAGCGGGCATTGGTGCCGAGAGCTTCGACATCTCGCGCCTCTTGGCATTCTCGCGCGACTACGAGGAGGACGTTGAGTTCCGTTTCTGGGAAAACAATGCCGCTACGCGCATCGTGGCTTGCCTTGAACAAGTTGTCCAGGAACAACTCCCCATTGGGTTGGGCGGCATCTCCGTGGCTGGCATATAAACATGAGTTCTTATCTATTATTTATTCCTCCGCCAAGTTCTTGCGATATTCGGCTGGCGTCATGCCAAACTTCTTGGCAAAGAGCCGGTGGAATGTTTGGCGGATAGGCACGCCACACTCGGCACCGATGGCCTCGATGGTATAGTCGGGTTTCTCCTTCAACAATTTAGCGGCATACTCCATGCGCAGGTCGTTGATATAGTTGTTGAACGATTGCTTGCAATATGTTGAGAACAAGGCGTTGATCTTGGCGACGCTCGTGCCCAACTCGTTTGCCACGTCGGCGCGTTCCAGTTTGGGCCGCACGAACAGGCGGTTGTCTATCACCGCCTTCTCCATCCTCAGAAACTCTTGGTAGCCAGGCTCGTTCTCGCTATTGGTTGCGGCGTCCACTGTTGCCTCTCCTTCTTCGGCATTCTCGTTTTGGTTGAGATTGTTAATAAACAGCTCCTTGTATGTCAGCAGGTCTTTCACGAGGCCGCTGGTGGCTTTGTCCTTGGCTTTCAGCTTTTTGTTGGCGCGAAACGCCCAGAGCATGAAGAACAAGCACACCGCCGTTAGCGTTGCGAAGACCATGGTTGTGATGCTTCTCACTTTCAGTATTTGGTCTTGGCGATTCACATATTTTTTCAGCATGTTCTTGCCCAGTTGCTCAGCCATCCACATGGCATCCTCCTTTCTTGCGCGGTTGCCTACCGAGTCTCTGAGGTCATAGGCGCGTATCCCTGTCTCGGATGCCTCCTTGTATCGGCCAAGGGCGTGCAGCGTGCGTGCCTTGTTCATCAATATCGTGTTCGTGTAGTTGTAGTTCATGGTGTCCATGCCGTTCTTCCGCCACAAGGCTTCCATCTCGTTCTCTTTCTTCAGCGCCTCTGCATGCTGATTTCTCAGCATCAGATATGGCACCAAGAAGGTGGCACCCTCTGGTGTTGAGGCCGACCTGGTGTTGCAGAGCTTGTCGTACATCTCGTTGCCCATGTCGTGCTTGCCGCTTAGCTCGTAGCCGATGGCGTAGATGGAGTAGAACGTGGCGTTGGATATGTCGTTGACACCGTTTATGGTCTCGGGCAAGGCATTGAGCTTGCGCATGGCCTCCTCATAGTCGGTTCGCATGTCAATCAATTCGGCATATTGCTTCATGTCGAGCAGGGTATTGGCTTTCAGCGCGTAGGCGGTGACGAGGTTATAGTAGTTTTTCCATTCATGAGAGTTCTTGTTCTCATTGTTGAGAATAGCTATTGCCCTGTCGAAACAGCCTATGGCGTGGCTCGGGTCGCCTGTCTCGCAATGGCATTGCCCGAGCAGGGTCAGAAACTTGGCCACAAGCCTGCGGTCGTCGTACTTGTAGGCTTCGTCGACGCCCCTCTCTGCCAGCCTTAGGCATCCGGCATAGTGGTTGAGGTTGTAGTCTATGCGTGCCGCCACGTCAAGCGTCTCCAGCAAACGGGCGGGCTGCTTGTTTATGGCAGGGTCGCGAAGTGCGGCCTCGGTGTAAGTCTTGGCCTTCTTGTAGTCGAGCATGGAGTTGTAGTACACTATGCCGCGCAGCACGTTGATGTCCAAATCGGACATCGTCTTCCGCTCCTCGGCTGTACGCAACAGTTGCAAGGCTTGCTTGGGTCGTGTCACACTTATCTTTTTCACATAATCGTATGTGTACTTGTCGCCGGATGCTTGCCCATTGCGCGGTGCTTGCCCGTTGTTGGAGCAGGCTGCCATGACCACGGCCATCATCATGAGCACAAATTGGAAAAAAGGCTTCATAAACTGTAGTTTTGTGCAAAATTAGCCAAAATGTTACACAAATCACGCTTTTGACCTGCTTTTTTTGTTGCAAATTGGCTATAAATGTCTTTGTGTATGCGTTTGTCCATGCCGTGTCGCAGATTGTAACATTTCGAAGTGTTACAATGTAACAGGCGTTATGATACAGCTATGGACTCGTTTGTGGTCTGGATTTCGGCTTTAATGTCTATCTTTGCATTAGCTAAACAGGAGTTCGGCACTACTATCAAGCAAGCGCGACATTTAGCGCACACATTGCTCTATCTCTTGCGTGACATTTAGCGCATACCTTGCATTGTCTTAAGAATGATTTATTTTAAAAATCTACTGATATATGGAAAGACTATCAAAATTATTATCTAATGGACTAGACGTGGTGAGATGGCTCGCCGTGGCTGTTCTATTGATTGCCGCAATGACGGTTTCCGCACAGACAGTAAGCATAAGTCCCAAGACTGGAAACGTCATTTCAGCTGCGAGTTATAGCGGGGAGAGCCATCTCACCGGTTTTGGTGGCGTATGGGTGCACAACCAGTTGCCCATGACGCTCGTTTCCTCCGACAAGTCGGGACTCACCGAAAACAGACTCATGAGCGAGCATGCCAACAACATCCTTGCCTCGGGCAACAACCTCGTGTTCGCATCGGGCGAATCCTATACCACCATCAACCATATGTCGCTGTCGTTGCCAAAGGGTTACCGTTTCACGGGCTACAAAATCGTGATGGACTATGACTCACAAGGCAAAACAGCAAGCACGTTCAAAGAGATGGATGCCAGTTTCAGCGACACCAAGCAGAGTGTTGTCGTGTCAGACGGCAGTACGGGCAAGGTCTTGCAGCGTACATCGATGTCAGATGCCGACATGGGCAACATCCTTTATTTCCGCCAGGAACACCCTGACGGTATGGCACGCGTCAAGGTGACCTCGTTTGTTGTTACCTTCGAGTGTACCCAACCATTCACCGAAGTGCTCACTCCAGGTGTCAGTGCCGCCTACGGCACCGATTGCGTGGCTATGCCCTTCGCCACCCAGCGCGTAGACCTCGGACAGATCACTCGACAGGAGGCATCGAGCGGCTACACCTCCTATAAGTACAACTATGCCAATGTGAAGGACCTGCACGCCAACTTCATGCTCTACGACAACAGCGGCATCACCGCCGGCACTGCCGTGGAAGGACAGGTGGGCGACGGACACATTGTCTCGGCTGCCACCATGGGAAGCAAGACCTATATGGGCCTTGCCAATGATACCTATTGGCTCGAAGTGCCCACCGACGCTCTCTCGCAAGACGGCACGACGCTCATCCCCGTGGGCTACCGCATCGTGGGTGCCAGGCTCCACTGTGCCGCCAGCATCACGTCCTACTCTGCCCCAACCCTCGGCAAGGACATCTACATCATGGACAACAACGACCGCTACCTCAACGCCTCGCTCAACTATACCACGACCCCTGTGGCATGGAAGACTGATACCGAAGGACGCGTGTGGACCACATCGGGAAATAAAACCTATTATCTGACACACGATAAATCATGGGGTAGCCGTACTTCAGACCTGAAGACAACTACAAAGAAAAATGACTCTCGCGAATATAGACTAGATGCCCGCGGCCTGTATTGGAAATCCGATTATGTAGGCTATTCGTCGGATGGAACAGGCACTTACTCCGGCACATCTGCCACCATCACCAGTACCAGCACCGTTTCAGGCGAAGCCTCTGCCTATACCGTGAAGCTCTACGACAAGACGGGCAACACCGTCGTGGCTACGGCTGCCGTCAACGAGAGCAATCCTACTCAGGAAATTAGCGTAGACGGCTTGAACAACGATGCGGTGAAGTTTGCTGTTGAAGGTCTCGCCGACGGACAGACCGCACACGTCTGCCTCGAAGTGGATCTCGAAGCACTCAACCCATACATCGACAAGATGGATGTGGTATGCCGACAGGCAGACGGCAGCAGCACATCGCTCTCCAACCAGTATCTTGCCGACGACTTCACCATTGGTTCCGACGGTAAGATAGAGTTTGCCGTGCCCACCAACTTCGCTGCCGACAAGATGCTGTTCACCTTCGACCAGCTCCACAGCAAGAGTGCCGACAACACCTACGGGCCGCTCTCCGAAAGCGGCAACGCACGCTACCATTTCGTGCGCTCGGCCTACTACGACCTCATCGGCGAGAACCTGCAGGCGCACCGCACCGAAGCCGCCGACTACGACTATATTAATAAGGTGTCGGTAGCCGTGGCAGGTGACAAGGCCTTCCGCTGCAACAACTCCGACAACTATAGCGCAGGCACCACCGGCTCGTCGACCTTCGTCTACGAGGAATATCGCTACGCCAACGCCACCTACGCATCGCAGGGCGGCACGTGGGGAGCCGTACAACTGGCATCGGGCGACAGCCGCGACTGCTACCTCGTCACCTCCGACGAGACACGCTACAACATCGCGCCGACCACCACGCCGCGTCATGCCTACTACGCTTACTATAACACAAACATCACGCTCAAGACCGAGAACTACAAGCCTGAGCTCACCTATACCACCGTCTACAACAACGCTACGCTCAGCAGCGGTCTCGACAGCAAGAAGTGGGTGGGCGTGAGTGTCGCCCTGCGCAACACCACTACCGACGCGCTTCTGGGCAAGGGTGAGGGCTACGCCTACGCCAAGCAGATAGTAGACCAGATCAATACCGACATCGCCAACGGCAAGACGGGTGCTCCTGCCGACACGAAGCACATTCTCTACCTCGACGCCAGCGGCATCAACTCTGTGCTCTACAGTGCCGACGACGCTACGCTTGGCACGATAGACGACATACGCGACGTGCTTGCCACCAACGCCATGATCTACCTGCCCAAGGGAGTGTCTTACAAGGCCAACAACGTGGCTTCGCTCTCCATCTCGGGCGACGACTATGTGGCAGAAAACGACATTGTGCTGACCGACCAGCAGCCCTTCTTCGCTCCGTTCGACATCCGTGTCAACGCAGCCAACGAGGTTCGCTATACACGCCTTGTCACCCTTGACCACACTGATGCCCAGTGGCTCTCGCTCGCCCTGCCGTTCACCGTGGCGGTGGATGCCGACGGACAGTATGCCAACGATGACGACCAGTGCGCCTTCACCTTCTACAAGATGAACGAGAACAATGCACTCGACAACATGACGATGGCCAACAGTTACGACTATAAGGTAGACGGACACTTCTCGCCACTCACCTCGGCCGTGGCTACCGATGCCAACACTCCATACCTCGTGGGCATAGACCAGGCACAGACCGGCGACGATGCCTCGAAGATGGTGTTCACCGTGCGCCAAAAGGGATCTACTATCGTCAAGACACCTGTCACCGCCGACAATCCGCTTCTCACCGGCGAGGAAGCCAACGCAACAGTGGGCGGCAAGGCTGCCACTCTCACCGCACACGCCTCGTTCTGCGGAGTGAGCGTGCCAAAGGGCGACGGTATCTTCTACTTCAACAAGAGCCACTTCGCCTCTTCGCTCAATCTCGACAACCGTTTTAGCAACGTCTACGTCATGCCTTTCCGTGGCTACTTCAACGTGGTGGGACTCAGTTCGGCAGTGCGCTACATCGCCATCTCGCTTGTGCCCGGATCAAGTGCCACAGGTATCGATGCCTTGACCGACAACTCGACCTACACGGGATTCCAGTACACAATCAGCGCAGGACAGCTGACCGTTAAGGCCAACAAGGACATCAGCGTCAAGGTGCGCAATGTAAGCGGACAAACCATCGATGTCACCAATCTGAAGGCTGGCGAGTCTCGCTCGGTGGCTCTGCCTGGCGGCATCTATATCGTCAACGGAAAGAAGGTTGTGGTTCGCTGAAGCCAACTGTCTAAACAGGAAGTTTAATGTGGCGTGTGATTTCAACACACGCCCAAGATTAAAAGCTAATACCATGAAGAAGCGCAAATATATAATCCCCACCATTGAAGTGGTGAACATCGCAACAGAAACATCCATGCTTGCCGGATCGCAAGACCCTTGGGCAGACGCCAAACCGCACAAGCCCAACCCGGGCAACAACATCTGGGACGATGAAATTGAAAACGCCGACAACATACAAGACGTAGGTTCCAATTGGGCAGGCTACCAGCAAGACATGTCGATCTGGTAATCCTACACCTTATAATATAATGTAATGCGGGCGGACCCATGTGGTTCGCCCGCATCATTTTTGTGCAACGCTTTATGTCGTTTTGTGCAAGTTAACCGTATATAAATTAACAAAAAGTTATCATAAATCAATTAAACAAAGCAAAAGAATATTATATTGTCATTATTTCCCTTAAATATGTGTCTTTTTGCTAACTTTGCCATATGACGTTTGTCTGATTTGATATTTGTATCTCAAAAACACTGACTTCCTATGGTAAGAAAGCTTGTTTCGCTATTAATCGTCGCCGTTTTCAGCACGCTGATGGCGACCGCGCAAAACAGAAAGATCATCGGCACCGTAACATCCGAAGACGGTGAGCCTGTCGTGGGAGCCTCCGTCATGGTGGTTGGCACGAAAGTGGGCACCGTGACCGATGTCGACGGCAAGTTCTCGTTCAACGACATCCCCTTGAAGGCCACGCAGCTTAAGGTGACCTATCTCGGCATGCAACCCAAGGTGGCGGCCATTAAGCCGAACCTGAAGATTGTGCTCTCCGAGGAGAGCCGCCAGCTCAACGATGTCATCGTGGTGGCATACGGCACGGCGAAGAAGAGCAGCTATGCGGGCTCCGCGTCGATAGTTGGTGCCAAGGATATAGCCGACCAGCCGGTGACGAGCTTCGAGAGCGCGCTCACGGGCAAGGTGGCAGGTCTCCAGGTGACGAGCAGTTCGGGTCAGGCAGGCTCAGCGCCGACGCTGCAGATACGCGGCATAGGCTCGATGAATGCCGGCAGCTCGCCGCTCTATGTCGTAGACGGTGTGCCGGTGATGGATGGCGACGTGGGCCAGATGTCGGGTTATACCTATACCACCAACAACATCATGAACACGCTCAACCCCGACGACATAGAGTCGATCTCGGTGATGAAAGACGCGGCGGCATCGTCGCTCTACGGCTCGCGTGCTGCCAACGGTGTGATACTTATCACCACCAAGCGCGGCAAGGAGGGCAAGCCAAAGGTCACTGTGAAGTCGTCGATAGGCTTCACGCCTTCGTGGGCCACGGGCAACTATGAGACGGCGTCCACGCAGCACCAAGTGGACATGCTCTACACCATTTTCCATGCTTACAAGACAGAGAATGGGTCGTCGGACGCTGATGCCAACGCCTATGCCTTGAACCAGCTCAACAGAAAGTTCAACAAGCACGGCTACTCGTTCTCGACCAGTGGCACGGGAGCGTATGAGAGCGTGGCGATAGGCGACTACGACGGATCCGGGCGTGCCGGACAATACTACGATTGGGACAACGCTTACTTTCGCACCGGAGTATATCAGACCGACGACATATCGGTGAGCGGCGCCACCGACAAGACCAACTACTACACCTCGCTGTCGTACACCAAGGACAACGGGCGCTTGTGGGTCAACGACTTCAAGCGAGTGTCAGGACGCGTCAACCTCTCGCAGAAGATTGGCAAGCACATAGAGTTTGCCAGCAACGTGAGCCTTGCGAGGATATCGAAGACTGGCTACAACGACACGCGCAATACCGGTGGCAACTATTTCATGCAGACGCGCAACCTGTTGTGGGGACTTTATTGGCCTACCGACTACAAGACTGGCGACGACTGGACGGCGCGCTACGGCTCGTATGCCTACAACGGCCTCTATTATAGCAAAGAGTGGGAAAACAAGTCGATAGACACCCGCGTGTCTGCCATAGAGACACTCACGCTCCACCTGCTGCCGGGTCTTGACCTGCGTTCCATATTCTCTTACGACAACACCAACGTGCGCGACCACGTATATTATAGCGCCAACCACTACAGTGGAGCGGCGACAAACGGCGAGGTGAACGAGATGCGCACCACCTATGAGAAGACGGTATCGTCGACAACGGCTTCCTACAACAAGCTTTTCGGACTTCATTCCCTTGGCGTGCTTGTCGGTTTCGAGGCAGAGAAAAACAACACCGACTTCACACGCGCCTCGGGCGAGAACCTGCCCACCAGCACGCTCCACACCGTCTCCACGGCAGGAGTGCAGAAGTCGGCTGGCTATCAGTGGGGCAACTCCATGGTGTCCGTGCTCTCCAAGGTCGACTACAACTACGACGAACGCTATTTCGCCTCGGCATCGTTCCGTCGCGACGGTTCCTCAAAGCTCAGCCCCGACAACCGCTGGGGCAACTTCTGGTCGGTATCCGGCGCATGGAGGATAGGCAAGGAAAAGTGGCTTGAGAGCGTGGCGTGGGTCAACGACCTGAAGTTGCGCGCATCCTACGGTGTCAACGGCACGCTGCCCTCGTCAAACTATGCTTACATGAACCTCATGTCGTATTCGAGCAAGTACATGGGCGAGCCTGCCGGACTGATCTCCTCACTCAGCAACAAGGACTTGACGTGGGAGACCAACTACAACACTAATATAGGTCTCGACTTCGCGTTTCTCGGTTCAAGGCTCAGGGGTACGGTGGAATATTTCAACCGCGACTCCAAGAACCTGCTGCAAGACGTGCCCGTGTCGATGGTGACGGGATTCAGCTCTGTGCTCAAAAACATCGGCCGCATCAACAACCACGGCATCGAGGTGGAACTCTCTGGAGATATCATCAAGAACGACAAGTGGCAGTGGACGGCAGCCGTCAACGCATCGTTCATCAAGTCGAAGGTGAAGAAGCTCTACCGTGGCGACGACATCATCTGGTATGACCCCACGGGCGACGACAGCCGTGCCCAATACATCTACCGCGAGGGAGAGTCAACGTTGGCCTTCTATGGATATGAGTGGGCTGGGGTAGACCCGAAAAACGGCAAGAGCGTCTACTACGTCAACGACGAGAAAGACCCCAAGGCTGGCGACTTTGAGTTTAAGGGACGTGGGGCGACCTACGACTACGACAACGCCAACCTCACCATAATAGGCAACGGCATTCCCGACGTGAGCGGAGGTTTCTCGACCAATGTCAGCTACAAGGGCATAGAGTTGGGACTGAACTTCATCTACAAGCTCGGCGGAAAACTCTATGACGGCGCATACAAGGATGTGGCAGACGACGGATACTATTGGGAGCGCATTCGCTCGGAAAACTATTATGAGAATATGTGGACGCCAACCCATACCGATGCCTCGGAGCCTGCTCTCTCGGGCAGTGACCTCACCGACGCCATGCAGTTCAGCTCGCGCCATCTCCACGATGCCTCCTTCCTCAGGCTCAAGACCCTGTCGTTGGCATATACATTCCCCAAGGCGCTGATCAGCCGCATATGGCTCTCCAACCTGAGAGTGTACTTCAACGCCCAGAACCTGCTCACGTTCTCCAAGTACAAGGACGCTGACCCAGAGGTCAACAGCTATAGCACTCGCGGATGGGAAACGCCGATAGGAAAGACCTTCATCTTCGGTGTGGAGATCACCATCTGATGCCAGCGCGGAACGATCCAACGATTATGCGAAAAAATCTTTTGTAAGGACAAAAACAGGACATGGAAATGAAAATATACAAGAGTACCATTGTGATGATGATAATGGCCTTGGCGGCTCTCACCTCTTGCGACGACTTCCTCGACCGCGAGCCAACCAACTCGGCCAACGCCGACAATGCCATTGCCACGACAAACGACGCGCAGGTCGCCATCAACGGAATGATGTACGAGATGTCGTCGTCGTCTTACTACGGGCGCAACTTCCTGCTATATGGTGACGCCAAGGGCGGCGACCTCACCCTCTACGAGAACGGACGCGGCAACGATGCGCTCTACACGTTCAACCACACGCCCACGAGCGGCACCTACTCGGGATTCTGGTCCACGATATACGATTGTGTCATGCAGGTCAACAACCTCTTGGAGAACATAGACAAGTTGCAGGCTGGCGGCAGTGGCAAGGAGTTCGACTATTACAAGGGCGAGGCTCTTTCGCTGAGGGCTTTGTTCTATTTCGACCTCGTGAGGCTCTACGGCAAGCCCTACAATTACGACAAGCAGTCGCTCGGTGTGCCTCTCGTGCTCAAGACGCTCGACGCCAGCGCGCAGCCGGAACGCGCTACTGTGGATGAGGTGTACACACAGATTGTAAAGGACCTCCAGTCCGGACAGGAACTGATGGCTTCCGACAAGAGCCTGCACAATGGTTATCTCGACTATTGGGGCAACGTGGCTCTGCAAGCCAAGGTGTATCTCTATATGGAAAACTATGCCAAGGCCCTGGCGGCGGCAGAGGAAGTGATGGGCAGTGGCAAGTTCCAGCTCTACTCTCCGGCGCAGTGGTGCGAGTCGTGGGGTAGGGAGTATGGCTCGGAGTCGATATTCGAGATTGGCATCGACACGCAGACCGACTTGCAGCAGTCTTCGCTTGGCTACTATTATATGCGCTATTCGCAAAAGAAGAATGCCATGGGATGGTTCATTGCCAGCGACTATTTCCTCAACCGTTTGGCAGAGGACGCCACAGACGTGCGATGGGGCGTGATGGACAACGACGAGTCGTGGATCTATACCAAGGCGGAGCGCAAAGGCTCTTGCTATAAGTATATGGGCGGCCTCGACCTGAGTGGCGATGGCAAAGAGTCGGCGACGGCGGTCAACATCAAGGTGATGCGTCTCTCCGAGATCTATCTCATAGCGGCAGAGGCGGCGTTGCACACCGGCGACGCTACAAAGGCTGCCGACTGTCTCAACGCCATACGCTGTCGTGCCGCAAAACTTGCTCCCGCCACGGCTGCCACGGTCAGCGACGACATGATACTCGACGAGCGTAGCAAGGAACTCTTCGGCGAAGGCCAGCGTTTCTTCGACATGATGCGCATGAACCGACAGATAGAGTTCAACGACGACTTCCGTGGCGTGCCCGTGTCGCACCGTGCCAAGATCATTGACCGCACCTTTGGAGCCATCGTGCTTCCTATTCCGCAGGACGAGATCAACGCCAATCCTAACATGGCAAGCCAGCAAAACGAATATTACAAGGGCAACCTTTAAACATCAAGGGTAACTCCGTTTCGGCATTGCATTGAAAAGCCATCGGCTTTCCAGTGCAATGCCGTTGCCTTTCCAGTGCAAAGCCATCGCCTTTCCATTGCAAAGCCATCGCCTTTCCATTGCAAAGCCGACTGGCTCATTTTTGCAATGTCGATCGCCCATTTTTGCAATGTCGATCGGTCTGCTTTTTATCGCTCAATCACCCGCTTTGCAGGGGCGGCCCCTGTGGCCGTCCGCGTCCCGCATGGCTGCCTCTCCGTCCCGCATGGCCCGCATCTCCGCTCCGCCTGGTTGCTTCTCCGTCTAAAATCGTCTATTTCGCCTATTCTGTCTATATTAGTCTATCCAGTCTATAATAGTCTATAAACGTCTATCCCCCGCCCATAAAGCCCCTTTTTCTTGATTCATATCAATTATCAAACATTTTTGAAAAATAATTCTCGAAATATTTGGAGGGTATTGAAATTCTCTATACCTTTGCACTCGCTTTTCGGAAA
>CAVBBO010000065.1:0-10889 GCA_963593695.1 Escherichia coli | reverse complement strand
TTGGGAAGCTGTTTAGTTAAGAAATATTTAAAAACAAGGACGGTAATGGGGTTGCTGGCAGCGGTTTCGGCTTTCCATTGAAAAGGCGGTGGCTTTGCACTGGAAAGGCAATGGCTTTGCACTGGAATGCCACCGCCTTTTCAATGGAAAGCCGAATGGCCTTGCAGCACGGCGGTGGAGTGGGGGTATAGGAAAACGCAAACGGGAGGAAAACGATGTTGTTTTCCTCCCGTTTGCGTTTTCTTGTTAAGCAGGTTTTTACCATACCGTGGTGAAGATGCGTATTCTCATATCTGCCTGAAAATCAAGTAAGTTTTCTTTTCATGTTTTGTGATTGACATCATTCGCCAAGCGTGAAAGGCTGGCAAACAATGTCGGGTTCGGTGCCACGACTGTCGGCGTCGCTGAACCACACGTCCATGTCGGGAGCCGCAAGGTCGGTGAAGATGGCGACGGTGGTGTCGGGGTCGGGCTGAGTCTCCACGGTCTTCGTGGCGATGACGTTGCCCTTGGTGTCCATTGTCTGCATCTCGGCGGTGAGGGGCTTGGGCAAGTCGCGAAAGTGGTTGTCGGTGACGAGCTGCGGCGCCGTATGCTCCGCCTTGCTTCCGGGGTAGATGCCTATCCCGCGGTTGTAGTGATCTTGTGCTTGCGCTGTGGCTGCAAGCGTCAAACCCAGCGCTGCCATGATGATATGAACATTCATGTTATGCTTAGTGGATAACCCGTTATTTTCTTGTTGTTTCCACGTTGGTGGCGTTCTCGTGGTTTCTTGTCACCTTCATGTTGTCTGACCCGGTGAGCGGAATGTCAAGGCTCAGCGTGGTCACCCAATCGGTATATTGCAGCGCGACGTGCAGCGTGTCGCCGGTCATGCCGTAGCTTCCAGCCACGTTGAAGTGGCGGCTTAGGCCGTTGAATCTTCCGCGCGCCTCGACGGAGTAGACGGGAGTGACCGGTGTGCACACCGATGTCCACACATTGTTATATAAGCCAAGCGTCACCGTGTCACCGTCTTGGACATAGCTGAACAATATTTCCCCGGGGCGCGACGAGCGGCGTGCGGATATTTCGGACCATCCCATTTGGTTATTGCCCAATGTCAGGCGAAGGGGCGATTGCAGTCCGTCGCCTATGGCGTTGCCCTCGGCAGGGGGTAGCTCGTAGCCGTTCATGTGCCTATGATAGAGGTCGGGCGCAATGGTTGGCGCAAGGGGCTTGTCGGCAACGGTCGGCAGGAGTTGTCGCCAGAAAAGGCGGCGCTGGTTGATGCCGTCGATAGCCGTGCACTCAGTGATCACTGCCACCATGTCTTTGTCGGGAATGATGAGGATATACTGCCCGTAGGCTCCGTCGGCACGCGATGCCCCCGGATATTCGCAGCACCACATTTGGTAGCCGTAACCGAAGGCTCCATTGTCGATCTGCTTCCCCTTCATTGCCCTCGCCCAGTCGGCAGGTATGAGCTGCTTGCCATGCCATGCACCGTCGTGGAGGAGCAAGAGCCCGAACTTGGCAAGCGACTCCGTTTGTATGCGCAGTCCCCAGCCTCCCGTGTTGAAGCCCTCGGGACTTGTCTCCCATTCCACTTCCGTGATGTGCATCGGGGCGAACAGGCGCGCCTTGAGGTAGTCGAGCAGCTTGATGCCTGTGGCCTTTTGCACTATCACGCTGAGGAGATAGGTGCACATGGAGTCGTATTTGAATTGCTTGCCGGGTTGTGCCACAGGCTTGCCAAGCCATGTCTCGCACCAGTGGTCGCCATTGTTGCGCATCACCCAGTCGGGTTCTATGCCCGACGACATGGTGAGCAAGTCTCTCACCGTCATGCGCTTGTAGTTGGCTGAGCGGTTGAACGATTTCGGGAAGAAGTCGGCCACGCGGCTGTCCAGCTTCAGTTTGCCGTCTCCGATAGCCATGCCCACTGCCGCCGACACGAAAGTCTTTGAGCACGAGTACATGGTGTGCATGCTCTCCTTGCTCCAGGGGGCAGGATAAGCCTCGCCTACGACGCTGTCGTGTCTGAGCACCATCAGGCTGTGGATGCTGGTCTTGGGCAGCGACATCAGCGAGTCGGTGAGACGGATGATCTCGTAAGACGAGATGCCGCAGCGCTCGGGGAGCGTGCGCGGAAGGTCGCCTGTTTGGGCTTGCGTGGCGGTCAAGGCCGAAGCCCAGAGAAGCGCGGATAGCGCAAAATGAAGTGTTCGCATATTGTGTGTGTTTGGTTTTCTTTTTTAAGAGGCTTGCAATGCCGGTTGCCATTATTTGAAGTCGACGAGAAACGCCACGAGGTCATCGCTTTCTTTCAGTTGAAGCTTCTTTCTCAGGCGGTATCGTGCCCCCTCCACGCCACGGACGCTGAGGCCGGTCAGTTCGGCTATCTCCTTGGTGTTGAGGTTGAGGCGCAAGTATGCGCAGAACTTGAGGTCGGTGGCGGTGAGCGTGGGGAATTTCTCGCGGAGATGGCGGAAAAACTGCTGGTGGATGAGGTCGAAGTTCTCTTGGTAGAGTTTCCAGTTCTCGTTGGCTCGTCCTTTTTTGTCCATTATGCCTTGCAACGCCATAGAGGCAATCTCCTTTCCCTTGTCTTGCAGTTGCCGTTCGAGCAGTTGCTTCTGTTGGGTTTCTATTATTCGTTGCTTCTCCGACAGTTCCAGGTCTTTTCGCAAGTGTTCTTCCTCCATCTCCTTCATCTGCCTTCTTATGGTTCGGCGTTCTTTCCAACGGGCTATGTAATAGGCCATGAGTCCGAGAGCCACGCAGTAGAGCAATATCATCGGGATGGTGCCCCACCAAGGCGTGGGGTGTTGAAACCGGAACGTCTTGCTGTCTATGAGGTTGCCGAGCGCGTCTCTCGCCTCGCATCTCAGCTCGAAGTTGCCATAGGGCAGATTGCCATAATGCACTATGGGCTTGTTGGAATGGGAGGTGGCAAGCAGTCCGCCTCCCTTCAGGGTGAACGTGAAGCGCATGGCCATGTCGTTGTAGTTGGCAAAACCGAAGCGCAGGGTGAGGTCGCCGTCCACGGTAGGGTTGTCGTTGCCAATGTCCACGATTGTCTCCCCGTGCGACGGGCTGACGCACCATGCCCTGTCGAGCCACAGCTTGTTTTTAGATTTACATGGCAAAAGTAATTGTTTTCAGTGGACTAAACAAAAAAAGACTACGATTTATGCTTCTCCACGCGCTTTTTAATGTATTTTATTTCTCTCTGTGTATTAATTCGTTATAAAGAAAAGCGTACTAAAAACGTAGTGTCGTTTTAGCTGTAAGTAGTAGTAATGTAGACGGATATTTGTAAAGAGGTTGAAACAATATTAATTTTGCGGCACAAAACCAATCAACTAAAAATATATGAAACGATTACTTTTATCAATGCTCGTGGCATTGAGTTCCCAAGGCATTTGGGCACAGTTGCAAACAGTCAAGGGTACTGTCGTTGACAAGACAGGCGAACCTGTAATAGGAGCCACTGTACAAGTCAAGGGTACCAAGATTGCCGTCGTTACCGATCTTGATGGCAGATTCACGCTTTCAGGTGTTCCTGAGGGTTCTATTGTAGACGTGTCGTATATAGGCATGAAGTCGCAGTCGATGAAGGCAGCGGCCAATATGAGCATCAGCCTCGACGACGATTCCAAGATGCTCGACGAGGTTGTGGCAATAGGTTATGGCTCGGCCAAGGCCAAGGATCTCACGTCTCCCATCGCCGTGGTGAAGGGCGAGGAGCTCACCTCTATTCCGGCGTCATCGCCCATGGCTGCCATTCAAGGCAAGGTCGCAGGCGTGAACGTGGTGAGCAATGGTACCCCGGGCGCGGGTCCGACCGTACGCATACGTGGCAATGGCTCGTTCAGCAATTCAAATCCTCTCTATGTCGTAGACGGAATGTTCTACGACAACATCGACTTCCTCAACACAGGCGACATCAAGGACATGAGCGTGCTGAAGGATGCTTCGGCAGCGGCCATCTATGGTGTGCGTGCGGCCAACGGTGTGGTAATCATCACCACAAAGAACGGGTCGCGCAACCAGAAGACGCAAATCAACTATGATGGCTACGTAGGCGTGCAGACAGCCACAAACAAGTTGAAGATGGCCAATTCAAGCCAATATGGCCAGATGTTGATGGAGGCCGACTACGACACCTACAGTCCTTATCTCATCGCGAGCATTGACCGCTTCGGGGGAAGCCATGCCGACTCCGACTTCCACAAGTGGACCTACGGCTCAGACACCGATTGGTATGACCAGCTGCTGCGCCAGGCCATCATCACCAACCACGCCCTCACCGTGAGCGGTGGTGGCAACAAGGTGGCTTACTCCGTAGGTGCGAGCTATCTGTACCAAAACGGTATAATGAAGACGGACAACGACTATTCGCGCCTCAACTTCCGTACCTCGCTCGACTACGACGCCACACCGTGGCTCAAGGTGGGTGTCAATGCCGTTTACTCCAGCTCAAACCAGACCAACCCCAATATGAGCACATGGCAGCAAGCCTTCAACGCGCCTGGCATATACCCGGTCTACGATCAGAGCAACGAGGCGGCAACACCGGAGAAGTTCGCCTCGCCGTCGTCGGTGGGATTTACCAACAACTTCTACAACCCCATTGCCACGGCTTACTATTATAACAGCAAGAACCGCACGCAGCAATTCCTCAACACCTATTATGCCGACTTCACCATCGTGCCGTCGAAACTTCATCTCAAAACATCGGTGAGCTATGACCACTCCACGATAGAGGGATATGTGTTCACGCCGAAATATTACATCAGCGAGCAGATACATCTCGACAACAACAGCCTGTCGAAGACCGTGACCACATATAATAATTATGTGTGGGACAACACCCTGAACTACAACGACTCATGGGGCAAGCACAGCTTCGGCGCGATGCTTGGCCAGTCGATGCGCCAGGAGAAATACCACATCGTCACCGCCACAGCCAACAACGTGCCAGAGGACAAGGAGCAATATTGGTATGTCAATCAAGGCGACGAAAACACGCGCAAGTCGAGCGAGGGAGCTTACCGCTATCGTGGACTCAGCTGGTTTGGCAGGATAAACTACAACTACGCCAGCAAATACTATCTCATGCTGACTTTCCGTGCCGATGGCAGCTCAAAGTATCAAGAGCATTGGGGCTACTTCCCTTCTGTGGGAGCATCGTGGGTGATCAGCGAGGAGCCGTTCTTCAAGAACAATGTCAAGGGCATCGACTACCTCAAGCTCCGTGCGAGCTGGGGACAACTCGGCAACGACCACGTGGCAGCGAGCGATGGCTTCGCTTCAATAACCACGGGCAACTCGGCAAGCGGAGTCTTCGGCAACAGCACTTATGCCGGATACCAAAACGCCACATATTATAGTTGGCTTAAATGGGAACTCGTGGAGGAGACCAACATCGGTATCGCGCTCAACGCTTTCCACAACCGCCTCAGCTTCGATGCCGACTACTTCCACCGCATGACGAAGAACGCCGTAATCTCCACAAAGCTGCCTTTCCAGAACGAGACCCTCGCTGGCAACCACGGCAAGATACTGAACCAAGGATTCGACATCACCACGGGATGGAGCGATACTATTGGCAACGACTTCAAGTACAACATTGGCGCGAACCTCAGCTTCCTCTGGAACGAGGTGAAGAGCCTGAACGGAGCGAGCATGGTCAGCAATGGCAAGACCTACAACATCGTGGGCGAGGAGATGAACTCCTTCTACGGCTACAAGGTCATTGGCATCTATCAGAACCAGGCACAGATAGACGCAGACCCGATAGCCAAGGCCAACGGTTGCGAGCCCGGCGACTTCATCTATGAGGACAAAAACCACAACGGCGAGCTCGACGGCGACGACCGTCAGGTGCTCGGAAGCTATTTGCCTAACTTCACCTATGGCTTCAACTTCGGCATGGAATGGAAAAACCTCGACTTCGCCATCTCTACCTACGGACAGGCTGGCGCACAGATGTACAACCGCAAGCGTGCCTTGAGATATGCGCAAAGCAACTTCAACTTCGACGAAGCACAGTATAACGACCGCTGGACAGGCGAGGGTTCGACAAACACTAACCCTTCGGCCAAGGCTCTCATCAAGGGCTGGAATGTCAGCGACCAGCGTGTGAACTCCTACTTCGTGGAGAGCGCCAACTATTTCCGCATACAGAACGTGACGCTCGGATATAGCTTCCGCAACATACGCATGGGCAACTACGTATTGCCAAAGGTGAGACTCAGTCTCACTGCCGACAGACCCTTCACCACATTCTCTGCCCACGCCTTCTCTCCAGAGGTAAGCGACGCATCGGGATGGGACACCAATGTCTATCCTCTCACCTCGACCTACACCTTCGGCGTACAAATAAACTTCTAATGTCAAAAACCAGCAAATCAAGAACATCATGAAACTGAGAAATATAATCCCGGCTATCGCCCTTGGAGCAATGACCATCTCCATGACCGGTTGCGACAGCTATCTTGACATCGACCCAGAGAATAAGACTCCGGCGACATGGTCGACGTGGACCAGTGGTTCGTGTTCCAAGGCCCCGGCAGCATGGGCGGCTGGAACTTCATGCGCTATCAGTCCGAGTTTAAGCAATGGGCAGACCAGCGTGGCGAGAGCGTGCGTGCCACAACCATCTTCATGGAAGGCAACACCACAACGCCGAGTGGCGACAACATTGGCGGCAAGAGTGGCGAATATTACAACGGAAAGGCTTATACCCCGACCAATGAGCTCACGGAGGGACGAACAAAGTATGGTGCCAACAACAATGTGCGCGTCTTCCGCTATGCCGATGTGCTCCTGATGAACGCAGAAGCCAAGGTGAGGCAGGGCAAGAGTGGCGACGAGCCGTTCAACCAGGTCAGAAGGCGTGCCAAGATGGCGGACATCACCAATGTCACCGTAGACCAGATCATCGATGAGCGCCGCATAGAGCTTGCAGGAGAGTGGGGAGAACGCTACAACGACCTCGTGCGCACCGGCAAGGCCAAGAATGTGCTCGGCACGGCAGGATGGACAGAGGACAAGACCTATTATCCCGTGCCTTTCACGCAGCTCAGCGACGTGCCGGCCCTGAAAAATGATCCAAAGGATTGATAGCATAATCCAATAATGATATGAACAAGACAAAAAAAGTGTTATCCCTTACGCTGCTCGCCGCTTTCGCGCTTTGTGCTTGCGCCTCGGCGGAGAGTGGCGGCAGCGTAGAGAAGACTACCGATGCCGCACGCCCTGAGTCGTTCGCTTCCGACTCTGCCATGCTCGACTATGTGGAGCGCGTGCACCTCAGTTATATGTGGGACGGGGCTGAGCCTGTGTCTGGCCTTGCCCGTGAGCGTATTCACCTCGACGGAGTGTATCCCGAGCACGACGAAGACGTGGTCACCTTGGGTGGCAGCGGTTTCGGCGTGGCAGGATTGCTGGTCGGCATCAACCATGGCTTCATAGCGCGCGACAAGGGCGTGGAAAGGCTTATGAGGATAGTAGACTACCTTGGCCGTGCCGACCGTTTTCATGGCGTGTGGCCCCATTGGCTCTACGGACCAACGGGCAAGGTGAAGCCTTTCGGACAGAAAGACGATGGTGGCGATCTCGTGGAGAGCTCGTTTCTGATGGTCTCGCTGCTCTGCGCAAGACAGTATTTCAAGGACGGCAACGACAACGAACGCGTGTTGGCCTCGAAGATAGACAACCTATGGCGTGACATGGAGTTCGACTGGTACACGCGGGGCGGACAAGACTCCATATATTGGCATTGGTCGCCCAACTATGGCTGGGAGATGAACTTCCCGCTTGCCGGTTACAACGAGTGCCTCATAGTGTATGTCCTTGCCGCATCCTCGCCAACGCATCCTGTCGGCGCGAGTGCCTACCACAAGTGTTGGGCGCGCGGTGGCGACATAGTGAGCGACGCGTCTCCCTATGGCTATCCGCTCAGGCTGAAACACAATTTCGCCGAGCAAACGGGCGGACCGCTCTTCTGGGCCCACTATTCGTGGATAGGACTCGACCCACGCCACTTGACCGACAAGTATGCCAACTATTGGGATGTCGTGCGCAACCATGCCATGAGCAACTACGCCTATTGCGTGGCAAACCCAAAGCATTATGCCGGCTATGGCAAGGATTGCTGGGGACTCACAGCAAGCTACTCTGTAGATGGCTACAGTGCCCACAGCCCGGGCAATGACCTTGGCGTGATCTCACCCACGGCAGCCTTGTCGTCTTTCCCCTATACTCCGGCGGAATCGATGTCGGCGCTCAAAGGCTTTTACGATAAGGGGATGCGCGTATGGGGCAAATATGGCTTCTACGATGCTTTCTCCGAGAACGCAGGGTGGGTACTGCCTCGCTATCTCGCCATAGACCAATGCACCATTGCGCCCATGATAGAAAACTACAGGTCGGGCCTCTTGTGGAAGCTGTTCATGAGTTGTCCTGAGATCCAGCAGGGACTCGATAGGCTTGGTTTTAAATACAACTGATAATATATATACTACAACTAATAATATATATTGTGTTATGGTAAAACAATTCGTTGCGGTTGCCGCGCTCTGCCTCTCTCTCATGCCGGCAGCGGCGCAGTCGCAATCCAAGGGCAACATGAAGAGCTTCATCGATGGCCTCATGGCTAAGATGACGCTGAAGGAGAAGATTGGCCAGCTCAACCTGCCTGTCACCGGCGACATCGTCACCGGAGCGGCAAAGAGCTCTGGCATAGCAGAGAAGATAGAGAACGGCCAGGTGGGCGGCCTTTTCAACCTGAAAGGCGTGAAGGCCATAAGGCAGGTGCAGGAGATTGCCGTGAACCAGTCGAGGCTCAAGATTCCGTTGATCTTCGGAATGGACGTGGTCCACGGCTACGAGACGGTGTTTCCCATTCCCCTAGGGTTGTCGTGTACTTGGGACATGGACGCCATTGAGAAGTCGGCGCGCATAGCCGCCACGGAGGCGAGTGCCGACGGCATCTGCTGGACGTTCTCGCCCATGGTCGACATCTGCCGCGACCCGCGTTGGGGCCGTATGTCGGAGGGCAACGGAGAGGACCCGTATCTCGGCTCGGAGATAGCCAAGGCCATGATACGCGGCTATCAAGGCAACGACCTCAGGCAAAACAACACCGTGATGGCCTGCGTGAAGCACTTCGCCCTCTATGGCGGAGCGGAAGCAGGACGCGACTACAACACAGTGGACATGAGTCGTTGGCGGATGTTCAACTATTATTTCCCACCCTATGAGGCAGCTGCCAAGGCTGGCGCGGGCTCTTTCATGACATCGTTCAACGTGGTGGACGGCATCCCGGCATCGGGCAACCGCTGGCTTCTCACCGATGTGCTGCGCAAGGCGTGGGGATGGGATGGCTTCGTGGTGACCGACTATACTGCCATCTCCGAGATGATAAACCATGGCATGGGCGATCTCAAGCAAGTCTCTGCCTTGGCTCTCAATGCCGGCACCGACATGGACATGGTCTCCGACGGCTATGTGGGCACTCTTGAGCAGTCGGTAAAGGAGGACAAGGTGAGCGTGAAGGCCATAGATGCCGCTTGCCGTCGTGTGCTTGAGGCTAAATACAAGCTCGGGCTCTTCGACGATCCCTACCGCTATCTCGACGAGAGCCGTGCCAAGGCGGAGGTTTACAGCGTGGCACACCGTCAGGAGGCGCGACGCATTGCCGCCGAGAGCTTCGTGTTGCTGAAAAACGACGGTGGCATTCTTCCTCTCGCCAAGAAGGGCAGGGTCGCCGTGATAGGCCCGCTGGGCAACACTCGCGCCAACATGCCTGGCACGTGGAGCGTGGCGGCGGCCTTCGACAAGTACAAGTCGCTCTTCGAGGCCATTCGCGACAATCTCAAGGGCAAGGCCGACGTGGTTTATGCCAAGGGTTGCAACATCACCGCCGACTCGGTGCTTGAGGCCAACGCCTCGATGTTTGGCCGCGACATTCGTGACCATCGCCCGGCGGCTGCTATTCTTCAGGAAGCCCTCGACACGGCTGCCGATGCCGACATCATCATCGCCGCCATCGGTGAGACCTCGGAGATGAGCGGCGAGTGCAGCAGCCGGTCCGACCTCTCGTTGCCCGAGACCCAGCGCGTCATGCTGGAGGCCCTGAAGAAGACAGGCAAGCCAATGGTGCTCGTCAACTTCAGCGGTCGTGCCACCGTGATGACGTGGGAGGCAGAACGTTTTCCCTCAATCCTCAACGTGTGGTTTGGCGGTTCCGAGTCGGGCGATGCCATTTGCGACGTGCTTTTCGGCGACAAGGCTCCGAGCGGCAGGCTCTCGTTCACCATGCCCAAGAGCGTTGGGCAGATTCCAATCTACTACAACCACCTCAACACGGGTAGGCCACTGGGCGACAACAAATGGTTCACTAAGTTCAAGTCAAACTATCTCGACGTTGACAACGAGCCGCTCTTCCCGTTTGGCTACGGCCTCAGCTACACCACGGTAAGCTATGGCAAGCCTCGCCTCAGCGCGCAAATCATGAACGCCAAAGGCAAGCTGACATTGACCGTTGACGTGACCAACACCGGCAGCCGTGATGCCGACGAGACCGTTCAGATGTATATCCGCGACATGGTGGGTTCAGTGTCACGTCCCGTGGCGGAGCTCCGCGGCTTCAAGCGCGTCCACCTTGCCAAGGGCGAGACAAAGACGGTGAGTTTCGACATCACCGCCGAGACATTGAAGTTCTATGATTCCAACCTCGACTATGTGTGCGAGCCCGGCGACTTCCTGGTAATGGTAGGCCCCAACAGCCGCGACGTGCAGAAGCTTGGCTTCACGCTCAAATAAGGATGCATAAAAGCAAATAAGCAAAAAGACATCCCGTGCGGAATCGTCCGCACGGGATGTTTTTTTGCTTA
>CAVBBO010000064.1:0-54371 GCA_963593695.1 Escherichia coli | reverse complement strand
TGTCCCAACAGAGCACGTTGTTGTTGGGGTCGCCGTCGTAGAAACGGGTGGTGATGACGAAATAGATAGACTCGTCGCGGAAGTCAGTTCTATTGGAGTTGAAGTCGCTTCCGGCATATACGGGCGACGACAAGCCTGCCGCCGCCACAAACGCCAAAAACATTTTCTTGAGGTAGTGTTTATCCATAGATGTATTGATGTGTTGTTTTTTAGATTTGTCGCTGTCGTTTTTACAAGACCCTCACCAAGAGAAGAAGGGGGAACATCCCAATCGAATGTCCCCCCTTCAATCGGTAATGATTGGTCTATTGATGAGTTACTTTACGAGTACCCTCGCATACTTGCCTTGAGCGTTCTTCATGACGTAAACGCCAGGGGCAAGGCCTTGTGTGGCGTCGGAAACCGCCACGTTGGCACGGATGAGAGTGCCGTTTGTGCTATACACGTTGGTTAATCCATTATTGGAGCTGGTGTCGGTGTCAATCTGCCTTACGCCTGTGGTGGCGTTCTTGCCAAGGTAAGCGAAAGACACGGTGATGTTGTCGGTGTCGCTCTTCTCCAGAGAGTTGAACTCCTGCGACTCGGTGTCGGCCTGGTCGGCGTTGTCGTTCATGGTGAGGTCGTAGGGCAGGCAGTCCATGCCCGACTTGCCCATCGTGGCCACGAGCATGATGCCGAGGCCGCGCGACTCAATCTGTGAAGCCGATGTGCCAAGCGTGGACAAAGGTATCGCCATGTAGTAGTGGAAGTCGAGCGTGCTTGAGCTGTGGCCAAGGGTGTTGAAGTCTACCCATGCCGCGCTGCCCTCGTTGTCGCTCTTCATGTCGCCAACCACGCGGCCATTGTTTGTGCCGTAGGCCTTGTCGATGCCATAAACGTTGGGCGACTTGATGCCAAGACCGAAGTTGCTGACCTTGAAGTTGATGCCGCTTGTCGCGGCGTTGTAGATCTCCTTAGAGTTGATGAGAGAGCCGTTGTTCTCGTAGACGTATGGGCCGTTGGCGGCGTTGGTAGAACACATCACCACACGGTTTACTATCGAGGGATAGGTGATGCCCGTGCCCCAGATGGTGCTGCCAGAGGCATCGATTGTGCCGTTGCCGCCACCATCCTTAGTGTCGAAGAGCAGCATGAAAGGCACGTTCATGGTCTGATAGAGGATGCCCTGGCTCAGAGGATAGTCGTCGTTTGGCGCAACAACATCCTGCACGTTGGTCATGTCCCAACCGAGGTAGAGGTTGTTGTCGTCGTAGGCGGCATAGAGGGCATACAGGTCGATAGGCACCTCATACATTGAGTTTGGACGATACACGCGTGGGTCATCGTTTGCAGCACCCTGCGCGATGATGTCGGAGAGGGTGAAGTCCTCATACGAGCTCACGGTCTTCTTCTGGCCATAGCCGTTGGGGTTGGTCTTATAGTAGGAAGCGAGGTCGCCAGTGGTCGGGGTTGGGCTTGGCACGTCGTTGTAGGTGTATGTGGCAGTCATCTCGGTGGTGCCTGCCGTGTTGGTGGCAGAAACCTTGATGGTTGATGTGGCAGAGACAGACACCGTGGTGCTGCCCGAGAACGACACCTGTGAGCCGCCGTTCACGGTATAGTAAGCCGATGTGGCGTTGGTCACGGAGATGCTCACGGAGAAAGGTGTCGTAGAGAAAGTCTGTGAGGCTGTCATCGTGATGGTAGGCTTCTCCACTACCGGTGTCGGCGTGTAGTCGCTCCACGAGCGTGTGCTGTTGTTGAAGAGCTTTGTCGTGCCGCCGTTGTCAAGACCCGTGGCGCCGCTGCCAGGATACTGGTCGGAGCCGTTGGAACCGTGGGAGAAGATGCAATATGCCTTTTCCAAGCCGTAGCTTGAGAGGTCGAGCGTGTAGTAGCCTGTGGAAGAGTCGAGCGTCATCTTCGCTCCGGGCCATGTGCCTGTGGTCTTCGTGGCGTCCTCGTTGTAAGCATAACAGTAGATGGGCTCCGACCATTTGGCATCATTCTTCAGATAGACGCTCACGTTAGTCGTCGGCTCCGGCTGGGGAGAAGGGGATGGAGACGTGCCATTGTAGATGACGGCGATGCCCGACTTGTTGATTTGTCCGGTGATGGTTGTCGAGGTGACAGTGAATGTGCCGCCGCCCACCTTGTCGGTATAGGTGCCCGAGGCGAGCCAACTGCCGCTGCCGTTGGGGATGCTCACCGAGCCGCTCTGTCCGCTGCCGAGCACGAAGATGGCACCGGTCTTACGGAGCTGTGCGGCAATGCCGTTTTGGTGAACGTAGTAGTTGGCCTCGCCTGCGCAGAGGTTGTGCAGGTGGTTCACCTCAGCCACCTCGGGGCTGGTGTAGTGGGTGCTGCCCTTCGTGCCCATCTTGATGGCATCTTTTGCTGTGGCTGAAGGACGGGAGAAATAGAGAGCTGTGGCCTTGTTGTTGCCGGCGGCTATGGCGTAAGCCTTGTCGATGTTGTTCTGCGAGATATACTTTGAAGAACCGCCGTCGTTGCTATAGGTGTCGTGCGACTCGCCCCAATAGACGAGGCGACTGTCGTCAACGCCCTTCTGGTTGAAGTTGCCGATGGAGGAAGGCACGTTGCCACTGTTGAAACTGTAGGCCAGACCGTCGCCATAACCGTTGTCGGTGAAGCAGATATATTTGGCATACTCCTTCAAGAGCGTGCCGTTGTCGCCAGTGTAGGGAGAGTCGAGGATTTCGCCATAGTTGTACATGCTCTTGTCTGGCACGTTTGCCCAAAACGAGTCGCCCTCGGAAGGCAAGCCGATATGCTTGGCGGCATCCCAACGTATGCCGTCCACGTAGCACGCCTTGAGCTCGGCGATATAAGTCTTGATGATGTTCTGCACGGTGGCGTCCTCTGTCTTGAGGTCCCACATGCCAATCTTGCCGTGGGTGACCTGCCAGCGGTTGCCGTAGTCGATGCCGCCAGTGTAGTCGTGGTAGAGGCTTGTGTTCTTGAGGCGGTCGGCAACATAAGTCAGGTTGCCGTTGGTGTGGTTTGCCACCACGTCCACGATGACCTTCACGCCATACTCGTGCGCCTTTGTGCAAAGGGAGGTGAGCGATTCGGTGGTGGCAATGGAGTTGCCGATGTGGTAGTCGTAGGGCTGGTAAGCCATGTACCATGAGCTGGCGCCCTCTTTCTGGTGTACAGGGGAGAGCTGCACGGCAGTGAATCCGGCTTTGGCAATGCTTGGGATCTCCGCTTCAATCTGAGCGGCAGTCCAGTCGAAGCAGTGCAGAATGACACCGTCCTGGATGTTGTCCTTCAGGCCATAGGAGTTGTCTCCAAAGGCTATGGCACTTATGCTGAGTACCAATGCCAGTGTCCATGCGCGAGCATAGAGAAAGAACTTGTTCATAAACGTATTTTTAGAATTTAGAATATTATGCTATGATATATAGATGTGTGCCTTGTCCAGATTCTCCGATATGGCCTATACGGGAAAAGATCAGGATTGCCTCCTGAGGCTTGTTTTTGGGTTTGCGATGGCAAAAGTAGTAAGTAAAATGATATGACAGAATATAAACGTAGGGAAAAATGTGAAATAGAAAGTGCAAACGTTTACACAATAAGCGGCACGCGAAGGCTCTGTTTCTTGGCAACTTATATCCGTCGGCAATGGTTCGTTTTCGTGGCTTTTCTTGTTTATGTCGCCGATTTTTGTTACTTTTGCATCACTATGATAAACAAAGACAGGATAATTTCATTTGTTTGGCAGCACGTCTTGCTGCTTGTTTCACTTTTCATCATGACTTTTGGGGTTGCCGTTTGCGTGCGCAGCATGCTTGGTTCAAGCGTCATCTCCACGTTGCCTTATGTCTTTGAGACAGCCGGCAAGCAAGGTCTCGGAGTGCCGAGGCTGACGATAGGTCAATACACCTACGTCATGAACGCCCTTCTCGTGGTGGGGCAGATAGTGGTGCTGAGGCGGCGCTTTGAGCTGGTGCAGCTCTTCCAGTTGCTCGTGGGCTTCGTGTTCGGCTCGCTCATCGATGTCAACATGCTCCTTACCACATGGCTCGTGCCCGCCACGCTGCCGGCAAAGATTGTGGCGCAGGTGGCAGGTTGCACAGTCCTGGGCGTGGGCATTGCCCTGGAGGTGCGTTGCGGCTCGGTGACGATGCCCGGCGAGGGCTTGCCCGTTGCTATAAGCGAGGTCACGGGCGTGGAGTTTCCCAAGGTGAAGATATGCGTAGACTCAAGTCTTGTGGTGTTGGCGGTGGTGTTCTGCTACGTGTTCTTCGGTGCGTGGCAGTGGTACATCGTGGGCATAGGCACGCTGTTTGCCATGGTCTACGTGGGTATGGTCGTGAAGCAAGCCGGCAAGCACCTTGGCTGGTTCGACCACGTTTTGGCCTATCGCCCGGGCTTCCGCCGCTATGTGTATGGCTTGGCGCGACTGATATACGGAAAGATAAAAAACTGACGTTTCAGCTTGCTGAATATCAATGGATTAGGCATTCCATTGAAACGACGTTGGCGTTGCACTGAAAAGGCATCGGCATTCCATTGGAAAGCCGATGCCCTTTCTCGTGAACCTAAAATGGGGGTGCTCAGAATGGCCTTTGCGGGTCCTTGCCACCGTTCTTGAAAAGCTTTTTCTGGAAGCGGTGGAAGTCGGCCATCTCCAAGTCTTCAACCTTCTGAATCTGTTTCTGAGTCAGAAACTTGGAGTATATCTTATAATATTTCTCGCGTATGTTGAGAATCTTGCGGCCTTGCTGGAATCTCGCCTTTATGCCCTTCGCCACTTCGGCTTCGGTCATGTCCTCGGGTTTCTTTGAGGGCTGGGGAATGCGCGTGGCGCCTATCTCCCTGCGACATTTGCAGAACGTTTCCACAAACTTCTTGGTGGTAGCCTTGTCAAAACCCAGTTGCCGTGCTATGCGGTTGGCTTGCGCCTTAGTGAACTGCTCCATGTTGGGGCGGTCCCTTCTTCCCACTTCGTTGTTTGCTTGCCGTGCCGTGGCGACACAAATCGATGCCATCATCATGACGCACGCCATTATCAGGTTTCTCATGTTGTTCATCATGCTTATGAATTGATTATTGTAAACTCATGTATATGTCGTTCTTGTAGTCGGCAAGAAGGTTGTTCCGTTCTTCCTGGCTCAGGTTCTCGTAAGCCTTTTCCACAGACGTGCTGTTGGCAGTTTGCTGTGTGCGATAGCTGCCATTTTCGTTGCCGTTGCCGAAGCGCAGCAAGACCACTATGCACACCGACGCGGCAATGGCAGTTACCGCCACCGACAGTCTGAGGAAGATAGTGTCGCGGTGCTTCCGTGCCAGTCTCTCCTTGTCGATCTCGTTTATTCGTCCCATCACCTTGTTCTGCATTCGTCCAAACAAGTCGTTGGGCATGGTGTAAGGCATCCTCTTGCCTACCATTTTCAGTTTATCGTCATTGTTTGTCATATATCAAAATCTTGAAAGTTAAACATTTGTTCGTGTCAGCAACCCTTGGTTGCAATATATGGTGGCCTGGCTTTTCCTCTACATCTCCAGCAGTTTCATTCTGTCTATTATCTTCTGTTTGGCGAAGCAATAGTTTGCCTTCGCTGCGTTTTCCGACGTGTTGGTTATCTCGGCTATCTGCTTGAAGCTCAGCTCGTCGTAGTATCGCATGTTGAACACCGTTTGCTGTTTGGCAGGCAAGGCGTGGATAGACTCCTGCAACGCCACAGCCTCTTTGTCGCCATATTCGAAAAAAGAGTCGGCAGCTTGCAGGCGGGCATTGTCGAGAGGCAGATTGTTCACCTTCTTCCTTCTCAGAAACGACAGCGTCTCATTGGTCGCCAGACGGTAGATCCACGAGAAGAGCGAGCTGTTGCCCTTGAAAGAGTCGAACTTCAGGTAAATCTTGATGAATATCTCCTGGAGCATGTCCTCGGTGTCGTCCTCGTAGACCACGAGACGACGCACGTGCCAATAGAGCCTCTCTTGGTACTCGTCCATGAGCATCCTCATCCCCTCGTCGGGATTGGTCCTCATCTTTTCCGTGATGGTGGTATCTGTAGGGTTCATTTCTGCCATGCCATATTCTTACGAATAGTTTACTGTTTAGACACTTTATAAGATAAAAGGTTAAAAGTGTATTGCAACATTTACACTTTATGATTATTTGTTGTAACTTTGCGACCACAGTTTGATTAATAAAAACGATAACACATGAAGAAAATTGTTATGACAATGCTGGCTGCCGTGCTGTGCATGGGCGCTGGCGCACAAACCGTGAAGTCGATCGCTAAGGAAGCTGCCCAGGCCGCTGGCCAGGCTGCCGCAACGAGCGTGAAGAAGAAGGCAGAGACAGCAGCTACCAACGCAGCCACGAAGAATGCGGCTAAGGTGGCAAAGGCCACAGCCAAGGCCAAGAAAGCCGCAACCACGGTCAAGAATGGCGTTGAGACCGCGAAGACAGGCTACACCAAGGCAAAGAAGGCTTACACCACAGCCCAAACAGCAGCGAAGGCCGCAAAGAGCACTACCACAAAGACGGCAGTGAAGAACGCGGCAAAGAGCGCAGCCAAGAAAGCCGCTGCAGACGCTGCAACGAAGGCTATTTCCAACTTGTAGGTGTGCCATGTTGATTCGTGTGTGTGAAAAAAGATCTCAAGAACACGAATCAATATATAACCAACTTGTGATAGATCATCATTGTCAGGATAAACCCGTTGGCGGAATTAAATTATCATCAAATTAATTCCACCAACGGGTTTTCATATATATAATGTGACGAAACGCATCTTCCGCACCTGTCATTAATGACGGTTTAAGCCGCTTTTCGGTAACAAATTGAACGAATACCACAAACGTGGTATGCGGAATGCCTTTAATGTGGGATTTCCCATGTCGTGAATTCAACGTAACTTTGCAACATGAAAATTAAACATAAAAGGAATATATTATGAGTACAGAAAAGAAACTTCGCTTTGAGACACTTCAGTTACACGTAGGTCAGGAGAACCCGGATCCAGCTACCGACGCCCGCGCGGTGCCTATCTACCAGACCACGAGCTATGTATTCCGCAACTCGCAGCACGCTGCCGACCGCTTCGGCCTTCGTGATGCCGGCAATATCTACGGTCGCTTGACCAATTCCACACAGGGCGTGTTCGAAGACCGCGTGGCAGCCCTCGAAGGTGGCGTGGCAGGTTTGGCAGTGGCATCAGGCGCTGCAGCCGTGACCTATGCTTTGCAGAATATCTGCCAGAACGGCGACCACATCGTGGCAGCCAACAATCTCTACGGCGGTTCTTACAACCTCATTGCTCATACATTGACCACACAGGGCGTGACCTACACCATCGTGGACACACGCAACTTCGCCGAGGTGGAGGCTGCCATCCAGCCCAACACCAAGGCTCTCTACGCAGAGACCTTCGGCAACCCCAACTCCGACGTGACCGATATCGACAAGCTCGCCGAGATAGCCCACAAGCACAACATCCCATTGATCATCGACAACACCTTCGGCACACCATACCTCATTCGTCCTATCGAGCACGGAGCCGACATCGTGGTTCACTCTGCCACCAAGTTTATCGGCGGTCATGGTTCATCCCTAGGTGGCGTGATTGTGGACGGTGGCAAGTTCGACTGGAAGGCCAATGCCGACAAGTTCCCAACCCTCGCCAAGCCAGACCCATCCTACCATGGCGCAGTGTTCGCCGACGTGGCAGGCGCTGCAGCCTTCGTGACCCGCATACGTGCCGTCATCCTTCGTGACACGGGAGCCACCATTTCCCCCTTCAACGCCTGGATCCTGCTTCAGGGCCTTGAGACATTGAGCCTCCGTGTGGAGCGCCATGTGCAGAACGCGTTGAGGATAGTGGAATACTTGGAGAACAATCCTAAGGTAGCCAAGGTGAACCACCCGTCAGTGCCCAGCCATCCCGACCACGAGCTTTACAAGAAGCTTTATCCCAACGGTGCAGGCTCAATCTTCACCTTCGAAATCAAAGGCGGCGAGAAAGAGGCTTGGGAGTTCATCGACCACCTGCGCATCTTCTCTCTGCTGGCCAACGTAGCCGACGTGAAGTCGCTCGTCATCCACCCAGCCACCACCACCCACTCGCAGATGAGCCCCGAGGAACTGGAGGAGCAACACATCTATCCTTCTACCGTGCGCCTGAGCGTGGGTATCGAGAACATCGACGACTTGATCGAGGCACTCGACGAGGCATTCACCTACGTGAAGTGAAGAGGGAAGAACTAAGAGTGGAGAGTGAATAGGGAAGAGTGAAGAAGAGTGAAGAATGAAGAGGGATGAGTGAAGAATCATCTTGTCAGAAAAATGATATTATATTTATAGAAGAGTGAAAAAGGAAGAATGCTTTTCTTCTTTAGGAAAAAATAAGAAAAGCGGAAGAACATAGCGGAAAAGACTATTTGATTCTTCACTCTTCGTTCTTCACTCTTCACTTAATAGATAAAGCTATGGCTAAGATTTACAATAAGATAACCGACTTGATCGGCAAGACTCCTTTGGTGGAGCTGGGCAAGTTCTCAGCCTCAAAGGGCTTGGAGACACCAATCATCGCAAAGGTGGAGTTTTTCAACCCCGGCGGTAGCGTGAAGGATCGCATCGCGTTTGCCATGATTGAGGACGCGGAGAAGAAAGGCATCTTGAAGCCCGGCGCAACCATCATAGAGCCTACCAGCGGCAACACCGGCGTGGGCTTGGCATTGGTTTCCGCCGTGAAGGGCTACCACTTGATTCTGACCATGCCCGAGACGATGAGCGTGGAGCGCAGAAACCTCGTGAAGGCATACGGCGCACAGGTGAAGCTCACCAGCGGCAAGGACGGAATGCCCGGCGCCATAAAGGCAGCCGAGGAGTTGCGCGACTCAATCCCGGGAGCAGTCATCTTGGAACAGTTTGAGAACCCTGCCAACCCAGCCAAGCACTACGCGTCTACGGGCCCTGAGATATGGGCAGACACAGATGGCGAGGTCGACATCTTCGTGGCTGGCGTGGGCACAGGCGGCACCATCTCCGGCATCGGCAAGTATCTGAAGGAGCAGAACCCCAATGTGAAAGTGATAGCCGTGGAACCAGCCACGTCGCCCGTGTTGAACGGCGGCAAGAGCGGCCTCCACAAGATACAGGGCATCGGCGCGGGATTCATACCCAAGACCTACGACGGCGAGTACATCGACGAGGTGTTTGACGTGCAAAACGACGACGCCATAAGGACGGGGCGCGAGTTGGCACAGGCCGAGGGCTTGCTCGTGGGCATCTCTTCAGGCGCGGCAGCCTTTGCCGCCACGGAGGTAGCCAAGCGCCCGGAGAACAAAGGCAAGAAGATCGTGGCATTGCTGCCTGATACAGGTGAGAGATATTTAAGTACGGTACTTTATGCCTTCGAGGAATATCCTCTGTAAGGGAAAGATTCGGATAGGATAGCAATAACTCCCCCAAGGTTCGGGATAACAATAATCAGAAAAAGGAGATAACGACTTGATAGGTATGTCGTTGTCTCCTTGCATTGTTGAAATAATCGATAGCGGAAAGCCTTTTGTCGATTTTTTTATTTAATTTTGCAGGCGAGACAATCAACACACAGAAATATTTAGAATGAAGAAGATAGTTTTGCTTTCGCTCCTGATGGCAACGGTTGTTATCGGTAGAGCGCAGACCACACAAGATTTGCTCCCCGTAGGCACGCTGGCTCCCGACTTCACCATCACCAACAGCGACAATGGCAAGAAAACATTGAGCCTCTCCGACTTGCGCACCAAGAAAGTAGCTGACGGCAAGGTGGAACGTGGCGTTTGGACGGTGCTCGACTTTTGGGCATCGTGGTGTCCCGACTGCAGGAAAGATATGCCAATAGTGAAGCAGATACAGGAGAAATACGGCAAGAGGATAAAGCTCATTGGCGTGTCGTTTGACACCGACAAGGAGAAGATGACAAAATACCTGGATGCCAACAACTATACATGGATGCAATATTCGGAATTCAAGAAATGGAAAGAGACAACGATCTCCAAGGAATACCACATCTCATGGATACCGACATCATACCTGATAGACCCTGACGGCAAGGTGGCCTTCGCCACTATCAAAACCGAGGAGATGCTGCAGCAACTCGACTCTCTGGATGCCGCCGGCAAGTTGAAATGACAATCCAATAACCAACAAAATGAAGAAAACAGTACTAAGCGTTTGCCTATTGCTTGCAGCAACCGCCATCAGCGCGCAGAAAACGAGCAAGGACGGTGGCATATCAGCCGCCATGCTCCAGGAGATAGTGAAGGGCCAGCCTTCGTCAATGGCTGAGAAAGCCCTTGCCAACGCCATCGCGCAAAACAAGATCGATGACCTCGCGAAAAACTACCGCAACGCGTCGAGCATGACCACGAAATTCAGCGTGGAGACTCCCTCCCAGAACATACACAACCAGAAGAGCTCTGGACGCTGCTGGATGTTCTCCGGCCTCAACGTGCTTCGCGCCAACTTCGCTGCAGCCCACGACCAGAAGCAAGTGGTGGAGTTCTCGCAGGCTTACCTCTTCTTCTACGACCAGCTGGAGAAGGCCAACCTCATGCTGCAAGGCACGATAGACAACGCCTCGAAGCCCATCGACGACGAGCGCGTGCAGTTCTTCTTCAAGAACCCCATCAACGACGGTGGCACGTTCTGCGGCGTTGCCGACTTGGCGGAGAAATACGGTCTTGTGCCCATGCAGGTGATGCCGGAGACCTACAACTCTGACAACACAAGCCGCATGGCGAAAATCATTTCATCGAAGTTGCGCGAGTTTGGACTTGAGTTGCGTGGCATGGTGGCAGCAAAGAAGAAAGACGCCGCTATCAAGCAACGCAAGACTGAGATGCTCGGCACCATATACCACATCCTCTCGCTCACCCTTGGCGAGCCCGTGAAGGAGTTCAGCTACACCTTCCGCGACAGCAAGGGCAACGCAGTGGGCGAGGCGAAGACTTATACCCCAAAGTCGTTCTACGACGCCACGGTGGGCAATAAGCTCAACGGCACTTTCATCATGGTGATGAACGACCCGCGCCGTCCCTACCACAAGACCTACGAGGTGGACTACGACCGTCACACCTACGACGGACACAACTGGAAATACCTCAACCTGCCGATGGACGAGATAGCACAGCTCGCTATAGCCTCACTCAAGGACGGACGCAAGATGTACTCAAGCTACGACGTGGGCAAGCAACTTGACCGCACGATAGGCTATTCGGACCTCGACAACTACGACTATGGCACGCTCTTCGGCACCACGTTCCCAATGAACAAGGCAGACCGCATATCCACATTCGACAGCGGCTCTACCCATGCCATGACACTCACGGCGGTGAACCTCGATGCCAACGGCCAGCCAACAGAATGGAAGGTTGAGAACTCTTGGGGAGCGTCTTATGGACAGGCGGGTTGCATCATAATGACTAACCGCTGGTTCAACGAGTATATGTTCCGCCTTGTGGTGGACAAGAAATACGTGTCGGACAAGCTGTTGAACGAGTTTGACCAAAAGCCGGTGATGGTGATGCCGGAAGACCCCTTGTTCTCCGACGACTTGTAATCTCTGACAAGACCCTTTGCCAACGATGCCGTGGACACTGTTGCTGGTTATCTTCACGTTTGTGGAGTATAACGTGGAGAACCTCTTCGATACGGTTCACGACGAGGGCAAGCAGGACACTGAGTTCCTGCCCTCCTCGCCTCACCATTGGACCCCACGGCGCTATTGGCAGAAGCTCGACCATGTGGGGCAGGCTCTCGTGGCATGTGGCGGCGATGCCACAGGTGCCACAGACTGGCATCTGCCCGATATGGCGGTGCTGACGGAGGTGGAAAACGACTCTGTGATGCGTGACCTCACCCGACGGTCGCCGTTGCGCAAGGCACGCTACGACTACGTGATGACCAACAGTCCCGACCAGCGTGGCATAGACGTGGCATTGGTCTACTCGCCTTTCTCCTTCCGCCTTGTCAACAGCCACTCGGTGCGCATTGAACCGCTCAAGGGCCAACGCCCTACACGCGACATTCTCTACGCGTCGGGTATGGTGATGAGCGGCGACACACTTCACGTGGTGGCGGTGCACGCGCCAAGCAGGGCTGGCGGTGAGGCTCGGACGAGACCCTACCGCCTGCGCGTGGCAGAGAAAGTGTGCCAGATGATAGACTCCATACAGGGCGCGTGCGACAATCCATTGATTATTGTCGCGGGCGACTTCAACGACTATTCTTCAGACGAATCGCTAAGGCTCATGGCAAGCCACGGCATGACAGAAGTGTCGCTTGGGGCAAAGGGCACCAACGGCGCTAAGGGCACTTACCGCTACAAGGGCGAATGGGGAAGCCTTGACCATATCTTCTGCAATGGCCCGATGGCAAGCCGGCTCACGGGATACCATGTCAACGACGCGCCTTTTCTTATGGAAGAAGACAAAAAATACGGTGGGGCGAAACCCCACCGTACATATCTCGGTCCGCGACATTTGGGCGGGTTCAGCGACCACCTGCCCCTCGTGGCAACATTCAAGTTATAAGTTCTTGCGTTGCTTTACCAGTTTCATTAGCTTGTCGTCCATTCTCACCGTGGCGCCGCTCGTGCGGTAATAAGAGCGCGACATGCCTTCGGGCAGGTGTTCGTCCTTGAACGACACGATGCCATTCTCGTAAGGGTTGATGTGTATGCGCAGCAAGTCGTCGCCCTCGTTGTTGCGCTCAATGATATAAGTGATGACGGTGGATGTCACGTCCAATCCCTCCACGTTGTGGTTGTCGCGGAAGGCGTTGTCGATGATGGTCTTCACATACAGGCGATAGCTGTCCATCGTCTGGCTGCCAATCTTCTTGTGCAGGAAGAGATAGCTTATGTCGTTTTTCAACCCCGATGCCCTGCCATAATCGTTCACGCCAAGCAATATCTCGCCGCCAGAGACGGTGTTGAGGAAACCGCACACGGCCTTGAGTATGGTCCACCGCTGTTGCTGCAGGTCGGCTTGCATGCCGTTGTTTGGAGGAAACACGATAGAGGTCTTGAACTCAAGCGTGTCGCTCTCCTCTCCATAGTCGGTGTATTCGCGCGTTATGTTGCGGTAGACATCCGCCACGCGCAAGTAGTCGGCAATGCCCTTCTTGATGCGGTTCAGCTCCGAGGGCTCCAGCTTGCCACGCAAGACGTTTGACGCGGAGACCATCTCCTCAAGGTATGCGGTGTTGATGTCGGCCTCCGCCGGGCGTTGCTTGCGTTCAACGTCCATGTCCTGGTATTTGGCGAGCTGGGCTACCACGGCCTCTTCCTTGCTCAGTATGGGCAACTCCGGCAGGTCATCGTCGTGGCGCATGGTGAGTGTCGAGGCGGTCTCGTCGCCCAAGGCGAAATGCACCAGGCACTCCACGTAGCGCATCTGCTGGCGCAAGAACGCGCGGCTCATGGTGTCGGAGGCGATGGTAGCCAAGAAGCGGGCTGCAAAGAGGTAGAGATAGCGCAGCGTGGTGTCGCCAACGAGCTGGGAACAACGGTTCAAGATGTTGACAAGTATGGGTATTGCCACGGGCGAAAGTTGCCTTGTGGTAGCCTGCTGGCTTTCGCCCGGCTCTTCATAATAATAATCGAGGAAGTTTTCGATGAACTTGTTTCGAGCGTTCTCCACGAACTCGTTTCGGGAGCTGACGAAAGAGGGTGCCTCCTCAAAGATGTACCTTCCGTTTACAATCCAGTTGCCATTCTTGTCGGTTTTCGATTCGAAGACCTGTATGCGCACAGGCTGGTCGTTGTCTACGCAATATCTCTGGTTCTCGTTCAACTCGCCAATGACGTTGACCTGCACTCCCGTGTCGGTGAGCCAGCGATTGCCCAAGCCATTGCTGAACTCCGTCAGGTGAATGGCATCGCACGAGAAGGGTTCGATATTCTCTATATGGTAGCTGTTGAAATCCTTGAACACTTGAATGTCAAGGATGAAAGGGTAGAAGTTGTAACGCTCAATGTTTTGCTTCTTCACCAACAACACGTCGTTGATTTGCAGCGCGCCATAGAGGTTCTCCTTGGATATGGAGAAAATGTTGAAGAACTTGAATAGCACTGACGGGATAAACACGTTGCCGCGAACCTTCTCGTAGTCGGGGTCGATGGTCTCGCACTCCACGTAGCCAAACTTCTTGCCCACGACCCTGACCTTCACCATGTCGCCATCCTCATACACTTTTTGCTCCCTCTTTATGCTCGGTACCACATTGTCGAGCGAGCGGAGCATGTCGGTGCAAGTATCTATAAGCTCGGGAAACTCTGTCTTGTTGCTCTTGTCGGCCCTGTTCACGGCGACATTCACGCCAACAGGTAGCTCGAATTGTGTCACCGAGTTGCCCTTGTCGTAGCTCTGCTTGTTCATGGGCAGCAGCTTGATGCCGTCGTTGTCCATTATGATCAGGCCCTTGCCCTCGTAAAACATGCCGCCTTCTTCTTCTGGCTTGCGGAAAGTGGTCTTCACCGTCTTTTGAAAGAACAGGGAGAGCGAGTATTGCGGAATCTTCTCAATGTCGTCCCAGTTGAATCCATAGACGACGATTGGCGCGCTGGCTGCGCAATTGGTGACAACGTTTTTCAGATATGAAAGCAATACCAAGTCGGGGTTCTTCTCTACGCTAAGCAGAATGTCGCATAAAGTCATGAAGGCATGGTAGTCGGTGAGGTTCTTCTTTTGTGCCGCGAGGAGATAAGAGGCCATCAGTCCCACGTTTTTCTTCAGCGTGTCCTCGTCCCATTGCAAGGCGGCATGGAGAAAGACGTTGTCGCCGCTCACCGACTGGCAGATGTCGTCGACCACTTCTTTCAGACAATTGAAAGTCTTGTTGAAATCGCTGTCATCTGCCTCCATCCTCGTGTCATATTGATAGCCACGCAGATATGGCAGCAATGCCGAGTAGTTCTCTATCACGTACTCCTTGCGTATCTCCAGCCAAAAAGTAGGTTGTTGTCTCATATCCTATAAATAAAACGTCCCGTTTAGTTTGCCTATGCAAAGTTACTAAAATGGAACCTTTTTATTTGTTTCTCCTTGCCTTTTTTAATATTTTTAGGTTCTGTGTTGACTCGTGTAAGAAATAGGCATGAAAGCAGATGACGCAACAACCCTCATTTTTAGGTATTGCGCAATTCGCTATCGCGCCGTAACTTTGCAACCGGAACAGAAAGAGAATACAACAAACTAAAAAAGACAAGATTATGAAATCAACAATCGTTATTTATGGCTCTTCCACCGGTTCTTGCCAGTCGATAGCCCAGACAATAGCCTCTAAGTTGGGCGTGGAGACATTGGATGTCGCCAACCTCGACAACGATGCCATCGCAAGTCACGACAACCTTATCCTCGGAACGTCTACATGGGGCGCAGGTGAGATGCAGGACGACTGGTACGACGGAGTAAAGACACTCAAGGCTGCAGGCTTGGCAGGCAAGACCGTCGCTCTCTTCGGATGTGGCGACAGCGAGTCGTACTGCGACACTTTCTGTGGTGGCATGAAGGAGCTCTTCGACGCTGCCGAGGAGGCTGGAGCCAACGTGTTGCCAGGAGTGTCGACAGAGGGCTATACCTTCGACGACAGCGACGCCGTGGTTGACGACAAGTTCGTGGGACTCGCCCTCGACGACGTGAACGAGGAGGACAAGACCGAGGAGCGCATCGACGCTTGGCTCGAAGCCATCAAACCGTCACTTTAAACAGATATTCCTTAATTTTCACATCTTTATCGCGGATAGTATGCAGCAGAACGTAGCAACGCCAATCGACTTGAAAGTGCTGATGAATCATATCTATGAGTATCAGAAAGGAGTGCGCCGGATGGTGCTTTTCACTTTCAACAAGAAGTATGAGGCCTTCGCAAAGACGAGACTGGAGCGTCAACATATAGAATATGTCATCCAGCCCGTGGGCAACGATCGCCTGAACCTCTTCTTTGGCAAGCGCGAGTGCCTGGACGCTATCCGTATGATAGTAACCAAACCCCTATGCCAACTTTCCCCCGAGGAGGATTTCATCCTCGGGGCGATGTTGGGATACGACATTTGCGCGCAATGTGAGCGCTTCTGCGAACGCAAGAAGCGAATCAGCTGACAATAGTACACGCCTTTTCACAAAGAAAAGGCGTTTTTTTTATTTACTCGGAATGATTCTTTCCGCCGAACAACTCACTTCTTTCGGCATAAAGTCGTAATTTTGTAGAGCGAACCCAATCACTGAAAATTATGTTTCGAAGAATCATTCTAACCGTGGCTCTCTTGGCAAGCCTTTCTATTGTTTCCGCCAAGGACAAGTACATAGGCAATTGGCAGATTGTGCCTTTGCCACAAGAAGTGAACGAAAAGGGTGGAAGCCCTTTCCAACTCACTGCGAAAACCACAATACGCTATGCTGCCGGCGACGAGAAGCAGAAGAAAGACGCCGAATTCTTGTCTGCCCATATCAAGGAGGTGACAGGCATCGAGGTGAAGACCACCACCAAGACCTCGAAGTCGCAGATTAGCCTTGTGTTGAACGCTGGCGACGACAAGTCGGAAGCATACTCCATATTGGCCAACAAGTCGGGCATCATCGTCTCCGCTACATCCCACGCAGGCTTGTTTCATGGCATACAGAGCATCATGAAGTCACTGCCTATCACCAAGGGCGAGAACGTGAAGAGCATCTCGTTGCCTGCCGTGGAGGTGAAAGACGCCCCACGCTTTGCCTATCGCGCGTTCATGATAGACGTAGGCCGACATTATTTCAGCGTGCCATACCTCAAGAAGCTGATTGATGTCTTCGCCATGCACAACATCAATTATTTCCACTGGCATCTCACGGAAGACCAGGGATGGCGACTTGAGATAAAGAAATATCCGATGCTGACCAAGATTGGCTCCGTGAGGAAGCAAACCATCGTGCAGGGAAGCAAAGACACTTACGACGGCGTTCCCGTGTCGGGCTATTATACCCAGGAGGAAGCGCGAGAGATAGTGAAGTATGCTGCCGACAGGTATATCACGGTGATTCCTGAGATTGACCTGCCCGGCCACATGCTTGCCGCCCTTGCCTCCTATCCCGAGTTGGGCTGCACGGGCGGTCCCTACGAGGTGACTTGCCGTTTCGGTGTCTTCGAGGACGTGTTGTGCGCCGGCAAGGCAAAGACGTTGCAGTTTGCCAAGGATGTCATAGATGAGGTGATGGACATCTTCCCGTCGGAGTATATCCACATTGGCGGCGACGAGTGTCCTAAGGATCGCTGGAAAGAATGTGCCAACTGCCAGAAGAAGATAGCCGACCTTGGCATCCAGGAACTCCCCGGCCATTCGAAGGAAGAGCAGCTGCAGACATGGTTCATGGGCGAGATAGAGAAGGAGATAAGAAATCACGGTCGCAAGATGATGGGCTGGGACGAGATATTGGAAGGCACTCCGGCGAAAGACATCACCGTGTGCGGCTGGACCAGCCAGAAAGCGAGCATACGCTCGGCGCGTGAAGGCCATCCCACCATCGTGGCACCCATCACCAATTTCTATTTCAGCAATCCCCGCATCAACAAGATTGAGGGCATCCCGAGCATCCAACGTGTCTATGACCTTGACCCTTGCTTCGACCAGCTGACCCCTGCCGAACAGAAAAACATCATCGGTGCCGAAGGCTGCATCTGGACCGAGTGGGTGAAAGACGCGGAGAAGATGGAGTGGGAGATGTTGCCAAGGCTGGCGGCGCTCTCGGAAGTGCAGTGGACCGCCAAGGACCGACGCAACCTTGAAGGTTTCTACCCACGCTTGCTCCACATGCAAGACCTCTATCGTCTCTATGGGCTCAACTACAAGGCAGACATCGAGAAGGCCGTGAAGGAGCATCTTAACAAGTTGTAAATCAACAGGTTCGGTTTGCCACTGAAAAGGCATCGGCTTTTCAATGGTATCGCACTGGCTTTACGCTGAAAAGGCGTCGGCTTTTCATTGGAAAGCCGACGCCTTTTTAAATGGTGTCGTCGTGGCACGTTAGCCACTATGAAAAACTATTGCTTATTTCTCAATTCTTCTATCAAGTCATTCACGATATACGTGTCACTCATGAGATGCAGGCCAAGCTCTTTGTCGTGGAGCATACGGCAGACATCAGAATCGTAGAATATCCGCAATGCCCTGTCTGTGGATATATGCAACGTATCGGCAAGCTGGGCTATTATACGCGCTATCTTGTTCCATAGCAAGAAGTCTAACATGATTGTACCCTTTATTCTTTTTCCCAATTTCTAAGTGCCTCGACTACATCGTTTGCCACGGCTTCACGGCTCTCAGTGTGCAATGTGTCATAGCAATCTTGTATGAGGCTCTTTATTAGCCCCACTTTGTCCAGCCGCCTTCTTATGGTATTCTCTTGTAACAAGAAAGAAACCTTCACTCCATTCCTGGTGATAGGTCTGCGATACTTGTTTGTACCAATGAGGATAGATGAACTTATCTGTGTCGTCAGTCCCATAGATGCAAATGCGGTAGTACCTGTTATATAACCTACAACTTTTCCGTTCTGCTCCAAGAAGTCCTTTACAAGCTCTGAATCGGCTGGCTTCAACTGTCCGAAAATGGTTTTCTTCGGAATATAGTATTTACCCTTTGCTATCTTTTGTAGTTCACCTTGGAGCACAAGACGACTGAGGGCTTTGGCAAGTGCTGGCTGATACCGCATCTCCACCCCAAAGTCTCTTGTTGTCAATACAACCCAGCAGGGGTCGATGACAATTTTTCCCTTATCTGTGTTGCTATAACCATATTTATCTCCTTTGTTCGACTGCAAAATTAATAAAAAGTCTTGTTTTTTACGTCATAAACTCGACTTTTTGCATAATTGTTTATATTATCTGTGATGGGTTGAATACATTACCTTTTACATTGGCGTGTTGATAAAATGATGTTGCGAGCTCACGTGGCACGAATTATCGTGAAAGTTAATGGTAGTTGCGAATAAATGATTAACTTTGCAAGAATAAATGTCTAAAGAGTCCCGAATGGATGAAAAGAGATTTTCGCTACTGAGCCATTTGCAATATCCTGCCGACTTGAGAAAGCTCGGCATAGGTCAGCTGCCTGAGGTGTGTGAAGAATTGCGGCAAGACATCATCGAGGAAGTGTCGGTCAATCCCGGCCATCTCGCCTCCAGTCTTGGCGTGGTTGAGCTCACCGTGGCGCTGCATTACGTGTTCGACACGCCCGACGACCGCATAGTGTGGGACGTGGGGCATCAGGCTTATGGCCACAAGATTCTCACGGGACGTCGCGACAGCTTCTTCACCAACCGCAAGTTTGGCGGCATATGCCCGTTCCCCACGCCGTTGGAGAGCGAATACGACACGTTCACGTGTGGTCACGCCTCCAACAGCATCTCGGCAGCGCTCGGCATGGCCGTGGCGGCGAAGAAGTCGGACCATCCCGACAGGCACGTGGTGGCGGTGATAGGCGACGGTGCCATGAGCGGAGGCCTTGCCTTTGAGGGTCTCAACAACGTGTCGTCTACGCCAAACGACATCCTTATCATCCTCAACGACAACGACATGTCGATAGACCGTGCCGTGGGCGGAATGGAGAAGTATCTCATCAACCTCGATGTCAACGAGACCTACAACCGCTTGCGTTTCAAGGCTTCGCAATGGCTTCACGGCAAGGGCTATCTCAACGACGACAGACGCAAGGGTATAATAAGGCTCAACAACGCCCTGAAGAGCGCGCTGTCGCACCAGCAGAACATTTTTGAGGGCATGAACATACGCTATTTCGGGCCATTCGACGGCAACAACATTGAGGAGCTGGTGCGTGTGTTGAGGCGTGTGAAAGACATGAGAGGCCCCAAGCTGTTGCATCTCCATACCGTCAAGGGCAAGGGCTACGCCCCGGCTGAGAAGAATGCCACGGTGTGGCACGCGCCCGGACGTTTCGACGCTGCCACGGGAGAGCGTATCTCCGAAGCCTCTGGCGGTCAACCCATGAAATACCAAGACGTGTTTGGGCATACCTTGCTGGAACTGGCAAGGCAGAACCCGAGAGTAGTGGGCGTGACTCCAGCCATGCCGACGGGCTGCTCCATGAACATCATGGCAAAGGAGATGCCCGACCGCGTGTTCGACGTGGGCATTGCCGAAGGTCACGCGGTGACCTTCTCGGGAGGTATGGCAAAAGACGGCTTGCAGCCGTTCTGCAACATCTACAGTGCCTTCGCCCAGCGCGCCTACGACAATATAATCCACGACACAGCCATACTCAAACTGCCTGTGGTGCTATGCCTTGACCGTGCGGGACTCGTGGGTCAGGACGGCCCTACCCATCACGGGGCTTTCGATATGGCTGCCCTCAGACCAGTGCCCAACCTCACCATCGCCTCGCCTATGGACGAGCACGAGCTTCGCCGGCTGATGTATACGGCACAGTTGCCCGGCAAGGGCACCTTCGTGATTCGCTACCCTCGCGGCAGGGGTGTATACCCCGTGTCGAAGGAGGACGACTGGCGTTGCCCCTTGGAGGAAATAGCCATTGGCACTGGTCGGCGCTTGCGCAAGGGCTCTGAGGTTGCCGTGATAACGATAGGGCCGATGGGCAACGACGTGGAAGCCGTGCTGACAAGCATGGACACGGCGGAAGCCGCAAAGGTGGCGCATTATGACTTGCGCTTCCTGAAACCCTTGGACGACAAGATGCTGGCGGAGATAGGCGAGAGGTTTGACAAGATAATAACCGTGGAGGATGGTGTCCGCATGGGCGGGATGGGTTCCGCCGTGCTCGAATGGATGGCGGACCACGGCTACTCGCCAAAGATAAAGCGTCTCGGCATGCCAGACCACTTCGTGGAACACGGCACGGTGGAGGAGTTGCGTAAGATATGCGGGCTGGACAACGACAGCGTGCGCAAAGTGATAGAAGAAACGCTATGAAGATTATCATAACCGGGGCATACGCCATCGGAACCCATTTGGCGCGATTGCTCTCTCGCAACCAGGAAGAGATAACCATCATCGACGAAGACCAGGATCGTCTCGACAAGATTGGTGCCGACTACGACTTGCTCACATTGTGCGGGTCGCCTTCGAGCGTCAAGACCCTGAAGGAGGCTGGGACGAGCAGTGCCGACCTTTTCATAGCGGCGTCGCCCGACGAGAACGAGAACATAAACAGTTGCATCCTTGCTCATGCCCTTCATGCCAAGAAGACGGTGGCAAAGGTCAACGATGCCGAATATGTGGAGGAGGACATACGCCTGTTCTACAAGGACCTTGGCGTGGACGTGCTCATCTATCCTGAGATATTGGCGGCAAGGGAGATAATCAATGGCTTGAAGATGTCGTGGGTGCGCCAGAGATGGGATGTGCATGGAGGTGCCTTGGTGATGCTGGCAATAAAGCTCCGCGAGACCTGCAAGATCCTCAACCAACCGCTGAAAGTGCTGTGCGGTCCCGACGACCCTTACCATGTGGTGGCGATAAAGCGCCACATGGAGACGATAATCCCCGGTGGCAACGACGAGCTCCATTGCTACGACCTCGTCTATTTCATGACCACCAAGCAATATATACCCTATATCCGCCAGATCACGGGCAAGGAAAGCTATGCCGACGTGCGCAACGTGCTTTTCATGGGAGGCGGCATGACCACGGTGCGTGCCTTGCAATCAATGCCCGAATACATGAACTCCAAAATCATAGAGATAGACCCCGACAGGTGCGAGGAGCTGAACCAGCTTGTTGATGACGACACGCTCATCATACAAGGCGATGCGCGCGACACCTCGCTCCTTGAAGACGAGGGCATAAAAAACACGCAGGCCTTCGTGGCGCTCACGGGCAACGCCGAGACCAACATCCTCGCTTGTCTCACGGCTAAGCGGCTCGGTGTGCGCAAGACGGTGGCAGACGTGGAGAACATCGACTATGCGTCGATGGCGGAAGGTCTCGACATCGGCACCATCATCAACAAGAAGGCTATTGCAGCCAGCCGTATATACCAGCTCATGCTCGACGCCGACGTGTACAACGTCACCTTCCTCATGTCGGCCAATGCCGACGTGGCTGAGTTTGTGGCGAAAAACGACTCCAAGGTAACCAAGCTGCCGGTGAAAGACCTCAAGTTGCCATCCGACATAACGATTGGAGGACTCGTGCGCGGCAACGAGGGAATGCTGGTGAATGGCAACACGCGCATCGAGGCAGGCGACCACGTTGTGGTGTTCTGCCATGGCGTGAGCATGAAGGCTCTGGAAAAATATTTCAATCCGCCGAAGAAGGTCTCGGCCATCGCGCGTGAGTTGCTGAATAAGTTGTCGCTATGATCAATTCCCGGATTATATGCAAGATTCTTGGCAGCTTGCTTTATCAAGAGGCCGTTTCCATGCTTGTCTGCATGGGTGTGGCGTTGTGGTTTGGCGAAGACGACATCTTGCTCTTCGCCTCTTCCGCCATCATAACCATCTTTGCCGGCTTGGTGCTTAGGTTTTTCGGGCGCGATGCCGGCAATGGTTTTTCGCGTCGCGACTCCTATCTCTTGGTGACGCTCGTGTGGATAGTCTATTCCCTCTTTGCCACGTTGCCTTTCATTCTTGGTGGCTATATCCACAGTTTCACGGATGCCTATTTCGAGGCGATGTCGGGCTTTACCACTACTGGCGCCACCATCATCGACGATGTTGAGGCACTGCCCCATGGCATCCTCTTCTGGCGGTCGCTCACCCAGTGGGTAGGCGGCTTGGGCATAGTGTTCACGGTGATAGCCTTCATCCCTTCCATGGCTGGTAGCAGCGGCAGCATCAGGGTGTTTGGAGCTGAGTCTACAGGACCGTTCAAGTCGAAGCTCCAGCCAAGGCTCTCCACGAGCGCCCGTTTCATCTGGTTGGTATATCTCGTCATCAGCGTGTGGTGCTTCGCCAGCTATATGGTGTTTGGCATGAACTGGTTTGAGGCCGCCAACTACACCATGACGACGGTGGCTACGGGAGGCATGGGCGTGAACAACAGTTCCACGGAGCATTTCCAGTCGCCGGCGTTGGAATATGTCACCACGTTTTTCTGTTTCCTTTCGGGCACCAATTTCACGTTGCTCTACCTGGCCATGTTCAAGGGCAAGCTGAAGTCGTTGTTTCGTGACACCGAATTCCGGTTCTATGTCTTCATGGTGGCGCTATGCACGGCTTTCATTATGGTTGAGCTCGTAGTGGAGAATCACTACGCCGTGGAGCACGCTTTCCGTTCGGCAATATTCCAAGTGGTGTCGTTTATCACGACCACGGGATTGTTCAACGACGACGCTTCGGCATGGCCTCACGTCACATGGGTCGTGCTGACGGTTTGCATGTTTTGCGGGGCTTGCTCAGGCTCCACCACGGGAGGCTTGAAATGTGTGCGCTGCGTGATGATATTCAAGATGCTTCGCAACGAGCTGATGCAGCGCATCCACCCTTCAGCCGTGTTGCCATTGAAGATTGCCGACTACAACGTGCCCGACAGGCAGAGGGTGTCGTTGATGGCGTTTGTCACGGCTTACCTCTTGCTGTTTCTCCTGTTTGCCTTTGTCATCGTAGCTGCAGGCGTGGACAACACCAATGCCATAACGATATGTTTCAGCTGTTTGAGCAACGTGGGACCCACGTTGGGCACGGAGATTGGCCCCACGATGTCGTGGTCGCAGTTGCCCTCTTTCATCAAGTGGCTCTGCTCCTTCATGATGCTTGTGGGCCGTCTGGAGATATTCACGGTGATGGTGGTGCTCACTCCCGCTTTTTGGAACAAGAACAAGTAGAAACACACAAAACGAAAGACCATCCCATCGGCTAATAGTCTTGCCAATGGGATGGTCTTTCGTTTTATGTCTTGTCAAGAATCAGGGATGTTATTCCACTTCCTTGATCTTGTCGACGATTTGCTTCTCTATTTCCTCGCACAGTTCGGGGTTGTCCTTGAGCAGTTGGACAGCCGCGTCGCGACCTTGCCCGAGTTTCGAGCCGTTGTATGAGAACCAGCTTCCGCTCTTGCCCACGATGTCGTTTTCCACGCCGAGGTCAAGAATCTCTCCTGCCTTGTTGATGCCTTGCCCGAAGAGGATGTCAAACTCAGCCTTGCGGAATGGAGGGGCGACCTTGTTTTTCACCACTTTCACGCGCACGTGGTTGCCATACACGTTGTCGCCGTCCTTGAGGCTTGTCACGCGGCGGATGTCGATGCGCACGCTGGAGTAGAACTTCAGGGCGTTGCCGCCCGTCGTTGTCTCAGGGTTGCCAAACATCACGCCAATCTTCTCGCGCAGCTGGTTGATGAAGATGCAGCACGTGTTGGTCTTCGATATCGTGCCAGTGAGCTTGCGCAGGGCTTGGCTCATGAGGCGCGCCTGGAGACCCACGGCAGAGTCGCCCATGTCGCCCTCGATCTCCTTCTTGGGCGTGAGAGCCGCCACGGAGTCAACCACGAGGATGTCTACCGCCGAGGAAGAAATGAGCTGGTCGGCAATCTGCAAAGCTTGCTCGCCATTGTCGGGCTGAGATATCCAGAGGTTGTCAACGTCCACGCCGAGCTTTTCGGCATAGAAACGGTCGAAGGCGTGCTCCGCGTCGATAAATGCGGCTATGCCTCCGCGCTTTTGCGCCTCGGCTATGGCGGTGATGGCGAGAGTGGTCTTGCCCGACGACTCCGGACCGTATATCTCTATGATTCTGCCGCGAGGGTAGCCGCCCACGCCCAAGGCGAGGTCAAGGCCGATGGAGCCCGTGGGTATCACTTCCACGTTCTCTACCTTCTCGTCGCCCATGCGCATGATTGAACCCTTGCCGAAATCCTTTTCTATTTTTGTCATGGCGGCTTGCAAGGCTTTCATCTTGGCCTGCTTCTCCGCCTTCAGCTGCTCTGCCTGCTTGTCTGTCTGGTTGGCGGCAGCCGTCTGTTCTTCTGTCTTTGCCATAAGTGGTAGGTCTATAATTCTATGTCTTTGTCAAACTCCTCGTGCCAAGGCAGACCTTGCTTGCCGAGCTCCTCGAGGAATGGGTCCGGGTCGAACTCCTCCACGTTGAACACGCCGGCCTTTTTCCAGATGCCCTTCAGGAACATCATGGCGCCTGTCATCGCTGGCACGCCCGTGGTGTAGCTCACGCCCTGCATGCCGGTCTCCTTGTAGGCATCCTGGTGCTTGCAGTTGTTATATATATAATATGTGTGCTCCTTGCCGTCTTTCAGGCCGCGTATTCTGCATCCGATGCTTGTCTCGCCATCGTAGTTTTCGCCAAGGTCTTGTGGGTTTGGCAACACAGCCTTGAGGAATTGCAGAGGCACGATGTCCACCTTCACGGTCTTCGTTGGGTCGTCGGCGAGCGGTGCCTCGTAGGTCACGGGGTCTATGCGGCCCATGCCCAGGTTTTGTATGCAGTCGAGGTAGGTGAGATACTGCTGCCCGAAGGTCATCCAGAAGCGTCCGCGCTTGATGGTGGGATAGTTCTTCACGAGGCTCTCCAGCTCCTCGTGGTGCATCAGGTAGCTGTCGCGAGGGCCAATGTTGGGATAGTTGATGTCGCGATGCACGGCGAGCGGCGCCGTCTCAACCCATTTGCCGTCCTCATAGTAGAGGCCTTTCTGCGTTATCTCGCGGATGTTGATTTCAGGGTTGAAGTTGGTGGCGAACGCCTTGTGGTGGTTGCCGGCGTTGCAGTCCACGATGTCGAGGTATTGTATCTCGTCGAAATGGTGCTTGGCAGCGTAGGCGGTGAACACCTGCGACACGCCCGGGTCGAAGCCGCATCCGAGGATGGCGGTGAGGCCGGCCTTCTCGAAACGGTCCTTGTAGGCCCACTGCCATGAGTACTCGAAGTGAGCCTCGTCTTTTGGCTCGTAGTTGGCAGTGTCGAGATAGTTGCAGCCGCAAGCCAGGCAAGCGTCCATGATGCTCAGGTCCTGATAGGGCAGGGCGAGGTTGATGACCAAGTCGGGCTTGTAGCTGTTGAACAGCTCCGTGAGCTGCTCCACGCTGTCGGCGTCCACCTCGGCAGTCTTGATGTCCATCTTGTAGCCCTTGGCATGGATGGCATCGACCAAGCGGTCACATTTCTCCTTGTGATGGGAGGCTATCATCAGTTCGCCAAACACGTCAGTGTTTTGTGCTATCTTGAAGGCGCACACCGTGGCTACGCCTCCTGCTCCAATCATTAAAATTCTATTGCTCATGTCTTATGTTGTGTTTTATGTTTCCGGTTGTTGTCTCCTTGCTCCGGTTCGCTGTCTGCGTGGAGCCTATTGCCTTGTGTTTATCTCGTCGCCCCTGATGCCCAAGGCGTTCATCAGCGAATAGCCCAATATCTCTTGTCGGAAATTGCCGCCAGGCATGGGCTGCATGGCGAAAAGCGTTATGTGCTTGTCTTCCGGGGCGTTGCGCAGGCGGTGGGCTATGTCCTCATAGATGGTGCCTTCCTCGCCGTTTGCTATGACCATCAGTCGTTTCACCTCGTCGTGCTCAAGAATCAGGCTTATGGTGTCGAGGATGTAGTCGTCCTTGCCGAACGTGCCGCCCGCGGCATAGGAGTTGACAAGAAACTCGCCGAGGTTCTTGTCGTTGAAAGCCTGCCCGTTGAGTTCTGTCTCAAAGGTCGAGGGGTTGAAATTGTTCAAACGTGATGTGTGTTTCTCGTGCACGAGCACGAGTTGTGTCTCGTGCGGCTTGCCGTCCTCGCGCAGTCCGCCGTCCAAGGCTATGTTCACCGCCCATTGGCTGAGGTCGGCTTTGCCTATGCGTCGGCCTAACATGCGTTCAAACTGCACCGAGAGCTGGAATGCCACGTAGTCTATATAGTCGGCATCGGCGAGGATGATGTTCTCGCTAAGCTTTACGTTGCTCGCTTCTTGTGGGTTCATCTTTATGGTTTGTGTGTCTTGTGAGTATAAGGATAGCGCCTTATTCTTTTGCAAAGATAATGAAAAGCGCGTGAAGATTCAAACAAAAGGTGGAATTTATTTTGAAACAATTGTTATCTTTGAAGTATAATTTGTAATTTTGTGTCATCTTACTTGAATATAACTTACAAACAATTCTTTACGCTAAATGTCAACACTATCTATCGCGATTGTTATCGTGTTTGTCGTGGGCTATCTCTTCATAGCCTTAGAGAGCGTGACCAAGGTCAACAAGGCAGCCGTGGCGTTGCTCATGTTCGTGGTCGTATGGACGCTCTACATGCTCAACCCGGGTTATTTCGTCTCGCTCATGCATCCGCGGTTCATGGATGTGCTGAGCTTGGAGCATCCCGAGCTTGGCAGTACGGTGAACCCTATTACGGTTTTCGTCACTGACCTTATCCAAGGCCATCTTGGTGACACGGGAACGACGCTGTTCTTCCTTATGGGTGCCATGACCATAGTCGAGGTGGTGGACCAAAACGGAGGCTTCGACTGGGTGAGGCGTGTCATGCACACCAAGAGCAAGCGCGTGTTGTTGTGGCGTATAGCGTTCATGACCTTCATTCTCTCCGCCATCCTCGACAACATGACCACCAGCATCGTGATGATCATGATTCTGCGCAAGTTGGTGGCGCAGCACAAGGACCGCATCTTGTATGCCGCCTTGGTCATCATTGCCGCCAACAGCGGTGGTGCGTTCTCGCCAATAGGCGACGTCACCACTATCATGCTCTGGAACAAGGGGCTCATCACTGCCGCCGGAGTCATAAGCGAGATATTGCTTCCGTCGATAGTGTCGATGGTTATCCCTGCCTTTATCATCCAGATGGCGCTCAAGGGCAATCTCGACGACGATGCCTCGCAGACGGATGCCGCTGCTTTGCCCGAGCAGGATCTCAGCGACTTCCAGCGCAAGGTGGTGTTCTGGGTTGGCGTTGGCGGCTTGGTGTTCGTACCCGTGTTCAAGAGCCTGACCCATCTGCCGCCGTTCGTGGGCATCCTGCTCGTGCTCAGCGTGTTGTGGATTGTCACCGAAGTGTTCTATGCTCATCTCAAGAGCGACAAGGGCGCGAGGAAGAAGCGTGTGGTCAGCCTTATCCGCAACATCGACATGAGCACCATTCTCTTCTTCCTTGGAATCCTCATGGCGGTGAGCTGCCTTGAGGAGATAGGCGCGCTCACGTCGTTGGGCAAGGGCCTGAACGTGGCTTTCGATGGCAACCATTACATGGTGACGGGCATCATTGGCGTGCTCTCTTCCATCGTCGACAACGTGCCTCTCGTGGCTGGATGCATGGGCATGTATCCTGTGCAGGCCGTGGGCGACTTCGCCACCGATGGCGTGTTCTGGCAGTTGCTGGCCTATTGTGCCGGTGTTGGCGGCTCGATGCTCATCATTGGCTCTGCCGCCGGTGTCGTGGTGATGGGTCTGGAGAAGATCACCTTCGGCTGGTATATGAAGCACGTGTCGTGGATAGCTTTCGTGGGCTACATCGCGGGCATACTTTGTTATTACGTCATGCGTGAGTTTATCTTCACCACGCCACTCTAAGGATTATTGAATTTAAAACGCGACGCCCGGGTTTGGAATGGTCCAAACCCGGGCGTTTCTTGTATTAGGGGTGCTTTTGTTGGCAGGGCTTCAAACGAATGATTATAGTGAAAAAGTTTAAAATTAATCGGCATAACGGGTTGTGGCTCAGAAAAAAGTGCTAACTTTGCAAAAATACAAAAACTTTGATGGATTGAAGCGTACAGGCTAAGCGCCGCACTGATTGTATCAAGAGGTATTGTAATTTGATGAAACTATAACATGGCATTATGAAAATTAAAACAATTCTAGGCATTGCGTTGGCTGCAGGCAGCCTCGCTTCCTGCTCGGTGGAAGATACCGACACTGCCGCCGACAAGGTGAATGAAACCTACACTCGAGAGTTTGTCAAGCTGTTTGGCACCATCAACCCCAATCAAGACTGGAGCGTGGTGGAGCAGAAGAGCGTCACCGTGAACCTGCCGAAGGCTTCGCACGTGCAGATCTTCGAGAAGCAGGGCAACGAGTTCCGTTTGGCCGCCGACTATGAGAACGTGACCAAGCAGACCATCACCTTCGATGGCACAGAGGGTGACAACACACCGTTCCTCGTGTTCGTCGACAACGCAGCCTATGCTGTGGAGAACGGCGAGACGCTCACCATAGGCTCTGCCGCTACCGCAAAGCGTGGTCCCGCACGCGCCAAAAAGTATCCGGAGGGACTTGGCTGGATTGAGCGTGGAGATAAGGATATAATCAAATTGTCATCAACAGACGTAACTCTGAACGTATTGGCCAATAATAACGGCAAAAATGTCTTGGATATGGGCACCGTAACAGAGATGGCCAGCGGCAATCGCGGATTGCTCAACAAAGGCGTTACTGTAAATTTCTATCCGTTGTACTGGAACTCGCCGAAAAAGCACACTGTCGGTATCTACTACAATGATCAAGGCACAAGCCAAATCGTGCATATCCCTGTATATGCCGACAAGACAGACACCTATGTAAATGATGCAGATAAGGAGGACTTGGCTTTCTATACATCAAGAATAGGTGCGATTGATTACCCTGTGGAGACTGATGCCGAAAACTGCTGGCACTACTCTCATACGAAAAGTATTTTGAGTCCGATCATAGGAAAGTGGGACGTGACTTACGAGAGAGGCTTTAAATTCCGTAGCCGCCCCTATGCAATCACGCCTCCGAGCAGCCTCGCAGCGGGCATCTATGTAGAGGTTGACGGCAAGTATTACTATTCGGACCCTGCACTCAACGACGGCAAGAAATTCTTTGCCCAGAACCACGTTTCAAGTAGTGACGGCACCGACGACAACTACACTTATTTGTGCTTCGACGACCCCGACGACAACGGCAACGAGGGCGACAAGGACTACAACGACCTTGTGCTCTACACACCGACGGAGATGACCCCCATCACACGCAACGAGACAGAGTGGACCATCGCCTGCGAGGACCTCGGCGGCACATTCGACTACGACTTCAACGACATCGTGTTCCGCGTGCGCCACACTTCAGGCAACGACTATGCTATTCTCATCCCCGTGGCTGCCGGTGGCACACTGCCTGCCCAGCTCTGCTACAACGGCAATGAGATATCCGACGAGTGGCACTCTCATTTCGGCAACGGTTACGAAAGCAATGTGATGATCAACACTGGCAAGGGTGTAGAGACCCACGCCGTGAAGACCATCCGTCTTGAGAACCTGCCCACCGACTGGAGCATCAAGGCCTTCACCACGCAGGCGAACGGTCTCAGCATAAAGGTGACACGTGCCGACGGCACCGTTGCATCAGTGACCGGTCCCAGCAATGGTTCCGCTCCACAGATGCTCATCCTGCCCTACGACTGGCAGTGGCCGGTGGAGCTGACACGCATCGACAAAGCCTATACAGGTTTCGGCACATGGGGTAGCAACTACACCAACAGTTCATGGGTAAACACCAAGGTTGCCGAGAACGTCATCAGCGGTTTCGGCGATACTGAGGTTACAGCCAACGGCCAGAAGAAAGCAAGCGCACAGTAATCACTCCGCACTTATATTAATACACAGCAAAGCCCCGTGCAGCGACGCGACATCATGCGTCCTGCACGGGGCTTGCTGCGTTTACATTTGATGCATATACTTTTTGTTACATATACTTTTTGATACGTAAACTTGCAACATAAAAAACATGAATTGTAGTTTGCCTTATTTGTTTTTTTCGTACTTTTGCGGCGAAATAATTAGTCTTAAAAACAAACCAAAAAGCATTGTTGCGAAATATGGAACATAAAAATTATTTGTTGGGATTCGACGTGGGCAGCAGCAGTGTCAAGGCGTCGCTCGTCGACATAGATAGCGGCGAATGCGCTGCATCAGCCTTCTATCCTTCCGAGGAGGCACCTATCAAGGCGGTGAAGGCAGGCTGGGCAGAGCAAGACCCGGAGATGTGGTGGACCAATGCCAAGTTGGCTCTTGCCGACATCATGGCGCATACGGGTGCCAAGGGCGATGACATACGTGGCATAGGCATCTCCTATCAGATGCACGGCTTGGTGTGCGTGGACCGCGACTTGAAACCCGTGCGCGACAGCATCATCTGGTGCGACTCGCGCGCCGTGCCATACGGCGAGCAGGCTTTCGGCAAGCTTGGCAAAGACTATTGCCTGAGCCATCTGCTCAACTCGCCCGGCAACTTCACGGCAGCCAAGCTGGCGTGGGTGCGGGAAAACGAGCCTGAGGTGTACGACAGGATATACAAGATAATGCTTCCGGGCGACTACCTGGCTTTGAAACTGTCGGGCCAGGTCAACACCACCGTCAGCGGACTGTCGGAGGGCATATTCTGGGACTTCAAGAACCGCGAGCTGTCATCTCCGCTGCTCGATGCCATGGGGCTCAGTCCCGAGCTTATTGCCGACACCGTGCCGACATTTGCCGTGCAGAGCCGCGTCTCGGCAGCCGCGTCAGCCGAGACAGGGTTGGCAGAAGGCACGCCCATATCCTACCGTGCAGGCGACCAGCCCAACAACGCTCTCTCGCTCAACGTGTTCAACCCCGGCGAGATAGCCTCCACGGCGGGCACCTCGGGTGTGGTCTATGGCGTGCTTGGCAGCGTGGGCTATGATCCAAAGAGCCGCGTCAACACCTTCGCGCACGTCAACTATACCGAGCAGCAGACGCGCCTTGGCGTGCTGTTGTGCATCAATGGCACGGGTTGCCTCAACTCGTGGATACATCGCAACGTGGCTCCCGACCTCTCTTACCCAGCCATGAACGACCTTGCAGCCACCGTGCCGGTGGGCAGCGAGGGCGTGACCATAATACCTTTCGGCAACGGTGCCGAGCGCGTGCTTGAGAACAGCGAGGTGGGATGCTCCATACACGGCATGAACTTCAACAAGCACAACCGCGCCCACGTCATACGCGCGGCGCAAGAAGGCATTGTCTTCTCTTTCTGCTATGGCATGGAGGTCATGCGCGGCATGGGCATGGACATAAGCAAGATCCACGCCGGACGCGCCAATATGTTCCTCAGTCCGCTGTTCCGCGACACGCTTGCCAGCACAAGCGGCGCCACGATAGAGCTTTATGAGACCGACGGCAGCGTGGGCGCGGCAAAGGGCGCAGGCATGGGCTGTGGCATATATCGCGACAACAACGAGGCTTTCGCATCGCTCAAACGCCTCGCCGTGATAGAGCCCGACACGGCACGCGCGTCACAGTACCAAGAGGCTTACGCGCGCTGGAAACAGATGCTGGCAAAGGAAATGTAAACGCTACTTCACATATTAATATAGACAATTTTAAAGTCTAATCAACTAAATATAAAAACTATTATGGCAAAACAGTATTTTCCACAGATTGGAAAGATTCCTTTCGAGGGACCAGAGAGCAAAAACGTGATGGCATTCCACTATTATCAGCCAGAGAAGGTGGTAATGGGCAAGAAGATGAAAGACTGGCTCAAGTTTGCCATGGCATGGTGGCACACGCTCGGTCAGGCATCGAGCGACCAGTTTGGCGGCCAGACTCGCTCCTACGAGTGGGACGAGGCTGAAACCCCATTGCAGCGCGCCAAGGACAAGATGGACGCCGGATTCGAGATAATGGAAAAGCTCGGCATAGAGTATTTCTGCTTCCACGATGTCGACTTGGTTGACCCGTCCGACGACATCGACGAGTATGAGGCCAACATGAAGGCCATCACCGACTATGCCCTTGAGAAGATGAAAGGCACAGACATCAAGCTCCTTTGGGGCACTGCCAATGTCTTCGGTCACAAGCGCTACATGAACGGTGCCGCCACCAATCCCGACTTCGACGTCGTGGCACGTGCAGCGGTGCAGATCAAGAACGCCATCGACGCGACCATCAAGCTCGGCGGCACCAACTACGTGTTCTGGGGCGGACGCGAGGGCTACATGTCGTTGCTCAACACCGACCAGAAGCGCGAGAAGGAGCATCTGGCACAGATGCTCACCTTGGCACGCGACTACGCTCGCGCAAAGGGTTTCAAGGGCACGTTCCTCATTGAGCCAAAGCCAATGGAGCCAACCAAGCACCAGTACGATGTGGACACGGAGACTGTTGTTGGGTTCCTGCGCGCTCACGGCCTCGACAAGGACTTCAAGGTGAACATCGAGGTGAACCACGCCACACTTGCCGGCCACACCTTCGAGCACGAGCTGGCAGTGGCTGTAGACAATGGCATGCTCGGCTCTATCGATGCCAACCGTGGCGATGCCCAGAACGGATGGGACACCGACCAGTTCCCAATAGACAACTTCGAGCTTACCCAGGCCATGATGCAGATCATTCGCAATGGCGGCCTTGGCAATGGCGGTTCCAACTTCGACGCTAAGCTTCGCCGCAACAGCACCGACCCAGAGGATATTTTCATCGCCCACATATCTGGCATGGATGCCATGGCACGCGCCCTTGAAAACGCTGCTGCGATACTCACCGAGAGCGAGCTTCCAAAGATGTTCAAGGAGCGTTACGCAAGCTTCGACGACGGCATGGGCAAGAAGTTTGAGAACGGCGAGCTCACGCTTGAGCAAGTCGTAGACTATGCCAAGAAGAACGGCGAGCCAAAGCAGACAAGCGGCAAGCAGGAGAAGTACGAGACCATCGTGGCACTCTACGCGAAATAATAGCGGTTTTTCAAACCAATATTAACGGAAACTGAAAAGGGCGCGTCAAGACCCCGAATCGGGAGTCTTGGCGCGCCCTCCTTTTTTAAAATCTATCTCTTTCTTATGCAATCAGAATCTAAAAACAACAAAGGCAGCCGTGGCTATCTGGTTTCGATAGTGATGGTGGCGGTGCTCGGCGGACTGCTGTTCGGCTACGACACTGCCGTCATCTCAGGTGCCGAGAAGGGTCTGCAAGCATTCTTCCTTGGAGCCAACGATTTCCAGTATACCGATTTCATGCACGGTTTCACGTCGTCGTCGGCACTCATAGGCTGCATCATTGGCAGTGCCTTGTCGGGAGTGTTCGCCTCGCGGTTGGGTCGCAAGAAGTCGCTCGTGTTCGCGGGCGTGTGCTTTTTCGTGTCGGCGTGGGGCTCAATGTGCCCCGAGAGCTACATCATGGCAAAGGGTGAGCCCACGTGGAACCTGCTCGTCGTCTTCAACTTCTACCGTGTGCTTGGCGGCATCGGCGTGGGTATGGCTTCAGCCATCTGCCCGATGTATATCGGCGAGGTGGCTCCCAGCGAGATACGAGGCATGCTCGTGAGCTGGAACCAGTTTGCCATAATCTTCGGCCAGCTTGTGGTCTACTTTGTCAATTTCCTTATTCTTGGCGACCACACCAACCCTGTGATCACGCAGATAGGAGAGGGATTCTCCAAGGTGATGCCAGGCAGCGACCCTTGGACCATAACAACGGGCTGGCGCTATATGTTCGGCAGCGAGATGGTGCCCGCTGGTCTCTTCACCATCCTTATATGCTTTGTGCCTGAGACACCTCGCTATCTTGTGCTCGTCGGCAAGGAGCACATGGCTCACCGCATCCTGGCTCGCATCAACGGCGACATCAAGGCTCACCAGATACTTGAGGACATCAAGAACACGGTGGAGACGAAGACCGAGCGCTTGTTCTCCTATGGCTTCATGTGCATCTTCATAGGCATCATGCTCAGCGTGTTTCAGCAGGGCATTGGCATTAACGCCGTGCTCTATTATGCTCCGCGCATCTTCGGCGACATGGGCATGGACAACCCCATGGTGCAGACCGTGGTGATGGGTGTCGTCAACATCCTGTTCACGCTCGTTGCCGTGTTCACCGTCGAGAAGTTCGGCCGCAAGCCGTTGCTCATAACTGGCAGCGTGGGCATGGCCATCGGAGCCTTCGGCGTGGCGCTCACGTTTGGCAACGCGTCGCTGAGCATCGTCACCATGCTCTCCATCATGGTCTACAGTGCTTCGTTCATGTTCTCGTGGGGGCCGATATGCTGGGTCTACATCGCGGAGATTTTCCCCAACACCATACGTGGCGCGGCAGTGTCGATAGCCGTGGCGTTCCAGTGGATTTTCAATTTCATCGTGAGCTCGACCTTTGTGCCGATGTTCAACATGCACCTTGCGCCTGGCGACAATTTCGGCCACTGGTTCACCTATGGGCTCTATGGCACTATCTGTGTTCTCGCTGCGTTGTTTGTGTGGCGCCTTGTGCCCGAGACCAAGGGCAAGACCCTTGAAGAGATAAGCCTGTTTTGGAAAAACCGCAAGAGATAATCCATATCACTTGCGCTGATAATCATTTTGAGCGCTTCCGTTCTATGGTCAACGTGACGAAGACCGATATGACGGAAGCGCTTGCCGTTGCCAGGACAAGCAGCACTTGCAGTGCCGCCGCCGTCAGGATGCTGAGGTTCCCCATCAAGGCTACGAAGAAGGCCACGGGAGCCTCTATGATGAATATGCGCGACATGTGCTTGCTTACCGACAATATGGATGCGCGCAAGCTGCGGCGCACAAAATAGTCGAGGGCCTGCCGTTGGGTGCAGCCGTTGCCCAGCAGGTAGTTGTAGAGTTGCCCATGATGCACGAGACCATCGCTGTAGGCAGTCAAGGCCTTGGTGTTGGCGCTTGTGATGCCTCCTGCCAGCAAGCCTATCACGGGAATGAAGAAGTTGATCGTGAAGGGGTCGCGCGTGCCGAGGACAAGGAAGATGAAATAGAAGCCCACGACGAGGATGCCTGCCAAGGATCCTGCGGCTACCGACATATAATGGCGTTGCAGTTTCAGCCTTGCCTTCGCGGTCGTCGTAAGGGCGGTGAAGAGGCAGATAGCCAACGACAGGACGATGCTGAGCGCGATGCTGCCAGCCCATGCCACGAGCCACATCAACGCGGCAAGCACCCCCACCGACACTATCATGCGAAGGAGCGACACGAGGAAGCGGCGCATGAGGTTCAGGCGGAAACGCACGATGATGAATATGGGGAAGGCAGCGAACAACGCCCCGAAAACTATGCCAAGCGTAGATATGTTCATTTTGATAAGTTTATAAGTTTGTCACAAGGCAGCGTGTTGCCCTCGTGCGTGAATATTACCTCGGCTCCTGCCTCGGCGAGCTTGCCCAAGAGCTCTTGTGTCTGTGGAGTGGGGAAGGCGTTGTCTACAAGCACCACTTCCCGCTTCAGTGCCAAGGCGAGGCGCAAGAGTATGACCTGCAACTCTTCCTGGCTGAACGACGATACGGGCTTGCCTTTTATGTCTTTCAGTTCGTTGGGGATGTCAAGGCGCAGGTATCTGCACAGTTCTTCTATCTTGATTTCCCCCTCCGGCATATATTGCGGTATGTATGCCATCATTTTCCTGAAATAGGGCGACGCTTCGCGTGTGATGAGTTCTCCGTCGAAGGTTATGAAGCCAGACTGCAGCGGATGCAATCCAAGAATGGCGAGCAGCACCTCGCTCTTTCCCGTGTGCTTCCCGCCAAAGATACATACCGACTCGCCTTTCTCGGCGATAAGCGAGAAAGGAGTGGAATGGTTGCCGTCGGGCAGAGCTACGCTTACATTCTTGAATTCAAGCATCTGTGGTGTGTTCTTGACGTGTGGTTCTTTTGGCTGCAAAATTAGCCAAAATCCATGAATTATACACCAATAAAACTTGTCACTTATACAAATAATAGCTAAATTTGCAAGGGAGAAGTGATTTGTGAAATCCTGACAACAGGGAAACCAGCAAAACCGTGAGATACTATGGCACAGACGAGAAGATATCCGGTAGGGATACAGACATTTGAGAAGATAAGGGAAGGTGGCTATCTTTATATTGATAAAACACAATATCTTGTCGATTTCATCAGAAGTGGTTATCAATATGTGTTTCTGAGCCGCCCACGGCGGTTCGGCAAGTCTTTGTTCGCCTCGATGATACATTCTTATTATGAGGGACGCAAGGACTTGTTTGATGGTCTTGCCATTGGCGAATACGAAAAAACTGGGTGAAGCATCCTGTGCTGCATTTCGACATGAGCGGTGCGAAGCACATGGACAAGGACATGCTTGAGCGTTATCTTGCCTCCATGCTCGATGACATCGAATGCGCGTTCGGCTACAAAAGTGAGAAGCAAGACCCCAACATACGATTGAAAGACTTGGTGATGAAGGCATATAAGCAAACGGGAGAGAAAGTGGTGCTTATCATCGACGAGTATGACGCTCCTTTGCTTGATGTGGTGCACGAGGAGCCGAACCTGGCCGCCTTGCGCCGTACAATGCAGAACTTTTACAACCCTATCAAGATGCTCGACCCTTATCTCGAATTCGTGTTCCTCACGGGCATCACCAAGTTCGCGCAACTGAGCATTTTCAGCGAACTGAACAACCTGTTCAACATCTCCATGTATGACCAGTATTCTGCCATTTGTGGCATCAGTAGCGATGAGCTGCACACGCGGATGCTGCCCGATGTGGAGCTGCTTGCCGAACGTCTGCACCTCAGCGTAGACGAGACATTCGCACGGCTCAAGAAGAAATACGACGGCTATCATTTCAGCAAGCATTCTGAGGATGTCTACAATCCGTTCAGCCTGATTAAGGCTCTTGCCTCTGGCGACATTGGCGACTATTGGTTCGACTCAGGCACTCCCACATATATAATAAAGCTTCTTCAGAAATACAATGTCGGCCTGCGCGATCTCACTGGTCAGGACGCAGGTGTGAGCGACTTCGACGTGTCGCCGGAGAACATGACCACCGCCTTGCCGCTGCTCTATCAGAGCGGCTACCTCACCATTAAGCACTACGACCCGACTATAAACCTCTATACCTTGGGCTATCCCAACGAGGAGGTGCGCGTGGGGATGATACGCTCGCTTGCCGCCAACTACCTCACGCCGGCGGAAGGCACCAACAGCAGCTTCGTCATCAAGTTCGTGAAGGCGGTGATCGCCGGTGACATGGAGCATGCGCTCACCTTGATGCGCGCCTATCTTGCCGGGGTGTCCTACCGCTTGTCCAACAAGACAGAGCGCGACGTGCAAACCATTTTCTATCTCGTGTTCTCATTGATAGGCAGCTTTATAAAAGTGGAGGAGGAGAGTGCCCATGGCAGGGCCGACGTGGTGATAACCCTGCCTGCGGTGGTCTACGTCATGGAACTGAAGCTAGACGGCTCTGCCGATGCAGCCCTCAAGCAGATAGACGACAAGGGCTATCTCGTTCCATATACCGCCGACGGCAAGCGACTCGTGAAGGTAGGCGTGAACTACAGCAGCGAGGAACGCACCATCACGGAGTGGAGGATAGAAGGGTAATAGATATGATGATGTCAAAGAAAGACAATGCGTGAGTCGGTCTTGTGCCGACTCACGCATTGTTGATTATTGTGGAGTGTGGTGTAGGTTATTCACCGCAGCATCCGCCTTTCTTGGTATCCGCTTTCTTGCAGCCTGTGCATCCGCTTTTCTCACCGTTGGCTTTGTTTTTGCAGCATCCGCCCTTCTTGGCATCAGACGTCACGGCGGTAGCCGTATATCCTATCTTGGCAAAGCCCTTGATGATGTTGTCGGGAGTGGTCTTGTCGGCATCATACTTGATGGTCACCTTCTGGTCGGGTACGCTGGTGGTGATTTCCTTGATGCCCTTCTCGAAACGGAGGTTGCCCTTGATCTTGTTCTCGCAGTTCTCACAGTGCATCTGTGGGTTGGTGGTGAACACCACGGTTTTGATGTCCTTGGCGAACATGCCGATGGCAAAAGTCAACATTGCCATCGCGGTCATAATCTTTTTCATGTTTTCCCTTTCTTTTAAATTGATGGTTATTTCTTTTATTATCAGATAGTCTTTCCTTATCACAGTCTTCCGAAGTTTACGCGTATGCCAGCGTATCCCATGGCACCGCTTATTGGTCCCCACACCATGTTGGTGTCAAACTGGTTGCCCCAAGGGTTCATCGCGTCAACCACAGGGTGCTTCTGCTTGTAGCCCGTGAGGTTCTCCCCACCTATGTATACCGAGAAGTGGCGGAACCAACGGGTGACTTGGCAGCTCAGCAGACCGTATGCCTTGAACGTCGGGTTCCACGAAGGCTCGCCGCTCGTGAGCGTGTATGCCTTTGGCATCCTGCCGCCACCGTTGAGCTGCACGGTGGCGTCGAACTGCCACAAGCCGAGAGGCGTCTTGTAGGATGCCGACACCAGGCCCTTGTACTTGCTGAGCATGGGCTTGTCCATCAGTGTGCCGTCGTAGGTCTCCTTCACGTAGTTGCGGCGATAGGCGGCGGTGAGCGTCATGCCCTTGAACAGTGGATAGGTGGCGTCGACCTGGAACACGTGCGAATAGCTCTTGCCGTCGAGGTTGGACACGCGCACCTCGTGCACGTCGCTGTCGAAGTTGACCACCGCCTGGTTTTCGAAGTTGGTATAGTAATATTCCGCGTTCAGCTTGAGCGTCTGCCCAAACAAGGGGATGTTCATTTGGCTGCTTATGCCATAGTTCCAAGCCTCCTCCTGCTTGAGGTTGTCGTCGATGATGAGCCGTCGGCTGCTTGCCAGGAGATAGTTGTTCTCGGCGAGGGCGTGCGCGGAGCGGTAGCCCTTGCCGGCGGAGAGGCGGAAGCCAATGATGTCGTTGGCCTGCCATTTCACGTGGAAGCGCGGTGTGACGAAATAGCCGTATCGGCTGCTGTGGTCGCCGCGTATGCCTGCCATCACGATCAGCCTGTCGTTGAGGTTGTAGGTGTATTGTGCGTATATGCCCGGCACGGTCTCCTTCTCGTTGGCGCGCGTCTTGGCGGCATTGGCATCGTTGGTCAGCCGGTAGAGCTGCCCAAGGTAGTCGTGGTTGAGGCTCAGTCCGGTCGAGAGGTTGTGTCGTTTGTCGAAGTTGTGCTCAAACATGAGCGAGGCATACAGGTTCTTCTCGTTCACGTAGTAGGTCTTGCGGCCATAGAGCGCGTCTTGCTGGTGCATGGAGCCCGTGGTCATCAAGGCTATGTTGGTGCCGTGCTCCTTGTTCAGGATGAAGGCATGCTTCATGTAAGCCTCGTAGCGGTTGGTCCTTATGTCTATGCCGTAGAGCTCCTTGCCTTCCATGAGTTTCTTCATGTCGCTGTCAAGTGCCTTCAGCGTCTGTCCTCCAACCCTGTGCTCGCTGATGAGCGAGATGCCGGCGCGCAGCATGTAGTGGTCTGCCTTGAATATCCAGCGGTTCTGCACGTTGTATTGGCGAATGTTGGGCATGTCCTTGAAGCCGTCCATGTTCATGTCGTTGGTGCCCCATCGGTTCTCGTAGTGGGTGAGGAGCTCTGTCGTCAGCTTGTCGTTTATATGTATGTTGCCCGAGGCGTTGGCCTCCAGCTTGCCGTCGGTGTCGCCATAGACGTTGGCTTCCACGCCCGGCTGGTCGTCGGCTTTAAGGTATTCCACGTTTATCTGCCCGGTTATGCTCTCATATCCCGCCTTTACCGACGACGCGCCTTTGCTCACCTGTATGCTCTGCATCCAGGGGCCGGGCACGTAGCCCAGGGAGAACGGCGCCGCCGCGCCACGAAAGTTGGGGAGGTTCTCCGTCATCATCTGCACGTAGGTGCCCGACAGCCCCAGCAGCTTTATCTGCCGCGCTCCGGTGGCGGCATCGCTATAGTTCACGTCTACCGAGGGGTTCGTGGTGAAGCTCTCGCCAAGGTTGCAGCAGGCTGCCTTGAAGAGTTCGTCCTTGTTTATCACAGAACCGTTTATCGCCCCTGCCATGCGGCTGACCCCTGCCTTGCGGCTCACCACGGTGATCTCTTTCAGTTCTTGGTCGGCAATGGTGTCAGGGGTTTCCTTCTGTGCGGATACTACTTGTGCCCACCCCGACATTGGTGTTGTCAGGATGAAACTTATTATGATATTTCTGATGTTCATTTATTTGTCTTGATCTTATGGGGCTATGTAGATTGGTGTGGGTGTTTTTATTTCACATGTTTTCTTTCACACGGATTTAGAAGATTTAAAAGATGTCGGCTACGCCGATTACGCATACCATCTTTCAACCGTCTTTTGCCATTCGGGTTGCGGACGGGCACAGGGCCCGCCCCTGCAAAGCGATAGAGATTAAATCCGCAAGAAAGTATAATCCACACGAATCAACTTTGTCCCTCATTTTTTATCCCTTGTTTTCTCTATTTGCTTGCAAAGCTACAAAGAGAGCTTTGCAACCTGGTTGCGAAAAACGGGGGATTTAAATGGTCAAGACAGTGAGCAGGTTAAGATATTGTCGCGGAGGCGGACTGTATGCTTTCCGTGGCAATATGCGTTTGTTTGATTCCGTAGGTTGTGGAATCAGATAGAGTGAGTCCCAATCGTTGATGATGGCGACCAATGGCTGGAACACATGGAAGTTGAAGGTCGCCGGCTGCGCTTGTGTGGTTGGTGAGAGCGACACCGTGGCAATGGTCATGCAGCCGTCAGACGAGTGGGAGGTCTCCTTGTCGTGAGACACGTTGCCCATCGTCATCGATGTCTTGCCCGAGCAAGCGCAATGACGAAACGTCACACCGCTCGCCATGAAGATGAACAACATGGAGAGTAAGGCGGAAAACAATATGTGCAACAGTTTCTTCATCCAGAGTGCAAAGTAACATGATTTTTGTGTAACAGACGATCAAAGACTTGTTAATCTTACATAAAAAAAGGCGAAAAGTAATCGTGCTCATGTTTCTTTCGTATCTTTGCAGTTGGAAGAAATCGTCAAAACGTGGGAATTGACCCCGTAGGACCTCGTCAAAACGTGAGAATTGGGCACCGAAAACCTCGTCAAAACGTGGGAATCGGGTGCTGGAAACCTCGTCAAAACGTGAATAGTACAAGATATGAGAAGGAAAATATACGAAGAAATGCTTCAATGGAAGCAGAATGCACAAGGGAAGTCGGCGCTGATGATAGACGGTGCCCGGCGAATCGGCAAGAGCTATATTGTGGAGGAATTTGCCAAGAAAGAATACAAATCATATATCTTGGTAGACTTCAACAATGCAGATGATGACCTGATGGAAATCTTTGACAGGTATCTGAAGAACCTTGACTTGTTCTTCAGCTACTTGGCATTGTATTTCAACGTGACGCTCCATTCCCGCGACTCCGTGATAGTGTTTGATGAGGTACAACTCTATCCTAAGGCGCGCGCTGCCATCAAGTATTTGGTGAAGGATGGACGCTACGACTACATCGAGACCGGGTCGCTCGTCAGCATCAATAGGAACGTGAAGGACATTGTGATTCCCTCAGAGGAATATCGTGTCAATATGTACCCGATGGATTTCGAGGAATTCCTTTGGGCGATGGGTGATGAGCAAATGATGCCGTTCATCCGCGACTGCTATGAGAAGAAACGGGCCTTGGGACCGTTGCACCGCAAGGTGATGGACCTTTTCCGCCATTACATGATAGTGGGAGGGATGCCACAGGCTGTCCTTGAATATGTGGACACCCATGATTTCATGAAGGTGGACATGGTTAAGCGAAACATCCTCTCGCTCTATCGGGCAGACATCGAGAAGTATGCGGTGGGAAACGAGATCAAGGTGAAGGCTATTTTCGACGAGATACCTTCCGCACTCAGCAGGCACGAGAAGAAGTTCCGTTTGTCTGCCATCAGCGACAAGGCACGCTATAGGGAATATGAATCTTCCTTTTTCTGGCTCGCAGAGTCGAGGGTGGTCAATGTTTGTTACAACTCAACGGCACCTGACATCGGCTTGCGGCTCAATGAGGAACGAACCACTCTGAAGTGTTACATGGCAGACACAGGCTTGTTGATAAGCCATGCCTTCAATCTGAAGACGATTATGGGCAACGAACTTTATCTCAAGCTGGCGTTGGGAAAGTTGGAGGTGAACGAGGGCATGTTGGTGGAGAACATCGTGGCGCAAATGCTGAAGACGGCCGGGCATGAGCTGTTTTTCTTCTCCAAAAGTTCTGCCAAGAGCGCCGCTGACAGGATGGAGATAGATTTCTTGATTTCAAAACCTGTCATCACTAATCGCCACAACATCTCTCCTATAGAGGTGAAGTCGGGAAAGAACTATACCACCACTTCTCTAGAAAAGTTGAAGGCCAAGTTTGCCCCGATGCTTGCCGAATCGTATGTGCTTCACGTGGGCGATGTCGAGGTGAAGGATGGTGTGGTTTGTTTGCCGTTGTATATGACTGGGCTATTGTAGGGCTTCTTTTCTGCCCGCTTGCCCTGCCTTGATACGAACAATTTGCGCTTTGTGCTTTGCAGTCTAAGCCTTATTACTTAATTTTGCAGAAACAAAAACTTTCATTCATGTCACAACCCAAATACACGCTCCCCGCAGAATGGGAGCCACAGGATGGCGTAATGCTCACTTGGCCAAACGCGGACACCGACTGGGAGCCTTATCTCGCCGAGATAACGGCCACCTACGTGGAACTCTCGAAAGCGATAGCCGCACGAGAGCGACTCATAATAGCGGCGAAAAACGCCGACGAGGTCGCGGCTCTGTTGCGAACGAAGCTGACGGAGGCGGAGATGGCAAATGTAACGGTGGCGGCGTGCGACCTCAACGACACTTGGGCACGCGACCACGGACCCGTGACCTTGCGACGCGGCGACGACGGCAGCCTCAAGATGCTCGACTTCAAGTTTAATGGCTGGGGCGAGAAGTTTGATTGGCAAAAAGACGATGCCATAACGTCCACGCTCCACGCCAAAGGCATGTTCTCTGCCACGATAGAGAACCATCGCGACTTCGTGCTTGAGGGCGGATCCATAGAGAGCGACGGCAAGGGCACGGTGTTCACCACCGCCCAGTGTCTGCTCGCGCCACATCGCAACCAGCCGTTGAGCGAGGCGGAGATAGGCGAGAGGCTGAAAAACGACCTTGGCGCCGACCGCGTGGTGTGGCTGCGGCATGGAAACCTCGTGGGCGACGACACCGACGGGCATATCGACACCACGGTGAGGATATGCCCCGACGACACATTATTATATGTAGGCTGCGACGACGAGGCCGATGAGCAATATGCCGACTTCAAGGCGCTTGAACAGGAGCTGCAAGCCCTGACGACAGAGGAGGGCAAGCCCTACAGGTTGCTCAAGTTGCCCATGCCCGACAGGATGGAGTTTGACGGCGAGCGCTTGCCTGCCACCTACGCCAACTTCCTGATAATAAACGGTGCGTTGATAGTGCCCGTGTATGGGCAGGGCGAGAAAGACGAAGAGGCGAAGGCCACCGTGGCAGAGGCTTTCCCCGGCAGGGAAATCGTTGCCGTGGACGCGTCGGTGATAGTGCGCCAGCACGGTTCCATCCATTGCCTGACGATGCAGTTGCCCGAGGGCGCGATAAAAACCAACAAGTAACCAAACCTTTCATACCATGATATTAAAAGTAGGCATAATACAGCAACACAATACGGCAGACATCGACGACAACAAGCGTCGGCTCGCCGACAAGTGCAGGACGCTCGCCAAGCAAGGCGCGCAGCTCATCGTGATGCAGGAGCTTCACAATGGCCTTTATTTCTGCCAGACGGAGAACGTGGACCTCTTCGACCTTGCCGAGACCATTCCGGGGCCGTCGACAGAGTTCTTCGGCAATCTGGCGCGCGAGCTCGATGTGGTCATCGTCACCTCTCTCTTTGAGAAGCGTGCCGCCGGACTCTACCACAACACGGCGGTGGTGATAGAAAAGGACGGCACCATAGCCGGCAAATACCGCAAGATGCACATCCCCGACGATCCGGCCTATTACGAGAAGTTTTATTTCACTCCCGGCGACCTTGGCTTCCATCCCATCGACACCTCCGTGGGCCGTCTCGGGGTGCTGGTCTGTTGGGACCAGTGGTATCCGGAGGCAGCGAGGCTCATGGCCCTGCAAGGCGCGGAGATGCTCATCTACCCCACAGCGATAGGCTACGAGTCGTCGGATGCCAAGGAGGAGCAGGAACGCCAGCGCGAGGCGTGGACAACGGTGCAGCGTGGTCATGCCGTGGCCAACGGCTTGCCGGTGATAACCGTCAACCGCGTGGGCTTCGAGCCCGACCCGAGCCATCAGACAGCGGGCATACAGTTTTGGGGTTCCAGCTTCGTGGCAGGCCCGCAGGGCGAGCTTCTGTTCCGTGCCGCCAACGACGAGGAGCGTGAGCAAGTGGTGGAGATAGACCTCGGACGATCCGAGCAGGTGAGGCGTTGGTGGCCATTCCTCAGAGACCGCCGGATAGACAAGTATGGCGACATACTAAGGCGCTTCGTAGACTGATAAAACAAGCAGGAAACACCGCGTTTTGCGCCACTGTTTCCATGCAATCGGCATTGCATTGGAAAGCCGTTGCCTTTCCAGTGCAATGCCGATGCCTTTCCATTGGAAAGCCGTTGCCTCTCCATTGGAAAGCCGAAGGGGCACGATTTTGGGTCGTTTCACCCACTCATCGCAACCAGCGTTGACGGTCGTTGCAGCTACCCCCGCAATACCTACAAATTGTCATTTTTACCCTTTTGTTGGTCAAAAATTCTATTATTAGGGGAAAAAGTGCTAACTTTGTACGCCTAAAGTTAAGTAACCAACATAAAACGTTTTTTATGAACAACGCATGGCGCTCCTTCCAAGGCACACAGTGGAAGGAAGAAATCAATCTTAGGGATTTTATTCAGAATAACTACACCCAGTATGGTGGTGACGAGAGTTTCCTCGTAGGGCCCACTGAGGCTACCGACACTCTTTGGGGCGAGTTGCAGAAGTTGCAGAAGGAGGAGCGTGCCAAGGGCGGCGTTCTCGACATGGAGACGGAAGTGGTCTCCAGCCTTACCGCTTATGGCCCGGGCTATATCAACGAGGCTACAAAAGACCTGGAGAAGGTGGTTGGTCTGCAGACCGACAAGCCCCTCAAGCGCGCCTTCATGCCCTACGGCGGCATAAAGATGGCGGAGCAGGCTTGCACCACATACGGCTACCAGCCCTCGGAGAAGCTCCACAACATCTTCCACAACTATGTGAAGACCCACAACGATGGCGTGTTCGACGCCTACACCCCGGAGATGAAGCGTGTTCGCCACAACCACATCCTCACGGGCCTGCCCGACACCTACGGTCGCGGCCGCATCGTGGGCGACTATCGTCGCGTGGCACTCTATGGCATCGACTTCCTGATACAGGAGAAGCAAAACGACCTCTTGAACATGGGCGAGCGCGAGATGATAGACGACGTGATACGTCTGCGCGAGGAAGTGTCGATGCAGATAAAGGCCCTCAAGGGATTGAAAGAAATGGCGGCGCAATATGGATTCGACATATCAAAGCCCGCTACAAACGCGCGCGAGGCAGTGCAGTGGCTCTACTTCGGCTACCTCGGTGCGGTGAAGACGCAAAACGGCGCAGCCATGTCGGTTGGCCGTGTCTCCACTTTCCTCGACATATACATACAGCGCGACCTCAACGAGGGAACGATGACAGAGCAGGATGCCCAGGAACTCATCGACCACCTGGTGATGAAGTTCCGCATGGTGAAGTTTGCCCGCATTCCGTCATACAACCAGCTCTTCTCCGGTGACCCTGTGTGGGCAACGTTGGAGGTTGGCGGCATAGGCCAGGACGGTCGCCACATGGTGACCAAGAACGACTATCGTTTCCTCCACACGCTGGAAAATATGGGTCCCTCGCCAGAGCCAAACCTCACCGTGCTCTACAGCAGCCGTCTGCCAGAGGCCTTCAAGCGATATGCAGCACTCATCTCCGTGAGAACCAGTAGTATACAGTATGAGAATGACGACGTGATGCGTCCTGTCTGGGGCGACGACTACAGCATCTGCTGCTGCGTGAGCGCCACACAGACCGGCAAGGAGATGCAGTTCTTCGGAGCCCGTGCCAACCTTGCCAAGTGCTTGACCTATGCCATCAGCGGTGGCGTGGACAGCAAGACCCGCGAGCAGGTGGGGCCGGCATACCGTCCGGTAGAGGGCGACGTGCTGACCTACGAGGAGTTCATGCCAAAGTTCATGGACATGATGGAGTGGCTTGCCGCCGTTTACGTGAAGACGCTCAACCTCATCCACTATATGCACGACAAGTATTTCTACGAGGCTGCAGAGATGGCTCTCATCGATACCGACGTGCGCCGCACGTTTGCCACGGGCATAGCAGGCTTCTCGCATGTGGTTGACTCAATATCGGCAATCAAATACGCCAAGGTGAACATCATCCGCGACGAGACAGGCTTCCCCTTGGAGTTCAAGACCGAGGGCGACTTCCCACGCTACGGCAACGACGACGACCGTGCCGACGAGATAGCCGTGTGGTTGCTCAAGACCTTTATCGGCATGGTGAAGAAGCACCACACCTATCGCAACTCAGAGCCCACAACCTCTATTCTGACCATCACGTCCAACGTGGTGTATGGCAAATACACGAGCAACATGCCCGACGGACGCAAGGCTGGCGCACCGCTCGCACCAGGCGCGAACCCCAGCTATGGTGCCGAGAAGAACGGCTTGCTGGCTTCGCTCAACTCGCTCGCGAAACTCCCTTACGAGTATGCCCTCGACGGAATATCCAATACGCAGACCATCAGCCCAAGCGCATTGGGACACGACGAGGCACAGCGCGCCACCACTCTCGTGGGCGTGATGGACGGCTATTTCAACAAGGGTGCCCACCACTTGAACGTCAACGTCTTTGGCGTGGACAAGCTCAAGGATGCCATGGAGCACCCCGAGAAGCCGGAGTATGCCAACTTCACCATCCGTGTGAGCGGCTATGCCGTGAAGTTCATCGACCTCACCAGGGAGCAGCAACTTGATGTCATCGCGCGTCAGGCCCATGAGCGACTCTAAGCTGGTAGTACATTCGGTGGAATCCTTCGGCTCGGTAGACGGGCCGGGGATCCGCTTTATCATATTCTTGAAAGGATGCCTCATGCGGTGTCGCTATTGCCACAATCCAGACACGTGGCGGCTTGCTGACGAGAGCGACGTGGCGATGTCCGTCGGCGACTTGCTCGACAAGGCGGAACGCTACCGTGCCTATTGGGGCAAGGAAGGCGGCATCACCGTGAGCGGAGGCGAGGCGCTGTTGCAGATAGACGGCGTGACTGCCCTCTTCGAGGAAGCCCGTCGGCGAGGCATAAGCACTTGCCTTGACACGGCGGCGCAGCCGTTTTCGCGGAAGGAGCCTTTTTACGGCAAGTTCGTGAGACTGATGAAAGCCACCGACACCGTGCTGCTCGACTTGAAACATCTCGACAGCGACAGGCACAAGTGGCTTACGGGGCACGGCAACGAGAACATAATAGATTGCGCGCGATGCTTGTCAGAACTTGGTGTGCCGGTATGGATTCGTCACGTGCTCGTGCCGGGCATCACCGACGATGAGGATCATCTGCGGCGTATGCGGACGTTCATCGACACGCTCGACAACGTAAGGCGTGTGGAGGTGTTGCCTTATCACACCCTTGGCATATACAAGTGGGAACAGCTTGGGTTCAGATATACCCTTGGCGACGTGCAGGTGCCGTCGGCTGAGCAAGTGAAGCGTGCCGAGGCCATTCTCTGCCATTGAGCTCGCCGATGAGTTTGGCAGACTGCCGTAATACTTGATGGCTACTGTTTGCTGTCATCTTTTCTAAGATTATTAAAACAATAAAACGCACTTCTTTGCCGGGAAACTATAAGTAACCGACAAACGAAGTGCGTCTGTTTTATTGCAAAGACAGAATGTTTGTGACACGTTGGCAAGCATTTTTCGAGTTTTAGCCTAAAAAGCTCGAATAAAAGTGGTAACTTTGCACATATTATTAGATGAAGATTGTTTTTACTGAATTCATGACCCGTTCATTTCATCATAGGACGACACTTGGCGCGGTATGTGGCATAGTGCTCTTCCTTTTGCTTGCCGTTTACGCATTTTGGATAAAGAATGTCATCGTGGGACTTCTCATGGCATTCCTTCTTGTTATCCTCACGGAGAGAACCCTGCACAGCCAATATGTCATCTCCGACGGAAAGCTTATTATCGACAATGGCAAGCTGTCAAAGACAAAGGTCATCATGATAAGCCAGATCAATTCGTGCCGCCCCATGACTTCGGTCTTCGGCCTTGTGCGTTACCTGCTCATCACCTACGGCGCCAACGATGCCATGGTGTCGGTGCAACCTGTCAACGAGACGGCGTTCGTAGCCGCGCTTAAAAAAGAAAAGGGGGATTGCGATGCGGAATAAGATATATGCCTTGTTGCTCTTGATGTTTTTCGCGGTCTTGCCTGTGGCGGCACAGACCGATGTGGCTGATGACAACGATGACAACGACACGACCCTTGTGGCGGACTCGATATGGGCGGATTCGCTCATGCATCGCAACGACACTTTGTTTTGGCCGAAAAACGTCCAGGCGGAGATAGAGCAACTGCTCAAGAGCGAAATGTTCAAGACCTCACAAGTGGGTATCATGGTCTACGACCTCGATGCCGATTCTGCCATATTCAAGCACAATGAGAGGCAACTGATGCGTCCCGCCTCCACGATGAAGACCATCACCGCCATCACCGCGCTCGACCGCCTTGGCGGAAGTTACCAGTTTAAGACGGAATTGTGCTATACCGGCAAGGTGGATTCCACGACACTCAACGGTGACGTGTATTGCGTGGGAGGCTTTGACCCGCGTTTCAATCGTGACGACATGCATGCTTTTGCCGAGGCGTTGCGCAAGATGGGTGTGGACACCATCCGTGGCAACCTTTATGCCGACTGCTCCATGAAGGATGCCGACAGGCTCGGTGAAGGCTGGTGTTGGGACGACGACAACCCCGTGCTCTCGCCATTGGTCTTTCAGCGTAAGGACATTTTCATGGACAAGTTTCTCGATGCCATCCACAGCGCGGGCATAACGCTCATTGGCAACGTGTCGGAGAAGCGCAAACCGCAGGACGCCTATTGCATAGTGAGCCGTTTCCACACCATCGACCAGGTGCTTATGCGGATGATGAAGGAGAGCGACAACCTCTACGCGGAGTCCATGTATTATCAGATCGCGGCTTCCACGGGCAACCGTCCGGCTACGGCGAAAGACGCCAAGAACATAGTGCGGCAACTCATCACGCGCCTTGGGCTCAACGCCTCGCGCTATCGTCTCGCTGACGGCAGTGGCTTGTCGCTATACAATTATTTGTCGCCCGAGTTGGAAGTGAAGTTCTTGCGCTATGCCTTTGAGAACCAGAACATTTATAACCATTTGCTGCCGGCACTGCCTATCGCGGGCGTTGACGGCACATTGAAAAAGCGCATGCGTTCACAGTTCACGCGCGGCAATGTGCATGCCAAGACTGGTACGGTTGAGGGCATAGTGAGCTTGTGTGGATATTGCACCGCGGCGAATGGTCATCGTCTGTGTTTCTCCATCATCAACCAAGGCGTGATGCACGGCTCCAACGGCAGAAACTTTCAAGACAAGGTTTGCTATATCCTTTGCAAGCCATAGGCCAGGCTTCGCTGACAGTAGGCTATGCTTGGCATAGGCCGGGCTTCGCTGACAGTAGGCTATGCTTGGCAAACCATAGGCCTTTCTCCGTGATTCTTAGAGAGACTTTTCTTGGACTTGTATGACCAAAAATACAGGGTCCTGTCTATAAGTAGAGTCGGATGGTCTTGATCCAGTCTTTTAAGACTCCACCGTATTGGTCTTGCGAGTCGGCCACGAGAACAAGGACACGCGAACCGTCTTTCAGTTTTGGGCCAAGACACATGCCCTCGTAGTTGGCTATGTTTCGTTTTGTGAGGGTAAGCGACGTGCGCCACTGTGCGAGGAGTTGTTTGTCACCTTTGCCTGGAACGAGATGAAACAGTTTGCAGTTGACAAATGAGCCAATCTTCTTGCGTGGCACGTAAAACTCCCTTTCGAGCAATAATAGAGACCCATCGTCGAGAGCGCAAAGCGTGCCTATGCCGTGAGCATAGTATTGCGCCTTTGCCTTGTCGCCAATGGGTGCGTCGAGCGTGTAGGCATAATGGTCTTGGGGCTTGAGGTCATGGTTATAGTTTTGTATGCATATCTCCCCACTCTCGTTGCACGTCCAGAGCAGGCGCGTGGAGTCGTTGTAGCTCAAAGCCTCAAGTCCGAGATTTCCGGGAAGCTGCTGGAAAAGTAGGGTAGGGGGAATCTCCCTGCCTGTCAGCTTGCCGTCCAAGCTATATTCCTTTATGTAATTATCCGCTTCCCCACTAATGAATATCGTGTTTGAGCGCGGATTGAAGGCAATGCCCTCGCCGTCACGGTTGGGGCGCGATGCTGAGCGGAAACCATCGTTTTTGGCAGACTTGACCTCGCCTGTGACAGAATCTATATCAAGCGTCCAAACGAAGAAGCCATCCTCAGGCGACTTGTCGCTCACCACGGCATACGTGTTGCCTCCCATCCAGGCGATGCCGCTGTAGTTGCCTGGCGGAATGCTTGAGAAATGATGTTGGGGAAGGAGTTGAGCCACGATTGAAAGAATAAGTGATAATGCCAACATAGAGAAATGAAGATTTGTGAAAGAGGGTTGGACAGGAAAAAGAAGGCAGTGCCGATAAACAAGACGATAAACAAGACGCCCTCTCCTGTCAACAAAAGTCTGGAGAGGGCGTCTTTTTATAGTTTAAAATATTCGTGTTAGCATATTCTGCGAGAGCCGTCGCCGATGACTACATCGATGACCTGTGGCTCGTGGCCATACTTCTCGTTGAACTTTGCCTTGGCGTTCTCGATGAACTTGTCGTAAAGTTCGTCCTTCACGAGGTTGATGGTGCAACCACCGAAGCCTCCGCCCATGATACGGCTGCCCGTGACACCATTTTCCTTGGCAAGGTCGTTGAGGTAGTCGAGCTCCTCGCAGCTCACTTCATACTCCTTGCTAAGGCCATAGTGGGTCTCAAACATCTTCTGTCCCACGGTCTCGTAGTCGCCTTTCTGCAAAGCGTCGCTGACAGCCAGCACGCGGTCGACCTCGCCGAGAACGAAGTGGGCGCGCTTGTAGTCTTCTGCGCTAACCTCAGCCTTCACAGCCTCAAGGTCATCCCAGTTGGCATCACGCAACGTGTCGAAATGACGGTCGGTGAACTTGGCGTTCAAAGTCTTGACCACGTTCTCGCATGAGTTGCGGCGGTCGTTGTATGGAGAGCCTTTCAGTTCGTGCTTAACCTTTGAGTTGAGCAACACGAGCTTGTAGCCCTTTGGTTCCCATGGGAAATATTCAAACTCGCGGCTGCGGCAGTCGAGGCGCATGAGCTTGCCTTTCTGTCCGAAGACTGAGGCGAACTGGTCCATGATACCACAGTTTACGCCAATGTATTTGTGCTCAGTGGCTTGCCCGGCAAGTACGAGATCCCACTTCGACACCTTGTTGTCGCCGAAGAGGTCGTTCAAGGCGAATGCAAAGCAACTCTCCAATGCCGCACTCGACGACATTCCTGCTCCCAATGGCACGTCACCGGCGAAGGCAGCGTTGAAAGGCTTCACGTCAACGCCACGTTCCATCATCTCACGGCAGATACCGTAAATGTAGCGTGCCCATGTTGCTGAAGGACCCTTGGGATCGTCAAGCGAGAAATGAGCCATGTCCTTCAAGTCGATTGAATAGACATTCACGCTCTTCTGTCCATTGGGACGAATCTCTGCCATGATGCCCTGCTCCACGACTCCAGGGAAGACGAATCCACCATTATAGTCGGTATGCTCACCAATGAGGTTGATGCGGCCTGGTGAGGCGTAGACGTTGCCTGTCTCCCCATCGAAATGCTTAAGGAAACGGCTTCTTACGAAATCTATCTGCATAGTTATGGTCAATTTAAAATTATGGTTAAATGTTAATTCTTGGTTTAGTTTGCGGAAGCGTTCACTTGCTTACCCCAAACTTGTAAATGGTTGTCTGTTTGTATCTTTCTCCTGGATCCAACACGACCGACGGGAAATAAGGACGGTTTGGAGAGTCTGGGAAGTGTTGGCACTCTAAGCAGAAAGCCGAGCGCTTCGGGTAAGTGTCTCCATATGCGCCTTTGAAACCAGACAGGAAGTTTCCTGTGTAGAGTTGTACGCCTGGCTCTGTGGTGTACACCTCAAGAGTGCGACCGCTTACAGGCTCGTGTGCCTTTGCTGCCAATGAAAGTTCGCCTTCCTCGTTCTTGTTGAGCACGTAGCAGTGGTCGTAGCCTGTGCCATTCTTTATCTGCTCGTCGTCGGCGTTGATGTCGCGGCCTATTGGTTTCGCTGTTCTGAAATCAAAAGGAGTGCCTTCCACTTTTCTTATCTCACCAGTGGGGATTGACACGGTGTCAATCGGGAGATAGAAGTCGGCGTTGAGTTGCAGCTCCACGTTCTCAACTGAAGGAGTTGGGTCGGCGGTGCCAGACAAGGAGATGAACGCGTGGTTTGTAAGGTTGATAATGGTCTTCTTGTTAGTAGTGGCGAGATAGTCGATGTGCAGCTCGTTGTCATCGGTCCATGTGTATACTACCGTTACCTTCAATTCGCCCGTGTAGCCTTCCTCGCCATAAGGTGAAACGTAGTTCAGCGCGAGTGCGTGGTCGTTCATCTGCTCTGGTGACCAAACCTTTACGTTGAATCCGTCCTTGCCACCGTGCAGGGAGTTTGGACCATTGTTTACAGGCACTTGATATTGCTTGCCGTGCAAGGTGAACTTGCCCTTGGCGATGCGGTTGCCGAAACGTCCGATGAGCCTTGAGAGATATGGCTCGGGCGAGTTAATGACATCTTGGATGTTGTCGTGCCCCATGATGACGTTGGCCATCTTGCCGTCCTTGTCAGGAACCATGAGGGCTACAATGGCGCCGCCATAGTTGGTAATGGCAACTTCGCTGCCTTTGCTGTTTTTCAAGATGAAGAGATCTGTCTTCTTGCCATTCACTGTAGTCTGAAAGTCTTCGCGCTTCAGACCGCAAACATTTGGTGTTACTTCAGAGTTTGCCATATGGATGTGTCTTTAGTTGTTGTTTCTTATAGTCTTTTGCAAAGTAAGTAAAAATAATTGAGAGTGACAACTAAAATGTAAAAATAATACGGCATTCTCGTGTTAAATATTATTTAGAAAGAATGTGCCTGCCACTCTTCTATGCTCAAATTACCTTTCATTTCTATTATATTTGATTAATGACACAAGGATTCTTGCGTACCTTCAAAAATGCTTGGGAGGCTTTGAGTCATCAGTGGTTTGTTGCGTATATATTTATGTGTGAAGAAGCTCGTAGTATAGATTCGATGAGAAAGATAGCTAACGTGTAAGGGGGGGATGTCAAAAAGCATAGGCTATAACCAAAAAAAATAGTAACTTTGCACAAACATTTACCAACAAACGGACACTGCTAAAACATCAGACCTATGAGACATGCCCTTCTCTTCAGTATGATATGCGTGGGTGCGCAAGCCCTCGCGGGTAATGTGGTCAGCCTCAGTGGCGCATGGAAAGCCTCCTTCG
>CAVBBO010000063.1:0-26609 GCA_963593695.1 Escherichia coli | reverse complement strand
CTATGTTTTGGTTGCGAGGTTGCGATGCGTGTTCTGCGAACAGCTTTTCCTGGTCGATGCCCTCGGGCAGTTTTCCGTCATTCCAAAGCATGATACAGTCGTAGTACACCTTCATTTGGGTCTGCAAGCCACAACTTGATGAGTTGTTCGCTAGCGCATCCGAAGAACGAAGCCAGGCGAAGGACAAAATCCCGATTCGGCATATATTTCCCGTTCTCTATCTTACTGTAGGTGACAGTGTCAATGTCAAGTGCAGCTGCAACTTTCCGTTGCGGTTGTTTCGCTTGACCACGAATTTCCTTTAATTTATCTGAGAGCAACATTTTGAGTTGTCGTTTTCTTGAACTTTTTCGCAAACATAAACAAATTTCGTCAAACTTCTACGCTAAAATCACACTTTTTCTGAATATTTGCAGTATTTTTGTACTCAAATTATCTAACGCGTAAGTTTGAACGTTTTAATAATCATATCATACTGAATGAAAAGAATTCTCTTAGCCATAATCGCACCTCTCGCGGCAGTGTCGACCATGGCGCAAACCGATCCTTTGTGGATGCGCTTCCCTGCCATCTCGCCCGACGGCAAGACGGTGGCGTACTCCTACAAAGGCGACATCTGGACAGTGCCTGCCAATGGCGGGCAGGCACGGCAAATCACCACTAACCCGGCTTATGACGCTTACCCAGTGTGGAGCCCCGACTCAAAGCAGATAGCCTTCGCCTCAAGTCGCGAAGGGAGCATGGACATCTATGTGGTTGGCAGAAACGGTGGCGCGCCACGGAGGGTTACCACCGACAGCGGCGACGAATACCCCATGGCCTGGCGCAACGACAGCACCATCCTGCTGAAAGCCTCGATCATGCCCAAGGCCACAAGCATAATCTTTGCCGACTTCTCCCAGGTCTACGAGGTGAGCGCCAACGGCGGACGCATGCGTCTCTTCTCCGACATACCCATGGAAGACATCAGCGTGGGCAAGGACGGTGCCCTGCTCTACCACGACAAGAAAGGCTACGAGGACCCATTCCGCAAGCACCACCAGTCGCCGATATGTCGCGACATCTGGCTCTGCAAGGGCGGCGACTACACCAAGCTGACCGATTTCGGCGGCGAGGATCGCACGCCCGTATGGGGCGGCGATGCCAACACCTATTATTATCTCAGCGAGGAAGACGGCACTTTCAACGTATACAAGCGGCACATCGGCGAGACTGCCAAGACTCAGCTCACCCACTACAAGGGCAACCCCGTGCGTTTCCTCACCCGTGCCGCTGACGGCACACTATGCTACGGCTACGACGGTGCCATCTATACTCTCAAGGAGGGCAGCCAACCCGTGAGGCTCAACGTCTCGATGGTTGCCGACGAAGGCACCGACAAGCTCCAGCGGCAGGTGCTGCGGAGTGGTGCCACGGAGTTCACTGTCTCACCCGATGGCAAGGAGGTCGCCTTCGTGGTCCACGGCGACGTCTACGTCACGTCCATCGACTACACCACGACAAAGCGCATCACCGACACGCCGGAGCAGGAGCGCAACGTCAAGTTCTCGCCCGACGGCCGAAGCCTTGTCTACGCCTCAGAGCGCGGCGGACTTTGGCAGATTTACCAGACAAGCATCGTGAACAAGGACGAGAAGCAGTTCACCTATGCCACACAGATCAAGGAGGAGCAACTCGTGAAGTCGTCTAAGGTCGACATGCAGCCCGCTTATAGTCCCGATGGCAAGACCGTGGCCTACATTGAGGACCGCGGCGCGCTCATGGCTGTGGACGTGAAGACGAAGGCTGTGAGACAACTCATGGACGGCAAGTTCCAGTACAGCTACTCTGACGGTGACCTGTGGTTCGAATGGAGCCCCGACAGCAAGTGGCTCTTGTCCAACTATATCGGCAATGGCGGCTGGAACAATCGCGACATAGCCCTCGTGCCTGCCGACGGAAGTCAGAAGTTGACCAACCTCACCAACAGCGGCTACAACGACAGCAACGGCCGCTGGGTGCTCGGCGGCAAGGCGATGCTCTTCATGAGCGACCGCGCCGGCTATCGCAGCCACGGCAGCTGGGGCGCGGAAGACGACGCCTACATCATGTTCTTCGACCTCGACGCCTACGAGCGGTTCCGCATGGGCAAGGAGGAGCGCGCGCTCTACGACGAGGCTCACAAGAAGGAGAAAGCCGACACCACGAAAAAGAAAAAGCCTCTTATAAAGTGGCCTAAGTCGAGCAAGAAGAAGGCAGAAGCCGACAAGAAGAAAGACGAGGCAAAGGCCTTGAAGTTTGACCTTGCCAACTGCCGCGACCGCGTGGTCCGCCTCACGGTCAACTCCTCACACATGGCAGACGCCATCCTCTCCCCCGGCGGCGACACCTTGTATTATCAAGCGCGTTTCGAGGGCGGCTACGACCTGTGGAAACACGACTTGGTGGAGAACAAGACCGAGATAGTGATGAAGAGCGTGGGCTACGGACTTGAGGCCGACAAGGGATTCAAGCACCTCTATGTCTACAACAACGGCATCAAGCAAATCGACATAGCCAAGAACTCGCAAAAGAACATCGACTTCGAGGCCAACTTCAACTACCGCCCTTACGAGGAGCGTGCCTACATCTTCAACCACGTGTGGCAGCAAGTGAAGGACAAGTTCTACGACCCCAAGATCCACGGTGTCGACTGGGAGGGCTACAAGCAAACTTACGCCAAGTTCCTGCCATACATCAACAACGGCTACGATTTCCGCGACATGCTCTCGGAGATGCTCGGCGAGCTCAACGGCTCACACACCGGCGCGCGCTATTACCCTGATGGCGCTACGCTCAAGACGGCAGCCTTGGGACTCTTCTTCGACAACTCCTATGAGGGCGACGGACTAAAGGTGGAAGAGGTCATCGACCGCGGACCTTTCGCCGTGCGCAACACGGGCGTGAAGAAGGGATGCGTCATCGAGGCCATCGACGGCCAGAAGATATTGAAAGGTGCCGACTACACGTCGCTGCTCGACGGCAAGGCGGGCAAGATGACGCGCATCAGCGTGTTCGACCCGTCTAAGAAAAAACGCTTTGATGTCGTCGTCAGGGCCATCAGCCGCTCGGCACAGTCGGACCTGCTCTACCGTCGTTGGGTAGACCGCAACCGCAAGATGGTCGACTCGCTGTCCAACGGCACCATCGGCTATGTCCACGTCAAGGCCATGGACAGCGAGAGTTTCCGCACGGTGTTCAGCGAGTTGCTCTCCGACTCCATGCGCATGAAGAAAGCCGTCATCGTGGACGAGCGCCACAACGGTGGCGGATGGCTCCACGACGACCTATGCACCTTGCTCTCGGGCAAGCAATACGCCAAGTTCGTTGCCCATGGCAAATACATCGGCTACGACCCATGGAACAAATGGGTGAAGCCATCGTGCGTAATGATTTGCGAAGACGACTACAGCAATGGCCACGGCTTCCCCGCCGTCTACAAGACGCTGGGCATAGGCAAGCTCGTGGGAGCGCCCGTGGCTGGAACGATGACTGCCGTGTGGTGGGAGCGCATGATGAACGGTATGGTTTTCGGCATCCCGCAGGTGGGCAACCAGGGCATGGACGGCACCTATTTTGAAAATAAGGAACTCAAGCCGGACATCGAAGTCTACAACACGCCTTCCGACTATGAGACCGGAAACGACCGGCAACTGAAAGCCGCGGTAGAGAGCCTCAAGTAAGCCGCGCCTATAACAAGTCGAGCCACTGTTTTATTGCCAAACGGACATACCATGTGCTCCATTTGGTAATAAAACAGTGGCTCGAACGTTATTTGTGATTATTTTTACACAAAAAAACATCTTCCAACATGATGATTCTCAAGAAGAAATTGTAATTTTGTAAGCTAGATAATGTGTGTCGTTCACACTTGTCGCTTTAGAAAACTCTTGAATGATGAATAAAATATTCAATTTGCCCAAATGGTACCTCTCAAGGGGAGCCCTTCCATATTGGTGCGTCATCATTGCCGACTTGGCTATTGCCTATATCTCGGGCATCCTTGTATTTTGGTTCTACTACCGTGGAGCCGTGACATTAGGCAACCTCCTGCCACTGTCGAAGACCATCGGAGTCTATCTTATATTCTTCTTGATGGGGTTCCGTGCGTTCCACACCTACACCGGCATAATCCGCTATTCATCCGTCGAGGACCTTCGGCGCATCTGCTACGCGCAAGCCTTTAGCTGCTGCATAGCCGAGCTGTTCCATTACGCGGTCTTTTACTTCAACCTGCCTTTCCTGCCGCTTGCAGGAAGGCAAGTGTTCCTGATGTTTCTCGTCTCCACGGCGTTGATGTGGGGTCTCCGCATCCTCGTCAAGGTTCTCTACGACCAGCTATTGGGCAGAAACGCCACGCACAACGTCCTTATCTACGGTGCCCATTACGGTGCCATGGCCATGGCTAAATCCATCCAGAGCAACATCAGCAGCAGGAGATTCCGGCTAAAGGGCTTTATCTCTCCCGACCATAAATTGAACAACAAGACCATCATGGGAGAGCGCGTGTACTTGAACGATAAAGATCTCGAAAACGTCATCAAGGCGAAAGACATCGACTCGGTGTTGGTCTCTCCTATCGCAATACGTAACTTCCGAGAGGATTCCATGGTTCAAGACATGCTCCTCAGCAACAATGTCAGCATCTATGTCATGAGCGATATGGAAGAATGGCACGAAGGCAACAACATCGACACCAACAAGCTCAGAGAGATAGAGATTTCCGACCTTCTTCCAAGAGACGAGATACAGGTGGACATCGACGCTATCGGCACCATGCTGAAAGACCGCACCATCCTCATCACCGGCTCGGCAGGAAGCATAGGCTCAGAGATAGTGAATCAAGTGGCGTCGTTCAAGCCTGCGCACATGGTGCTCATCGACTCGGCCGAAACTCCGCAGCACGACATAAGGCTGATGATGCACAAGCGTTATCCCGACATCGACTGCCAGACCATCGTGGCAAGCATCACGCAGAAAAAGCTGATGGAAATGATTTTCGACACCAAACGCCCCGACTACGTGTTCCACGCCGCAGCCTACAAGCACGTGCCAATGATGGAGGATTCTCCTTCCGAGGCCATATATAATAATGTGTACGGCACGAAGATCGTGGCAGACCTCAGCGTGAAATACGGAGTGAAGAAGTTTGTGATGATTTCCACCGACAAGGCCGTAAATCCGACCAACGTCATGGGCTGCTCCAAACGCTTGTGCGAGATCTACATACAAAGCCTCAACAGCGCACAACAGACCACACAGTTTGTCACCACGCGCTTTGGCAACGTGCTTGGCAGCAACGGCTCTGTCATCCCCATCTTCGAGAAGCAGATACGCAACGGTGGTCCCGTGACGGTGACCGACCCAAACGTGACGCGCTTCTTCATGCTCATTCCCGAAGCCTGCAAGCTCGTATTGGAAGCCGGTACGCATGGCCACGGCGGACAGATATTCGTGTTCGACATGGGCAAGTCGGTACGCATAGCCGACCTCGCCAAACGCATGATAAAACTATCTAACGCCAAAGACGTGAAGATAGTTTACACGGGCTTGCGCCCTGGCGAGAAGCTCTACGAGGAGGTGCTTGCAAACGAGGAAAGCACCGAGCCAACGTTCAACAAAAACATCCGAATAGCCAAGGTCAGGGAATACGAATTCGACCAGGTATCAAAAGACATCGACACAATCATTGACACCGCGCTGACCTACGACCAAAAGGCCGTTGTCGCACAAATGAGACAGCTCGTGCCCGAATACAAGCCGGCAAACAGCCAATGGGGATAAACACCATGACCACACGAATTTAATCCGTGTGAGATTAAAAAACAGGGTATAACCATAAGAAGTTATACCCTGTTTTTTTATGGGCGACCCCATCAAGGTCGCCCATAATATTCAATATGTGTTTTCTGTATCAGTCTTGGAAATACACTCGCTTCACGCGATTGCTGATGCCGGTGAGCACCTCATAAGGAATGGTGTCGAGCACGTCGGAGAGTACCGTCACGGGCAGGTCGTCGCCAAATATCTCCACGCTGTCGCCTTCCTTGCACGCGATGCCCGTGACATCTATCATAGCAACGTCCATGCAGATGTTGCCCACATACTCGGCCTTCTGACCATTGACGAGGCAATAGCAACGACGGTTGCCAAGATGACGGTTCAAGCCGTCGGCATAGCCTATTGGTATGGCGGCTATCACGCTGTCGCGGTCTATCTTACCCTTGCGGCTGTAGCCCACGGTCTCGCCTGCCGGCACGGTGCGCAACTGCAGGATGGTGGTCTTCAAGGTTGACACGTTGTTTATGATGTGATTGTCGCGACTGTTGATGCCATACAGGCCCAGTCCGAGGCGGCACATGTCGAGTTGGCGCTCGGGGAAATGCTCTATGCCCGCAGAGTTGTCGATATGCCGGAGAATCTTATGGCTGAACGCGGCCTGCAACTTGCGGCTGCCCTTGTCGAAGAGCTCAAACTGGCTGGCTGAGAAAGCATCGAAATCGTTGCTGTCGGAACCCACGAAATGGGAGAATACCGAGCGGGGAATGATGGCATCCTGATGTTTCAACCTGTCGATGAGCTTGTCCATGTCTTTCTCCGGGTCAAAGCCGAGACGGTGCATGCCCGTGTCGAGCTTTATGTGGACGGGCCATCCCGTTATGCCCTCCTTCTCGGCAGCCTTCACGAGAGCGTCGAGAAGTCGGAAAGAGTAGACCTCCGGTTCAAGGTCATAGTCGAACATCGTCTTGAATGCCGACATTTCCGGGTTCATGATCATGATGTTCGACGTGATGCCGTTGCGACGCAGCGTCGCGCCCTCATCGGCTACAGCCACAGCAAGGTAGTCCACACGGTGGTCTTGCAACGTCTTGGCTATCTCCACGCTGCCCGCTCCATAGGCATCGGCCTTGATCATGCACACGAGCTTTGTCTCGGGTTTCATGAACGAGCGATAATAGTTGAGATTGTCAACCACGGCGTTGAGGTTCACCTCCAGCACTGTCTCATGCACCTTCTCCACCAAGAGGTCGGTGATCTGGTCGAAACCAAACTGTCGCGCTCCCTTGATGAGGATGACCTCGTCGCGCAGGGTGCGAAACACCGTTGAGTCGAGGAAGGAGCCTACGCTATTGAAGAAGAACGAGTTTTTGATATCTATCCTGTTGGCATTGTCCGACACCACCGGTCCTATACCGATAAACTTCTCCACGCCACGCTCCCTTGCCAAGCGGCTCACCTCACGGTAGAGGTCGGCAGGGTTCATTCCGCTCTGTTGTATGTCGCTGAGAATGAGCGTGCGCCGGCGATCCTTATGGTCGGGACGACGATTCATGAAGTCGAGGGCAATGTCGAGAGAGTTGATATCGGAGTTATAAGAATCGTTGATAAGCGTACAGCCATGGCGACCCTCCTTCACCTCCAGTCGCATGGCTATCGGCTCAAGCTGTGGCATGCGCTCCTTCAACGCGTCGACGCCTACGCCAAGGCGCAAGGCGACAATGGCGGTGACAATAGAATCCTCTATGCTGGCATCGTCGATAAACGGAATGGTATAGCTGCCCTCTACATTATTATATATATAGTCGATAGTGGTATTCGTTTCCGCCTTACCGATGCACTTGACAAACATCTTGGCCGCGCTATCCTTACGCGACCAACACAGTTTCTCGCCCTTGTAGTCTGACTCGTCCACGACCGTTGCCACGGTGGTGTCGTCGGCATTGTAGACAATGGACTGCGCATCGTGGAACAATATGAGTTTTTCCCTGCACTTGGCCTCCATCGACGGGAAGTTTTCCTGGTGGGCAGACCTAAGGTTGGTCAGCACCGCAATGGTAGGCTGAATGATGTCGCGCAGGGCAAGCATCTCGCCGGGCTTGCTTATGCCTGCCTCGAAGACGCCTACCTTGGTGTCATCGTTCATCAGCCACACCGACAGTGGCACGCCAATCTGTGAGTTGTAGGAACGTGGCGAGCGAGTCACGAAAGTGTCGGGCGAGAGCATCTGGTAAAGCCATTCCTTCACCACGGTCTTGCCATTGGATCCCGTGATGCCCACTATTGGTATGTTGAACTCGTCGCGATGGCGCTCGGCAAGGCGCTGCAGAGCCTCCAGGGTGTTGGTCACTTTAAGGAAGTTGCCCTGTGGGAAGCGCGCTTCGTAACCGTCAGGCACTGATGTCACCACGAAGTTGCGTACACCACGGAGATAAAGGCTTGGTATATACTTATGACCGTCGTTGCGCTCCGATTTGATCGCGAAAAACAATGTCTCCTCCGGAAAACAAAGCGAACGGCTGTCTGTAAGCAAGAATGCAATATTGGCATCTGCCGTTCCATAGCGACGCGCACCGATGAGGGTGGTTATTTTCTCAATGGTATAAGTCATTGGTATTGCTTTTAGAAATCTGGTGCAAAGGTAATAAAAAAGTCTATACGGAGGCAAGCAATTCACACAAAAGAAACATGGTCGGCACTAATCCGCAGGCAACAAGTTCATTTGGCATTCAGCGCAACGGAAGTCGAGACGGAAGCCTCGCCCATCGCCAAGCCGCAACGTCAATGGCTCGCGCCACTCTGGTTTCTTGCCGCCTCGACGCACGCAGAATCCGAGCTCGTGACGTATGCAATAACGGCACTGCATAGCCACGCTTCGTCTCGGCTCCGCCGTCTCCAATGCCGGTTCCAGGTCGCTCATGCCATGCGCCTCGTAGAAAGCGCGGGCCTCGTGATTGGCTACATTGAAAAGGTAGGGATACTTCTTGTATTCTTCCGACCAGAAGTGTGCCGGGGCATCGCTGCTTTCTTGGTCGCGGCTAAGGCCCGCATCGCCAGTCTGCTTTTCGAGAGCCTTGGCATAAGCCTCCACCGCGTCGCGACGGAGCTGCGCCAAGACGCTTGAAGGTATGAACAACACCTTGGCTTCCTCGCCAATGGTCAGGCGCTCCAGCTCGAAGATGGTGCCTCCAAGCTTGGACAGCTGCTTGCGGATATTCTCTTCTTGCGGGCGGTTGGCTTGCTGATGCCCGAAGGCAGTCTCTACTGTCCATTCCAACGTCTTCCCCGCTCCGGCATCCACCCTCATTGAAAGGCGGAAACCATCACGAGTGGTATCAAACTCCATCGATACGGGAATGACCCTGCGTGCCGTCTCTCCTGCCAATGCCTTGCCAAACGCAACGTCGTTGTTGCGATACAGCGCCATGCCCTTTCTCAAGCCACGCGGCATGTGGAACGGGAAAAGGCGGTTGCCTTCCACACGGTTGACACGGAACCCTTCGAGCAATTCACCTTGCTGGGCGTTGCCACCGGCATGGTCCTTGACGAAGCACAGGCCGTCGCCATTGGCAAACACGGCGGTGCTCGACACACGGAAGGAGTCACCACGGAGGTCTTTCACCGTGCCCACAAACTCGCCGAGCGCCTTGGGCGTGACCATGGTAGCCAAGCCTTGTTGACGACCTTTCAAGAAATATTCGGTATAGCCACGGTTGAACGTCTTGGCGAGGTCGGGGCGGAAAGCATACTCCACCCTACCCCACGACGCGCGACGATAGTCGCCGCCACGTCTCTTGATGATATTGTTGAGACGTTGCGAGTATGCCGAAACCACATTCTTCACATAGTCGGCATCTTTCAACCTGCCCTCTATCTTAAACGACACTGCACCAGCATCGGCAAGCTCCTCAAGATGGTCCACCATGCACATGTCTTTCATCGACAAGAGGTAACGGTCTTTCACCACCACCCTGCCGTCGGCATCCACGAGGTCATAGCTCATTCTGCACACCTGCGCACACTCGCCTCTGTTTGCCGAACGACCAAAAAGGCGCTGCGAGGCATAGCACTGCCCTGAATAGCTCACGCATAGCGCGCCATGCACAAACACTTCGAGCTCCACCTCGGGCACAGCATCATGTATGACCTTTATCTCCTCCACCGACAGCTCTCTCGCCAGCACCGCGCGCGTGAAGCCAAGCTCGCGGAGCCACGCCACCTTTTCCGCCGTGCGGTTGTCCATCTGCGTGGAAGAGTGCAAGAGCGGCACGCGCCCCACCTTCCGCAATGCCTCGCGACGCATGGCAAGCGTAGCCATGTCTTGCACCAGGAGGGCATCGACACTCACCTCGGCAAGTTGGGTGATGAGTTCTTGGGTGGCTGCGAGCTCATTGTCATATATAATGGTATTGACGGTGACATAGACCTTCGCGCCAAAGAGATGGGCAAAGTCGCACAAGGCATGGATGTCGGCGACGCTGTTGCCTGCCGAGGCGCGTGCGCCAAAGTGGTCGGCACCGATATACACGGCATCGGCACCGTGGCTGATGGCGGCAATGCCGCACTCAAGGTTCTTGGCTGGTGCCAAGAGTTCCAATGTTCTCATGTATGGAGACAAATGAAGGGGCACGTGCGAGTTGGCACAAACCCCTTCGGTTGAACTTTGAAAGCCAGGATAGTCCCCTATCAGGGATGCCTGGCTTGATTGATGTTTACTCGTTGAAATCTTCAGTGAGCTGGCAAATCCTCACGATCACATCCACTGCCTTTTGCATGACCTGGATGGAGACAAACTCGTAAGGGCCGTGGAAATTGACGCCGCCCGCGAAGATGTTGGGGCAAGGCAAGCCGCGGAACGACAGTTGAGCGCCGTCGGTGCCGCCACGGATGGGTTCCACCTTTGGTCTCACGCCACTCTCTTGCATGGCCTTGAGCACGATGTCAATGACGTGCATATTCGGGTCAATCTTCTCCTTCATGTTGTAGTATTGATCCTTGATGTCTATCGTCACGGTGCCTTCTCCATACTTGGCGTTCATCTCTTCCACGATGCGCTCCATGAAGTCCTTGCGCTGCTCAAACTTCTTGCGGTCGTGATCGCGGATGATATAGGAAAGCTTCGCCTCCTCGCAATGGCTGTTGATGGAGAGCAGGTGATAGAAGCCCTCGTAGCCCTCGGTGGTCTCTGGTATGTCTGTCTCGGGTATGTGGCTGTTGAACTCGCAGGCCAGACGCGAGGCGTTTATCATCTTGCCCTTGGCGTAGCCCGTGTGCACGCTCACTCCCTTGATGGTGACCTTTGCGGCAGCGGCGTTGAAGTTCTCATATTCCAAGTCGCCGATGTCGCCACCGTCCATGGTGTAAGCCCATTGGCAACCAAACTTCTCCACGTCGAAGTGGTGGGCGCCCATGCCTATCTCCTCATCGGGATTGAAGCCGACGCGAATGTCGCCATGCTTAATCTCGGGATGCTCCCTGAGATAGCACATTGCCTGCACTATCTCGGCTATGCCTGCCTTGTCGTCGGCTCCAAGGAGCGTCGTGCCGTCGGTCACGATGATGTCTTCGCCCTTGTGCTGGAGAAGCTCAGGAAACTTCTTGGGAGAGGAGACGATGCCCGGCGAGAGCTCTATGTCGCCCCCGTCGTAGTTTTCCACAACGCGTGCCTTGATGTTGGCGCCGCTCGCGTCGAGAGCCGTGTCGTAATGGGAGATGAAGCCTATCGTGGGAGCGTCTTTCTTGGTGTTGCCGGGAAGGGTGGCATAGATGTAGCCCATGTCGTCCATTTCCACGTCATGCAGCCCCTCATGCTCCAGCTCTTCTTTCAGGTATTTGGCAAAGATAAGCTGTTTAGGCGTACTGGGCACAGTCGATGAATCCTCAGCCGACTGCGTGTCAAACTTGGTGTAATTGATGAATCTTTCTACTAAATCCATATTTCGCGTGAGTCGCTTGATTATACTGTTGCAAAAGTAATGGTTTTTGCAAACAAGCCGAACAATTATGACTTAATTAATATTAAAACCTCGCCCGCTCGCGACATCTTGTCGGCCTGAGCGTGCAAAGGTTTGCCTTGTCACCTCAGTGCCGGCAACCTTGAAGCCATATTTCTCGCTCGTCCTTCTTATCACCACTTTTGCCGCGGGCTTGCCGCTGATGCCAATGCCATGCAATGATTCGTCGAATGCGGCTCCTTCGGGTTCTACGATTTCACATTCGTCAAGTCGCGCCCACGAGCAAGAGAAGGAGCAGCAATGCTAATCCGCCGCCCGTCCTTGCGAGATTGAGTAATTTGTTCTTCATAACCGATAGTTTTTCATTCTTGCATGGCAATCTTTGCCATCTGCAGAATGTTTGATATAATGTAGTTGGATATTTCCTTATGACCGATTTCGCACGTGCCGCATAGCGTTGCGGCAGAAGCGTTTAGCATAGATGCAAAATTAGGTAAAAATAGTGGTTTTAGCATTATTCGCCCCTGTTTTTTTTGGATTGGAGCAGTAGTTTTTTCGGCTCCATGCACATATATTATATAGCGTCAAAGGCAAGCCCGCGAGGGGGCGTTTGGCTTTCCAATGCAATGCCAACGGCTTTCCAGTGGAAAGGGAGCGGCTTTCCAGTGCAATGCCAACGGCTTTTCAATGGAAAGGCGGAGCGGCTTGTGGCACACCTATACGGCACACCACATTCGCCCAACAAATCAATGCGTTTCGGCGCAAAGTCGCAGCACTGTTTTAACCGAAACGACTTAACCCTTTGATAGCCAAAAGAGAACGAAAAAGTTGAAAAAAAGAAGAAGGAAAACCCTCCGAGTTATCAAACTTTTTACTACTTTTGCAGTCGGAAACGAACAAAAATCGACAACTTCGGGAAAGGCAAAAAGAAAAAAGTTATCCAAAACGGAAAACTTTTGCTTTTTAAATTCAGAAAAAGTTTCCCGTTTTTGCACATGAAAAATATTAGAAAACTGCCATGATCCAAGTAAGAAAGCGCGACGGCAAGGTAGTGCCGTTCGATTTGACAAAGATTCAAGTCGCTATTTTAAAAGACCTTAAGGCCATAGGCCACGAGGGCGACATCGACGAGATATCACGCGAATATGCCAACGAGGTGTTCGCCCTTTGCGAGAAGAAATACCTTCCCACGACCGACACTTTCGAGATTGAGAACATCCAGGACACCGTGGTCGAAGTGCTTGCCAAGCGAGGCGAGACTCGCGCCGTGATTGCCTATTGCGAGTATCGCTACCAGCACAAGCTGGAGCGCGAGCAGCGCGTGAAGAAGGCTTACGAAGACAAGCTGATGGCGAAAAACGTGGTCAACCAAAACGCCAACATCGACGAATACTCTGGCGGCGGACGCTCGGGCGAGGCTGCCAACGTGTACGAGAAGCAATACGCCCTCGACCACTGCATGTCCGACATGGCTCGCAGAAACCATGAGAACAACGAGGTGTATCTCCACGACCTCAACAAATATGCCATCGGCTTCCACAACTGTCTGTCGATACCTTTCGACGACCTGCTCTCCAAAGGCTTCCACACACGCCAAGGCGACGTGCGCCCGGCAGGCTCGCTCAACACAGCCATGCAGCTCGTGGCAGTGATCTTCCAGCTTCAGAGTCTCGACCAGTTTGGTGGTGTCTCCGCCACGCATCTCGACTGGACCATGGTGCCGTATTTCCGCAAGTCGTTCTTCAAGCACTACATCACCGCTTGGGCAAAAGACCAAAAGGAGTTTGCAGGCACCGACTTCCTCTCGCTCTACGACGAGACATACCAGGACTCTGTCGGCGTGACGAGGTCGGCTTTCGAGCAATGGACCGACACGGTAAAGGAAAGCTTCTACAAGGACACGCGGCTGACAAAGGAAGACTTCAAGCTCGCCAACAAGGACAAGCTTGACCAGAAATACTACAACTCGGCATTGTGCGACACCATCCAGGAGTTGCACCAGGCTGTGGAGGCAATGTACCACAACCTCAACACGCTGCAAAGCCGCTCGGGCGACCAGCTGCCCTTCACCTCCATCAACTACGGCACTTGCACGCAGGAGGAGGGCCGCCTCGTGACACGCGCCCTGCTGCTCGGCTCGCTTGAGGGCATCGGCTTCCACCACAACACACCGATATTCCCTTGCGGCATCTTCCAATATATGAAAGGTGTCAACGACAAGCCCGGCACGCCCAACTACGACCTCAAGCAACTCGCCATGCGCTCCACGTCGCAGCGCCTGTATCCCAACTACGCCAACGTGGACTGGAGCGGCAACGAGGGCTACGACATCAACGACCCGCGCACCTACTTCTCGACAATGGGCTGCCGCACGGCAAACGGCTGGGACGTGAACGGACTCGGCCAGCTGAAGGACGGACGCGGCAACATCTGCCCGACCACCATCATCATGCCAACGCTCGCCATGGAGGCAGGAAGAGACGTGGAGAAGTTCATGGAGCTTCTCGACCAAAAGATCCACGAGGCGAAGGACACGCTCATAGAGCGTTTCGACTGGATATGCTCGCAAGACCCAAAGACCGCACCTTTCATGTGGGACAACCACACCATGGCAGGCTACATACCCGAGGAGGGCATACGCTCGGCCATGAAGCACGGCACGCTCGCCATGGGACAGCTCGGACTGGCGGAGACTCTCCAGCTTCTCGTGGGATGCAACCACACCAAGCCCGAGGGAATGGCACTGGCCAAGCGCATAGAGACGTTGTTCAAGAAGCGTTGCGCTGAGTTCAAGGAAGAGTACAAGCTCAACTTCGGCGTCTACTACACGCCAGCCGAGAACCTGTGCTACACCGCCATGAAGAAGTTTAAGGCAAAATACGGCGAGATAAAGAACGTGTCGGATCGCGACTACTTCACCAACTCCATCCACGTGCCCGTATGGGAGCAAATGACACCGTTCGAGAAAATAGACATTGAGAGCCAACTCACGGGCTACTCGTCGGCTGGATGCATCACCTACGTGGAGCTTCCGTCAACCACGAAGCACAACGTCGGGGCATTGGAGCAAATCATCGACTATGCCATGGACAAGGATATCCCTTATTTCGCCATCAACGTGCCAAACGACACGTGCATGGATTGTGGCTACACCGATGAGATAAACGAAACGTGCCCCATCTGCGGCTCCAGCAACATAAGGCGTCTGCGCCGCGTCACCGGCTACCTGACCACCGATTACCACAACTTCAACCTTGGCAAACAAGCCGAGGTGAAAGACCGCGTGAAGCATCTGCGCTCGTTCGCGGAAGCGCATTCGCTAAAGAATAAAGAAGCGCATTCGCTAAAGAATAAAGAAGCGCATCCGCTAAAGAATAAAGAAGAAGGAAGAAAGAAGACAGAGTGCGACAAGTGTAGCGGGGGCAGTGCTGAGAAGCTGAACGACAAGAACAAGAAGGTGGCAGCGCCCTTTCAAGACATGTAAGCTACCGCAACATACGAGCTAACGGTTGCAATATGTCTGATTATTCGGACCTTATCCAAAACAAGACCGATGATTTTGCGCTGAGAATAGTGAGACTGTACAAATATCTCACATTCTCAGCCGCCGAAAAGGAGTTTGTCATTTCAAAGCAACTGCTTAGGAGTGGTACTTCCATCGGCGCCAATCTCAACGAGGCAGTCTATGCGCAGTCAAAAGACGACCTAATCGCAAAGACATATATTGCGCTCAAGGAATGTTCCGAGACTCTCTATTGGCTCCGCCTTCTGCACAAGGCCACCTACTTGTCAGACAAGCAGTACATCTCCCTGCACAATGACGCAGAGGAGATTCTGAAAATACTAATAACATCAATAAAGACGCTGAAGAGAAAGAAAGAAGAGGACAAAAAGCAGAAAGAAGAGAAAAAGCAAAATTAAAAGTAGAAGCCGAAAGAAAAAAAGAAGAAATCGAAAGAAAAACAAGTAGAAGCAAAAAGAATATAATAAGATGCTGAAAGAAAATTAGAAAAAGGTGAAAGAAGAGAAAAAGAGAGGCGGAAAGAGTAACGACAAGCCCCTGTCTTCTTTATTCTTTATTCCCTATTCTTTATTATGTCTTCTTTATTCGTTATACTTTCTTCTTTATTATGTCTTCCTTATTCTTTATTCCTTATTCTTTAGCGTAGCAAAGCGAAGCGTACAAATGCGATTTCACGACATAACAAGTTGCGACGTAAACAATGGCAAAGGATTCCGCGTCACCCTTTGGGTGGCAGGCTGCACCCACCATTGCCAAGGATGCCAAAACCCCGACACGTGGGATTTCAAAGGCGGACGACCATTCGGCAAAGAGGCACACGACTATCTCTTCGCCGAACTGCAAAAGCCATACATCCAGGGGCTCACGCTCTCGGGCGGCGACCCCTTGTGCTCGCCCGACGACATCACGGCATTGGCGAGAGAGATAAAGGAGACCATGCCCACCAAGGATATCTGGCTCTACACCGGGTTCACCATCGAGCAGATACAGGCCAGCGAAAAACTCAAGCAGATCCTGCCTTACGTCGACATCATTGTCGATGGCGAATATGTGAAAGCCCTTCGAGACGTAACTCTGGCGTTTCGAGGGTCGCGCAACCAACGTATTATAGAGATAAAGAACGGTAATATCGTTAAAAAATGACAATACGGCGAAAATATGACGAATATATTATTGCCTTTCAAAATTTTTGCTTAATTTTGCATCATCATCGTGAGATGACATCCATTTAAGTTTCATTAGGTTAGTAGTTTGATAGATTTTTAAGGTAAACGGGATTTATGTCATTTTTCAAAATATTATGACATAAATCCAACAAAAGGCAGAGCAAGTGATTGTTTTGCCTTTTTTCAATTTTGATATGCAAACATTACAAAACAAACATAGCTTTTTATATTAAAAATCATAATAAAAAGCAAAAACCGCACATAATTGTTCTATTCTTCGTAAATTTGCAGCTAAAAAGTAAATAAACGCAATGAAAAAACTGTTTTCGCACGTCGTTATCATCATGGCAGCCGTGCTCTCGTTAACATCCTGCCTGGGTGACAACAATGACACCGACACAACATATTACACCGACACCGCCATTGCCTCGTTCACGCTCGGCACGCTGAACCTGACAAACCACACCAAGGCGCACGACGGCGTGACAGACTCTACATACACCACGACATTCTCGGCAAGCGACTACGCGTTTGACATCGACCAATACGCACAAACCATCAACAACACCGACTCCCTGCCCAAAGGCACTGACCTGAAGCATGTGCTCGCCACTATCAACACCACCAACAGCGGCACGGTGCTGCTCGTGCTGAAATCGCAAGACGACAAGGACAGTCTCGCATATTATTCGTCGTCCGACTCTATCGACTTCTCGAACCCTGTACGCGTGCGCGTATATAACATGACTGCTTCAGCATACCGCGAATACACCATCAAGGTGAACGCTCACAAGGAGAGCGAGGACACGTTTAGCTGGAAAGCCACTCCCATCGAGGGCTACGCCGAGCTTTACAATCGCCAATTCGTGAGCGATGAAGACAAGTTGTTCCTCACCGGCCTATGCGACGGCACGACAAACGTGTTCGGCAACGAGATTACGTCGTGGAAGAAAGTGGACAAGACCATAGCCAAGGACGACAACGTGATTGGCACGACCAAGAAATACCGCTACGGCATCATCGACGGCAAACTCATGCGCTCCACAATCAACGGTGGCGAATGGACAGAGGAGACTCTCGACAACGATGCCTCGCTGCTGCCAAACGAGGGCGCAAGCTTCATCTCCGCCCCAATGGTCAGCGATCCTTCATACAACAACCTGCTCATCATAGGCAACTGCAACGGCAAGACCGTGATGTGGAGCAAAGTGGAAGACGATGGCGACAAGACGCAGGCATGGACATATTATAATGAGGACGAATACCTGCAGAAAAAGAAGTTGCCTTATCTTGAGAACATGAAAGCCGTATTGTACGGCGACAGCATAATAGCCACCGGCGGAGACTTCTCTCAAGTCTACACAAGCCCCGACTGGGGTCTCACATGGACCAAGAGCACGCTCCTCAAGTTGCCAACCGACTTCGGAAGCCAGGCTGCCAAGTTCGACATGGCAGTGGACAAGGACAACTACCTCTACATCTCACGCGACGGTTCGTCGACCGTATGGTACGGCCGCCTGTCACAGCTAGGATGGAAAGAAGACCAAAAGATATTCACCAAGAGCGCGGCAAGGCGCAAATAGCTGAAAGGCGCAATCGCCAATGGGCAACAAGGCCAAGACAATAGCAATAACGGCAATGACAATGCTGTCGTTGACGTGCGCCGCTCAAGACGATCCGGAATATCGTTATGAGGTTGGCGCGGGCGTGGGCATGGCAGGCTATCTAGGCGACTACAACGGAAGCTTGACACGTGGGCTGCAACCGGCTGCGAGCCTCGTTGGGCGATACAACATGAACCCATGGATGGCTTTGAGGCTCAATATGGGCTACGACAAGCTGAAAGGCTCTTCGAAGAATGTGGAGACATGTTATCCCGGGACAGACCAAAGCGGATACACGTTCAACAACAGTCTCTACGACCTTTCGCTTGCCTACGAATACAACTTCCTGCCGTTCGGCACGGGGCGCGATTACAGGGGAGCCAAGCGGCTGACGCCTTTCGTGCTCGCCGGGTTGGGAGTGGCAATATGCAAGACCACAGGGAAGACACGCACGGCGATGACACTTCCCATAGGTATAGGTATGAAATACAAGATAAGCGAGAGGGTCAACATAGGACTCGAATGGGCCATGAACTTCACCACAAGCGACTGGCTCGACGGCATGAAAGACCCCTACGACATAGAAAGCAGCGGCATGTTCAAAAACAAGGACGCCTTCCATAGGCTGCAACTGTCGTTGACCTACAGCTTCTCGCCTAAATGTCTTAACTGTAACAAAGAGTAACAACATACAAAGAGCATGAGTTCGTGCAATAACCAACAATCCAACACGGTGAACGCACCTGTTCCCGAGAGCGTTGCCATCATCATGGACGGCAACGGGCGCTGGGCCACGGAGAGGGGAAAAGACCGCTCGTTTGGCCACCAGGCAGGAGTTGACACCGTAAGGCGCATCACCTCAGAATGCGTGCGCCTCGGGGTGAAGTATCTCACGCTCTACACCTTCTCCACGGAGAACTGGAACAGACCACAGCCGGAGATACACGCCCTGATGGGTCTTGTGCTGACAAGCCTGGAAGACGAGATCTTCATGAAGAACAACGTGCGCTTCCGCGTCATAGGAGACATGAAACGCCTTCCTGTGGAGGTACAGGAAAAACTGCGCGAGACGGAAGAACACACGCGCGACAACACGGCAATGACAATGGTGGTGGCACTGAGCTACTCTTCACGCTGGGAGATAACGGAAGCCGTGAAAGACATAGCCAAAGAGTGGAAAGACACGGGGAAATCGCTCGACGACATCGACGAAGACACCGTGTCGCGGCATCTCCAGACCAGCTTCATGCCAGACCCCGACCTGCTGATACGCACAGGAGGAGAATATCGCATAAGCAACTACTTGCTATGGCAAATAGCATACACGGAATTGTATTTCACGCCCGTGTATTGGCCCGACTTCTCGGAGGAGGACCTTCGCAAGGCCATTGAGAGTTACCAAAAGAGGCAACGCAGATTCGGCATGACCGAGACGCAAGTTGACTCAATATTAAATAAGTAAGAACAAGAACAAAGAAGAATTTGGGAGAAGATCTGACGACATCGCTACACAAACGTGCCACAGCTTTCCTCTCTTCAATCCGCAACAAGTAATAAATGCACTACAACAAGAAGAAAGTAGCAGCTGCAATCGTCGCCATGGCATGCAGCCTTGGCTTAGAGGCACAAGAACGCATCGTACACCCCGACATCACTTATGCCGGCACGCCACGCAATCTGACCATCGGAGGCTTTTCCGTCTCGGGCATGGAAGGCTATGAGGACTATATGCTGACTGGCATATCAGGGCTCACCGTCGGACAAAACATCTCCGTGCCTGGCACCGAGATAACAGATGCCGTGAAAAGGTATTGGAAGCACGGACTTTTTTCTGACGTGCAGATCTCAGCCGACTCCATCATCGGCGAGAAGATATTCTTGCATATTGCCCTGAAGCCAAGACCAAGGGTATCGACCATCAACTATTTCGGATTGAAGAAGACCGAGCGTGAGGACATGGAAAAAAAGCTCGGCATATTGAAGGGCGGACAGATCACGCCCAACATGATTGACCGCGCGAAAATCCTCGCGAAGAAATACTTCGACGACAAGGGCTACAAGAACGCTGACATAGAAATCAACCAAAAAGACGACCTCTCAAAGAAGAACCAGGTAATACTCGACATCGTCATCGACAAGAAGTCGAAGATGAAGGTGCGCAACATCTTCATCGAAGGCAACGAACAACTTAAGAGTTCGCGCATCAAGGGCGGACTGTTCAGGAAAGGTGCGTTCGCCAAGACGCATGAGGCTGGCAAGCTTTCTTCATTCCTCAAGTCGAAGAAGTTCACTCCCGAGCGTTGGAAAGAAGACAAGGAAAAACTCATTGAGAAATACAACGAGCTGGGTTATCGCGATGCCACCATTCTTGGAGACAGCGTGTGGAACAACGACCCCAACCACGTGAACATATGGATCAAGGTGTCGGAAGGACAGAAATACTTCATCCGGAAGATTCACTGGGTGGGCAACACCGTTTACACCACTGAGTTCCTGCAACAAGTGTTGGGCATGAACCCTGGCGACGTATACAACCAGAAGCTCCTCGACAAGCGATTGAAGAGCGACGAGGACGCGGTGGGCAACCTTTATTATAATCACGGCTACGTGTTCTCGAACATTGACCCCGTGGAGCAGAACATAGAGGGCGACTCCATCGATCTGGAGATGCGCGTGCAGGAAGGCCCGCAGGCTCACCTGTCGCACGTGCGCATCTACGGTAACAACCGCCTCTACGAGAACGTGGTGCGCCGTGAGTTGCGCACCAAGCCGGGCGACCTCTTCTCAAAGGATGCCATCATGAGATCGTATCGTGAGATAGCGAGCATGGGCCACTTCGATCCTGAGAAAATCAACCCGGATGTGAAACCAGACTACGAGTCGGGAACGGTAGACTTGAATTGGCTGCTCGAGCAAAAGTCTAACGACCAGATCGAGTTCTCTCTCGGTTGGGGTCAGACGGGTGTCATCGGACGTATCGGACTCACCCTCAACAACTTCTCCATGGCCAACCTGTTCCGCAAGAACAAGGAGCGCCGTGGCATACTGCCTATCGGTGACGGTGAGAAGCTCTCGATAAGTGCGCAGACCAACGGTACCTATTATCAGAGCTACAACGCCTCCTACTCCACCAACTGGTTCGGCGGAAAACGACCAAACCAGTTCTCTGTTGGTGTCTACTACTCAAAGCAGACCGACATCAACAGCAACTACTGGAACCAGTCGGCATACAACAACTATTATTATAACTTGTACGGCTACAACTCGTACAGCTACAACTATTCCAACTACGAGAACTATTACGACCCCAACAAATACATACAGTTGTTCGGAGCGTCTCTTGGCTGGGGTAAGCGCTTGCGTTGGCCAGACGACTACTTCACACTCTCCGTGCAAGCGGCATACACACGCTACATGCTGAAAAACTGGCGCTACTTCTACCTCATGACAAACGGTAACGCCAACAACCTCAACTTCAGCATCTCGATCAGCCGTGCCTCTACCGACAACCAACTCTACCCAAGAACGGGTTCAGAGTTCACCGCAAGCGTGACTCTCACCCCGCCATGGTCACTTTGGGACGGCAAGGACTACAAGCATCTCGCCACAAACTCAAACTCACCGACTTACGTCAATGAGCAAAAGACCAAATACAAATGGATTGAGTATCACAAGTGGTCGTTCAAGTCGAAGACTTACACCGCCCTCACCAACGGACAGAAGTGTTTCGTGCTCATGACAAGGGCGGACATCGGATTGCTCGGCAACTACAACAAATACAAGGAGTCTCCATTTGAGACATTCTACATGGGTGGTGACGGCATGAGCGGATACTCTTCATACGCCGGCGAAGAGACCATCGGACTCCGCGGATACGAGAACGGCTCAATAGCCTACAATGGCTATGCCTACGACCGCTTCACGTTGGAGCTGCGCTATCCATTCCTTCTCGGCAACACCACCATATATGGACTCACGTTCCTTGAGGGTGGTAACGCATGGAGCAAGATAAGCAAGTTTAACCCATTCGACATGAAACGTTCTGCGGGTGTCGGCGTACGCATCTACCTGCCAATGGTCGGACTCATGGGTATCGACTGGGGTTACGGCTTCGACAAGGACAACGTGAACAACCGCAAGGGCGGCTCGCAGTTCCACTTCGTCCTCGGACAGGAGTTCTAAACATTTCATGGGATAGAGCGTAACAAAAGACACAGATCATTCGTCTAAAAGAATAAACATAACAGAAATGATGAAAAGAAACATTTTCAAATGTATTGCGCTTATGGCGATGATGCTCGCGTTGCCCCTTATGGGACATGCGCAGAAGTTCGCTCTCATAGATATGGAATATATCCTGAAGAACATCCCTGCCTACGAGCGTGCCAACGAGCAGTTGAACCAAGCCACCAAGAAATGGCAAGCAGAGGTTGAAGCCCTCAACACCGAGGCTTCAACCATGTACAAGAACTACCAAAACGAGCTCGTGTTCCTCTCAAAAGAGCAAAAGAAAGCCAAGCAAGAGGAGATAATGAACAAGGAAAAGGCAGCGGCGGAACTCAAGCAGAAATATTTCTCACCCGAGGGCGAGTTGTACAAGAAGCGCGAGAGCCTTATGCAGCCCATCCAAGAGGAGATCTACAACGCCGTGAAGGAGATATCAGACCTCAGAGGCTATAGCCTCGTGCTGGATCGCGCCTCCGACACCGCCATAATCTTCGGCTCACCAAAGGTGGACATCTCCGACGACGTGTTGCGCAAGCTCGGATATTCGCCACGCTAAAAAACAAGACAACAAACAAATAAAACAAACAACAATGAAAAAACTTCTTTTATTCATCATGTTGATGGCACCGCTTGCCACTTTCGCACAGAAGTTTGGCAAAGTAAACACCCAGACCATCATGCAGGCGTTGCCCGACATCGCAAAGGTTAACGGAGAGCTTCAGGCTCAACAGAAGACCTACGAGAACGACCTCAAGAGCATGCAAGACGAGCTCACACGCCAAAACGAGGCATTCGAAAAGGGAAAGAGCACAATGAACCCTACTCAGCAGAAGCAGAAAGAGCAGGAGCTCCAGACTCTTTACCAAAAGATTCAGCAGACTTACCAGGACAACTCACAGGCTCTGCAGAAGAAGCAGCAGGATCTCATGCAGCCTATCGTGACAAAGGTGCGCAACGCCATTGACGCTGTGGGCAAGGCTGGTGGCTACACGTTCATCTTCGAGGATGGCGTGGCTGTGTACACTGGCAACAACGTCGAGGATGTCACTTCTAAGGTGCAGGCCGAGATTACCAAGATGAAGTAAAACAAACCCTTTGGGAATAAACAAGGGCGGCAATGCTATGCCGCCCTCATATTTTCAGACTTTTAACCACCATGAAGAAACTCATCCTCTCTTTCATCGCCACGGCAACAATGCTTTCAGCCAACGCGCAAACAGAAACAACAATGCCTGAGCAAGTAGCAACGACCATCAACCAAGATGGCCAGCAGCCTGCCATTCGCTTCGGTTATCTCAGTTGCGACAGCGTGCTCCATGCCATGCCGGAATACAATGTGGCAATGAAAAACCTCAGTGAACTGAAAGCAAAATATGATAGCGAAATGAAGCGCGTGGAAGATGAGTTCAACAGCAAATACGAGCTCTTCCTTGAGGGACAAAGCGACTTCGCGCCATCCATAAGGCAGAAACGGCAAGCCGAACTGCAAGAGCTCATGGAAAAGAACAGGGCTTTCAAGAAGGAAGCCACACGTCTTCTTGAGCAAGCCAAGCAGGAAGCCATCACCCCACTGAAAAAGACCATTCAAGCAAACATAACGCGCATTGGTCTACAAAAAGGTCTCGCCTTCGTCGTGAACACGGATGGAGGCAACATGCCCTTCCTCAACACGATAATGGGCGAAGACATTACGGAAGAGGTCATCAAGACCTCAAAATAATAGTATGCAACTGGAAAATACTATTCCTTTCCCACAAGAGCCAGGACCAATTGGCGTCTTCGACTCTGGCTATGGAGGCTTGACCATCCTTCACGGCATCAGGCAGACATTGCCTCAATACGATTACATTTACCTTGGCGACAACGCCAGGGCACCATACGGCCCAAGGTCTTTCGACGTGGTCTATGAGTTTACGAGGCAAGCCGTGGGACGATTGTTTTCCATGGGTTGCCAACTTGTCATCATAGGCTGCAATACCGCGTCGGCAAAGGCTTTGCGCTCGATACAGCAAAACGACCTGCCAAAGTGGGACCCCAAAAGGCGCGTGCTCGGCGTCATAAGGCCAACGGCAGAGATCATAGGAGACATCACAAGAAACAATCATGTCGGACTGCTTGCTACAGAGGGCACGGTGAAGAGCCAAAGCTACGACATGGAGATACAAAAGTTGTGGCCTGACATCAAGGTCACAGGCCAGGCGTGCCCATTCTGGGTGGCTTTGGTGGAATACAATGAGGCAGACTCGCCAGGGGCCGACTACTTCGTGAAAAAGCGAATAGACCAGCTACTGAAAAAAGACCCCGACATCGACTCCATAATACTCGGCTGCACGCATTTTCCACTGCTCATGCCGAAGATACTCAAGTACACTCCGCCTGGAATAACCATCGTGCCACAAGGTGAATACGTGGCAACCAAACTGAAAAACTATCTTGGAAGACATCCCGAGATGGAGACGCGACTCACCAAGGGCGGAGAGGTAAGATACTTCACTACGGAGAACGCCACTAAGTTTATGGACTCAGCGTCCATATTCCTCCGCGAGAGGGTGGAAGCGACACACATAGAATTATAATTCACAAACAACACATAAAAGACATGCAAGAGACAAGACAAAACAAGATAGCACGACTGCTGCAAAAAGAGCTCGCGGAGATTTTCCAAGGGCAGACACGCCAAACCCATGGCATCCTCGTAAGCGTGACGCGCGTAAAGGTCAGTCCGGACCTGAGCATCTGCACGGCGTATCTCAGCATATTCCCACCTGAGAAGGCAAAAGACCTTCTCGAAAACATATGCAAGAACGAGAAGACCATACGCTATGACCTCGGCAAGAGGGTGCACAACCAGCTGCGCATCATCCCAGAGCTGCGTTTCTTCCAGGACGACAGCCTCGACTATATCGAGCGTATCGACAGCCTGCTGAAAAAGTAACAATCCTTCAGACAAAACCATCACCAAAGGTGAATTTTCCTTTTTTCATAGCGCGACGTTATCTCTTCTCCAAGAAGAAGACACACGCCATAAACGTCATCTCCACAATATCCGTCATTGGCGTGGCGGTAGCCACCATGGCTCTCGTCATCGTCATGTCGGTGTTCAATGGTTTCCACGACCTCGTGGCAAGTTTCTTCACAAACTTCGACCCACAGCTCAAAGTGGTTCCCGTCACGGGAAAATCTGTGGCAGCCGACGACCCCGCGCTGTATAAAATAAAGAAGTTGCCACAAATAGACGTGGCAACTGAGACTTTCGAGGACTTGGCGTTGGCCATATATAAAGGCCAGCAAGCCATGGTTACGATAAAAGGCGTGGACGACAACTTCGCTGACTTGACGCACATCACCGACATTCTCTACGGTGACGGGCAATTCCAGCTACACACGGCAAACCTTGATTACGGCACACCCGGCATCCGCCTTGCCAACAACATGGGCCTTGGCGCGAGATGGGACAACTACCTGCGCATCTACGCCCCGCAACGACAGGGACAACTCGACATGAGCAACGTGGAGGGCGGTTTCGTGGTCGACTCATTGCTTGCCAGCGGTGTGGTGTTCACTGTGAACAACAGCAAATACGACAAGAGCTACATCCTCACGTCGCTCGGCTTCGCAAGAAGGCTCTTCAACGCCCAAGGCGAGGTGACGGCATTGGAACTGAGACTGAAGCCTGGCTCGAACTTTGAATCGGTGAAGAGCGAAATACAGGACATCGCGGGAAAGCGCTTCAAAGTGGAAGACAGGTATGAGCAACAAGCCGACACATTCAAGATAATGGAGATTGAAAAGCTAATGGCGTATATCTTCCTGACGTTCATCCTCGTGGTGGCGTGCTTCAACATCATCGGCTCGCTGTCTATGCTCATCATCGACAAGAAAGAAGATGTTGTCACCCTTCGCAACCTTGGTGCCAGCGACAAGCAGATCACGAGGGTTTTCCTCTTCGAGGGCCGCTTGATTTCAATCATTGGTGCCTTCTTCGGCATAGGCATAGGGTTGCTTCTCTGCCTGCTCCAACAACAATTCGGATTGGTAAGCATGGGAAGTGGCGATGGCTTCGTGGTCAACGCCTACCCTGTCAGCGTGCATTATTCCGACGTAGTTATCATTTTCCTCACCGTCATTGCCGCAGGTTGGCTTGCTGTGTATTACCCAGTAAGAGAACTCAGCAAACGACTATTGAAATAGCAATCGAGTAGTAAGTAAACACTATTCATAAGTGGAGTAATCCCCAATCCATGGGCGATTACTCCACTTTTTTTTGGAATCAATAAGCCTGGCGTAACCATCCGAATTGAGCCGACTTGTATTAATCACTTCCAATCCCGAACTTTGC
>CAVBBO010000062.1:0-20829 GCA_963593695.1 Escherichia coli | reverse complement strand
GACACCCTCAAGATGTCGCTTTTCGATGGCGGGTACGTGTCATACGACACGAAGGAGAATGCCACGTCGCCGATACCATCCTATCACTATTACATAAAGGATCACCTTGGCAACAACCGCCTCGTGCTGGGCGAGAACGGTGAGGTGGAGCAGCTGAACCATTACTATCCCTTTGGCGGCTTGATGGGCGGGAGCGAGAACCTCGTGTCCTCTCAGCGCTACAAGTACAACGGCAAGGAGCTTGACCGGACGCATGGCCTTGACTGGTACGACTATGGCGCGAGGATGTATGACCCGGCTTTGGGTCGCTGGATGACGCCTGACCCCTTGGCTGAGAAATACTATAGCGTCAGTCCGTACGCATATTGCGGAAATAATCCAATAAACGCTATAGATCCGGATGGACAAGATTTTTACTATTCAAAAAATGGACATTTTTTGTTTCAAGATAAAAAAGCGACGAATTTCATATATGTTGATGACAAGAAATTAATGTATAAAAACAGAGCTGTAACTTATGATCAGTTTATAAAATTGTCAAGTACTGTCTATGCTGAAAGTTCTGTTGTTTACGGTATAGCAAATAGAGAAGAAATGTTTGCGATAGCAAGTGTACATTTGAGAAATAGCAAAGCTTATGGTGTCAATACCCCACAAGCAAAGAAAATGCGAAACACGGACTTGTCTAATCTGACTGAGGCTATGGAAATGGCTAATGCTGCTATAATCAATGCTATTCAAGGTGGACATGATTATAGCAATGGAGCTGATCAATGGGATGGTGCGGAGCAAGCGATGGTAAAAAAAGAATATCAGGATAAACCTTCTGATGGACGAATAATGTACAAAATGAATACGATGGGATGGTCAATGGGTATAAATCATTATAATTCTTGGAAATCAGCCATAGAACGAAAATTTGGTATGACTAAATTTACAGTCCCCAGAATCAAAAGGGCGACAAGCAATTATAAAGGGATGTTTAATAAAAACAAAATTCGACTACACTCAACGGCTCAGTATGGGCTTACGATTTTTTGGAAAACAAATTAAGTATGAATAAATTTCAACTAATAATGCTGGTTATATTTCTGGCGCAAATCAAAGTGTGTTCTCAAAATATTAATCAGTATAACATTTTTTTTAATAATGAAAAGGTAGAAGAAAGAACATACAATAATGATTCATTGACCAACATTATTCTATTTAATGCGAGTGATACTAAAGATTCTTTGACGTTGAAGGGCAATGAACTTGTAAGCTATCATTATTTGTCTTCTAGTTATGAATTGGATTCTAATTCAATTTTGCCATCATTATATTGGGATTATTTCTATTATAATATGTCTTGGAATGGTTATCTTAGTAAGATAATAAAATCAAGTTTGTTACTTGAGGATATTATAGGATTGATTGAGAACATGGACTCAACTTTGTTCTCTGATGGCAAATTCGGGTGCGAAAAACGTAAAATCATGAGCGATGGTACAAAAACTTATATAAAATACTCGTCCATTAATTCACGTTTCCATTCAGACTCTTTGTTGAGCTCCTTCGAAAATGAGAATTTGAGAAGCTTTAATATAACGGTCGATAACGGCTTAGTTAAAAAAATTAGACTAGAAGGAAGAGTCACAATAATTGACATTAATCTATATTATAATGCTGACATTGTCGTAATGAAAAAAATAATATTTAGAAACAAGATAAATAACATCAAGAGCATTGATGTTTATAACTATAGGAAGTTGCATTAATCTCGATATTATATTTGTGGTATGCTAATTCCTGATTAATGTTCCCGTGGGGCACACGAACCTGCAATAAGGGCGCGGCACCCATACCGACAAGACGAGGAAGAGCGCAGCGATGACGGTCACGGCTATCGGTGCCGAGGTATAGAGAAACGCCGTGAAGAGCTCGTAGTCCATCCATGCCGTCCACGTGCCCGTGAGCATGAGCACCATGAGCACCGCCCACAGCACCTTGCGGAATGTGGTGAGTGCAATGCCGAGGCGTGGCGACATTCGCGGCTTGCACCTCTTGAGCTTTCCGGCGAGCTCCTGGGCTGAGCCGAACGGACAGATGTGGGCACAGTAGTGGCCGGGTTTACCCGCGAGCGGATATGCCAACGCCACTATCACCATGATGAGTGGGGCGGCAAGCGACCCAAGCGCGGCGAGACTGATGCCGCCGGCAAACAGGCGCATGAAAAGTGCGTAGGAGACAAATGTGCCTGTCCACAGGCCGAGCACCACGACGTTGAGCGAGAGCTGGATGTAGTGCCAGCGGCGGATATGCCAGAAGAGTGGCACTATGGCGCCGAGCAGTGCCACCAAGAGCGCTATCGCTCCGCCGACAGTCCATCCCGATGCGGCTGAGGCGGATTGCTGAGCCTCGCTGTCGTGCTTGGCATAGGCAAGTCCGCGCTGCACGTTCTCTATGATGGCTTTCGACGAGAACGTGGCTCCCGAGACACCGTCCACCTTCTCGCCCAAGGCCTCGTCCACGCTCTTGCCCTGCCAGCGGGCGAACAACTCCTTGGCGCTGTCGAAGAAGTCGGGCGTCTCAGAGTTAGGCAGCGCCTCAATCTTGGTCACGATGCCGTCCTTGCTGATGTGTATCATCAAAGGCACGGGGCCGCCATATCCCGACACGTCCTTTGCCAAAGGCTTAGTGTTGACCACAATGCCACCGTCGGGCTGCAAGCTCAGCGTGTCGCCATGTTGCAGCGTGGCAGCACTCTGCGTCTCGCGCAAGTCGTGACCTAAAATCTTGCCGTCGCGCATTATAGCACCCGTGGCAAGCACGAGGATCATAGCGGCGAACCATAATATTCGCGCTGTAAAATTATTGTTTTTTCGCATCTTGGTCTTGCGTTTGTTGCTTGTCATTCTCCTCAATGGAGGAGTCTCGTTTTTTTTGTTGTCACAAAGGTAGTGAGTTATATTGAGAATTTAACAGAAATGAAGCGTGCGGCTGTTGTCGTTTTGTGTCTTTTATGATACTTTTGCAAAAGCAACTGATTCGAGGTGAAGTATAACCAAAACCAGAAAGCGCTCTCAGTAAGCGCCGGCGACGCGTGGGGCAACCACTTCACCTCGACCCTCAAGGCGAAGTGACGATGCTTGGAAAACCTGAGCCATAAAATATTCTGCCAAAATTGCAGCGGTTACGAAAAAAATATGTAATTTTGTCACCCAATGAATACGTCAGAACTGCAAAGGATAAGGCAACGCTATAATATCGTGGGCAACTGCGATGATCTGAACCACGCGCTCGATGTGGCGCTACAAGTGGCTCCGACAGACCTTAGTGTGCTTATTGTAGGTGAGAGTGGAGTGGGAAAGGAGATTATTCCCCGCGTAATCCATGACAACTCTCCTCGCCGGCGTGAGAAATATTTCGCCATCAACTGCGGGGCCATTCCCGAGGGAACCATCGACAGCGAGCTCTTCGGCCATGAGAAAGGCGCCTATACGGGAGCAGTGGGCGAGGGTGACGGCTATTTTGGCGTGGCAAACAAGGGTACCATCTTTCTCGATGAGGTGGGCGAGCTGCCAATGGCCACGCAGGCAAGGTTGCTCCGCGTGCTTGAGACAGGAGAATATATCCGCGTGGGAGGCCAGGAGATAAGAAAGACCGACGTGCGCATAGTGGCAGCGACCAACGTCAACATGCGCAAGGCCATATCGGAAGGCCGTTTCCGTGAGGACCTTTATTATAGGCTCAATACCATACCTATTAAGATGCCGCCCCTTCGTGACCGCGGCAACGACATCCTGTTGCTTTTCCGCTTCTTCGCCATGCAGATGGCAGAGAAGTACAGGTTGCCTAAGGTGACACTTACCGATGACGCCAAGCAGTTGTTGCTTCATTATAAGTGGCCGGGAAACGTGCGCCAGTTGAAAAACATCACCGAACAGATGTCGGTGCTCTCAGAGAAACGGGAAATCAACGCGCAAGACCTCAAGCGTTTCATTCCAGAAGACCCCGAGTCGACCGAACTTTCCACCATCAGCAAGCCTGGTCAGCACTCGTATGAAAGCGAGCGTGAGATACTCTACAAGATTCTCTATGAGCTTCGTGGCAACATCTCAGACCTTCGGCGTGACCTCACGAGCATGCGCAAGCAAATAGACGAGGAACGCGAGTTGAGACAGGCTGGGATAAGCCATACGATGATAGACAGTGGGACGCGCGTGCCCGCAATCGTGGATGGTAATAATTATAATGAGAGCAGACCATTCAGACAACCGTCGCCACAAGACGCTGACGCTGAGGAGATAAAGGCGGAAGAACCGGAATGTCTCAACCTTAACGACTTGGGGAGGCAAATGCTAGAGAAAGCCTTGGAGAAGAATGGAGGCAACAGGAAGAAGGCAGCGCAGGAGCTTGGCATCTCCGACCGCACGCTGTATAGAAGAATTAAGCAATATGGTCTCGATAGCAAAGGATAGTTTTCGTCGCGTGTTTACCATGCGTGCTTTTTGGGGCAAGGGCGTGGCAAGATTGTCGTGCCTTGCGTTGTTGTCGTTTTTGTTGGTGGCGTGCAGCGTGAGTTATGGGCTGAATGGCGCGAGCATAGACTATACCAAGACAAAGACAATTCAGATTACCGACTTCCCCATTCGCTCAAGTTATGTTTGGGGACCAATGGGCCCGTTGTTCAACAATGAGCTTAAAGACGTCTTTGCCAACCATACCCGTTTGCAGCAGGTGAAGCGCAATGGCGACCTCGTGATTGAGGGTGAGATAACACAGTACACGCAACGCAACAAGTCGGTGTCGAGTGAGGGCTACTCTGCCCAGACCGAACTTTCAATGACGGTGAATGTCCGCTTTACCAACAACAAGAACCACAAGGAAGACTTCGAGAGACAGTTTACGTCGTCGAAGACCTATGAGACCACACAGAGCTTGTCGAGCGTGCAAGAGGAGCTCGTCACCCAGATGGTAAAGGATCTCACCGACCAGATCTTCAATGCCACGGTAGCCAATTGGTAATCATTTTCCTGAACGACAAGAGATGGATATAGCCAATCTTATACAACATCCGGAACTTCTTGACCGCGACACTCTTTACGAGCTTCGCGGCTTGTTGGCATTGTATCCTTACTATCAGTCGGCGCGCCTGTTGTTGCTGCAAAACCTCTTTCTCTTGCACGACCCCATGTTTAATGAGGAATTGCGACAAGCCGCGCTCTATATAACAGACCGGAAGGTGATATTCAGCCTCGTGGAGGCAGCGCATTACCAGATGCCGAAATCACAGACGGTGCAAAGCGAGCAAAGAGGACGAAACGGGAACAAGGAAGATAGGACAATCTCCCTCATCGACGACTTTCTTGGTTCCATCCCGGAGGAAGAGCGTCCCGACAAGAAGAAAAAGAAACGCAGACCAACGCCTGCCGACGCCGCCATCGACTATGTGTCGTATCTGCTCGACACTGAGAGCGAGGAGGATGCTGAAGAAGACGAGACGACCCCACGGATGAAGGGGCAAAGCCTTATCGACGACTTCATAAATAATGACAAAGGTAAAATAAAACTCAAAGAGGAACCCGAATATAAACCCACAATAGAGGATAGTGTTCCAGAGGGCGAAAAAGGCGACAATGAGAGCTATTTTACGGAGACTTTGGCTAAAATTTATATCAAACAAGGGCGATATGAGAAAGCATTAGAAATTATTCAACGATTAAATTTGAATTATCCGAAAAAAAATGCTTACTTTGCAGACCAAATGCGTTTCCTTGAGAAACTCATACTCAACGACAAGAATAAAAGCAATAAATAAGTAAAGAAAAATAAATAAAAATAAGTAAGAAAATGTACACATTATTCATCGTACTCATCGTGCTGGCATCGCTGCTAATGATTTTCATCGTGCTCATTCAAGAGTCTAAGGGCGGTGGCTTGGCAAGCAACTTCTCATCAACCAACTCAATCATGGGTGTGCGCAAGACCACGAATTTCGTAGAGAAGGCCACATGGGGTCTCGCTATCGCTATGGTCGTGTTCAGCATCGTATGCGCTTACACGGCTCCTAAGGCCGCAACAGATGGAAGCGTGCTTGAGAATGCCGCTGCTCAGCAACAGAGCACCAACGCTGCCAACACTCAGGGCTTCGGTGCTGCTCAGGCTCCTGCACAGGACGCTAAAGCTCCTGCAGCACAAGGTGCACAGGCTCCTGCCAAGGAGGCTCCTGCAAAATCAGCAGAGTAAAGAATTTAATTACCTATAAAAAAGAGGTGTGTCAATGATTATTGGCACACCTTTTTTTTATGTATGCTCGGCATGTGCTTTGTCTAACGGGAGCAAGTTTCGATTAAGTCCTTATAGCTGGATTGGCGCCGAAATGGTATATGGCATGAAAAAAGGATGCTCGTTGGGTCTGTAAATGCCACGAATGGCACTTTTGCGATTTTCCGAAAGCCGTTTGCAAAAAATCTAAAGTCGTAAACCGTTGGTTTTCTTAATTTTGCGTCATAATAACAAAAAACAAATAAAAACCTGTAGTTTATGAGTTTATTAATGATTGTAGAGCTGCTCGTGGTATTGGTGGCTCTTTGGGTGGGAGCTCGATATGGCTCTCTGGCTTTAGGTGCGATATCAGGCATTGGCCTCGCCATCCTTGTGTTTGGTTTTCAACTCAAGCCTGGCAATCCGCCCACCGACGTTATATACATTATTATTGCAGCCGTGACTTGTGCCGGCATGCTTCAGGCATCGGGTGGCATGGACTGGATGATTCAAATTGCCGAACGCTTGTTGCGTCGTCATCCTGAGCGTATCACCATTCTTGCCCCGTTCACTACTTTTTTCCTTACCGTGCTCGTTGGCACAGGCCACGTTGTCTACACGCTCATGCCAATCATCTGCGACATCGCGCTGAAGAAAGGCATACGTCCTGAGCGTCCTTGTGGCATAGCCAGCATTGCCTCGCAGATAGGCATCACTTGCTCGCCGATTGCCGCTGCTGTGGTGGCTTTCTCCGCCATTAGCATGGAGAATGGCTTTCATGTCTCCGGCGTGCAGATTATCCTTACCAACTTGCCTGCCTGCATCATAGGTATATTGTTTGCCGTGGCAGTGAGTTGGCATCGGGGACTTGACCTTGACAAGGATCCAAAGTTCCAGGCTCTCATCAAGGATCCCGCACGGCGCGAGTATGTCTATGGCAGCAATGCCACGACTCTCAACCTCAAGATAGCCCCGGAAAGCAAGCGTGCCGTTTTAATCTTCCTTGGTGCCTTGACGTTCATCGTCATCATTTCCATCGCAAGCATGGCGGGTATCAACCTCTTGCCAACTTATGATAAGGTAAGTGTCGTCAGCGGAGGCCCGGAGGCCGTGACGCTTGCCAATGGCGTAACAGAGACCGCAAAGCAACTCGCCAAAGCCGGTGTAGTGCTTGCCGGCGTGACAGAGACCGTGCGACAGCCATTGTCAATGAACATCGTGATTCAGATAACCATGATTACCGCAGCCGCATTGATGATAATCTTCTGCAAGGCAAAGCCAAAGAATGCCATCAGTGGTGCCGTGTGGCAGAATGGCATGGTAGCCGTGATTGCCATCTATGGCATAGCCTGGATGAGCGATACTTACTTTGCCAACTATCAACCAGAGATACAGGCTCTTCTCGTGGATCTCGTCAAGTCGTATCCTTGGACTATCGCCATTGCTTTCTTCCTGGTTTCCGTGCTCATCAATTCTCAAGGAGCCGTGGTGGTATCAATGTTGCCGCTTGCCTATTCGCTCGGCATCGAAGGTTGGGTGTTGCTCGGTGTCATGCCGTCGATATATGGTTATTTCTTCATTCCTAACTATCCTTCCGACATTGCCACAGTCAACTTCGACCGCTCCGGCACGACCGTCATCGGCAAGTATTTGCTCAACCACTCGTTCATGTTGCCTGGTCTCGTGCATGTAGTTACAGCGACCATAGCCGGTCTTGGCATCAGCTATGCCTACCACTTCTGGTTCGGGCTTTATTGATAAAGTTTCCAAGAGTTTAAGCGAGCGCCTTATTTGTGGAGGCGCTCGCTTGGTGTCATGCCAAATTGCTTTTTGAATGCCACGGAGAAGTGGGCTGCAGTGCCGAAACCTGTCATCACAGCCACCTCGGCAACAGTATGCGTGCCTTCGCTCAACAATTGCGCGGCGCGGTTGAGCTTGTATTTGCGGAAGAACACGCCCGGCGTGTCGCCTGTGAGCTGTTTCAGCTTGTAGTTGAATTTCGATTGACTGATTAAGAGGTCGTGGCATACCGTTGCCACGTTGAGGTCCATATCCGCCGAACGGCGCTTCATGAGGGCATACAGCTCGTCCATGAATTCGCGGTCGGGCTCTGATATGGTATCGCTGACATCTGCTGCCTGCTTCGTATCCGTGCTTTCACCAAGCCGGCGGCGCATGGTCTGGATATTGTCAAGTTGCGACTTTACGAGAGCCTTGAGATACTCAGGGTCAAACGGTTTGGTGACGTAAGCCACGGCACCAAGCCGCAATCCGTGAATCTGTTCGTCGGTGTTCGACTTTGCCGTTATCATCACCACTGGAATGTGGCTTGTGGCAAGGTCTTCCTTTATTTTTCGGCACATGTCGTAGCCTGACATCTTGCCCATTATGACATCGCTCAGCACAATGTCTGGGCAAGTTTCCTTGATGTCGGCGAGCGCATCTTCAGCGCAATAGCGGTTCACCACGTCGAAGTCGGCCTCGAAGATCGACTTGATGTAGGTTGCCACATCGGTGTCGTCGTCAACAACCAGTATCTTTTTTCGCTTTCCCCCGGAATCTTGTTGGTTGGAGTCAGCCGTGCGCAAAGGCTCTTCCGTTATAGGGCGGTGGATTATGGGTATCTGCATTACCCTCTTTTGCTCTGTGTCGCATTCTGATGACTCATAAGCGTCGCGTGCCGCAGGCAAGGCGAAACTGAACATCACGCCCTGCCCCGTGTTCTCCACCTTTATCCATCCGTGGTGAAGCTCAACCAAGCGATGAACATAATACAGTCCTATGCCGGTGCCCCAACCGTAATGATGGCTGCCTGTGGTGTCGGCCAATTGATAGTAGCGTTTGAACACGTCGCCCATTCGTTCCTGAGGAATGGACGAGCCGCTGTTGAAGACGCTAGCATTGAGCGTTGCCTTGTCGCCTGTGTCATCTGCCTTAGAGATGCCTTCATGGTCTCCACTCCGACCCACGGAGAGTGTAATTCTTATTGTTCCCCCGTCGGGAGTATGCTTCAGGGCGTTTGTGAACAAGTTGCTCATTATCTTCTCAAACTTGTCGGCATCCATCCACACGCCATCGGCATTGGCGTCTATGTCGCAATCAAGGGCAATGCCGCGCACACGTGCCGACTCCTCAAAGGTCATGACAAGCTGACTCAGCTGTTCGGCGGCATCCACATGAGCCACCCTAAGCCGTAAGGCGTCGGTCTCCAGTTGGTTGAAGTCGAGCATCTGGTCTATGAGCCGCAGCATGCGGTTGACGCTCATGCACACGCGGTTGATGGTGTCTTGTGCTTGCTGTGGCAACGAATTGTCGGATCGCAGCGACAAGAGCGGCCCGGCAATGACGGTGATTGGGTTGCGAAACTCGTGGGAGATGTTGGCAAAGAAACTCATGTTCATCTCGTTGGCGCGTTTTTCGAGTTCACGCTCATGCTGCTCTTCCATGAGCCGCATGCTGTTGGTGCGAAGGCGAAGATAAAGCGTGTTTATGACATATAAGATGAGCAGGACAAAGACGGCATACGCAAACCATGCCGCTGACGATGCCCACCACGCCGGGCGCACTCGGATGGTGATGGTCTGTTCGCCTTCGGGCGACAATCCTGCTGACGTGACCGACCGCAGCCGAAACACGTATTTCCCCGGAGGCAGATTGGCATATTGAGCGTTATGGCGATACGTTGGCTTGTGCCATTGACGGTCATAGCCGTCGAGACGGTACTGAAAAGCGAGAGCAGTGGCGCGGCCATATTCGGGAGTGAAGAAAGATATGTCGATGGTGTTCTCGTCGTGTGCCAGCGCGTAGTGGGAGCCGTTGCTTATATTGCCGCCCAGCGTGAGTTGTTCGCCTTTTTGGGTTGTTATGTTGATGGCATAGATGCGTGGCACGGCCTTGTTCACGGTCTCGTTGCTGCCCGACTTGAACATATAGCAACCGTCTGAGCTTCCGAACACGACCCTGCCGTCTGGCATCACGCATAGGGCATTGTCGAAATATTGCCTGTTCCATTCGTTCACGCTCGATGACAGCATGGCGTTTGTCGTTGCCGTGCCTGTGTGCGGGTCGTAGCATACGACATCTTTCAGCGTTGTTATCCAAAGCCGTCTCTGCGGGTCTTCCTCTATTCCCTGCACGTGCACGTCGTTGAGGAAGTTCATCCTCTCTATCTTGTGCGTGCGCATGTTGAGACGGTAGAGCCCAAAACGCTTGGTGCCCAACCACACGTTGCCGTAGGAGTCTTCCCGCGCAAATGCGGGGTCTATGTTGCCTTCCTTGGGAGCGCCGTGTGTCTTCAGTGCCTGTGCGTGGCGTGAGTCAGGGTCGTAGAGCATGATGTTCATGTTTCTCATAAACATCAGCACGTGCCCGTCGTGCAGGGTGGTTAGTTGTGTCTCCTCGTCAAGCCATTTGTTGTCGATACCTATGCGGCAAGGCGTTGTCGCGCCATAGTCGAAACTTAGCAATCCGCCGCTGCTGCTCACGAAAAGGCGCTTGCCGGCCTTTGCCCCTGAACCTAGCACTGTGGTGAGGTCTTTTGATCCCCTGGCTTTGCTTTCAATGACGGGCAGGCTTCCGCTGAGACGGCAACTTGCCACCTGCCTGTTGCCTATTAGCCATACGTGGGTGTCGTCGAACGCGACGACATGGTTCAGCTCGCGGCGTCCCGATGGAACGCTGTCGAAAATCTGACTGTAAAAGCGCTCGTAGACGTTGTTGCCCGTCTTGTCTGCCACATACATTCGCCGTGTTGTGCCGGCTATGATGTTTTCGCCAACCCGCGCCAGACACGTGACATCCTTGCCGCGCGAGCGCGAACACAGGGAGTTGTCGTTGACCGACTTAAATATTGTGGTCTGATCTGTCACTACTTGATAGCCGGCATTGCGGAACCCGACCCAAACGCAGCCCGAGGAGTCTCTGAACGAGCAGGTTATGAGTTGTTGAGGCTTGTGCAGTGAGTATGGAGCATCGGGAATGTCGGTTGCTGTCGCTGCCGGTGGCACTTTCTTGACACTTGCCGCTCTCACGCCTCTTGGCCCCACGGCATAGCAAACCTTTTGGCGTGAGGTCGACACGATTATGTCGTCGGGATTGTCGCCTTCGCCAATTGCGGTCACATCGCAGTCGGTCTTTGGCAAGGCGAACCTCGTGAAACGTCCGGCTCCAAGATACATGGCCAAGCCGTTTTGCGTGCCTATCCACATGCGGCCACGGCGATCATGGTGAATCACGTTTATGTAGTCGTCGGGCAGGGCGGTGGTGTCGTGAGCGTCATGGAAAAACTGCGTATACGTCTTGCCGTCATACACATTGAGACCGGCCGACGTGCCAATCCATATCAGCCCCATGCTGTCTTGAGCCATTGACGTGACATTGAGCGAAGACAGCATATTGTCGGTGGCGGTGTGCCTTCCCACCGCCACGAGCTTTTCGGCAGTGTGCCGGCGTGTAGGGTCTGCTATATAGGCCACGGAAAGAACGCCGAACAAAAGGGCAGATATTGCGACGACGAGTTTTCTCATTTATTTCTTGTATTCCATGTGTACCATCACCGGATAGTGGTCGGAAGGCGCGCGGCGGTCACGCTCCTTGAAGTCGATTTCCGATGGCGCGTCGTTGCCTTTTTGCGCCTCGGCTTCCTTTGGAGTCCAGTAGGCGTTGGTGAGTATGCCATAGCGGTCAACGGTGAACTCTGGCGACACGAACACGTGGTCTATGCGCGACGACGACCAAAAGTTGGTGTTGAACGAGTTGAACGTGCCGTTCTCGGCAAAGCGCAGGCGTGCGGCACTATAGCTGTCCTTGAGGATGCCCGAGTCGGTGAATATCTTGAATATCTCGTTGGTTTGGTCCACGTTGAAATCGCCCGTTACCACCACTGGCGCACCTTTGGCTATCTCGCGTATTTTCTTCACTATGAGCTTGGCAGCCTCGCGACGTGCCACTATTCCCACATGATCCATATGGAGGTTGAAATGGAAGAAGCGGAAGCCCGTGGCCTTTTGCTTGAACTCGCCCCATGTGCATATCCTTATGCAAGCGGCATCCCATCCCAACTTTGGCTTGTCGGGAGTCTCGTTGAACCAGAAGTTGCCATTGTTGAGCAATGTCAGGTGGTCTTTCTTGTAGAACAAGGCGGAGTATTCGCCAGCTTCCTTGCCGTCGTCGCGACCTACGCCAATATAGTCGTAGTTGTCGAGTCCCGCCCTCAGGTCGCGAAGCTGGCCAACGAGCACTTCTTGGGTACCGAACACGTCGGGAGCCTCAAAGTTTATCATGTCGCAAATCACCTTGCAGCGTGTTGCCCACACCTCGCCTTTCTTCTCGTCGCCACTGTTGCGATTGCGAATGTTGTAGGTCCCGACGAATATTGATTGCGCGCTCATTGTCAACGCGAAGAGGAGGGACACGGATGATAAGAATATCTTTTTCATGATTAGGTTTCCCGGTTATAGGTTGTTTAGTTATTATTGTCTGAATTGGCTTTCACCCACGATGTCACAAAGTTTCTCAGCTCGATGATGCTTCTCTGTGGATCCGTGTAGCTCTCGTGTTTCCATTTGTTGATGATCTCGTTGGCCTTTTCCAGTTCTTCTTCGTTTTGATTTTCGAAGTAGAACAAGAGGTGTGACATTGGCAAGACTAGGTTGTTTGCCTTCAGCCTTGGCAGCACCTTGATGAGTTCCAGCCGTGGCTTGTCGGTGTCTTCTCCCAATGCGAGGCGTGCGGCGTAGAACGCGAAAAAGAAGCGTGCCTTGTCGTTGGGGAGATATGTCTTGCATGTCTTGAGCGCATTCATCGTTTGCCTTATCTCGCAAACGATGAGGTCGCTGTTGCCCAGCTTGCAATAGTCCTTGCCCATGATCAAGCCAATGGCCATCCTTGTCAGGAGCTGGATGTCTTTGTCCACGTTGACCGATTTCCTCACGGCGACGGTTATCGGCTTCACGTATTGCGGTTTCAAGCTTACGGCTGCTATAGCCACACCTGGCAGGCTGACCACGAGAAACTGGCCTTTCTTGCCCGGCAGGCGTTGCACTATTCCGGTGATGCCCTCGAAAGGCCCGTCCATGATTCTCACCTTGCTGCCTTTGGCAATGTTGAGCTCCTCGGGCTTGAAATACGTGAGTTGTGCGCCTTCCACGTCGTTCACTTTCTGGAAGTTGAGCATCTCGCTGTCGCGTATCTGCAGGTATTTTACGGTGCCGTCTCTCATGAGCTGACGCTTCAGGAAGATATAGCTTTTCAGGCGGCTTGTGTCCTTGAAGTTGATGAGGTCTTTGCGCGCTCCTCTCACGAACACGAGTCCGGCTATGGCAGGCTGCAACACTCGGGTCTTCTTGCCAAGCCTGTCGCGCAAGCAATAGCGCATGGGCAGATAAGTCTGGAAACCATGCGCTGAAAGCTCGTCGCGAACCTCCATCTCTTTCCTGTAGCTCACCGCGAAGACATGCCATTGTTCAATGGCATTGTCGGCAAGTTCTTGTGAGACGCTTGTTGGCATTATGTGCTGATTATGTCAGACTTATTTTTTCAGGTAGTCGCTTCTCGACGTGCCCACGCAGCTGTTTGGCATCTGTATGTGCAACATGGCGCAAATGGTTGGCGCAATGTCGGTTATGTGCACCTGTGCCGACGTTTGTCCGTGTGGCACGTTCCATCCATAGAGCAGGAATGGGATGTGGGTGTCGTAAGGGTTCCACACCTGATGGGTGGTGCCAATATAGCTGTCGGAGCCGTTCACGTCTTCCCAACCAGCCTTTGGCACGATATACACGTCGCCGCTCCTTCCGCGTCGATAGCCGTTCACGATCATCTCGCGTATGGGTTGCGGCACGGTGGTCGTGAGCACCTTCTCGCAGTCTACGGCATAGAGAATGCTGTCGTTTTGTTGCAGCTTGGCGCAGACGGCGGCCTTGACCTCGTCCATCGTCTTTCCTGCCTTAGCGGCGCCATCCTTGTTGATGTAGACCCAGCCGTCGCTCACCTTCTTTATCACGGGGCTGAAGCCAAGCTCCTGCTCCAATTGGGCCTTGGCTGGCTTCAGCGTGTTGCGGAAGTCCAAGCCGCCAGCCGGCATGTGGTGAGCCTTGAGGAAGTTGTGGTTGTGGGAGCCGCCGTGGTCGGCAGACAGGAACATGAGCCATTGGCCCTTGCCCACTTTCTCGTCGAGCGTCTTGATGAAATGCGCGAGCTGGTTGTCGAGCTCCATGTATGCGTCGTGGTTCTCCTTGCCGCGAGTGCCGTAGGTGTGGCCCAGGGCGTCGGTCGACGATATGCTGACGGCGAGAAGGTCGGTGATGGAGTCTTGGCCGAGCTGCTCGTTCTCAAGCGCAGCCTCTGCCATCTGGAACGTCTTTGTGATACCCATCACCGAGGTCTTGACATTGGTATTGGGCTTGGTGCCGATCTTCTTGTTGGTCTTCTTCACCCAGTCGGGCAGTTGGTCCATGTAGTATGTGGACGTGACGAAGTGGCCAGCCGACGTGTCCCACCAGTAGGCGGCGTTGGCGCCGTGGCCGGCAGGAAGGATGGCGGCGCGGTCTTTCAGCGCCACGCCAACAACCTTGCCATTGAAGTTGGTGGCAATCTTGAGCATGTCGCCCATGCCCGTTGCCAGAAGGTTGCGAGGCGACATCATGCCCTCCTTGCTGTCAGAGCCCACGCTTTTCACGTTGGAGTCGTCGCAGCAGTATGACCACTTGTCGTTGATGTAGAAATTGTTTGACACTATACCATTCAGCGCAGGCACGCTGCCCGTGTATATGCTTGAGTGTCCTACGGCGGTCACGGCAGGGAGATAGTTGATGAGCGTGTTCTCGAAGCTGAAGCCTTGGTCCACGAGAGTGCGCAAGCCATCCTTGCGATACTGGTCGTAATAATAATAGAGGTAGTCCCAACGCATCTGGTCCACCACGACACCAACGACGAGCTTCGGTCTGTTGATTTGGCCAAAAACGCCGAGGGTGGCGAGAAGGCACAACACTACTGTCAGTTTACGTTTCATCATAAAAAAGTTTTTCGTTGTCTTATCTTTTGCAAAGATAATTGTTTTTGTTTACATACACAATTATTTGTCGTTGCAAAACGATGAAAGATGATAACAGTTGCCCCTGTAAGTGGCGCATAATCCATTGTAAGAGATAGTATTATGCGCCCCTTACAGGGGCAATGCTATTGATGAATGTCTATATGCTTAGGGGGTCGCCCCCTACGCTATCCGATTAGAGGCGCACCACCTGGAAGGTCTGTGCGGGAATGGTCAGGCTGACGGTGTTGCCAGAGGCCTGGACCTCGCTCTCGCGCGGCACCACGTTGTTGGGCTGTTCGAGAGTGTTGGTGGCTTGCTTGTTGTCGGCGTGCAGCGAGATGACCTGCGCCTTGGCGAGGCCCTTGGCGCCCTTGAGGCTGACCGTTATCTGCTGTGGCTTGTCGGCGGCGTTGGCAATCTTCAGGATTACTTGCTTCGTGTTCTTGTCGTATACGGCACTGGCATAGAGGCCGTCTTTGCCAGCCACGGCCTTGCCGTCCTCGGTGAGCTGCAGCACGTTGGTGCCCTTGTAGGTGCCGTAGAGCATCTGCACATACCAGTTGACCGAACGCACACTCTTGAGGTTGTCGAACCAAATGAGGTCTGGACGCCACTGCCATCCGTCGACATGGGCGAAGAGCGGAGCATAGGTGCACTGCCACACCACGTCGGCGTTGCGCTCCAGGCCAGTCATGAAGGCAGCCTCGGAGAGGGCGGCCTCCCAGTTGTTCTTTGCCACGGTGGGCTGGTCGTCGACGCCTTTCACGTGAGAGGCATACTCGCCTGCAAACACCTTCGGGCCCTTGCGGTCGTAGTTGTCGTAGCGGTTGGCGTTGCTCAGGAACCACTCAGGGCTCATGTAGTAGTGCTCGTCCACGAGGTCGACGTTGAGCTTGCGCATTTCCTGCCAACCGTAGTCGAAGTCCTTGCCGCTGGCCGAGGGACCGGAAGAACCGCAAATCTTTATGTCGGGGTATTTGGCACGTATCTGCTCCACAAACTTCTTGAGGCGCTCGGGATAGAGCGTTCCCCACTGCTCGTTGCCTATTCCCACCTGCTTCAGTCCGAAAGGCTTGGGATGGCCCATGTCGGCGCGCAGCTTGCCCCATTTGGTGTTCACGTCGCCATTGGCAAACTCTATGAGGTCGAGTGCGTCGTCGATGTAGCTCTGAAGGTCGTCTACGGCCACGTGGGCATTCTTGTCGTCGTCATTGTTCTGATATTGGCAGGCCAGTCCGCAGCTCAGCACGGGCAACGGCTGTGCTCCAATCTTTTCAGACAGCAGGAAAAACTCGTAGAATCCCAATCCGTAGGTCTGGTAGTAGTTGGGGTAGAGGCGGTGAGGGAAGGTGTAGTTCCAGCGGTTCTCGTTGAGTGGGCGGTTCTCTGCCGGTCCCACGGAGTTCTTCCACTGGTAGCGTGTCTCCAGGTCGGTGCCCTCCACAATGCATCCGCCGGGGAAGCGGAAGATGCCGGGATGCAGGTCTTCAAGGTCTTTCACGAGGTCGGCGCGCAGTCCGTTCCAGTTGTCAGCCGGGAAGAGGCTCACGTGGTCGAGGTCTACGCTCTCCGCGCCCTTCTCCAGATAGATGCGCATCATGCCCTTGGGGTCGGTCTTCGAGGAAGTAAGCGTGGCGGTGAGTTTCTGCCACTTGTTGTTGGTGATGGTGATTGTCTGCTTGTCGATCACCTCGTTGTCGGCACCCACGAGCTCCACGCGTATCGTGGCCTTTTTGCCGTCCAGCAGGTGGAGGCGTCCATAGACAGCGAAATCATATTTCATGTCCTTCTTCAGTCCCATGCCGAAGAAGCCGCGGTTTTCCAGTCCGGTCTGCTTCTCGCGTGCGCCTGCGCTCTCCAGCACCACGTAGTGAGGGTTGCGGTCGAAGGCCGGTTTCACGTCGCTCACGCTGACGTTGCCGAAGGTGCTCCATCCCATGAGGCGGTCAGGAAATTCGAAGCTGCGGTTCTCTACCATCTCGGCGTAGAGGCCACCGTCGGCGCCGAAGTTGATGTCTTCGAAGAAGATGCCGTACATTGTTGATTGTACGGGCGCGCCAGGTTTGGTGTTGACCGTGAGCTGGCGGGTCTGTGCCTGCATGCCCATGAGCATCATGGTGGCAAGTCCGGTAAGTAAAAGTCGGTGTTTCATGTTGGAATATTATTTGGTTTATTTCTGTGTTAGTGTAGGGACGGTTTGGTTTTCTTGTCCGTCCATGTCTTTTTTGCAAAGTTACAAAAAAACTTATTAGGATACATTTTTATCGGGTAAAAATTACACTCTTTTTTTATCTTGGATACATTATTATATTATATTGGTTGGAAAACAAAGATAAAGGGCTGGCACCTCGCGAGAAGTGCCAGCCCTGATTCGTTGGTTCTTGTAAAAAAAATAGCCTAATGTGAAAACAAAAAGCTGTAAGCTGTGGTGTCAGACATACATTAGTTGTATGCCGACTCGCCGTGCTCGTAGATGTCGAGACCTTCCTCCTCCACGCGCTTGTCCACGCGCAGACCTATTGTCTTGTCTACCGCCACATATAATATGTATGTGACAATCGCGCTGAACACTATCGACACGAGCGTTGCCACAGTCTGCACGCCGAGCTGGTGCCAGTCGCCATAGAGCGCGCCCTGCACTCCGCCTTCGCCAGTGACGCTCTGTGTGGCAAACACACCGGTGAGCAGTGATCCCACGATACCGCCCATGCCGTGTACGCCGAAAGCGTCGAGTGCGTCGTCGTATTTGAAGAACGGCTTAACAACCGCCACCATCACGAAGCACACTATCGGCGTGATGATGCCAATGGCAAACGCGCCAAGCAGGTCGGTAGAGCCTGCGGCAGGCGTTATGGCCACGAGTCCAGCCACCGCACCTGTGCATGCACCCACGGTGGTAGGCTTCTTGTTGCACGTCCAGTCGATAACCATCCACGTCACGGCAGCCGCGGCAGCTGCCACGTGTGTCACGAGGAGGGCGTTGGCGGCGATGCCGTCGGCACACAGTCCGCTACCGGCATTGAAGCCGAACCATCCCAGCCACAGGAACGATGTGCCCATGAACACTATGGGGATGTTGTGGGGCATTATGGCATGTCCCTTTTCATAGTCGTCGCGGCGGCCTATCATGAGAGCCATCACGAATGCCGCTACACCAGCGTTGATGTGCACCACGGTGCCTCCGGCAAAGTCGATAGCACCCATCTGTTGCAGGAATCCGCCACCCCACACCCAGTGGGCCATAGGGAAGTAGGCTATCAACACCCAGAGGATGATGAAGACCATGTAGCCCTTAAACTTTATGCGCTCGGCAAATGCGCCGAGGATGAGGGCTGGCGTGATGAGCGAGAACATGCACTGGAACATGGCAAACAATGCCTCGGGAATGCCTGTCTCGGTGACTGTGTTGGGGGTGATGCCGTGCAGGAAGCACTTGTCGAAACCGCCCATGACAGCCCAGAGCGGTGAACCGCTCTCCTTGAAGCCGGTGCCGAAGGCCCATGAATAACCCACGGCCACCCAAAGCAGCGACACCACGCCCACGATGAGCATAGTCTGCATAATCACGCTGAGCACGTTTTTCTGCCTCACGAGTCCTCCGTAAAACAGGGCTATGCCAGGGATGCTCATCAAGAGCACGAGTGTTGTAGCCACTATCATCCACGCCGTGTTGCCGGTGTCGAGTGCTGTTGTCAAAAGTAATGTCGTTGTCATATCCTAAAAATCTTTTTACTTCTTGTTAATATGTTTGATATGCCACCACGCTTTCAGTCCCCGTTGCGGGGTCAAGTGGCGTAAAGACGGGGTTATTTTTCCTGTTCTGCGTTATACAAGGCTATGTCGCCACGCTCGCCTGTGCGTATGCGTATGGCATCCTCGATGGGGATTATGAATATGCGGCCGTCGCCTATTTCGCCCGTCTGGGCTGCCTTGAGAATGGCGCTTACGGCGCGCTCCACGTTCTTGTCGCGTACCACGAGCGATACGAGTATGCGCTCAATGCTGCTCGTGTCGTAGACTATGCCCCTGTAGATGCGTCCCTGACGCGCCTTGCCCACGCCACGCACGTCGTAATAGGAGAACCATTCAATGTCGGCGGCGAGCAATGCCTGCTTCACATCCTCAAAGCGCGACTTACGGATGATGGCTTCAATTTTCTTCATGTCTATATATCTTTTATGGTTATAAAAATGACTTTTAATGTCGTTTTGTAATTATTCGGCTGCAAAATTACAACAAAATGCTAAATAACAAAGCATTTTCCTAACAAAAATATCAAATCATCTTGTTAATTTTGTGCCAATGGTCAAAAAGTGTACGTAAATATAGCAAATTGTACACGTTTTGTTGGAAAATGCTTACATTCTAACTTGATGATTATTCTCCTTGCTATCATTCTTCTAAATCACATCAAGACCCCCAGCCGTGGGCGTCTGGACACCTTGTGGCAAGCACGCGCCTTTCATCTGCGTGGAGCCTTGGTATGGCGTGACAGATTGGGATGAGTTTGATGGGGAATTTAAAGATAAATACCTCACAAACAAGCTCTTGCCGGGTAGTAGCTTCATGAGCGAATATGTCATCACGATAGGCTAAAAAAATCCCATCGGCTTTTCAATGGAAAGCCGATGGGATTTCAATGGAATGACAACGGCTTTGCAGTGCAAAGCCGCCGAGATTTCAGTGGAAAGCCGAAGGGGTGTCTGTGGCAAGGTGAAAAGATGTCTGCGGCAAGGTCAAACGACGTCTGCGATGTCGCTGAACGAGTCGACGCGTAAGAGCCGGGGAAAGAAACCGTCTTCCTCGGCTTTTTCCATTTGCCATTGCAACTCGTAGGGCACGTGGATGGCGTATCCGCCAAGCTTAAGCACAGGCAGGATGTCGCTCTTGAACGAGTTGCCGACCATGCACAGCTCGCCGATGCGCACGTTGAAAAGCTGGCAGAGGTGCTGGTATTCGTGCGCGGTCTTGTCGGCAACCACGATGCAGTCGTCGAACATAGGTGAAAGCCCTGACCTCTTGAACTTGTTTTCCTGGTCGAGGTTGTCGCCCTTGGTGAAAACCACCATCTTGTATTTGCCGCTGTCGTGCAGTGCCTTCAGCGTTTGCTCCACACCCGGCAAAGGTGTGGCAGGCATGTTGAGAAGGCTCTTGCCAAGGTCGATGATTAGCGTGAGGGTGGCGCAGTCGACCTCTCCGCCGGATATTTTCATGGCGTTCTCGATGAGCGAGATCGTGAACGCCTTGCTGCCGTAGCCGAGGAGAGCCATATTGGCAGTCTCCGTGCTGAAGAGGCTTGCCGCTATTTCTTCCTTGCTGCCGTAGCGTGATAGCAGTTGGCAATAGCTGTCCTCCACTTCGTTGAAGTGGCCTTGGCAGTCCCAAAGCGTGTCGTCGGCATCGAATGCCAAAAGGCTTACGCCGCTGTCTTTCAAGAGTTTCATACTTTCTTCACAAATTTCATTGTCCGTGTTTTCTGTTTCACACGGATCTAAAAGATTTTAAAGATGTCGGCTTCGCCGATTACGCCTACCGCTACTGCTCGTCGT
>CAVBBO010000061.1:50327-125401 GCA_963593695.1 Escherichia coli | reverse complement strand
AAAGGTACTTCTTTTTGGGGAATTTATTTTCTCAAACCTCTTACTTTTGACTATATGTTGACGGAGTGCTGACGGATGCCACCAATGCCGTGAACCTCAACATGCAGGACATTGCCACGGTGGAGTATCTGTCGCCTGCGCAATCAATCGCCCGCCATCCTTTCTGCATAAACGGCTGCCTCGAACTCACAACTAAAGGGTTCAAGCTGGAACCGATAGAGAGCAAGGGTGTGATGTACACTCCATCGCTTAGCATCGCAAACTATGGAGGTGGCACGCCGAAAGCCATTGCTGCCCCTTCCGAAAAGGGAGATTATCTTATGATAATAGACTATCTTTCTGCCGGCTTTACCCCATTCACCATGGTGCGCAAAGTGAGCGTCCACTGACAAAAGGCCATGTCTCATAAGGCTGCTCGTAAGGTTGCCACTAAAAAAAGCGTTAATTCTTCGGAAAATAAGCGCATTATTCGTAATTTTGCATTTTACAACGAGAGGGCGCATTGCGCCCTCTCGTCAGTGTGGCATACCGCCCAAAGCAGATCAGTAAAATGGAAAATAAAGATACAAAAAATGCCTTTGTGCGACAAGTGGCCGAGCAGAAATATGAATACGGCTTCACCACTGACGTGCATACCGACATAATAGAAAAGGGTCTGAACGAGGATGTGGTGCGGCTCATATCCAAGAAGAAAGGCGAGCCCGAATGGATGCTCGACTTTCGCCTGAAGGCGTTCCGCTATTGGCAGACTATCGATCAACCCACATGGGGACACGTACATGTGCCACCAGTTGATTATCAAGCTATATCTTATTATGCCGACCCATTGGCGAAGAAGCCTAAGAACAAGGAGATAGACCCTGAGCTAGAGAAGACATTCGACAAGCTCGGCATACCCTTGGAGGAGCGCTTGGCACTGAGCGGCACCGCCGTGGATGCCATCATGGACTCGGTGTCGGTGAAGACCACCTTCAAGGAGAAGCTCCGCGAGAAAGGCGTTATCTTCTGCAGTATTGGCGAGGCCATCAAGGAACACCCCGACCTGGTGAAGGAATACTTGGGAAGTGTGGTGCCTTATCGCGACAACTTCTACGCGGCATTGAACAGCGCAGTGTTCAGCGACGGCTCATTCGTCTATATCCCCAAGGGCGTGCGTTGCCCGATGGAGCTAAGCAGCTATTTCCGCATCAACGCCCGCAACACGGGACAGTTTGAGCGCACGCTTATCATAGCCGACGACGATGCCTACGTGTCGTATCTGGAAGGCTGTACCGCCCCGATGCGCGACGAGAACCAGCTTCATGCCGCCATTGTGGAGATCATAGTCAAGGACAATGCCGAGGTGAAATACTCCACCGTGCAAAACTGGTACCCTGGCGATGAAAACGGCAAGGGAGGCGTGCTCAACCTCGTGACCAAGCGAGGCGACTTGCGTGGCGTAAACTCAAAGTTGAGCTGGACACAAGTGGAGACAGGTTCTGCCATCACTTGGAAGTATCCTTCTTGCGTGCTTCGTGGCGACAACTCGCAAGCCGAATTCTACAGCGTGGCGGTGACCAACAACTATCAGGAGGCAGACACAGGCACCAAGATGATCCATATTGGCAAGAACACCAAGAGTACCATCATCTCGAAAGGTATCTCTGCCGGCCATTCGCAGAACAGCTACCGTGGCTTGGTTCGTGCCACGGCCAATGCCGACAACGCCCGCAACTATAGTTCGTGCGACTCTTTGCTCTTGGGCAGCAATTGCGGTGCCCATACCTTCCCCTATATGGATGCTCACAACGATACGGCGGTGTTTGAGCACGAGGCCACCACTTCGAAGATATCCGAAGACCAGCTCTTCTATTGCAACCAGCGAGGCATTCCTACCGAAGAGGCCGTCGGCTTGATAGTGAATGGCTATGCCAAGGACGTGCTCAACAAGTTGCCCATGGAGTTTGCGGTTGAGGCCCAGAAGCTCTTGAGCGTGTCGCTGGAGGGAACCGTGGGATAAACAGGATAAAGGCAGGCTTATGCGACACTCGACCCTCCTCATCATGGCTCTGCTGCTCGTCTGCGTGTGCGCGTCGGCTCAGGACGATGATGGCGACGCGCGCCGGTGGGCTATCGATGCCCAGGTAGGCGGCAACATTGTGCAGTCGGCTACGTCAAACAATACCGACGTGCCGAAATACCGTTCGGGCTCAACGTCAAATTCGGGCCTGCTCACCAAGTTGCATGTGGAGTATTACCTGCCCAAGACCAGTTTCAGCCTGAAGGCAGGCTATGAGCGCGAGCAGCTCCGCTTCCTCAAGGGAGACGGCTGCAATGAGCTCAACCAACTGATGTTGGGTGGACGTTGGTATCCGGCCCCGACAATTGGAAGGTTGCCCCCTATGTTGGCTCTGACGTTCTCTATGCCATTGACGCCGACCGTGGGCCATTTAAGATGTCATCCTACATGTCATGGTCATACAGCCAAATGTCTAAGAAGACATATAGCTATGTGGCGCAAGGCATAGTAAATGTCCCAAGGTTCAGTTTGGGCCCCGTCGTGGGCGCCGACATCTACCTGTTTTCCAGCGTAGCCTTGAAAGTGGAATATGGCTATCGGTTAGGCCTTGACGCGCATTACCGCGTCCGTTACACCGAGGACGGCAGCAACCGCTCTTCCGAGTATCACGGCCAACTGCACCGGCACGTGTTTTCCATTGGCCTGAAGGTGACATTCCCCTTCCGTTGGACGAGTGCTGATTGGTGCGGACTGTTGCAGGGAGTGATAGACAACTTGTAGACAGGAAGATTGAAACAAAAAATAGAAACAAGGATTTTTTACATATATTATGTTAGAGGTTAGAAATCTGCATGCCACTATTGCAGGCAAGGAAATATTGAAAGGTATCAACCTTACCATCAACGATGGTGAGATTCACGCAATCATGGGACCCAACGGTTCCGGCAAGTCAACCTTGAGCGCGGTGCTCACTGGCAACCCCCTCTATACGGTGACCGAGGGCGAAGCCATCTTCAATGGCAAGAACCTGTTGGAGATGAAGCCGGAGGACAGGGCGCGCGAGGGCTTGTTTCTCTCCTTCCAATATCCCGTCGAGATACCAGGCGTGTCGATGATCAACTTCATGAAGGCGGCTGTCAACGCCAAGCGCGAATATGAGGGCAAGGAACCCCTGAAGGCTGGCGACTTCATGAAACTGATGAAGGAGAAGCGTGAGCTCGTGGAACTCGACCCGAAGCTCTCGCGCCGCTCGGTCAACGAAGGCTTCTCAGGTGGCGAGAAGAAGCGCAACGAGATATTCCAGATGGCCATGCTCGACCCTAAGTTTGCCATCCTCGACGAGACCGACTCTGGTCTTGACGTTGATGCCATGCGCATCGTTGCCGATGGAGTCAACAAGCTCTTCACGCCAGAGAAATCCATCGTGGTTATCACCCACTACGAGCGCTTGCTCGACATGATAAAGCCTCAAGTGGTGCACGTGCTTTACAATGGCCGCATAGTCAAGACCGCCGGACCGGAACTGTCAAAGGAGATAGAGAAGCGCGGTTACGACTGGATCAAGGAAGAGGCTGACGAGAAATACGGAACGAAATAGATCTCTTTATGTCAAGCGAAAAACAATATATAGATCTTTATGAGCAGTCGAGGGAGATGCTTAACGCCCACTCCTCGGCTGTGATGAATGCCGTTCGCGACACCGCCTTTGAGGATTTCAAGCGCCTGGGCTTCCCTTCGCGCAAGGTTGAGCGATACAAGTATACCGACATGGAAAAGCTGTTCGCCCCAAACTACGGAGTGAACGTGAACCGTGTGGAGTTTCCCATCAATCCATATAGCGTCTTCAGTTGCGACGTGCCCAATCTTTCCACGTCGCTCTATTTCGTAGTCAACGACAGCTTCTATAAGAAGACGTTGCCAAAGGTGGGCTTGCCCGAAGGCGTGGAGGTCATGAGCCTCAAGGATGCTGCCGATGAGCGTCCCGAGCTTATCGCGAAATATTATGGCAAGCTGGCCAAAACGTCAGACGATGCCGTTACGGCGCTCAACACCATGCTTGCCGAGGATGGGCTCTTCATCCACGTGGGCAAGAACGTGAGGGCCGACCGCGCCATCCAGGTGATCAACATCCTTCGGTCTGACGTGGATTTGATGGTGAACCGCCGCGTGCTTATCGTCATGGACGAGGGAGCTGAGGCAAAACTCCTCTTCTGCGACCATGCCGCCGACGACCGCAATTTCCTTGCCACGCAAGTCATAGAGGCCTATGTTGGCGAGAATGCCAGTCTTGACCTATACTGCCTGGAAGAGACCCACATAAAGAACCGTCGCGTAAGCAACGTCTATATAGAGCAACAGGCCAACAGCCGCGTAAACCACAACGTGATTACCCTTCACAACGGAATCACCCGCAACCGTCTCGACCTCGTGTTCAAGGGCGAGGGCGCGGAGTGTTTCTGCAATGGTTGCGTTGTTGCCGACAAGAACCAGGTGGTGGACAACAATACGCTCATCGACCATCAGGTGGGCCATTGCACGAGCAACGAGCTTTACAAGTATGTGCTCGACGACGAGGCCCGTGGCGCTTTTGCCGGCCGTGTGTTGGTGCGTAAGGATGCCCAGAAGACCACGTCGCAGGAAACCAACCAGAACCTTTGCGCCACCAAGACCGCCCGCATGTTCACCCAGCCCATGTTGGAGATTTATGCCGACGACGTGAAGTGTGCCCATGGCAGCACGGTGGGTCAGCTCAACGACGCGGCTTTGTTCTACATGCAGCAGCGAGGCGTGAGCCGCGAGGAGGCGAAGCTGCTCCTGCAGTTTGCCTTCATCAACGAGGTCATCGACAAGATGGAGCTGGAACCGCTGCGCGACCGTCTGCATCACTTGGTGGAGAAGCGCTTCCGTGGCGAGCTTAACAAGTGTGAGGGCTGCAAGCTTTGTAAGTAATGGTATTGTGTTAAATTGTAAAGAATATTATGATGAGAGCTTATATGGCATTTGCCTTCTTGGGATTGTTCTCAATGTCGGCAATGGCGCAGAACCCCGTGTTTTGCGGAGAACATAAGTATGATGGGGAACATCGCAACGAGGTATCTGGCTATTTGCAGGCGGGCAACAATGTCATCACCGGCAAGTTCATTGGCCCGACGGTGACCTATACGCGCCATTTCACCGACCGCATCAGTGCTGAGGGTGGAGTAGAGGCACCTATTGGCAAGGGAAAGTTTGGCGTTTCGGCCAAGGGAATCTATCGCTTGCCCGTGTCTCGTTTCAATTTCTACTTCTCTGCCAAGTTTCTTTACAATCGTTATTCCGACTACAAGACCAATGAGTACAACGGCAACGTCTCGGCAACCTTTGAGAGCCCCTATTTCGACCTGACGGTGGGCGAGACGCTCATCCGCTACAGTATGTTGGGAACAGGCTACAGGGAGCCGCTGACACTTACCTTCGGTACGGGTGTCAACATCCGTCCAAGGTGGAATTCCTGGAACATTGGGCTCTTCGTGCGCAACTACGACGATTTCTATTTCGAGAACTGGAACATCAACTGGGGCGTGCGCTGGAACGCCAATCTCAAGAAGCGTATGAAGCTCTACGGCGAGGTGAACATTCGTCCTGCCGGCAGTACGAGCCAGTTGGCGTCAAGGTATGAATCATCATTGAAGGTTGGACTTAAATATCTTTGGTAAATGAAACGAGTTAACATTGCAATAGCTTGGCTGGCCTTCGTTGCGGCCGCCTGTCTCTCCTCTTGTAGTAAAGTGAGCCCCACTGGTGTGCTTGTCGGCGGATCAGGAGTCGACGACCGTGTGGACATGTCGTATACTTACTACCAACAGTATATGGAAGATACCATCGATATGCGCACGCCTGCGAACAGCGATGGAGAGTATTCCTTCCTGGTAGGCTCCGACAGTCATGTGGCGACCGACCAGGGGCGAATCAAGGAAATGTTGGACATAGGCTTGGAGCATGGCGACCTCTTGTGGGCAAGCCTAGGCGACATAGCCGATACCAGCGCCGAATATTACAGAAACTTGTTGGATATCTTGGCTTACGGAGTGGAAAAATGGGAAGACAAGTATTTCGAAACTATCGTCTCCGAAAAGGAGGACCCGGAATACGGCACTATCAAAGAGCTTTCCTATCATGATACGAGGTATCCTTTGTACGATGATGATCCTGACTTCTGCAGTGTCTATTCCGACCTTGGTGATGTAAGATTCCCATTCTACTCTGTAGTGGGCAACCACGACGTGACGCGCAACGGATGGGCTTTGTTCACGTCGATATTCCATTCCTCTTTCTTCGAGTTTACGGTGAAGATAGGCAACACTGGTAAGTATGACCAGTTTATCTTCCTCGACACGGCCAGTGGAACGCTTGGCGAGGAGCAGTGGAAGCTATTGAATAGGAATGTGTTGAAATCTAACAAGAACATTCGACACATATTCGTGTTCTCCCATTCAAACATCTTCAGGCCGCGAACCACCCAGTTCTCCTCCACATTCCCTCGCGAGGAACTCTACCGCATGTTGAGTCGCTTCTCCGAGTGGAAGGCCACCATCGTGTTCTGTGGTCATGTGCATGCTTGGGACGACCGCGAGTTTGGTGGCGTGCGCTATCTGACGCTGGAGTCGATGAGCGAGCGCAACAGTCCGGAAGCCGGCGACTATCTGGTGAGAGTCACCTGCAAGAAGGATGGCTCTGTGAATGTGGAGCGTGTACACATGAGCTACGTGCCAAATGGCAAAAAATAAAAGGCAATGAAGATGTATGATGTTGACAAAGTAAGGGCAGATTTCCCGATATTGAGTCGTGAGGTTCACGGCAAGCCGCTTGTCTATCTCGACAATGCCGCCACTACGCAGAAGCCGTTGTGCGTTCTCGATGCCATGCGCGACGAGTATCTCAACGAGAATGCCAATGTGCACCGTGGCGTTCATTACCTCAGCGTGCAGGCGACGGAGCTTCACGAGCAGGCACGCGAGACAGTGAGGCGCTTCCTCAATGCGGGAAGCTCTTCCGAGATAGTGTTCACTCGTGGCACCACCGAGGGCTTAAACCTTATCGCCTCGACGTTTACCGAGGCCATGATGGGGCCTGGCGACGAGGTGATAGTCACGGTCATGGAGCATCATTCCAACATAGTGCCTTGGCAGTTGGCGGCAAGCCGCAAAGGCATAAAGCTTCGCGTCATACCCATGACCGACAACGGCATTCTCGACATGGAGGCTTACAAGGCTCTTTTCAATGAGAAGACCAAGATAGTGAGCGTGGCTCATGTAAGCAATGTCCTTGGCACGGTCAATCCTGTGGAAGACATCATCAAGATAGCCCACCAGAACGGCGTGCCTTGTGTTGTCGACGGAGCGCAAAGTGCACCTCACGTGAAGGTTGACGTTCAAAAGCTCGACTGCGATTTCTATGTCTGCAGCGGACACAAGATGTATGGTCCCACGGGCATCGGCGTGCTTTATGGCAAGGAGGAATGGCTCGACCGTCTGCCGCCCTACCAAGGTGGTGGTGAGATGATAGACCACGTGAGCTTTGAGAAGACCACCTTCGAGAAAGCTCCACTGAAGTTTGAGGCGGGCACGCCCGACTACATCGCCACTCACGGCCTTGCCGTAGCCATAGACTATATGGAGCGTCTTGGCATGGACAATATAGAACGTCACGAGCGCGAGCTCACCGCCTATGCCCTGCAGCGTCTCTCGGCGATCGAGGGGATGCGCATCTATGGACCGCTCGACCAACTCCATTCCCACGATGCCGTGGTCAGTTTCAATGTGGGCGACATCCATCACATGGACATGGGCACGCTTCTCGACCAGCTCGGCATAGCCGTGCGCACCGGTCACCATTGCGCCCAGCCGCTCATGGACAGGCTTGGCATTCTGGGCACCGTCCGCGCTTCCTTCGCCCTCTACAACACCAAACAAGAGATTGACATCCTTGCCGAGGGAATAGAGCGGGTCAGCAAGATGTTCTAATATCCTTTTTATGTTATCGCCACATTATTATAAAGACCTTGTTGAGGCTGGATGCGATGAGGCTGGTCGCGGTTGTTTGGCAGGCAGCGTTTACGCCGCGGCGGTCATTCTGCCGCCCGACTACGACAACCCCGCTCTCGACGACTCTAAGAAACTCACCGAGAAGCGGCGCTATGCCCTTCGCGAGCAGATACAGCGCGATGCCGTGGCATGGGCGGTAGGCATAGTGACGCCCGAGGAGATCGACGAGATAAACATCCTTCACGCCTCTTTTCTCGCCATGCACCGGGCGATAGCCGCCTTGAGCGTGAAGCCCCAGGCTCTCATCATCGATGGCAACAGGTTCGACCCCAAGCCTGTCATCCCGCGTTCGCTTCAATCAGATGCTTCACTCTTCACTCCTAACTCTTCACTCCCCTACGCTTGCGTAGTCCATGGCGATGCCAAATACCAGGCGATAGCCGCTGCGTCCATATTGGCAAAGACATATCGAGACGACTACATGGACCAGCTCGATGCCGAGTTTCCCGTTTACAAATGGAAAAAGAACAAGGGCTATCCCACGAAAGACCATCGCGCGGCAATAGCCGAACATGGCATTACGAAATATCACCGCAGAAGCTACAATCTCTATGGTGACCGACAGCTTGAACTGAAATTCGAGTGAGCCATGGCAAAGGCTAGCAAAGATAATGCCAAATCGTTTTTTCGTTGGCTTGACGTCATTCGAGCAATCTCTGGCGACAACATTCTGTCAGCGCCCGACATTGCCGAGATTCTTGGCACAAGCCTTCGCAACGCCTATTATGTCATAAAGGCATTGTCGGCTTACGGCTTTTTTGTCAATCACAACAAGTTGGGATACAACCTCGACGCCGCCTCGCCATTCTTCAGGGACATCAACGAGTCGGTAAGCCTTAACGTTGACCAAGCCTTCTTCCTCTACAGAATGCTTATAGGGAAGGATATCGACAATCCGATGGCAGCCAAGATAATGTTGAAGTTCAAGCGTTTCTACCATTTCGACGGCATTGGTGGCAACGAGAAGAACTATGGTCCCTATACCAACTACTTGCTTCTTCAGCGTGCCATGAAGGACCGCAAATGCGTGGTTTTGCACAACTACGCTTCGTCAAACAGCCTGACAGTGAGAGACAGGCTGGTGGAGCCGTTCATGTTTCTTGGCGAGGACACTGACGTGAGGGCTTATGAGACCGACTCGGGCATCAACAAGACTTTCAAGATTTCGAGAATCAGCATTGTCGAGATTCTCGACAGAGAGTGGGAGAACGCCCATAAGCACAAGAATGCTTTCACCGACATGTTCATGTATAGCGGCGAGGTGCGCCACCACATCCTCTTGCGCTTGGACGTGTCTTCCTACAACTTCATGCAAGAGGAATATCCGCATTCCATATTCTCGCTTCGCCCCGACGACGATACCCATTGGCTTTTCGAGACCGACGTGGCCAACTATGAAGGCATATCGCGTTTCATAATTGGCCTTTTCGACCACATTGAGGTGTTGGAAGACGAAGGTCTCAAGACATTCCTAAGCAATAAGATTAAAAAGATGGTGAAGTCCAAATAACAGACATTTCTTTTCTACATATTTTGCTCGAAGTGATTTCAACATATGGGTTAACACTTGGTGGTTATTCAGACGACATACATTGCCAAGTAGTGATGGAAGACCTATTTAAATGAACACGAAAAAGGAGAGGCAAGCCGTGAAGCTTGCCTCTCCTTTTTCGTGTTTATGGGGAATGCCATGCGTGGCATTCCCTGTTTTTTTTAGTAGTATCTTATTTCCTGTTCGGATTACTTTCCGTCAGGGTCCTGTGTGTTGTCGAATCCGTGGTTGTAGTCGGTTTCGTTCTGAGGAGTACTCCAGGTCCAGTTGACATTGTTAGGCTCCACGCGCACCTTGGTGTAGGTTGCCACGTTTTTGCCTGTTGTGCGGTCGAGAGGCAAGTTCCAACGCTTCAGGTCGCTGAACTCGAAGCCCTCGCCCCAAAGCTCAAGCTCACGATATTTTTGGATCTCTTTCAGCAGCTCCTCGCCAGTCTTAGTGCAGGTGTACTCTGGGTCACGTCCGCTCGTGGCGTTCAGCTCTGTGAGGTAGTCTTGCGCTGCCTTGCCGTTGTTGAGGAAGTAGCTGGCCTCCGCCTGAATCAGCAGCATCTCTGATGAGCGAATGAAAGGCAGATAGCCTACGCCCGGAGTGTCGAACACGAAGAATTTCCACTGTGCGCCCATTATAAGTCTGCCCAGGAACAAGGTGTTGTCCTCGGTTGGCTTTGCCGTATGGTATGGTTCAGCATAAGAGCTTGTGTAGGCCTGGTGTATGCTGTCGATGTAGTTGTAAGCCTTTGTGTATGCTTCTGTGGTTTCCGGGTCTTTCTCAGGGTCATCTGGATAGTCGAGATACACGGTGTTCTTGTCGTCGCTCCATCCAATTTTGTCGGGAGTGAGGAAGAGGTGCTTTCTCACGTCCGTGTTTGGAATCTGGCGGCTCAAGGCATCGTTCATCTGTCCGGCTCCATACCATGTGTTTGACGCATAGTATCCGTTTGCCGAGAATTGCGTGCCGTAGCTCCAGTACCAATTGTTCTCTGTGGCGTCTCCATAGCTTCCCAAGATCCACTCAGACGTTGGCTTGCAGAAGCCTGCCTGATATTCGGCGTTGCTCATCAAGGGATAGTTCACGCGGGCTGCTGTGGCTTGTGTCAGGGCAGTGTTGTAGTCCTGGCGTGTCAGGGCAGCGCGTGCGTAGACAGCGTGAGCCACGTTGGCATCTGGCATCCACACCTCTGTTGATGTGCGCTTGTGGCTGCTCTTGCCGAAGAGCGTCAAGGCATCTTCGCAGTCCTTGTAGATCTGTGCGTAAGTGTCAGCCATCGACGATGGTGCAAGGTCGCCCGTAGACTCATCTATGCGCAGAGGCAACACCTTCTTGGCACCGTTGTCGCTGTCTTGCCAACGTGGAGCGTAGTAGTGGAGCAGCTTCTCGTAGGCATAGGCGCGGAAAGTCAGCGCGGCAGCCTTGTCGAAGTTCTTCAGGCTCTCATCGCCCGTGGCGTTGTCTATGTTGGCGATGATGGAGTTTGCCTGACCTATTATGTTGTAATAATAGTTGTATGGATAATTGGCATAACTCGTGTTGTTGCGCTGTGAGTATTGCAGGTTCATGATGGGAGCCCATCCCGATGCGTACGCGTTGTAGAGATAGTTCTGCGAGGCATAGTTCTCGTAGATGGCAATAATGCGGTTTTCTCCGGCGCAACCCTGCGAGTAGGCATATTGCTGTGTAGACATTGTCTTGGCAATGCCGTTCAGTGACTTGTAGGCGTTTTCCGCTGTGCCTATGGCCGTGACGGTGCCTATCGACTCTGTTGGGGTCGTGTTCAGGTAGTCGCTGCCACATGAAGCCAAGGTGCCAGCGCCTATGGTGAGGCATCCGGCTATGATGATATTTATTTTTTTCATGTTTGATGTTCCTTTCTTTAGAAGTTGACTGCCAAGCCTATGTTGAACACGCGTGATGTGACATAGGTCGTCTGTACCTCACCGATGTTCTCGCTATTGCTACTCAAGTCTTTTGTGAGATATTGTGGGTTCAGACCTTTTCTTGAAGCGATGGTGAACAGGTTCTCCGCACTCACCTTCACTTGCACGCCCTTTATGGCACCACCGAGGCAGTTGAGCCAGTTGTTTGGCAGGTCATAGCTGAGGCTGAGGTTCTTGAATGCGAGGTAAGACGCGCTCGTCAACCAGCGGTCGCTTGTGGCGGTGAGCTGTGAGCTGCGTGTGAAGTCGAGGCGAGGCACGCCGTTGGGGTCAATGCGGTTGGCTGACTTCTCGGTCATGCCCTCTGGCACACCGTTCCATGCATTCGCTGCGTCAGCGTGCAAGGCAGAGCCACTGGTAGCCGAACCGGCTGACATGAGGTTGGCGTACACGCCGTCGTATATCTTGCCACCAAGCGAATAGGTGAACAGCATCGACAGCGACAAGCCTTTCCAAGACAAGTTGGTGTGGAACGAGCCATACACCGTTGGGTCAGCATGGTCGTGATAGTCGCGCAGGCCGTATGTGGTGTCGGTGGTGTAGTCGGTGCCGTTGATGGTCACCAGCTCGCCGGCATTTTCGGCAGCAGCCTTCCTTTCGGTGTCGAGAGTGTAGAGCGAGTTACCCGTCATCTGGTCAACACCCTCGAAGTGGTAGGTGTAGAAGTCGTAGATAGACCTGCCCTCGGCATAGTTGTGGATTCCTGAGAGAATGTTGTTTCCGTCAGGCAACTTGATGATCTTGTTGCCGTTGAAAGTGGCATCGAGACCGAAGTTCCAGCGCAGCCCTTTGCCCTTGAGGATGTCCACGTCGGCTGAGAACTCAAGTCCGTGGTTGCGAATGGTGCCGATGTTCTTGTAGATGGTGAGGTTTGATGTCTCCTCGTTGTATGAGTATGCACCGGCGGAATAAGGCAAGCGCACGGGGAAGAGCAGGTCCTTGTTGCGGCGGTTGTAGTATCCCAGCGAGAAGTTCAGGCGGTCGAAGAATCTGCCTTCGATAGCCACGTCGATGGTCTGTGCCGTCTCCCACTTGATGTCGGGTGCGGCAAGGCTCTGCTTCATGAACGCGGGGTTGCCGCCGTTCTTGTCGATATAGTAGAGAGCCTGGTAAGCGTAGAGGCTCACGCCCTGGTCGTTGCCCACCTCACCGTAAGAGGCGCGGAAGCGGAGGTCGTTGACCCACTCCACGTCTTTCATGAAGTCTTCCTTCTTGATGTTCCAGTTGGCGCCAACCGAGAAGAAGTTACCCCAGCGGTTGTCTGGGCTGAAGCGTGAGCTGCCATCACGACGCCATGAAGCGTCGAAGAAGTATTTCTCGGCATAGTTGTAGCGCACGCGTGCCAGATACGACTCAGTCTTGTAGTCGGTGTCGTATCCTTGCAGGTATGAGTTGGTGAGGAAGTTGCTCAGCACGAGAATGCCGTCGGCAGCGGCGTTGGTGTTCATGCCGTAGGAGAGGCGCATCTTGTTTGAGTTGTTCTCGTGTCCTGCCATGAAGTCGACGTGGTGCTTGCCATACTCGTGGCTCCAGTTGAGGAACTCCTGCATGGTGTAGTCCTCATACTCGTAGGCGTACACGGTCAGACGGCCATTGTTCGTGGCACCGTCGCCAATGTTCGGGTTGTCGTATTTCTGGCGGTTGTTGGTGCGGTTGTTCATGTTGCCGCGTGCCGTCAGGCTGAAGTCGTAAGGCAAGTTGAGTGTGAAGTAAGCCGTGGCGTCTATGCTGTTGCGGCGATACTCGTTGAGGTTGTTGCGTGTCTCGTAGGCAATGTTGCGGTTGTCGAGATACGACGAAGTGGTGTCATACTGCTTGTTGCCGTTCTCGTCGAGAGCGTAGCTGCCGTCGGCGTTGTGCAAGAAGAGAGGGTACACAGGTGCCATGTTTCGTGCCACATAGAATGGGTTGGCGTAGTATGAGCTATAAGCTGAAGAGTTGCCATGTCGCTTTGAGATAGAACCGGCGAGGTTCACGCCCGTGCGCACCCATTTGCTTGGCGTGTAGTCGGCGTTGACTCGTGCCGTGTAGCGCTTGAAGTCGGTGGCGAGCACATAGCCGTTCTCCTTGGTGTAGCCGATAGATGAGAACACGCTTGCCTTCGACGTGGAGTAAGATCCGGAGATGCCATAGTCTTGGCGGCTTCCAGTGCGCTGTATGTCATCCTCCCAGTCGAGGTCGTCGTAGCCCGAGAGCACGTTGGCTGTTATCTTTCCGTTGGCGTCGAAGAGCTTGTCGGCATCGGCGTCGAAGATGTTGCGCTTCACCACGTCGCTCACCAGGTGGGCGCCAGCGTAGGCTGCTGCCTCGCTCTCGCTCATTTGGCTTCCGCTCATCATGCTGTACTTCAATGCCTGGTAGTAGGATTCCATCCAAGGCTTTGCCGACAGGCGGTCATATTCTGATATTCCACGTGAAGACCATCCTTGGTTCACGTTGAGTGTCAGGTTCAGCTTGTCGCTGCCCTTGCCGCTCTTCGTGGTGATGATCACCACACCGCCAGCCGCGCGGTTACCGTAAAGGGCAGCCGAGGCAGCGTCTTTCAGCACCGACATCGACGCGATGTCGTTGGGGTTAAGGTCGGATATATTGCCATTGTAGATGGTTCCGTCCACTACATACAATGGGTCGTTGGAGCCGTTGATGGTTCCGATGCCACGAATACGGATTTGAGGCTCCGAACCAGGCTCGCCATAGCTGCTGTTCACCTGTATGCCAGGTGCGCTGCCTTCGAGGGCAGACAGGGCGTTGGTGGCAACGTGTTTCTCTATGTCCTTGGCATCGATGGCTGTCACGGCACCGGTGATCGACTGGCGCTTGGCGGTACCATAAGCCACGACGACAACATCGTCGAGGGTCTGCTGGTCGGCATGCAACGTCACCTTGACGTTCTGTCCTGCCTTCACCGTCTGCTCGCTCATGCCGAGGTAGCTCACCTTGAGCTTAGAATTAGCGGGTGCGGAGATGGAGAAATGTCCATTCACATCGGTCACGGCACCTGTCTTGGTGCCTTCGACTCTTACCGCCGCTCCCACTACGGGGTCACCGTTCTCGTCGACGACGGTACCGGAGACCGTGGATTGTGCCAGTGCCACTCCCGTCATCAGGAACAGACCGGCCAAAAGCATCGTAAGTCTTTTTACCATAAAAATCTTTGTTTTAATAAATATACGTTATCTTTGTTCTCTCTCAGTTTTCGCTCTCTTTGTTAAATTCCTTACGGCCTTTAAAAATCTGACGCACACCTCGGGGCAAGAGGTGGGCGTTTTTTTTGTAATCATATCAAGAATCACGACCATGATGAATAGCATCTATCGATATTTCAAGTCTCGCCACACCTCGTTTGTCTCCTTTGCCACCAGCCTTGCCGAGGAATGCAGGAAGAAAGGGCACTACCGTCGGGAAGCCAACTATCTCACCGCCACGCGCTCGTTCACCATTGCCGAGGGGTGTTTGCCCTTGTGCAGGATAAACCAGGCGGTGCTTGCCGACTATCAGCAATGGATGAGAGAAAGGGGAATCTCCGCCAACACGGCGTCTTGCTACAACCGCACGTTGCGCGCCATATACAACAAGGCGGTAAGCCGTGGGCTCACCAAGGACAACCATCCGTTCAAGGAATGTTACACCGGAAGGGCAAGGACGCAGAAGAGGGCTATCAACGAAGACTGCATACGGCAGTTGCGACAAGCCGACCTCAGTGCGTGCGCTGACTTGCGGCTCACTCGCGACCTCTTCCTCTTCTCGTTTTATGCCATGGGCATGCCGTTTGTCGACATTGCGTATCTCAGGAAGTCGCAAGTCGTAGAGGGCACGCTGTCTTACCATCGCCACAAGACGCGGCAGCTCGTCACGGTGCCGCTCTGTCAGGATGCCCTACACATTATTAATATATATAGCGCCACGTCATCGTCGGCATATGTCTTTCCCCTCATCCACTCCACGCAGGAGCCAATGGCATATCAAGAATACCTTGCCCGGCTCAACTGGTACAACCGCGCGCTGAAACGCCTCGGCAAGACCGTGGGCATAGCCCAGACGCTTTCTTCCTACACCATGCGCCACAGTTGGGCGAGCATAGCCTATCGCACGGGGGTGCCCCTGCCCGTCATCTCGCAGGCCCTCGGCCACGCACGCCCAGACACCACAATGGTCTATATCCGCTCCATCGACGATGCCTTGCTCAGGGAGGGCAACGACACGGTTCAAGGCATCGTTTCGATGGCAAAATAAGGGCGCAAAACCATGCCTTCGGCATTGCAATGGAAAGCCGTTGCCTTTCCATTGCTAAGCCGTTGCCTTTCCATTGCAATGCCAATGGCTTTCCAATGGAATCTCAAACCGGTTTCCGTTTGGCTTGCAGGGGCGGGTCCTGTGCCCGTCCGCACCCCGAATGGATCCTTCCGGATATTTTATAAACAAACACCGCATCGCCCATCGCCATCCGGGGTGCGGACGGGCACAGGGCCCGCCCCTGCCAGACATGAATATGTCCATCCGCACCCCGAATGGCAAAAAGCCGATATGCGTAATCGGCGAAGCCGACATCTTTAAAATCTTTTTAATCCGTGTGCCATGAAACGTGTGACAGAAAAGTATCGGCACGAATCAACATAGAATCATAAATATGCCCTTTAAGTGTCAAGATTGACACTTAAAACCGTCGCCAACTAAAATATATAAGCAAAATATTCATTTCTGAAACTTTTTGTAACATAAATCGGGGTGTAATGTTAAAAGCAGATAGATTTCTTAAATAATTTTTTGTCATATGATACAATCTTGTTAATTTTGCATCCTAAAATTATAAATATTACAAGTAGATACGTATTTAGGTAATGTTTTTTGCACACCTCTTGCCCCGAGGTGTGCGTCAGACTTTTAAAGGCCGTAAGGAATTTAACAAAGAGAGCGAAAACAGAGAGAGAACAAAGATAACGTATATTTATTAAAACAAAGATTTTTATGGTAAAAAGACTTACGATGCTTTTGGCCGGTCTGTTCCTGATGACGGGAGTGGCACTGGCACAATCCACGGTCTCCGGTACCGTCGTCGACGAGAACGGTGACCCCGTAGTGGGAGCGGCGGTAAGAGTCGAAGGCACCAAGACAGGTGCCGTGACCGATGTGGATGGACACTTCTCCATCTCAGCGCCCGCTAATTCAAAGCTTATGGTGAGCTACCTCGGCATGAAGGAGCAAACCGTCAAGGCTGGTCAAAACGTCAGGATAACCATGATCGCCGACCAGCACACCCTCGACGATGTCGTCGTGGTGGCCTATGGCACGCAGAAGCGTTCGTCGTTCACCGGTTCAGCCGGAGAGATGAAGGCCGACGACATTTCCAAGCACATTGTATCAAACGCCACACAGGCTTTGACCGGTAATGTGGCCGGTGTCCAGCTCGAGACTTCGAGCGGTGAGCCAGGTGCCACACCTAAGATCCGCATTCGCGGTATCGGTTCAATGAGCGCAAGCACCGAACCTCTTTATATTGTTGACGGTTCTCCTTACGATGGCGACATCGCTGCCATCAACCCTGCCGACATCCAGGAGATGACGGTCTTGAAGGATGCCGCTTCTGCTGCTATCTATGGTGCGCGTGGTTCCAACGGTGTGGTCATCATCACCACAAAGAAGAGCCAAGGTGCTGGTGCAGCACGCATCACCTTCGACGCCAAGCTTGGTTCAAACCATCGTGAGGTGCCACGCTACGACGTGATCACCGACCCTGGCCAGTATTACGAGACATGGTTCAAGGCAATGTACAACTCTAAGTACCTTCACGGCTCAACCGCTGAGGAGGCTTACAACTTTGCCAACAACAACCTCTACAACAACCAGAACGGCGGTCTTGGCTATCAGGTTTACACCGTGCCCGCTGGCGAGAACCTCATCGGTTCCAACTTCAAGCTCAACCCCAACGCGAAGCTTGGCTACTCTGACGGCCAGTACACATACCAGCCCGACGACTACTACGATGCAATCAACAACTCGGCATTCCGCCAGGAGTACAACCTCGGCTTGAACGGTAGCTCCGACAAGGTGTCTTACTACAGCAACCTCGGTTACCTCAAGGACGGCGGTTCGGTGAAGAACTCCAACTTTGAGCGTTTCACCGCACGCAGCAATGTGCAGTATCAGGCCAAGAGCTGGCTCAAGTTCGCTGCCAACCTCGACTATACACACATCAAGACCCAGCGTCCTTCTTTCAATGCTGACACCTATGGTTCAAGCGGCAACCTCTACGACATTGCCAACAAGATTGCGCCTATCTATCCAATGTATGTGCGCGACGCCAACGGCAATATCGTGAAGAACGACCTTGGCGGTCCAACCTACGACATGAACCAGACCAACTTCACGCGTCCTGCCATAACAGGTAACGCTATGGCCAACAACGAGTATGACAAGAAGAACGCCGACTTCGACCAGTTCCGTGGCAACTGGGTGATGACCATCACTCCGGTGGACGGTCTGAACCTCGCTGCAAACTTCACGATTTTCAACCGCACAAGCCAGTACAACTATCTGTACAGCCGCTTCTCAACCAACGCAAGCGTTGACGGTATGGCTTATGTGCAGACCTCTCGCAACTTCTCTACGAACCAGATCTACACTGCCAACTACGACAAGCAGTTTGGCAAGCACGCCATCAACCTCCTCGCAGGTTACGAGCACTACTATTATAAGGAGTCTGAACTCTATGGTTCAAACGACCACCTCTTCGATCCTTTCATCGCAGAGCTTGGTAACGCCTATGGCCGTGCCAATATGGACGTGAACTCATACACCGACCACTTGGTGCGCGACGGTTACTTCTTCCGTGGCGACTACAACTACGACGAGCGCTACTTCGGCGAGGTGTCTGTCCGTCGCGACGGCAGCTCAATCTTCGCCCCCGGTCACCGTTGGGGTACGTTCTGGTCAGTGTCAGCCGGTTGGCAGATCAACAAGGAGAAGTGGTTCAAGGCCGACTGGGTGAACCTCTTGAAGCTCAAGCTCAGCTATGGTGTGCAGGGTAACGACAATATGGACTCGGGCCAGAACCTCTCTCGCGACAACTTCCGTTTCCATCCTTGGTCTGACTTTTATCAGATTTCCTATACCGAGGGTTCCGACGGCCAGCAGGGCAGCTACAGTTCTGTGCAGGTGTTCCGTGGCAACTCCGAGCTGACATGGGAGAAGAGCGGAGAGTGGAACGTCGGCGTTGACTTCGCTTTGTTCAACAGCCGCTTGAGCGGTAGCGTGGAGTACTTCCACAAGACAACCTCCGACCTTCTCTACATGAAGACCCTTCCGTTGTCTTCAGGTTCAGCCGTGGTAAGCTATCCTGCCAACGTGGGTGAGATGGTCAACCAGGGTATCGAGTTCAGCGTCAACGGCGACATCATCAAGACACGCAGCCTGACCTTGAACGGCAACTTGAATTTCACCCACTTCAAGAACAAGATCACCGACCTCGACCCGAGCGTCAAGGAGAACGGCATCAAGGGCAGTAGCTCCATCCTCCGCGTGGGCGGCAGCATCTATGAGGCTTACATGCTCAAGTCGGCAGGCGTCGACAAGACAAACGGCCAGCCTCTCTTCTATAAGGACGTGACCGACGCCGATGGCAATGTCACCGGTCAGACCACAACAAACGATGCCACCGCAGCCACGCAGTATGACCTCGGCGATGTGAACCCATCGCTGTATGGCGGCTTCGGCTTCAACCTCACGTGGACTCCCGAAAACTGCGGTCAGCTCGACTTCGGCTTCCAGTTCTCTTACCAGCTTGGCGGCAAGATCTACGACGGTATGTACCAGCAGTACATGACCGTGGTGGGCAACGGTGGTCAGACCTTACATAAGGACGTGCTCAAGGGTTGGGACGCTGTGACCAATCCAAACAGCAATATCCCCGTGCTGTCGTCGCTCGCAGCTGATGCCGGCAGCCTTGGCCAGACTTCGGTCGACACTTACCTGACGAGCTCCAACTATCTCAACCTCAACAACGTGTCGTTGGGATACACCTTCCCCAAGCAGCTCATGCAGCGCGTCTACATCAATAACCTCCGCGTGTATGTCACGGCAGAGAATCTCTTCCTCATCAGCGCCCGCAAGGGTCTTGACCCACGCACCTACATGGGCGTAGGCGGCTACACCAGCGGCTCAGCGCTTATCGGTGGCGGTGGTTATCCTGCCATGCGCTCAATAACCGCCGGCATACAGCTGACTTTCTAAACACGATGTTCGACGGTCGCCCCGGCTTCAGTGGGCGGGGCGACACTAAAAATAAAAAACACACAAATGAAGAAAAACAAGATATACTTGCTCATGGCGTCTGCCGCGATGTTGACATTGACGGCTTGCAACGACCTCAACGAGCAGGAGTATGAGGGAAACAAATATTTGTCTGCCGACCAGCGTCTTGCAACCAACGAGGTAATCCCCGAGCGTGTCAAGGCTACCTTCGACGGCATGTTCAACTACATTGGCAAGGGCGGCACGAGCGGCCTCAGCAGCGGCTCGCGCGCCGACGACTTCGGTCTCGTGATGGCACTTCTCGCCAGCGACCTTGAGGGTGCTGACGCAGCTTGCGGCGACAACAACTACAACTGGTTTTCGGTGTGCAGCGAGATGTCTTCGCGCAACTCCAACTACGCCAACCCTTACATCCGCTACGTAACGCCTTACAAGCAGATGGGTGTCGCCAACCAGGTGATAAGCTCTTATCCTGCCGACACTGAAGACAAGACTGCCATCAACTATATGGCTCAAGCCAGAACCATTCGTGCCTACGACTACATGATGCTGGCTCCTTTCTTCCAGTTCGGCTACGAGCAGGCTGCCGACCAGCCTTGCGTGCCTCTGCTTTCCGACAGCGTAGACGCTACCAACAACCCACGCGCCACTGTGAAGCAGGTTTATGCCGTCATCATAAACGACCTCAACTATGCCGTGGAGCACCTTGATGCCGACCGCTCAAACAAGCAATACATCAACGTTGACGTGGCTCTCGGCTTGCGTGCCCGCGCCAATCTCACCATGGGCAACTGGGCAGATGCTGCCGCCGATGCCGAGAAGGTTATCAACAGCGGACGCTACACTCCTGCAACGCGCGAAGAGGTCAGCGTGCCCGGCTTCGACGATGTGACAAAGGGCGACGGCCATGCATGGGTCTGGGCTGTGATCCGCACCGAGGCTGACGCTACCGACCACAAAAATGCCAACTACCAGTGCGCTGCGGCTTGGGCTTCTCCTTTCTCAGGTGACGGCTATGCTGCCGCTACCGGCAACACTCCTGTCATCAACCAGCTCCTCTACGACAAGATTCCTGCAACCGACGTGCGCAAGGGATGGTGGCTCAATGCCGAGAAGCATTCTCCAAACTGGGCAAACCTCTCATGGACAGACCCTTCGACGGGTGTTGTGGCCAAGGGCGACCAGATGGCCGACTTCATTACATCAGACGGTAGCAAGGTTGCGTTTGAGCCTTATTCCAACATCAAGTTCGGCATGAAGAACGGCGTGGGCGCCACTACCAACACGAGCGACTTCCCCTTGATGCGTATTGAGGAGATGTATCTCATTGCTGCTGAGGGCTATGCCAAGAGCGGCAACGAGGCAAAGGCTCGCGAGATCCTCACCAACTTCGTGAAGACCTATCGAGATCCCAGCTACGATATCAATGGCCGCAGCCTGACCCTCGCAGACGAGATCTGGTTCCAGCGCCGTGTAGAGCTTTGGGGTGAGGGCTTCTTCTCTACCGATGCCAAGCGTCTGGGCAAGCCTATCGTGCGTTTCCACCAGGGTGTGACAAACAACTTCCCAAGCAAGTACCAGTTCAACATGGCTGCCGACGACGGATGGCTCAACATGCGTTTCCCACAGAGCGAGAGAAACAACAACCTCGGCATCGTGGACAACGAGGGTGGCTCGCTGCCAGTGGCAGGCCAGAACGGCAACCTGCGCGACGGCGTGACCGACTAATAACAACGTAAACACATCCAAATAAGACTAATCATGAGAATAGATAAATTATTTGTTGTCGGCGCGATGCTTTTCGGTGCGTTCGCTTTCTCGGCTTGCAGCGATGACGATGACTACAAGGTGGGCGATCCTGCCGGTGAGAACAACGTGACGTTCCTGACTTATTCCAACCCCGTGATGGCAAAGACGGCTACCACCTTCGAAGTGGTGCTCAACCGCCACACCACATCCGGCACCCTCAGCGTGCCTGTGGAGAAGGTCAGCGTGCCAGAGGGATGGACGGTGCCTGAGACAGCCAACTTCGCCGCCGGCGACTCGTTGGCAACCATCGCTGTGACACCAACCGCAGACATGAGCCTTAACACGGATTATCATTTTGACATCCGTATTCCGGAGAGCTATACCAACTCTTACAAGAAGAACAACGGCGAGGTCAGCACCTACAGCGTGACTGTCGTGAAGGAAGACTACGAGACATTCGCTACAGGTACCTACGACGAGGAGTTCTTCTTTGGTGCGCAGTGGCCTGTGACAATCGAGTATTCACCAGCTCTCGACATCTACCGCATCAAGAGCATGATGGAGCCTGTCGACGAGGTTTCCGGCTACCACTTCTACTTCAAGTGGAACAAGGAGACTGGCGAGAAGCAGACCTTCACGATGTGCGCCTCCAATGGTGGCTCGCTCGCAAGCACGCAGGCTGGTTTCAGCTATAGCAGCTACGGCATGGTAACCTACAAGTGGGCAGCTGCTACTAACAATCCTGCCGATTATGTTGACGAAGCCAACGCAACCAGTTTCGGCGGCTACTTGGCATCCGAGAACATGTTCGTGCTGGTATGGACCCACACCGTGAGCGCTGGCTCGTTCGGTGCAGGCACTGACTTCATCCGCGACGTGAAGTTCGTGAAGTAACCATGACGACACAATCGTAAGATTAAACACTCTTGCATGGCGATGCCATCGAAGGCATACGCTATGAATAATAAAATGCGGGGCAAGCCATTTGGCTTGCCCCGCATTGTTTTTGCATAAAAACATTTGCCTATATGCCAATTTCTTAGTAACTTCGAAGCGGATAAGAAAACTTCGCTAAGATAACACCCCATATAGATATGAAATACCCCATAGGCATACAGAACTTTGAGAAGATTCGCACAGAGGGATACGTTTACGTTGACAAGACGGCATTGGTCTATAAGCTCGTCAACGAAGGCTGCTATTATTTCCTGAGCCGCCCAAGGCGGTTCGGCAAGAGCTTGCTCATTTCCACCCTGGAAGCATATCTCTCGGGCAAGAAAGAGCTGTTCAAGGGCCTTGCGATAGAGCAACTTGAGAAGGACTGGACGGAATACCTGATATTCCATCTCGACTTGAATGTGGGTGAATACCAATCGAAAGAGTCGCTCTACGAGAAGCTCGACACCTTCCTTACGCCCTTGGAGGAACAATATGGCACGTTGCCGTCGCTTCACGAGGCAGGGCAACGCTTCGAGTATGTCATCCGCCAAGCCTATAAGAAGACCGGCAAGCGGATTGTCATCTTGGTGGACGAGTATGACAAGCCCTTGTTGGCAACTATAGCCCATCCCGAATTGCAGGACAGCTTCCGCACAACCTTGAAAGCCTTCTACGGCGTGTTGAAATCGATGGACGGATACATCAAGTTTGCCTTGCTTACCGGCGTGACGAAGTTTGGCAAGGTGAGCGTGTTCTCCGACTTGAACAACCTCATTGACCTGTCGATGGACGAACGTTACCAAACAATCTGTGGTATTACGGAAGAGGAAATACACAAATACTTTGAAGGTTCAATCCATGAACTCGCCAACAGGTACGGCAAAAGCTATGAGGCTACCTTCGAACGGTTGAAGGAAGACTATGACGGCTATAATTTCGTGGAATATGGCGTTGGCGTTTTCAATCCATTCAGCTTGTTGAGCACTCTCAGCAAGCAGAAATTCGGCCGCTACTGGTTTGAGACCGGCACGCCGTCTTACCTCGTGGAGGTGATGAAGCAAGACAACTATCCACTGCCAGACCTCACCCGGGAACAGGTGACGGGCGACTTCCTCAACAGCATCGACTCGATGTCGAAGAACCCGATACCCCTTATTTACCAGAGCGGCTACCTCACGATAAAGGCTTACGACGACCGCTTCGGTTTTTATACATTAGGCTTCCCCAATAAAGAAGTGGAGGAAGGCTTTGCCGACTATCTGCTTCCTTTCTATACCAACGTGAAGCAAGGCGACTCTGCTTTCTTTATAGGCAAGTTTATACATGACCTGGAATTGGGTCTTGTGGATGACTTCATGCTCAGAATGGAGACCATGCTCGCCGATACCGACTATAAGGTTGTTGGCGACAGCGAGTTGTATTTCCAGAATGCCTTTTATCTCATCTCCCGAATGCTTGGCTTCTATACCGAGGTGGAGCGCGAGACGAGCAACGGCCGCATGGACATGACGGTGAAGACCAAGGACTATATATACATCTTTGAGTTCAAGCTCAACGGCAGCGCTGACGACGCGTTGAGGCAGATAGAGGAGAAGGGCTATGCCAAGCCGTTCGCGCTTGACAACCGTAAGCTCATAAAGGTAGGCGTGAACTTCTCGCTCGAGAAGAGATGCATTGAAGAATGGAAAAAACAAGATTGATAAGACGAGAAAACGCTATAAGGTAACAACACATTGACACATGAAATACCCCATAGGCATACAGAACTTTGAGAAGATTCGCACAGAGGGATATGTTTACGTTGACAAGACGGCATTGATATATAAGCTCGTCAACGAAGGCTGCTATTATTTCCTGAGCCGCCCAAGGCGGTTCGGCAAGAGCTTGCTCATTTCCACCCTGGAAGCATATCTCTCGGGCAAGAAAGAGCTGTTCAAGGGCCTTGCGATAGAGCAACTTGAGAAGGACTGGACGGAATACCTGATATTCCATCTCGACTTGAATGTGGGTGAATACCAATCGAAAGAGTCGCTCTACGAGAAGCTCGACACCTTCCTTACGCCCTTGGAGGAACAATATGGCACGTTGCCGTCGCTTCACGAGGCAGGGCAACGCTTCGAGTATGTCATCCGCCAAGCCTATAAGAAGACCGGCAAGCGGATTGTCATCTTGGTGGACGAGTATGACAAGCCCTTGTTGGCAACTATAGCCCATCCCGAATTGCAGGACAGCTTCCGCACAACCTTGAAAGCCTTCTACGGCGTGTTGAAATCGATGGACGGATACATCAAGTTTGCCTTGCTTACCGGCGTGACGAAGTTTGGCAAGGTGAGCGTGTTCTCCGACTTGAACAACCTCATTGACCTGTCGATGGACGAACGTTACCAAACAATCTGTGGTATTACGGAAGAGGAAATACACAAATACTTTGAAGGTTCAATCCATGAACTCGCCAACAGGTACGGCAAAAGCTATGAGGCTACCTTCGAACGGTTGAAGGAAGACTATGACGGCTATAATTTCGTGGAATATGGCGTTGGCGTTTTCAATCCATTCAGCTTGTTGAGCACTCTCAGCAAGCAGAAATTCGGCCGCTACTGGTTTGAGACCGGCACGCCGTCTTACCTCGTGGAGGTGATGAAGCAAGACAACTATCCACTGCCAGACCTCACCCGGGAACAGGTGACGGGCGACTTCCTCAACAGCATCGACTCGATGTCGAAGAACCCGATACCCCTTATTTACCAGAGCGGCTACCTCACGATAAAGGCTTACGACGACCGCTTCGGTTTTTATACATTAGGCTTCCCCAATAAAGAAGTGGAGGAAGGCTTTGCCGACTATCTGCTTCCTTTCTATACCAACGTGAAGCAAGGCGACTCTGCTTTCTTTATAGGCAAGTTTATACATGACCTGGAATTGGGTCTTGTGGATGACTTCATGCTCAGAATGGAGACCATGCTCGCCGATACCGACTATAAGGTTGTTGGCGACAGCGAGTTGTATTTCCAGAATGCCTTTTATCTCATCTCCCGAATGCTTGGCTTCTATACCGAGGTGGAGCGCGAGACGAGCAACGGCCGCATGGACATGACGGTGAAGACCAAGGACTATATATACATCTTTGAGTTCAAGCTCAACGGCAGCGCTGACGACGCGTTGAGGCAGATAGAGGAGAAGGGCTATGCCAAGCCGTTCGCGCTTGACAACCGTAAGCTCATAAAGGTAGGCGTGAACTTCTCGCTCGAGAAGAGATGCATTGAAGAATGGAAAAAACAAGATTGATATGATGAAAAAGCGTTTAGCATGCTTGGCATCTCTTTTGATGCTGGTGGCATGCTCTTTTGCCGTGCCTGCCAAGCGTGGCGTGTGGCGGACCATTGAATTGAAAAACGGCGTGTCGGTGAAGGCACGGCTTTGCGGTGACGAGCATGCCCATTGGTGGCAAGCGGAAGACGGCACATGCTTCGCGGTGGACAGCCTCGGAAAAGTAAAGGCCGTGGAGCCGCGAGCGTTGTTGGCTGAGGCGAGGGGCCGAATAGCGGCAAGACGGCTCGCGGCAGCGAAACGAAAGAATGCCATGAAGGCAAAGACGCAAGCCATGGCGAATGCCAAGGTCAACAAGTTTCAAGGCCAAAGGCATGGACTTATAATCTTGGTGAATTTCTCCGACACTAAGTTCGACACGTCAAAGTTTGGCGACACGCAGACATTATATACTCGCATTGCCAATGAGGAGAACTATAGCGAGAACAATTTCCAAGGTTCTATAAGCGACTATTTCAAGGCCCAGAGCGGCGGCCAGTTTCTTCTCGACTTCGACGTGGCAGGCCCCGTGACACTGTCGCATGGGTATAGCTATTATGGCAAAAACGACTCATACGGCAACGACGAACGCGCCACGGAGATGGTGAGAGAGGCTTGCCAGGCGGTGGACGGAAGCGTTGACTTCTCCAAGTACGATTGGGATGGCGACGGTGAGGTAGAAGAGGTGTTTGTGGTGTATGCCGGAAACGGCGAGCACGACACCACCGGCAACTCATATCTTATATGGCCGCACATGGACAAGCTCGCCTACTATGATGAGGCGCTGACTCTCGATGGCGTGACCATAAGCACTTATGCCTGCGCCTCGGAGCTTAACAGCGACAAGACACTGTCGGGCATAGGCACGTTCTGCCACGAGTTTTCCCACTGCATGGGCTTCCCCGACATGTACGACACCACCACTGGCGGCACCAACTTCGGCATGGGAGCTTGGGACTTGATGGACTATGGCTCATACAACGGTGACGGCTATGTGCCCGCTGGCTATTCGGGATATGAGAAGATGGTGTGCGGATGGACCGTGCCCATTGAGCTTGACAAGGCTACCACGGTAAACGACGTGGCACCACTCGTGGACATGGGGCAGACCTATATCATATACAACAAGGGCAACCGAAACGAGTATTACATCCTTGAGAATCGACAGAAGAAGAGCTACGACAAGTATCTCCTGGGCAGCGGATTCCTGATAGAGCATATTGATTACGACAAGGACATTTGGGACTGGAACGCCGTGAACTCCACCAATGGAGGGTATTACGTGGAAGGCTGCACAACGCCATCCTACAATACTCACCAACGCATCACCATTTTCCATGCCAACAACCTTGAGGTGGGATACAACGCCGCTTATCCATACGCCACTCGCGACAGCTTGACCGACAATTCAAGTCCTGCCGCCACGGTGTGGAACGCCAACACGGACGGCTCCTACTTGATGCACAGCCGCGTCTACGACATCACGCAAAACTCTGACGGCACTATGGCATTCTCGTTTGGCTGGGCAACAAGTGGTAGCACCGAAACAAACGATTCCATACTATTCAAGGAGACCTTCGACAGTTGCGCGGGAACGGGCGGCAACGACGGGTCGTTCAGCGGAAACATAGCCTACGCGGTTTTCACGCCCGACAACAATGGCTGGAAGCATACCGATGGTCTTTTGGGCAACTATATGTATGGTGGCAACAAGTGTGCAAGGTTCGGAAACACCAGTCAGTCAAGTTCTGGAACTGTGATAACCCCGGCATTCACCCTTCAGGGCGACACCGCTGTCATCACTTTTCGTGCGGCAGGCTGGAATGCCACAAACGACGGCACGAGCCTTGCGGTCACTGTAAGTGGTAGCGACGTTGAGCTTTTGGACAATGGCAACCTGACGATGAAGAAAGGCGAATGGACTGAATACGGCCTACGTGTGAAAGGCTCGGGCAGATGCACCATAACCTTTGTGCCATCAAAGCGTTTCTTCCTCGACGATTTGGTGGTGAAACGTGAGAAATCAGGCACTTCTACAGGCATTGGAAAAGTGTGCATAGGCATTCGCAAGACAGACAATGCGGTGTATACCCTTGACGGAAAACGAGTTGGCGACAACTTGCAGACGCTTCCTCATGGCATATACATCGTTGGCGGAAAGAAGATAGCCAAATAAGAAAAGAAACTTTTTTGCTATTATATATAGGAAAAGCAGTAACTTTGCAGTCGATATGATGCGCAAATTGCTGCTTTTCTTAATGTTGTGCTTGCCTTTTTACGCCGAGGCAAGGCATCCAGCCGACTTCAGCACAGTGATAGGCGAGTGGAAGGGGACGTGGGCCACGGCTATGCAAGTGCCCGTAAAGGCTTTCATGCCTTACAATAACCAGATGAGCGACCGCTCGGTGAGGCAAATCGTGAAAGTGTCGGCAGGAGGCAAGACCATCAGATTGCAGTTGAGCAACGTTTTGTCGACGGAGCCGGTGACGCTTCGCAGTGTTTACATAGCCCATTCGCTCGACTCCTCACGCATTGAGCCAAAGACAGCCAGGTATTTTAAGTTCGGCGGAAAGGAAGGCGTCACTATCCAGCCCGGCAAGAGCCTTTTCTCAGACGCGTTGGTGTTTGATCTTAGGCCATTGGAGAAGGTGGCCATAACGCTGAATTATGAGACGGCACCCAAGATGCCTACTGTGCACATGGGATCGCGCACGACGAGCTACATATTGAAAGGAGCAAGCACGCCGGAGACGGATTTCTCAAAGGCGTTCAAATATGAGAAATGGTTTAATATCGCTGCCCTGGAGGTGATGGCAAACAATGTGCGGGGCATAGCCATAATAGGCAACAGCATAACCGACGGCAAGGGAGCTACAACAGACCAGAATAACCGTTGGCCCGACGAGATGAGCTATTGGCTCAACGGACCCTACAGGCAGAAGGAGGAAGAAAGGCTGAAAGCCGAAAACAAGAAGAGCATAGCCTTGCAGTGGGGAGTGCTCAACCTTGGCATAGGCAACAACCGCGTGCTCACCAACAGCGGTTATGGCGAGGCGGCGAAGACGCGTTTCGACCGTGACATAATGGAGCAGCATGGCGTTTCCGACGTGGTGATCTTTGAGGGCATCAATGACCTCGGCACAAGTCGCTACGGAGTGGCAACGGCTTACAACCTCATAATGGAATATAGGAACATGATAGAGAAATGCCACCAGAAACGCAAGAAGGTGTACCTCGCCACGATATTGCCCATGCGGGGCAGCTCTTACTATAGCGCTGACCATGAGGAGGGCAGGCGCATAGTGAACCAATGGATAAGGACGCAAAAGGTGGCCGACGGCTTCATTGATTTCGACGCGCTCATGCGTGATCCCAAGGCACCGACAGCCCTTCGCAAGGATCTCTGCCTTGCCGACAGCCTGCATCCCAATGCGTCAGGATATAAGGAAATGGGGCGGTATGCCGCCGATTTCTTTGCCAAGACACGCTAACAATCTCGCTTATGAACGTACAGATAGAACCTTCGTGGAAGGAGTATTTGCAGCCGGAGTTTGACGCTGCCTACTTCAAGCAACTCACCGACGCCGTGAGGCAAGAATACAAGGTCACGACTTGTTACCCTCCGGGACAGCTCATATTCAATGCTTTTAACCTGACACCATTCGACAAGGTGAAGGTCGTGATTATAGGGCAAGACCCTTACCATGAGCCAGGGCAGGCCATGGGGCTTAGCTTCTCCGTGCCCAAAGGCACAATGATGCCGCCATCGCTTGTCAACATCTTCAAGGAGATACAGTCAGACCTTGGCAAGCCCGTCCCCGCAGACGGCGACTTGACGCGGTGGGCACGTCAGGGCGTTCTTCTGCTCAATGCCACGCTCACCGTTAGGGCGCATCTTGCCAACAGCCATCAGAGGTTGGGGTGGAGTTTCTTCACGGATGCCGCCATCAAGGCATTGTCGGCACATCGGGAGCATATAGTCTACATGCTATGGGGTGGTTTCGCGCGGAGCAAGCGAGGCTTTATAGACCAAGACAAGAATCTGATACTCGAGTCGGTGCATCCTTCTCCGCTCTCCGCCAACCGTGGAGGATGGTTCGGTCAACACCAGTTCTCAAGGTGTAATGAGTATTTAAAGGCAAATGGCGAGACAGAGATAGATTGGTGACGATGAAAGAACTTCATATTTTACAGATAGGCAACGTGCTGGTTTCGCCCGACATCATCACGGAGTGTTTTTGCTGCGACTTGTCGAAGTGCAAGGGCGTTTGTTGCATTGAGGGTGACGCTGGCGCGCCTGTCACCATAGACGAGATAGCCGCCATGGAAGAAAATCTCGATGCCGTGTGGGGCGACCTATCAGCATCGGCGCAAAGTGTGATAGACAAGCAGGGAGTGGCGTATACCGACAACGACGGTGAACTCGTGACGAGCATCGTGGGCAAGAAAGATTGCGTCTTCACTTGTTATCATGACATCAAGGATTTCAACGATGGCTCAACCATACCCCACTGTTGCCTTTGCGCCTTTGAGCGCGCCTTCCGCGACGGGCGAACCAAGTGGTGCAAACCCATTTCGTGCGCGTTGTACCCAATTCGCGAGAAGAAGTTCAACATGGGTCTCGTTGGCATCAATTACAACCGATGGGACGTGTGCCACGATGCTGTGGTCCTCGGGCGGAAATTAGGCATGCGTGTCTATCAGTTTCTTAAAGGTCCTCTTATTCAGCGTTTTGGCGAGGATTGGTACAAGGAGTTGGAAGAGGTGGCGTCGCAAGTCTTGGAATGAGTCGACAAGCCACGGTCACGGGGACGCAATGCCATGGCTTGTTTCAGTCAGGGGCAAGTTATTGGTTGCGGTACTCCTTGGGCGATAGTCCGGTGTGCTGCTTGAAATATTTTCCCAAGAAGCTTTGGTTGGGGAAGTGCATCTTCTCCGATATCTCCTTGATGGACAACGTGCTGTTTTTCAGCAAGACCCTGAGCTCGAGCATGACATAGTTGTCGATCCATTCGCCTGGGGTTTGCCGGCTCACCTTCTTTATTGTCTCAGAAAGGTGCTTGGGTGTCATGTGCAACTGCAAGGCATACCATGTGACGCGACGCTCAGACTTGAAGTGCTTCTCTACCATGCCGATGAATTGCATGAAAATCTCCTCGTTGCGTGTGCTTTTGCCCTCCTCGTTGTCGAACACCTTCCAGAAGATGTTGCCAGCGTCGTAGAGAAAGGCTTGGATAAGGGCCTTCACCGTGTCGCGACGAAACCTATGGCCAGTCTCGCCTATCTTTTGTCTGATGAGCAGGTAGAAGCTCAGAATGTTGCGTGCCTCGTCGCGGCTCATGCTGAACACGGGATGGAGGCGCGAGAACAAGAAGATGGAAGACAAGCCGTGCATGCCCGTGAGCACTTCTTGCACATATTGCTGCGAGATGAAGACCACGCGACCTTCGTAGTCCTCGCTTATCTTCACGTCGTCGATGACCTGTCCGGCGCTTACGATGATGCAGTTGCCTGCAGTTACGGTTTGTGGGATGGTGTCGATCTTGTATTTCACATAACCTTTGTCGCAAAAGGCGAATGCAAAACATTCGAGACGCTTTGCCTCGACGGGGAAAATTACCGAATGGCACTCGTCGATGAGCGCGAGGTCATTGCCAAGGCATTGGCAAGTGGCGACTTGTTTCACGCTCTCTATCGTGATAGACTGCATTTCACTTTTCATCTTCATAGTCAGTGGTAAATTGATGGATTTTGTTTACCTATGTATATCATCTCAAGTGTGGTTATTCTGCTTGCTTTGCCAGAGACGTTGATGCCTCTCATATAATCGGCCCCAAACTCTGGGAAAGCCTGTTCGTCTAACTTGCCGTTGCAGATGTAGAGAAGGTTGCCGAGCCTTATTCTCTCTCCTTTTCTCGCTCCTCTAAGTGTTGCCCTGCAGAAGCCGTATAAGCCGTAGGACGGCAAGATGGCGTTGCCGTGGATGCTGTCTCCATACCACGTGTCCACATGGTCTATCTTTGGCAGCAGTGTCTCTTTGGCATATCTTGACGTGGCGTTGTCTTCTGCTTCCTCTGCGTGTACCCACAGCGCGTTGTCGTAGATAGTCGCAGTTTTCCATTGCGTGTCACGCTTTCTTCCGTCTATCACCTCCGTTCCGTTTGGCATTATCCTCGAATAAGATTCTCGGCAAAGCCATGACGCGTCTGTTTGCACACAGAAGTTGCGTTGCTCGCAGTCGGTGCCGTAGAGGTTTAAGGCTATCTGCTTTCGCGTTTTCGCTGTATGATTTGGCAAAGGCGAATAGATTACAGCCACGACGTTGCTGTCGCCTCTCATGTAAGGCGTGATGTCGAAAGTTTGCTCCACAGCATCGGTGTCGTTCTCATTTCGAAGAGGCAGGTAAGGCGACGTGCCTATCTTGCATTCGTTAACATACACTTTGCAGTAACCCGTCGTGGCAACGGTGAGCTTCGCTTGACGCGGCATGCCCTGTGAGAGGAATGTCTTACGGAAGAAGACGCGCGAAAGGCTGTCTGTTTGTTGAGCGAATATCCAGGGGGTATTGAAGTCGGAGGCCATGGCAAAGGCTTGGCTAAAGACAAATAAAAAAAGAAGATTTAAGACGGAGACCCATCGAACAAAAATGTTCTTCTTCTTGGTGTCATATTCCATCTTAAATCTTCCCTCGTTGATATATGTAGGGCACGTGTCGTGCCCGGAGTTTTACTTGTCTTCTTGTCTTCTAGGTCCTATGCGTCAATGTTGGCGTAGGCGGCGTTCTCCTCGATGAACTCGCGGCGTGGTTCCACGTCGTCACCCATAAGCATGGAGAAAATCTCGTCGGCTTGGGCGGCGTTCTCAATGGTCACTTGTTTCAGGAGTCTGGTCTTCGGGTCCATTGTGGTCTCCCACAACTGACCTGGGTTCATCTCACCAAGACCTTTGTAACGCTGGGTGTGGATGCTCGTGCCTTCTTGTCCGTTTCCGTACTTGTCGAGGAATGCTTGACGCTGCTGTTCGTTGTAGCAGTATTGCGAGACCTTGTTCTTATACGTGCACTTGTAGAGTGGGGGAGTGGCAATGTAGAGATGTCCTTCCTCAATGACCTTAGGCATGAAGCGGAAGAAGAGGGTCATGATAAGCGTGTCGATGTGTGAACCATCGACATCGGCATCGGTCATGATGATAATCTTGTCGTAGCGCAACTTGTCTATATTCGCCTCGCGGTCGTCTTCGCCCTCTACTCCGAAGCGCACGCCAATGCTCTGGATGATGTTCATCACCGACTCTGCCTCGAACACACGGTGCCATTGCACTTTCTCCACGTTGAGGATCTTTCCTCGTAGCGGCAGAATGGCTTGTGTATAGCGGTCGCGGCCCTGTTTTGCCGATCCGCCTGCCGAGTCGCCCTCGACAAGGAATATCTCACAGTCTTTCGGGTCTTTGTTGGAGCAGTCAGCGAGTTTGCCGGGCAGACCACTGCCGCCCATCACAGTCTTGCGCTGTACGCTTTCGCGTGCCTTGCGTGCAGCTATACGTGCTGTGGCAGCAAGGATAACCTTCTCGCAAATCTTATGCGCCTCGTCGGGATGCTCCTCAAGGTAGTCGGTCAACGCTTCGCCCACGGCCTGGTTTACGGCTCCTGACACTTCGCTGTTGCCAAGCTTTGTCTTTGTCTGACCCTCAAACTGAGGTTCTGCCACCTTGATGCTGATAACTGCCGTAAGACCCTCGCGGAAGTCTTCTCCTGCAACCTCGATTTTTGCCTTCTCAATCTGCTTCTTTATCTGCTGGTCGGTGTCGGCATAATTCTTCAATACGCGTGTGAGTGCCATACGGAAGCCCGTGACGTGTGTGCCGCCTTCTATGGTATTGATGTTGTTGACATAGGAGTGCAGGTTTTCCGAGTAGTCGGTGTTGTACATTATGGCTATCTCGATAGGCACACCTTGCTTCTCGGTCTTGAGATAGATTACGTCGTCGAAGAGATGCTGGCGATGGCGGTCGATGTATTTCACAAATTCCTTGAGACCATCCTTGGCATGGAACACTTCCTGGCGTGTCTTACCAGTTTCCGGGTCGGGGCGAAGGTCGGTGAGCGTTATCTTTACGCCTGCGTTAAGATATGCGAGCTCGCGCATACGACGTGAGACGATGTCCCACTGGAATGTGACAGTAGAGAAAATCGTCGGGTCTGGCCAAAACTGCTGGCGTGTGCCGCGCTTAGTGGTCTCGCCTATAACCTTTACGGCATACAGTGGCTTTCCTTTCTCGTATTCCTGTTGATAGATATGACCGTCGCGGTAGACTTGCGCCATCATGTGGGTGGAAAGGGCGTTGACGCAACTCACGCCCACGCCGTGCAGACCACCGGAGACCTTATACGAGTTCTTGTCGAACTTGCCGCCAGCGTGCAACACGGTCATTACCACTTCGAGGGCAGACTTGTGGAGCTTCTTGTGCTCGTCCACTGGTATTCCTCGACCGTTGTCTTCAACGGTGCAACTTCCGTCGGCATTCAGGGTCACTTCCACTTCTGTGCAGTAGCCTGCCATGGCCTCGTCGATACAGTTGTCCACAGTCTCGTTGATGAGGTGATGGAGTCCTTTCTCGGATATGTCGCCGATGTACATTGCCGGACGTTTGCGCACGGCTTCCAAGCCTTCCAAAACTTGGATATTGGAGGCTGAATAATTATCTTCAGGATGTTGATTCTCTGCCATTTTTATGAGCTTGTTTTACCTTGCAAAGGTACTAAAAAAAAGATAATCAAGCTAATAAAATGTGACAAAAAAGAACAAAAAGAAGCCGCTTTTCCTTACGGAGAAGCGGCTTTATGCTTTTTTCCTTTCTTTATGCAAGTTGTGGCTTAGCCGAGCTTGCTGATGTGGGCTGCAAGGCTTGACTTCAAGTTTGCGGCCTTGTTTGCGTGAATGATGTTGGTCTTAGCCAACTTGTCGAGCATCTTCTGCACTGAAGGATAGAGCTTAACAGCCTCGTCCTTGTCAGTGGTGGCGCGGAGCTTGCGCACGGCGTTGCGCATCGTCTTCGCATAGTATTTGTTGTGTAAAGTGCGGACCTTTGTCTGACGGATCCTCTTGATTGACGATTTGTGATTTGCCATCTTTATCTTTATTCTTTATTATTTCGGTGTAATATCGCTAAAAGAGAAGTAGTCCATAGCAGAGTCGAACTGCTCTTTAGAGAATGAAAATCTCTCGTCCTAACCGATAGACGAATGGACCATCGCTCTTGATAAGCGGGTGCAAAGTTACTGCTTTTTTATTATGTGGCAAAATTTTCTGCCAATAATTTTCTTTAAATGCTTGATTTTTCTTACATTTGCCACTAATATGGAAGTTAAGACCAAGGCAATAGTGCTCCGAACCGTTAGATATGGTGACTCTAGGATGATTGTGGACATGCTGACGGCGAGCGTTGGCAGGGTGTCGTTTGCGTGCGGTTTGTCGAAGACGAATAGGGGAAAGATAAAAAAACAATTGTTTCAGCCTTTGACGCTGCTTGACATCGTCTTTGACTATCGTCCAAATATGGAGCTTCAGCGTATAAAGGATGTGCGCATGACTCGTCCTTTTGTATCAATACCCTTCGATGCCTATAAGTTGTCCATCGGGTTGTTCTTGGCGGAGTTTCTTGTGTATGCCACCAAATGCGAACAAGATGGAAACCAGCTTGAAGAGTTCACGGAGAAGAGCTTGTTGTGGCTCGACAATGCCGTGGACGGTTTTGCCAATTTCCATCTTGTCTTTATGATTCGCGTCTCTCTCTTTGTTGGCTTTTACCCCAATCTTGACGGTTATAGCAATGGAGCGTGGTTCGACTTGCGTGACGGTAGCTTTACCATGACGTGTCCGTCTCATCCAGACTATCTCAATCCTGATGATTCGCGTCGAATCTTGCTTCTTGCGCGGATGAATTTCGACAACATGCGACTTTTCCGCATGAGCCGCGACGACCGTAATCGTTGTTTGGACGTCATCATGGCGTATTACCGCCTTCATGTGCCGAATTTTCCGGTGTTGCGCTCCTTGGAAGTATTGAGGGAGCTATTTTGATCAGTCCAACTATGCAAAGCTGATTACACATGGCTGTGCCTCGCCCTTGTCTTCCACTTTTTCTTCACCCGCTCCGGCGCAGCTTTGTTTCCTTATCTCCTCAAGTGTCTGTGACGTGCGCTTGTAGGTAGGCGAGCTTTCCACTGCGAGTATAACGTCGTCGTTGTCGAGGTCTTCGGGCCGGAAGATATAAATGTTCGGACGGCGTTTGCGGAGAGAATTGTTGCCGTCGCCACCATAATAATGGTCCATTCTCTCTTGGCGCTTTATCTTTTTGTTCTCATCTTCCTGGTTGTGGCTTTTGCGTTCTCTGTCGCGACGCCTTCTTTCCTCGTCGGGCTCCACATCCTCAACGCCGAATCCTGTGGCAAGGATGGTTACTTTCACTTTCTTGCCCAAGTCTGGGTTGATGGAGACACCCCACTTGATTTCGAAGTCTTCGCCAAACTTTTCCATGAAGTCGTTGACGTAGTTCATTTCTTCCATCATGAAGCCTTGGTTCTCCTTCTTCTCGCTTGAGAAACCAATCGATAGGAGTATCTTCTTGGAATTGAACACGTTGTTGTCGTTGAGCAAGGGCGAGTTGAGCGCGTCTTCAATAGCTTTCTTTACGCGTTCCTCTCCTTCGCCGTATCCGGTGCTCATTATAGCGACACCACCGTCTTTCAACACGGTCTTAACGTCGTTGAAGTCAAGGTTGATGAGTCCGTGGGTTGTTATAATCTCGGCTATGCTCTTTGCCGCCACGCTAAGGGTGTCGTCGGCCTTGCCGAAAGCGTCGACGAGTGGAAGCTCGGGATAAATTTGGCGTAAGCGCTCATTGTTTATTACGAGCAATGCGTCGACATGCTTTGCCATCTCCTCAACGCCATCGAGGGCTTGGTTGATCTTCTTGTAGCCTTCGAAACGGAATGGAATGGTGACGATACCAACGGTCAGGATGCCCATGTCCTTGCTCACTTGCGCAATCACTGGAGCGGCGCCGGTGCCGGTGCCACCTCCCATTCCGGCAGTGATGAATGCCATCTTGGTGCCGTCGTTGAGCATACTTTTAATCTTGTCGATGGTGTCCATCGCGGCTTGGCGAGCACGCTCAGGCCTGTTGCCGGCTCCAAGTCCCTCACTTCCAAGTTGCAAGTGGGCTGGCACGGGCGAGTCGTTGAGAGCTTGCGCGTCAGTGTTGCATAGCACGAACGACACGTCGTGAATGCCTTCGCGATACATATGATTGACGGCGTTTCCGCCTCCGCCACCAACGCCAATCACTTTGATTATGCTGTTTTCCTTGTTTGGATCGCCAAAGTCGAGGATTGACGGCTTTTGCGTGTCTGTATTTTGCGTGTTATTGTTGTCTGCCATTTTTTCCTTCCAGTCTGTGTTTTATGTGTTTATTCGTCTTCTGGCTCAGTCATCTTCTTGAAGAAGTCGCCGAATTTTTTCCAAATCTTATGCGGCTGCTTTGGGGTGGCGTCTTGCTCTTTTTGTGTGCTGGCTTCCGCTTTAATGTGGTCTTCGACCTTTGGTTTGTCTTGCGCACCGACTTTGGGTGCTTCGTCAATTATCCTGCCATTGGCCATCTGCGCGGTGGCGGTTTGACCAGATTGTGCCGCAGTCTGTGTTTGCGTGTTTTCAAACAAGTTGCTTGTTATGTCATTGCCAGCGCAGTTTTGGTCGCCTTTCGACAAGATCGCGAGCACTGTACATAGCCTTCCGTCCTTGGCATTGACCAAAGGATTGCTCGACTTAATCGTGTCGTTGACAAATTTTACGGTTCTTATTTTCTCTGTGTGTGTATAGAGCCTGAACGCCCGTTCTATATTGTTCATGTTGCTTCCACCACCTGTGAGGATGATGCCGCCCAAGAGTTTCTCCGAGTATTCGTCGGGGATGAGGCTCTTCACGTTTTCTATGATTTCCCTTGTGCGAGCCTCGACTATCTCTACGTATTTGCTCATCTCAATGAATCTGTCCGATTCGATGGCGTAATGTCTTGTAGTGTCAATGTCGTTGCCGTCGGTAAAAGCACTCGCGTATTTGAGTTTCATCCTCTCGGCATCGCCCTCTTCTATCTGCAGCGAGGCAATGTCTTTCGTTATATTTGCACTTCCCAATGGTATTACGGAAAGCTTTCTCAGGATATTGCGGTGGAAGATGCTGACGGTTGTCGTGTCGGCACCCAAGTCAATGAGCGCGCAGCCGCCCCTCTTCTCCGCGTCGGTCAGCACGCTGTCGGCAAGGGCGAGAGGCGAGATATACATGTCGAGTATGCTTATGTTGGCTTGGTCGAAGCATTTTTTTAGCCTCCTGTAGAACTCCCTGCGGCATAATATGTTTAGGAAGTTGCCTTCCAGCCGTTTGCAGGGCACTCCGACAGGCGGCTCTGCTTGGTACTGGTTGTCGACCTTATATTCCAATGTTACCGCGTCAAGGATTTGCTTGTCGGGATACTGCATGCTTCTGTTGGCATCCATGAGCTCGTTGATCATATCCTGTGTCACCTCGCTCTCTGTTGACAGTTCCCTGACGTTGGTGTTCTTCACGCCCATGATAGATTGCCCACCAAAGCCCACGTAGACATGCGCGATGTGTGTCTTGAGTGTTGCCTCCAACTTTTTTATAATGTTGGAAAGGGCTTGCACGGTTTTCTCTATGTTGCGGACCACGCCGTTGCGTATGCACGCCTCGCCGTTCTCCTGGGCAATGGCAAGAACGCTTATGCTGCCGTCTGTATTCTTCCTGCCTGCTATGCCAGTGATCTTTGATGATCCTAACTCTATTGCTACTGTAAATTCTGCCATTGGAGTATGTCTACTTTATTCTTTTCTCTTTTTCTTGCAAATAATCTGGTTGTCAAATTCCACGTTTATATAGGAATACTTGTTCCACCCTGCCTGCGACAGACCATATTTGTAGAACTTCTCCAGTTTGTCCATTTTCTGGTTGGCGAAGTCGGTGACGAGTTGCTTTCTTTGCGCAATCAGTTTCGTTTGAGGCAGTTGGCCCAAATAGATGATGTTGTCGCCCACTCGCGGTATGAGTTCCACGCCGCCATCGGGGAGCACGTTTATCTGTTCCACTTGATTTTGCCAAAACTCGTTTGCCATAATCGCATCGGCAAGGAAGGAAATGTAGTTGCGCGCAAACCATCTGTCTATGCGTCCCGAAGCAATGATAAGGTTGCTTGTGTAGTGGGAATTGGGCATGATGCGATGGTCATCGTCGAGGTAATAGTCGTCGCCATTGTCTGCCATTATGTGCAGCGTGGGCATTCGCTGTGTGAGCGTTATCCACACATGCCCATCCTGTGTCTTGTAGCATTGTGCGTTCTTGATGAACGGACTTTGGCGGAGTGTTCCCTCTATCTCTCTTGTGTCGATCTCCTTGAACGTCTTTTTCAATGGGTACAGACCGTTCTTCGTGAGCCTGTTCTTGATCTCTTTTGGAGAGATGAAACCGTTGACAGCCTCGTCCTGGATATTGATGTCCACTTGCTCGCAGGTAATGGTTTCGCCGTCGGGCTTGTTGAAAGCCGTCATGGCTACAACGATATAGGCCCCTAAGACCAAGTCGCTGCCCACGAGCAATGTCTTTTTCCAGTTTACGCGCATCCGGTGTTGTGGTTGTGTGTGTTATTTTTCCTTTATTATCTTCTCTATCTCTGGCACCATGTTGTCGAGGTCGCCTGCTCCCAATGTCACGAGGACATCAAAGTCGCGGCTCTTCACGAGGTCCAGCACGTCGGCTTTGTTTATGACGCTCTTCTCCACGTTTGGCTTGAGGTTGTCGTAGATGAGCTTTGACGTCACTCCGGGTATTGGTTGCTCGCGTGCCGGGTAAATCTCCGTGAGTATTACCTCGTCGAAATGGCTCAGCGCGTCGGCAAAGTCGTTGTAGAAATCGCGTGTGCGGGTGTAGAGATGCGGCTGGAAGATTGCGGTAATCTTGCGTGTTGGGTAAATCTCTCGCAGGCTCTTGGCGCATTGGAGAATCTCCTTCGGGTGATGGCCATAGTCGGAGAGCAGCACGTGGCGGTTGTCGCGAATCTTGAAGTCGAACCTGCGTTCCACACCGTGATATGTCTTCATGCCGTACTTTATCTCTTCGTCCGTGCAGCCGTTGAGCTGTGCCAATGCCATTGCAGCCACGCCGTTCTCTATGTTGATAGGCACGGGTTGGCCGAGCTTCACACCCGTGATATTGCCCTTTGGCGAGATGAAGTCGAAGGTTATCTCTCCGTCCTCAATGACGATGTTCTCGGCATGGAAATCGCCCTTGTCGCGACTGTAAGTGTAGGTCCTGACGCTTTCCTGCACGTTGGCCTTCATTTCCAGGTCGGTATGTATTATGAGTGCACCCCCTGGCTGTATGAGTTCAGTGTAGTGTCTGAAGCTCTCCAGGTAAGCCTCTTTCGTGCCATATATGTCGAGATGGTCGGGGTCTGTCGAGGTGATGACGGTCATCCACGGGCGCAGCCAGTGGAATGAGCGGTCAAACTCGTCGGCTTCTATTACCACGTTGTCGCTGGTGTCTGAAAGGATGTAGTTGGTGCCGTAGTTCTTTGCTATGCCTCCGAGGAAGGCGTTGCAGTCTACGTGGCTTTGGTGCATGATATGTGCGCACATGGTCGATGTCGTAGTCTTTCCGTGTGTGCCCGCCACGCACAGTCCTTTGTGTGTGCGAGTGAGCATACCGAGCACTTGCGCGCGCTTCTGCACCTCAAAGCCATTGTCGCGGAACCAATTGAGCTCTTTGTGTGTGGCTGGGATGGCAGGCGTGTATACCACTAGGCACGATGCCTTGTCCTTGCATGCGTGTGGAATCTCTTCCACGTTCTCATCGTAGTGGATGAGTATGCCCTCCTTCTCCAGCTGGCGTGTGAGGTTGGATGGCGTGCGGTCATAGCCTGCCACCACAGCCCCGCGGTGTGTGAAATATCTTTCTATTGCGCTCATGCCTATGCCGCCGGCACCAATAAAGTATACTGACTTAATGTCCTTCAGTTCCATTTCGATCATTCCTTGTTACTTCTTGTCTTGTTTTGTGTTTATAGTGTTCAACGCACGAGTTTAAGCACCTCGTCGGCAATGACATCGGCGGAGTTTGGCAAGCCAAGCTTCTTTATGTTCTCGCTTAGCGACTTGAGCTTTTCGTCGTTGTTTACTATTGTCAGCGCGCGCTTGAGCAACACTTCGGGCGCTTCCGCGTCTTTCACGTATATGGCAGCGTCTTTGTTGACGAGTGCCATGGCGTTCTTGGTTTGGTGATCCTCTGCCACGTTGGGGCTTGGTACGAGTATCACGGGCTTGCCTATAAGACAGAACTCGCTTATTGAGCTTGCTCCGGCACGGCTTATCACGAGGTCAGCGGCGTTGTAGGCCGCGCCCATGTCGGTGATGAAGTCGAGAACCTTCAGGTTGGGCATCTCGCCGAAGTCGCCCACCGCCTTGTTCATCTCATCGTTGTAGTATTTGCCTGTCTGCCAGATGAACTGCACGTTGGCGTCTTTCACCTCTTGCAGGTGAAGCCTCATGCTGTCGTTGATGGTTCTTGCGCCAAGGCTTCCGCCAACGAGCAAGATGGTTTTCTTGTCGGGGTCGAGCCCGAACTTCTTTCTTGCCTCTTGCTTTGAGATGTTGTCGTTGACCACGTTCTGCCTCACCGGGTTGCCGGTCATTATTATCTTGTCGGCAGGGAAGAATCTATCCATGCCATTGTATGCCACGCAGATCTTCTTCGCTCCGTTGGCGAGCAACTTGTTTGTCTTGCCGGCGTAGGAGTTTTGCTCTTGTATGAGGCATGGCACGCCCAATGCGTGAGCGGCATCGAGCGCGGCTGCACTGGCGTATCCGCCCACTCCCACTGCCACGTCGGGCTTGAACTTGCGCACTATGCGCTTGGCCATGAACTTGCTCCTGATGAAGTCGATGCCCACAATGACATTCTTCAGCGAATAGATGGGGCGGACCAAGCCTTTCACGGGCAACCCCTTTATCTCGTAGCCAGCCTGGGGGACGCGTTGCATCTCCATGCGCCCCAAGGCTCCTATAAACAGAATCTTTGCTTCTGGATGCTTCGCCTTGATGGCGTTGGCAATGCTGATGGCTGGGAATATGTGTCCACCAGTTCCTCCTCCGCTGACGATGACTCTTAGCTCTTTTTCCATTTTAGTACATTTTTGGCAAAAGTAATCATTTTTTTTCTTATCGTGACTATTCTACGCCTAAATTATTTCCCCTCTGTGTAGTCTTGCATTTTGACCACTGTCGCCATGGTCGCGGTGCTCTTGGTGGCATAGTCTGTGTTTTTTCTTGCCGTGCGGCTCACGCTGAGTATCATTCCCATGTATATGCAGTTGATGACCGTTGACGTTCCTCCTCTGCTGATGAGTGGTAACGGTTGTCCTGTCACGGGCACGAGGCCCACTGCCACGCACATGTTGAACAACGCCTGTATCACGATCATCAACCCCAGACCCATGATCAAGAAGGCCGGGAAGTTGTTTTCGCATCGGTTGGCTATGATGCCCACGCGGAAGAGCAGGGTGATGTAAAGCATCGCCACGAAAAACGCGCCGAAGAGACCTGTCTCCTCTATTATGATGGCGTAGATGTAGTCGGAAAATGCTTGTGGCAGGAAGTCGCGTTCCTCGCTGTTGCCAGGCCCCTTGCCTATGAAGTTGCTTGAGGCTATGGCAATGTTGGCGTATGACGTTTGTGCGTCCTTGTCGAGGTCCACTTTCTCTGGCGGTATGTATTCGTGGGGCTTGAACTTCTTGATTCTGGCTTTCCATGTGTCCATGCGGTGCAACACTCCGTGCCGTTGGTTGCCCTCGACCACTTTGCCGTCTTTCGCCACCATCTCCGTGTAGGTCTTTTTGCTGCCGTCTGCGTCTTTGTCGTCGCCTATCGCGAATATCGCCGTTACGCACACGATAAGTATGATGATAACTCCGCCCACTATGCGCAGGAGCTGTCTTGCCGGCACGTGGCCAATGAACATCATCAAGAACACCGTCACGCTGAGCAATGCTGCCGTCGACAGGTTCTCGATGAATATGAGAGGCACCAGCAGAAACCAGATGATGATGATATAGTGGCAGGCGTGCCTGTCGGCTCCACGGTCGGTCTGCATGGCACTGAGAATTTGCGCCGTGGCTAGCACCATGGTGCCTTTGGCTATCTCAGACGGTTGGAACTTTATTCCCAGGATAGACAGCCATCGTCCGGCGCCGTTGATGCTTTGGCCGAAGAAGTCGGCACATACCAATGCGAAAAAGCAACCTATGATCAGAAACGGCGTTGCCAACTTGAAGTACCGGCACGGTACGTTCAAGGTGACAATCATGAAGAATATGCCTAGAAGCAAGAGCCCCAAGTGCCTTATCATCGGGCTGATGTAGTCTCCTGTCTTATACGTCAGCGACGACAGGGCAGAGAATACCTCCACCGCGCTGATGATGCAAAGGAAGAAGAACACCATCCAGATGACCTTGTCGCCTTTGAAAATACCACTTATTCGTTTGCTCATTTTTGTCTTACAAACATTCCTTTACAGGTTTCTCACTAACGTCTTGAACTGTTCGCCCCTGTCTTCCATGTTCTTGAACAGGTCAAACGAGGCGCAGCATGGCGACAGCAGCACGGTGTCGCCGGGCTTTGCCATCTCATAGCAGGCTTTCACGCAGTCGGCCATGCTGTGGGTGTCGCGCACGGGGATGCCAAGAGAGTCGAAGTTCTGGTGCAACTTGGTGTTGTCCGCGCCAAGGTATACGAGTCCCGCGCACTTCTTCTTCACCAAGTCGAAGATGTGGCTATAGTCGTTGCCTTTGTCCTTGCCTCCAATGATGAGAATGGTAGGCGTGCGCATGCTCTCCAGAGCATACCAGCAGGCGTCCACGTTGGTGGCCTTCGAGTCGTTGATATATTGCACGCCGCCAACCTTGCACACCTTCTCCAAACGGTGTTCCACGCCGGGGAAGTCGCTGAGGCTCTTGCGTATGACGTCTTTCTTTATGCCGCTTATGTTGGCGGCGAGACCGGCGGCAAGGCTGTTGTAGAGGTTGTGCTTGCCGGTCAGCGACAAGGCTTCCTGCTCCATGTTGAACGGGGTGGGGTATTCAATCTTGTACTCCCCTTGCTCTATGTAGGCAACCGATGCCTCTTCTTTGATTTCGGAGAACGGGCACAGTACGGCGTGGATGTCAAACTTCTCCATCTCCTGCCTTATCACGGGGTCGTCGTTCCAGAAGATGAAGCTGTCGTCAGCCGTCTGGTTCTGCGTTATGCGCATCTTGGCGTCGGCATAGTTCTCAAACTTGAAGTCGTATCTGTCGAGGTGGTCCGGCGTTATGTTGAGCAAGATGGCAATGTTGGCGTGGAAGTTGTACATGTCGTCGAGCTGAAACGAGCTCAGCTCTATCACGTAGTACTCATGCGGGTCTTCCGCCACTTGCAGCGCGAGGCTGCGCCCTATGTTGCCGGCAAGTCCGGTGTCGTAGCCTGCCTTCTTGAAGATGTGGTATATCAGCGAAGTCGTCGTTGTCTTGCCGTTGGAGCCCGTTATGCAAATCATCTTCGAGTTGGTGTAGCGTCCGGCAAATTCAATCTCGCTGATGATATGCGTGCCCTGCTTCATGATTTTCTGTATCATGGGGGCTTCCTTTGGTATGCCGGGGCTCTTTATCACCTCGTCGGCGTTCAGGATCTTCTCCTCCGTATGGTGCCCTTCCTCCCACTCAATGCCGTGGTCGTCGAGCATCTTCTTATAGTTGTCCTTTATCTTTGACATGTCGGAAACGAACACGTCGAAACCTTCTTTCTTCGCCAGGACAGCGGCTCCCGCGCCGCTTTCCCCCGCGCCTAAGACTACTATGCGTTTCATTTTATTATCTGTTTATCTTATCTTCAATGTGATGATTGTCATTGCCGCGAGAATGATGGTCACGATCCAGAACCTTATGGTTATCTTTGCCTCGTGCTTTGCCGAGCGTGGGCTCTTGATGAGATATTTGCATTCTGGGTCGAGCTGCTCAGGCGTCACGCGGAAGTTGTCGTGTATTGGCGTGCGCTTGAATATGCGCTGCTTTATGCCGCGCCGCTTGCCAAGCTTGTAGTACCACACCTGCACTATCACCGATAGGCTCTCCACGAAGAATATTCCGCAGAGTATTGGCAGCAACAGCTCCTTGTGGATGATGATGGCGCACACGCCGATGATGCCGCCAATGGTGAGACTGCCCGTGTCGCCCATGAACACTTGCGCGGGATAGGCGTTGTACCACAGGAATCCTATCAGCGCGCCTATGAACGCGCACAGGAACACCACGAGCTCTTGGGTGCCGGGGATATACATTATGTTGAGGTAGGCGGCGAATTGTATGTGCGAGCTGACGTAGGCAAGTATGCCCAACGCCACGCCTATTATCGCCGAGTTGCCGGCGCACATGCCGTCCATGCCGTCGTTGAGATTGGCACCGTTGCTCACCGCCGTCACCACGAGGATGGTCATCACCACAAACAATATCCAGCCTGCCGCCGTCTTGTATTTGCCGCAAAACGACATTATCTTGGAGTAGTCGAGGTTGTGGCCTTTCACGAAAGGTATGGTGGTCTTCAGCGACTTGTGGGCCACGCTGCGGTGTTTCACCACCACTTCCTGGCCGTTTTGCCGGCTCACGGTGAGGTTCTCGTTCATCTTCACGTCGGGCGACATCCATAGGGTCAACCCGACAAACAGGCCGATAGACACCTGCCCTATGATCTTGTACTTGCCTTTCAACCCTTCCTTGTTGCGGCGGAAGATCTTGATGAAGTCGTCGAGTCCGCCGAGAAATCCGAGCCACAGCGTGGTGACGATCATCAGGATGAGGTATATGTTTCTCAGTCGGCCGAGCAGGAGCACGGGTATGAGTATGGATACGATGATGATGACGCCTCCCATGGATGGCACGCCGATCTTCTTCACTCCATAGGGGTCGATCTTCGCGTCGCGCTGGGTTTCCGTGATCTGTTTCTTCTTGAGAAACTTGATAAACCTCTCGCCAAACCATGCTGAGATTACGAGCGACAGGATGAGCGCCAGGAGCGCCCTGAACGAGATGTAACCCCACATTCCTGAGCCTGATATGCCAAATTGCTCAAGAAAACGAAAAAGATAGTACAACATTTTCTGTAGTCTGTGATTATAGTCCATATAGGCATGGTTGTCTATATGGACTATTTGTTTGTTGCTTTTCTTAGTTATTGAAAATGTCGTGCAGCACTTCCTTGTCGTCGAAATGATGCTTCACGCCCTTTATCTCCTGGTAGTTTTCATGGCCTTTTCCTGCCACGAGCACCACGTCGCCTTTTTGTGCCATCATGCATGCCGTCTTTATGGCCTCCTTGCGGTCCACGATGGTTACCACTTTCTTCATCTGCTCCTTGTCGAGTCCTGTCACCATGTCGTCGATGATGGCCTGTGGCTCCTCGAACCTTGGGTTGTCGCTTGTGATGATCACCTTGTCGCTCTGCTTCACCGCCTCTTGTGCCATGAGTGGTCGCTTGCCGTGGTCGCGGTTGCCTCCGGCTCCGCACACCGTGATGACGTGTCCCTTTCCGTTGAGCACCTCGTGTATGGCGTTGAGCACGTTCTCAAGGGCGTCGGGCGTGTGGGCGTAGTCCACTATGGCGGTGATGCCTGTCGGCGAGGATATTGGCTCCAGGCGGCCGCTCACGCTGTGGAGCGTGCTCAGTGCCACCAGAATCTCCTCCGGCTCCTTGCCCAGTATGCGGGCGGCGGCGTAGACGGCGAGCAGGTTGGACACGTTGAACTTGCCTATAAACTGCACGCCAACCTCGTGGCCATCCACCTCAAGATACATTCCGGCAAAGTGCATCTCTATGATGTGGGCGCGGAAGTCTGCCATCTGGCGGATGGAGTATGTCTTGACGGTGGCCTTGGTGTTTTGCACCATTACCATGCCGTTCTTGTCGTCGGCGTTGGTGATGGCGAATGCCGACTTGGGCAGTCCGTCGAAGAACGCTTTCTTGGCATCGCGGTAGTTCTCGAACGTCTTGTGATAGTCGAGGTGGTCACGCGTGAGGTTTGTGAAGATGCCTCCGGCGAATTTCAGTCCGCCTATGCGCTTCTGGTGAATGGCGTGCGACGAGCATTCCATGAAGGCGTATTGGCATCCGGCCTTTACCATCTCGTCCAAGAGTTCGTTGAGCTCTATCGGGTCGGGAGTGGTGTGGTCGGTCGGTATAGGCTTGCCGTCTATATAGTTGCACACGGTGGAGAGAAGGCCACAACGGTAGCCGAACTCGCGAAACATATTATATAATAATGTGGCGATTGTAGTCTTGCCGTTTGTGCCGGTCACTCCCACGAGTATCAAGTGCTTCGTTGGGTCGCCATGGAAAAGTGTTGCCACCTTGCCCACCGCGTCTTCCGTGCTTTCCACTTGCACGTAGGTCACGCCGTCGGCTGTTTGCTCTGGCATGTCCTCGCAAAGCACCGCCTTGGCGCCGAGTTCCAGCGCTTTGGGTATGAACTTGTGCCCGTCAGTCTGCGTGCCTTTCATGGCCACGAAAAGGTGTCCATCCTTGATCTTGCGCGAGTCGATGTTTACCCCCGTGATTTCTACATCTGCGCTGCCCTCGATGCGGAGCGGCTTGATGTTCTTCAAAAGTTCCTGCAGTTTCATAGTTGTATATGTCTTTTGTGTATTCTCTGTTTGTGTTTTTTCTATTGGAGCGTGAGCACGCATTTCTGTCCTTTGCCCACTTTCTTTCCAGGCTCAATGCTTTGCTCGGTCACCTTTCCGCGACCCTTTATGGTGCATTTCACGCCGCTCGATTCGGCCAGGAACACCGCGTCGCGCGCTCCCATGCCTCTCACGTCGGGCATGACGCGTTGCCGTCTTGTCTTGTCCTCGATCAGTTTCACGCTGCCTCGTCTCCGTTCCGCCACGCCCCATACGGGCTGCGTCTCATTCTCCTTGAAAGGATAATTGGAGTAGGTCGATATGCCGAGCGAGGAGAGCACAAAGTCGGCAGAGAGGATGTTGCCCGCCTTCACGTCGGGAATCATGCGCGAGTCGGCGTCGCGAGCGTCGCTCACGTTGTATCTTACGTATTTCGCCATTATGCCGTCGGCAATCTCCTTGAACACCTCGCTGCTCATCCATCCGTAGGCTGGCAGTCCGTATTTTTGTATGCAGACAATGCAGCTGTAGTATGGTCTGTCTTTCTGCCCGAACCATCCTGCAAAGGAGAGCAGGCTGTGAGCGGTGCCGCGGTAGTTGCCGTTGCTGGCTATCATGGCGGTGCCGGTCTTGCCGCAAACCCAGTAGTTGGGGCTGTTGGCTTTCTTGCCCGTGCCGTTGAGCACCACCCTGTGCAGCAGGTCTTGCATTATGCGCAATGTCTTGTCGGAGGCAATGTGGTCCTTTCCGCTCACCACCTCTGGCGGGAATGTGGCAATGGTGTCGCCGTCCTTGATGGCGCTTTTCACGAACCGTGGTTGCATCATGCGCCCGTTGTTGGCTATGGCGTTGTAGAAGGTGAGGGTGTAGATGGGCGGTATCAGCGTCTCGTAGCCGATGCTCATCCACGGCAGGGCGGTGTTGCTCCAGTTTACCCACTCGCCGCGCTTGTTCCTCTTGGGCATCCTTATCACCGGCTTGGCGTGACCCACGATGGGTATCTTCACGCCTGCCCCGTCGATGCCCGTGCGGTATATCCCTCGCACGAATGCCTCGGGGTTGTTGTGGTAAAACTTGTCTACTACATAGCTCACGCCGATGTTGGAGCTCAGCTCCATGGCACGTCCCAGGGATATGGTGCCGTAGCCGCCGCTTCTCCAGTGGCTGTCTTTCATGTCGCGGCCATAGATGTGCCAGATGCCGTCGCCAGTGGGTATCTTGAATGTCGTGTCGCACTTCCCGTCCTCAAGCGCTGTCATCACCGAGGCGGTTTTGAACACCGAGCCGGGTTCCATCAGGTCGCTGAAGGCGTGGCTCTGTATCTCGCGAAACTTGCCGTCGTTGCATTTCTCCATGTTGACTATGGCCTTCACGTCGCCAGTCGCCACTTCCATCACGATCGCCACTCCTACACTTCCTTGGATTTCCTCAAGCTTCTTCACGAGCGCCCTCTCGGCAAGGTCCTGCATGCTCACGTCGATCGTTGTCATGATGTCGCATCCGTTGATGGGTGCGCGGTTTGTTATGCTGAGGTATTTTCCGAGCACCTTCTGTCTGCTTATGGTGCCATAGGCACCTTTCAGCAGCGAGTCGTAGCTCAACTCCAGTCCGTAGCGTGCCGAACGTCCGCCCTCTTCGGTGAGCAGCACGTCGCCTATGGTGCGCTTGGCGAGCGAGCCGTAGGGGTTCTCGCGGGCGTTGAGCTCATCGGAGTGGAATCCGCTCTTGTTGTTGCCCAAGCGGAACAGAGGCAGGTCGCGCACCTGGCTGTAGGTGTTGTAGTCGATGCGCTTGGGCCATATCACCCAGTTGCGCACCCTCTCACCCTTGTGTGCCCCCGACTCTCGCCGCTTGTTGTAGCCTTTCAGGAGATGAGCCTTGAACTGCTGCGCGCTCTGCTCCGGAAATATGTGGTGCAGGCCCTGGCAGATGCTGTCGAGCTTTGCGTGCCAGAGCGAGTCGCCGTGCTTTGACTCGTGGAGCTGCTGGAAGTCCATGTAGATCTTAAACTCCGGCAGCGACGAGGCGAGGAGCTGCCCGTCGCACGAGAGGATGTTGCCGCGCGTGGGTTGCGTTCTCACGCTGTCTTGCCTCACGCGGCTTGCCACCTTCATCCAATACGTCTTCTTTGCCGTCATGATGTAGACGGCGCGGCCAATCACCGCCACCGCGGCAATCACCAGCAACGCAGCCAAGAAGTTGAAGCGTGGCATTATCTTCTTATAGTTGAACTTGCTCATTTGTCGGGTACCGTTATGATATAAGGTGGCTGCGTTGGCATCTTCAGCGTGCTGTCCTTGTTGTTCTTGAGCATCTCCAGCACATTGGATTGCCGGCTCTCCTCAGTCAGCTTGCTGTTGCTCGACAGGGCCTTGTACTTGGCGTCTTTCAATTCCTTTTGAAGTGCGTCTATTTGTATTATGTCTTGCTGGCAAGAGTACCTGTTGGCTATATATATCACTACGAACAGAGATATGAGCAAAAACAGCAACACTTGCCTGCGCACGAACGACGTGTTCAACAGGTCGCCGCCAAGAATCTTTCTCAGCGAGAAGGTCCTCGACATTGGGGCCTCGCCTTCCGTGGCTTGCTCTTCTACGACCTTTGAAAACGACAGAACCTCATCGGCGGTGGTGTCGTCGATGGGCTTTGTCGTGTTCTCGTCGTTATTGTTGATAGTCGAATCTTTCTTCATTTTATTCTCATTCCTCACTATTCATTCTTCTCTCTTCATTCATCCCTCTTCATTCTTCACTCATCCCTCATTATTCTTCACTCTTCGTTCTCCACTCTTCACTCTTCTTCATTTTTTCTCCGCAATCCTGAGCTTCGCACTTCGGCTGCGGGGGTTTCTCTCCACCTCCTCGTCGGTGGGCACTATTACCTTGTTGTTTACCAGGTTGTAGGGGCTTGCCTTTCTTCCGTAGACAGGGTCTTCCTCGACCTTGCCGTTCACGTTGCCGCTTTTCATGATGTTTTTCACCATGCGGTCTTCAAGCGAGTGGTAGGTGATGACGCTCAGCCTGCCGCCCTTGCCGAGCAGTTGTGTGGCAGATGTCAGCATTTCGTTGAGAGCCTGCATCTCGTGGTTCACCTCTATGCGCAAGGCCTGAAAGAGCCGAGCCATGTCTTTCTTCTCTTTCTCGCGGCGGAAGAGAGGGTCCACCACTTGCAGGAAGTCGTTGGTGGTGAGTATTGGTTTGCGCGCGCGTGCCTTCACTATTGCGGCGGCTATCTGGCGCGCCCGGCGCAACTCGCCGTAGAGGTAGAATATGTCGGCGAGGTGTTCCTCGGTGTCGTCGTTCACTATGTCGGCGGCAGTCTTTCCGCCCTCGCGGTTCATGCGCATGTCGAGAGGCGCGTCGTACCTGAACGAGAAGCCGCGCTCGGCGGCGTCGAAGTGGTGGCTCGACACGCCAAGGTCGGCAAGGAGCCCGTCGATGTGCTCCACGCCGTAATAGCGCATCCAGTTGCTCAGCCAGCGGAAGTTGGAGTGGACAAACGTGAACCTTGGGTCGTCCACGATGTTGTTCTCGGCGTCGGCGTCCTGGTCGAAGCTGAACAGGTGGCCGTTGTCGCCAAGGCGGCTGAGTATCTCCCGTGAGTGCCCGCCGCCGCCAAAGGTCACGTCTACGTACACGCCGTCGGGATTGATGGCGAGACCGTCAACGCTCTCCTTGAGCATGACGGGGATATGATATGCTATAGTATTGTCGGTCATTTCTCCTCTGCTTTCATTGCTTCTTCAAGCACATTGCTGAAGTCGTCCTTGTTCATAGTCTCCATGTTGTCGGCAGGCCATACCTCGATGGTGTCGCCCATTCCCACGAAACGTATCGACTGGCTTATGCCTGCCATGTCGAGGAATCCGCGCGGGATGAGAATCCTGCCGCTCGCGTCTATTGCCAGTTCGGCGACGCTGCTCACGAAGGTGCGGTATGCCATTTGTTGGCGGCGGTCCCATCTCGACAGCTTGCGCCGCATGGAGTCTGCCAATTCGTCCCACACACTCACCGGGTAGAGCACCAGCAGGTTTTCGAACACGTCTTTGCGAAGCACGAGCGTGCTCTCGCCAGATGCCGCCAGCACCTTGCGAAACTGGGCAGGGAGAAATGCCCTGCCCTTAGCGTCGGTTTTTGCTTCTATGTTGCCTAAAAAACGCATTCGCACACATAATAAGTGTATTGGGAGTTCAAAGTTACGCATTTTCCCCCACTTCGCGCCACTTTTCCCCACTTTTTTTCAAAAATGTACTTATTGGTAAAACTGTATTACATTTTACCGGCATTAGGCAAAAAACGCCACCATCAAGGATGTGGCACGTGAAAGGCGGCTCACGAGGGGCGTTTTTATACGCTTTCGGCATATCATTGGAAAGGCGTCGGCTTTGCACTGAAAAGCCGACGCCTTTCCAATGCAAAGCCGACGCCTTTCCATTGCAATGCCGAAGGGGCGCCTTTGGGGTGATTGCGGTTGGCTGTGGCTCAGAAAATATTTCCTCGCATTTTTTGCTTTTGAAATGAAAGGAAATGAAAAATATTTGGTATTTTTGCACGTAGTTTTGTTATGACTGAGAAAAGCATAGTAAAGACAATCGATTTAGAGGGAATATTGCGCAGCAAGATGGGCAATAAGGCCCGATACGTGCCTCGATTTCTCGTGGCGTGGCTTCGTCGTCTCATTCATGAGGACGAGGTCAACGCTTTCCTTTACGAGCATCGCGGGCAGGAAGGCACCGAGTGGCTTGAGGAGTGTGTGAAGTATCTCGACATGAGGCTCACCATAGAAGGCGAGGAAAACCTTCCCGACAAGAACGACGGCAAGCGCTACATCTTCGTGAGCAACCATCCGCTCGGCGGTCAAGACGGCGTGTGTCTGGGTTCGATTATCGGCAGACACTACGACGGCAAGTTCAGGTATCTGGTCAACGACTTGCTGATGTTCCTTCCGGGATTGCGCCCGGTGTGCGTGGGAATCAACAAGACGGGTCGCAACGGGGCTGGTCTTGCTGACGCCGTGGAGTCGGCCTTCGACAGCGACAACCACATCATGATGTTCCCGGCGGGTCTCAACTCCCGCATCATCGACGGTCGCATTCATGACATTCCCTGGAAGAAGACGTTTGTGTCGAAGAGTGTGCAATATCAGCGCGACGTGGTGCCAATCTATTTCAGCGGGCACAACTCCTCGCGCTTCTACCGCATAGCGCGTTGGCAGAAGCGGTTGGGGATAAAGGTGAACATCGCCATGCTGTTTCTCGTCGACGAGATGTATCGCAACCGCCACAAGCCTTTCCGCGTGGTGATAGGCAAGCCTATACCCTGGCAGACTTTCGACAAGAGCCGCAAACCGAAGGATTGGGCTGTCTGGGTGGAAGATAAAGTTTATGAACAAGCAGGCCCGGCAGGGCTTAGGGCTGAGTAGCCGAAAACAATATAAGCAACTATGGAAGAAGAGATTATCCAACCCATCAGTAAGGAAAAATTGAAAAGTGAGCTGACTCCTGAGCGTCGCCTTCGCATGACTAACAAGAGCCACAACGAGATTTACATTTTCCAAGCCGCAGAGGCTCCTCATCTCATGCAGGAGGTGGGCAGGCTCCGCGAGATAGCGTTCCGCACGTCTGGTGGTGGCACGGGCAAAAGCGTGGACATCGACGAGTTCGACACCATGCCCAATGGTTGCAAGCAACTCATAGTGTGGAACCCTGAGGCCGAGGAGGTCATTGGCGGCTACCGCTATCTCTTTGGCGAGGACTGGCAGAGGAAAGCCGACGGCCAGCCCAATCTCGCCATGAGCCACATGTATCGCTTCTCCGAGGAGTTCATGAGCGACTACGCGCCTTACACGGTGGAACTTGGACGCTCGTTTGTGTCGCTCGAATATCAAAACGTGAGGAAAAACTCGAAGAGCATCTTCGCCCTCGACAACCTTTGGGATGGCTTGGGAGCTCTCACCGTGATAAATCCGCATTGCAAGTATTTCCTGGGCAAGATGACGATGTATCCGTCTTTCGTGCGTCGTGGCCGCGACATGATACTCTATTTCCTGCGCAAGCACTTCGGCGACAACGAGCACCTTGCAGTCCCAATAGATGCTGTGCAGCTCGAAACGCCCGAGGAAGAGCTGAAAAGCCTGTTTTATGAGAGCGATTTCAAGCTCGACTATCGTCTCCTCAATCGGCAAGTGCGCGAGCTTGGATTCAACATCCCGCCCCTTGTCAATGCCTACATGAACCTAAGCCCCACCATGAGGTTTTTCGGCACAGCCGTGAACCACGAGTTTGGCGAGGTGGAGGAAAGCGGCATCCTCATAGCCGTGGACGAAATTTTCGAGGAGAAGCGCGTCCGCCATATCAACACCTTCGTGACGGAACATCCCGAGGCTTTGAAAATGCCAGAACCAGGACCAATAAAGAAGGGTGTATGTTGATTCGTGTGGGTGGAATGTTGCGTTATGATCTTTCTTGCAGATTTTCTCACATTCTGTTTTTCACACGGATTCAAAAGATTTTAAAGATGTCGGCTTCGCCGATTACGCATACGACATGACCAGCCCTTGCACGTTGTTTGGTAACCTACGCGTAGCCGCTTACGGCGTAGCAATCTTTAAAATCTTTTGAATCCGTGTGAAAAAAATGTGAGTAAGAAATACGCCTACACGATTCAACATGAAGCCATAAAAAACAAGTAGAGCGTTACACTATCGGTAGCGCTATGCCGCTGATTTTCTGGTATATGTCAAGCGCATAGACATCGGTCATGCCGCTTATGTAGTCGAGCACGGCCATGATGCGAGTCTCAAGGTCGTCGCTGTGGATGTCGTATTGTGAGGAGAAGCGGTTGATGAGTTGTTGCGAGTGGAATCTCTCTGGATGCGCAGCCGCGTCGATGAACGTGCGCATGAGCGTGTCCATTATCTTGTAACCGCTAAGCTCGATGTCGAGCACGGGCTTGGCGTGGTATATCTTCTTGTAGGATGTCTTCACGCATCGTTGGTAAGCCTCGCGTTGTGGCTCGGCAACGTGGTCGATGAGGCTTCCCGTGAGCGTGCCTTCCAAGATCTTGTCCTCGTTGGCTACAAACGCCTCCACGCATTCGTGTTCCAGCTTGCCCACCGCGCAGGCGCGGAAATACACCACCTGCTCGTTTTCGTCGGTCACGCCGTCGTCGGCGAGCCTTTCCAGTATGCCTTTCTTGGTTTCCTCGTCGAAGAATCCGAGGAGCAAGTCGCGTGTCTCCTCGAAAGAGAGTATGCGGAGCTTGTGCGAGTCCTCGATGTCCATTATCTCATAACAGATGTCGTCGGCTGCCTCCATGAGATACACCAAGGGGTGCCTGGCGTATAGCAACGGCTCGCCCTGTGCCGACAGCCGTGTGATGCCCAGCTCGTGGGCTATCTTCTCGTAGGAGGAAGCCTCCGAGGTGAAGAATCCGAACTTGCCGTGTCCGCCTGCAAGGCAGCTCGCGCGAGGGTATTTCACCACCGAGGCGAGCGTGGAATAGGTCATGACAAACCCGCCGCGCCTTCTGCCCAAGAATTGGTGGGTGAGCAACCTGAAGGCGTTGGCGTTGCCCTCGAAATGCGTGATGTCGTCCCAAAAGGCAGCCGACACCTCGCCTTTCAGCTCCTTGCCGCTGTCCTCGGTGAAGAAGGTCTGGATGGCCTTCTCGCCAGAGTGGCCGAAGGGCGGGTTGCCCATGTCGTGGGCGAGTCCTGCCGTTTGCACAATGGTGCCTATCTCCTCAAACAACGTGTTTCTCAGTTCGGGGTGCTTGTCGGTAAGCCGTCGCGCCACGTCGTCGCCCAGGCTCTTGCCGAGCGACGACACCTCGATGGAGTGGGTGAGGCGGTTGTGCACGAAAATGCTTCCGGGCAGGGGAAACACCTGCGTCTTGTTTTGCAAGCGGCGGAAAGGTGCCGAATAGATGAGGCGGTCGCCGTCGCGCTTGAACTCAGAACGGTCGTCGTGGCGGAGCTGGTGCCGCTCCTCCTGTCCGAAACGCTTGTTGCTTATGAGTTGTTGCCAGTTCATAGAAGTTGCTCCTAAGATTTTGCTCTTGATGCTTTTGCGGCAAAGTTACGCTTATTTTGTGGCTTTTCGTCTTTTTAATAAATAAAATTAAAGTATATGTTCGGAATTGCGTAATTTTGCATTATTATGGAGAAAGTCAAAGTTGTAAACGCCGGCCGTCAACCCCTCCCGGCATATGCCACAAGTCAAAGCGCGGGAATGGATCTCCGTGCCAACATAGAGTCGCCCATCACGCTCCATCCCATGGAGCGTAGTCTTGTGCCCACGGGCATCCGCATCGAGCTGCCGCAGGGTTATGAGGCACAGGTGCGCCCCCGCAGCGGGCTCGCGCTGAAGCATGGCATCACCGTGCTCAACACCCCGGGCACGATAGACTCCGACTATCGTGGCGAGTTGAAGGTGCTGCTCGTGAACCTCTCCAATGAGGATTTCGTCATCAACGCCGGCGAACGTGTGGCGCAGATGGTCATCGCAAAGCATGAGACGGTGGAGTGGGAAGAAGTGGAAGTGCTCGACGAGACAGAGCGCGGCGAAGGCGGTTACGGTCATACGGGAGTGAAATGATGAGAAGACGCGGCTTACACATCCTCCTCGTCGTCGTGGCGGCAGTGCTTTGCCATGTGGCAGCGGTGTCGTCGGCGCCTGGAAACAAGAAGGCGAAGGCGGAGGGCGTCAACCCCGACACGCTGAGCTATGAGCAGGACAGCCTCTTCGGCGAGCGTTTCCTCTCCGCACTGAGGCAATGCGAGAAAGGCAATGCCGACTCGTCAATGATGCTCATCGACTCTTGCCTGAAGATAAACCCCGGCTCGGCGGTGGCACATTTCATGCGCGCCGATTTCTACGCCGACAAGGACAGCGCCAACCGTGCGCTACGCGACTTGCAGGCAGCGGCGGCGTTGGCACCAAACAACGACACCTATCAAGAGCGGCTGGCGCAGTTGTGCTTGGGCATGGGCTATTTAGACAAGGCGATAGAGACATACGAGAAGTTGTATCAGGAGCATCGCGACCGTGACGACGTGGTAGCCATATTGGTGCAGCTCTATAGCCGGCAGAAGGAATACGACAAGATGCTGGATGCCATCAGCCGTCTGGAGGAAATGGACGGCGAGAACGACCAGCTCTCGTTGATGCGCATGAACGCATACGAGATGAAAGGCGACGAGAAGGGGGCTTACAACACCTTGAAGGCGTTGGCAGACTCGCATCCCAACGACCCCAGCTTCAAGCTCATGCTCGGCAACTGGCTCATGCAGCACAAGCGGCAACAGGAAGCCTACGGCATATATTCGGGGGTGCTGAAAAGCGAGCCCGACAACGCCATGGCGCAGAGCTGCCTCTACGATTATTACAACGGTACCGGACAAGACTCGCTTGCCAACGACATGATGAACCGCCTGCTCTTTGGCAAGGAGACACCGCAGGAGACGCGTGTGCAATTCCTGCGCAACGCCATACAGCAAAACGAGAAGACGGGCGGCGACTCCACCTATGTGGTCGGCCTCTTCGGAAAAGTGCAGGCCGTGGTGCCACGCGACACCACCGTGGCCCAGCTGAAGGCGGCTTATTACAGCCTGAAGAAATTTCCGAAAGACTCTATCGACAACGCCCTCGCCCAACTGATAAGCTTGCAGCCCGACAACGCGGGGGCAAGGTTGCAACTCATACAAGACAAGTGGTCGTCGCAAGACTGGAAGGAGATAGCCTCGCTCAGCGAGCCCGGCATGCTCTACAATCCCGACTACCTGCCGTTCTATTTCTTCACGGGCCTGTCGCGCTATTACCTGAAAGACGACAAGGGCGCCCTCGACGCCTTGCGTAAGGGCACGGCGTTTATCAACGACCAGAGCAACACGGCGATAGTGTCGGAGATATATTCAGTCATGGGCGAAATCTATTCTTCCAGCGGCATGAAGAAAGAGGCTTATGCCGCTTACGACAGTTGCCTGCAATACGACCCCAACAACTTGGGAACGCTCAACAACTATGCCTATTTCCTGAGCGTTGACGGCATAGACCTCGACAAGGCTGAGAAGATGAGCGCCAAGGTCGTAGCCGCGGAGCCTAAAAACGCCACTTACCTTGACACCTACGCATGGGTTTTGTACAAGCTCGGCAGATATGCCGATGCCAAGATATACATTGACCAGACGCTGAAGTTTGTTTCCGACAGCACCAAGTCGAACACGCTCTACGAGCACGCGGCTGACATCTATGCCGCCTTGGGCGATTACAGTTCCGCCGCCTCGTTTTGTGAAAAGGCTGTGAAACAGGGAGGCGACGCCAAGGCGTTGGAAAAGAAAATAAGACTTTACAGAAAGAAATCGAAGTGATGAAGAAATCAATACTTGGAATAGTCGTCGTTTCCGGCATGCTGCTTCTCACGGCTTGCGGCTCGAAAAAGGCGATGGTGAAGGATGCGGACAAGACGTTGTCAAACTTGCCGAAGGCGGAGAAGACGGAAACCGCCACGGCACAATCGACCTTTGCCTTCGTGGAAAGGGTCAACGACAAGAAGGTTGACGCGCAGGACATCGTTGCCGACTTGGACTTCACCGCCTCGATGGGCGGCAAGGACGTGTCGGTGCCGGGAAGCCTGCACATGCGCAAGGACCAGATGATAAGGTTGCAGCTCTTCATGCCATTGTTGCGCACAGAGGTGGGGCGGTTGGAATTCACGCCCGACTATGTGCTCGTGGTCGACAGGCTGCACAAGCAGTATGTCAAGGAAAACTACAACCAAATAGATTTCCTCAAGGTGAATGGCTTGGATTTCAATGCCCTGCAAGCCTTGTTCTGGAACCAGCTCTACTTGCCGGGCACGAAAAGCGTTGAGGAGAGCAACATGTCCAAGTTTGAGGCAAACCTCAGCGGCTCGGAGACGACAATACCGGTCAGCGTGAAAAACGGAAACCTCAGCCTTGTGTGGAATGTGTCACGGCAGACAGAACTCATCAGCGGCGTGAAAGCCACATACACGTCGGCACAGCACGGCACGTCGGTGCTGACGATGAAATACGACAAATTCAAGGCGGTGGGAGCAAAGGTGTTTCCCGCGTTTGAGGAACTCTCGTTCCAGACTTCTGCCACGAAGAAGCTGCAGAGGATCACCATGACCTTGGACATGGACGACATATCCACATCGTCGAAATGGAGCACGGAGACAACACTCTCGTCAAAGTACAAGAAAATAGAGGCAACCGATATTTTCTCCAAACTATTCAGCATGTAAATGAAGCACAATCGTTTTAGGCACATAGTTTATATATTGCTCGCCCTTGTCGTGGCAATGCCGCAAGCTCTCGCGCAGACAAAGAAGCAGGCGCAGACAAGGAAGCAGGCGCAGACAAGGAAGACCAAACGCACTACGCAGACAAAGCGCGCCACGAAGAAAGCCCAGGCCAGCACGGGCAAGACGAAGAAGGGCTCGACGGTGACCTATTCAAACGCGTCGATAAAGAAACTGCAGAGCCAGAGGGCGGACATCCAAAAGAAAATCAAGGAGCAGGAGAAAGCCTTGAAAGAGAACCGCGAGAATGTCAGCAAGAAGCTGAACGAGCTGATGATGATCAACGGGGAGATAGACAAGAGCAAGCACAACATTGACGATATAGAGAAGGATATTCATTATATCGACAACAACATAGACATTCTCAACTCTCAGCTCAACACGTTGAAGACGCAGTTGAAAGACCGGCAGAGCAAATACATAAAGTCGATGCGCTACATGGCGCGGCATCGCACGATGCAAGACAAGATGATGTTTATCTTCTCGGCCAAGAACCTCTACCAGATGTATCGCCGCTTGCGTTTCGTGCGCGAGTATGCCAACTACCAGCGAGCCCAGGGCGAGGCCGTGAAGGCCAAGCAGCGGCAGGTTGCCACCAAGCATGCCCAGCTGAGAAATGTCAAGGGCCAGAAGAGCAACCTTCTGTACCAAGGCCAGCAGGAGCACGCCAAGCTTGAGGCAAACAAGAGTCAGCAGCAAGAGATAGTGAATGGCCTGCAGAAACAGCAGAGCACCATAAAGGGCATCATCGCCGACCAACGCAAGAAAGACGCCGCGCTGAATGCCGAGATTGACCGCCAGGTAGAGATTGAGGTGGCTCGCGTGCGCGCTCGTGCCGAGGCAGAGGCACGCCGTCAGGCTGCGGCTTTGGCGGCAGCGAAGGCGCGTCGTGAAGCGGAGATAGCCCGCAAGAAGGCTGCGGCAGAGGCAGCGGCAAGAGAGAATGCCCGTCGCATAGCCGAGGCCAAACAGCGGGAGCTTGCCGCGGCACAAGCGGCACAGAAAGCCCGCGAGGCTGAAGAGGCAGCGCGAAGGGCACGCGAGGCAGCTGCCGCTGAAGAAAAGCGCATGGCACAAGAACTGGAAGCAGCGGCAAGAGCGAGAAAGGCTGCAGCGGAACAAGCGGCTCGCGAGGCTGAGGCGGCACGTGAGGCGGCTGAGAGAAAGCAGGCGGCCGATGCCGAGAGGGCAAAGAAAGACATTGCCGAGGCTAAGCAGGACCAGGAAGACGAACAGCGCTTCTCGTCATTCGACAGGATGATGAACAATGGCTTCGAGGCCAACAAGGGACGCTTGCCAATGCCCATAACGGGCGGATACCGCGTGGTGAGCCATTTCGGACAATATAATGTGGCAGGACTCAAAGGCGTGACGCTCGACAACAAGGGCATAAACATCATGGGCGGCAATGGCTGCAAGGCGCGAGCCATCTACGATGGCGAGGTGAGCGCGGTGCTCACCTATGCCGGCACGGTGGTGGTCATGCTTCGTCATGGAGCCTACATATCGGTATATTCCAATCTGAGTTCGGCGAGTGTGAGCAGAGGGCAGAAAGTGTCCACCCGACAGGTTCTGGGCACCGTGGGACCCGACCATATATTGCAGTTCCAGCTTCGTAAGGAACGCGCCAAGCTCAACCCGGAGTCATGGTTGGGACGTTGACGCACCATGGCCGACAAGGCTCTGCGCCCGACGGTATGTAATGTCATAAATAAAGGGAAGGTGATGAAAAACTCGGTTGTTTGTTTGATTGCCTTGCTGTTGGCAGTTGTGGCTAATGCGCAGACGCACGGTTACAGCACGAATTTCACGTTCTCGCAGCGCAACTTTGCCGACACTATTCCAATAGAGGTCGTAGACAACCAGATATTTGTCAAGACCACCGCCAACGGTCGCGTCTACCGCTTCTGCCTCGACACGGGTTCGAGCCAGGGCACCGTGTATGCCAATTCTACCGTCATTGGCCTCAAGGCGTTGGGAAGCGTGGTGAGTCGCGATGCCGCAGGCAGAAGCGACACTGTGGCTGTGGTGCAGTTGCCACCGTTTACGCTTGGCAAGTTGACCATCACAGGTTATGTGGCATCGATGTTCCCCTCTGCCATGGCTCGCACCTATGATGGCATCATAGGTTTCGACTTGTTCAACAAGGGACTTTGCTGCAAGATAGACACAAGAAACAAGCGCATGATCATTGCCGACAGGCGCGATTTCTTCGATGGAGAGGCAGGTTATGCCGTTCATTACAAGTTGAAATGGTTTGTGCCTTATGTCATGGTGAGTCCGTTCAAGCGCCATTACGACGAGGCGCTTTTCGACACGGGCTCGAACATTCTCTACACCATGAACAAGCAGAGGTTTGACGAGCACGCTTACAAGAGCAAGAACGTGAACGGCCAAGTGGAAGCGCGCGTGAAAGGCAAGCTCACCATTGGCAACATTGGCGCGGAGCGTGGCGGCGAGGTGGCGTTCTTGAAGCTCGACCGCTTGAAATGGTCCGACTTCTCGTTTGTTGATGTCAGCGCCGTAACGACACAAGGCTCCAGCAGGATAGGTGCGTCCATTTTGCGCTACGGCTCGGTAATCATCAATGGCTTCCGTCGTTACATTCGTTTCCAACCTTACGACGAAGGCGACAGCGTGAAGGTGAGCAACAAGCCTTTCACCACGGCCTATGTCCCCACGGACGACGGCAAAGCATCGGTGGGCGTGGTCATGCCGGGAAGTGCCGACTACGAGGCAGGGCTTAGGCAAGGAGACGTGATAGTTTCCATAGATGGCAATGCCATTGCTACCTTCGCGGCGTTTCAGCAGTTTCCGTTAGTAAAAGGCGTGGCACATAAGGTGCGGGTGCGCACGCAGCAAGGAGTGATAAAGGATTTGGTTATAACAAGATAGGTTTTTATGGTTAAGTATCTGTTTTTCGATATCGACGGCACGCTAGTCAGTTTCAATACGCACAAGATTCCGCAGTCTACCGTTGACGCTCTGACACAGGCGAAAGCCAATGGGACAAAGGTGTATATCTCCACGGGCCGTCCTCTGTTGTTTATCAACAATCTGGGCCAGATAGAGCATCTCATAGATGGCTATATCACGACCACGGGGGCATTGTGCGTTGTGGGACAGACCAGTTTCAATTGCCATAAGATTTCGGATGAGTCGGTGAAGTCAATCTTGGATGGAGCCAACAGGTTTCATAAGACGGCTATCGTTGTGGGTACTGACCATATAGGAGTGATGAACGATTCGGAAGAGTTGACCGAACTGTTTAGGAAGGGACTGGGCCTTGATTTCGAATTTGCCCCAATGTCGACAGTCATGCAAGAGTCTATCCTTCAGATAAGCGTGTTTTTCAATGCTGAGGAAGAAAAGACGGTAATGGAAGGCGTTACGGATTGTATTTGCTCGCGTTGGCATCCTGACTTTATAGACATCACCAATGTCTCCGCCGACAAGGGCAAGGCCTTGCTTGCCATGGCGAAGCATGAGGGCATGAGCATAGACGAGACCATGGCATTTGGTGACGGTGGCAACGACATCTCTATCCTCAAACAGGCAGGCATCGGCGTGGCAATGGGCAATGCCAGCGAGGAAGTGAAAGCCGTAGCCGACTATGTGACCACGAGCGTGGACGATAATGGTGTGAGCAACGCGTTGGCACATTTCGGAGTAATAAATGTTGTCAAAAATACATGATATAAAATTTATTTCACTAATTTTGCCGAAAAATAACCTATAGAAAGGCAATTAATGAAAATCAGTGCAAAAGTAATTACAGAAGCGCGCGACTACGTCATGATTTTCGTGGCGATGGTGGCATACTGTATCGGTTGGAACGTATTCCTCCTGCCCAACAACATCACGGCGAGTGGCGTTCCTGGTGTCTCCTCCCTTCTCTTTTGGGCGTTGGGCATCCCCGTGCAAACAACTTATTTCGTCATCAACGCAGGCCTTTTGCTCGTGGCTTTGAAGGTCCTTGGTTGGAAGTTCTGTACCAAGACCATCTACGCTGTGCTCGTGCTCACGGCATTGACAACCTTTGCCCGGAGTAACACCGGATCTCTTCATCTGCTTGCCGACCAGCCATTTATGGCAAGTCTCATAGGAGCAATCTTCTGTGGTAGCGGTGTAGGTCTTGGACTCGCGTTCAACGGCTCCACGGGTGGCACCGACATCGTGGCGGCAATAGTTCACAAATATCGCGACATCTCGCTTGGCAGGGTCATAATGATTTGCGACATCGTGATAATATCATCGTCTTATTTGGTGTTTCACAACTTCGAGCAAGTGATCTATGGTTATGTGGTGTTGCTTGTTACCGCGTATTGCATAGACCAGGTGGTGAATATAAGGCACAGCAGTGTGCAGTTTTTCATCATTTCCGACAAGTATAAGGAGATAGCCTCGCGCATAGCCGTTTACCCGCATCGTGGAGCCACGGTGATAGAGGCCCACGGCTTTTACACGGGTCACGACGTGAAGATGCTCTTCATCATGGCAAAGCGCAAGGAAAGCAGCACCATCTTCCGCATCATCAACGAGATAGACCCCAAGGCGTTTGTCACGGAGACCAACGTAATAGGCGTGTATGGTGAGGGCTTCGACAAGTTCAAGGTGAAAGCGGCGAAGAAGAAAAACTCCCACATACTAAGTCCCGAGGCGTTGATGCGGTTGTAGACGATATCCTTGGTTAAAGGACTGATAAACGATAATCGCCATCGCGAAGAAAGAGTTCTTTCGCGGTGGCGATTATCATTTGTGCTTGGTTTGAGCTGGTCTTGAGCGACAATTACTTGTTGCTGTCCTCAGGAGCCTTGTCGATCAGGTCCATAAACTGGTCAAGCTTCGGCGTGATGATGATTTGCGTGCGGCGGTTGCGCTGTCTGCCAGTAGCCGTGTCGTTGCTCACGAGAGGGTTGAACTCGCCACGTCCGCCAGCGGTGAGACGCTTGGGGGCCACGTTGAAATGGTCGATGAGATACTGGACCACAGAGCTTGCGCGGAGCGCGGAGAGATCCCAGTTGTTGCGGATGTTCTTCATGCTGGCGGCAGCGGTGTTGACAGGCACGTTGTCGGTGTTGCCCTCGATGAGCACGTCGTAGTCGTTGTAGTCGGTGATGATCTTGGCAATCTTCGAGAGAGTCTCCTCGGCGCGGTCGTTGATCTCATAAGAGCCGCTCTTGTAGAGCATGTTGTCGGCCAATGAGATATACACGACACCCTTGAGCACCTGCACGTCGACCTCCTTCATCTCCTCTTTCGAGAGCGAGCGGGTCAGGTTGTTGGTGAGCACCACGTTGAGCGAGTCGCTCTTGCTCTTTACCTCCACGAGGTGGCGGATATACTGGTTCGACTCATTGATTTGATCTACGAGCTTGGAGATGTTGGTGTTGTTGGAGCTGGCGTTCGACAAGCTCTGGCTGAGATTCTTCTGGAGCGCGGCGTAGTCGTTCTTCTGCTGTGCGAGTTGCTCTTCGAGGCTTGCCACGCGAGCGTTGGCAGCTGCGAGCTTCTCCTTGGTGTCCTGGTAGTTGTTGGTCAACTCCCGGTTCTCATTCTGGCAGTTGACCAGATCCTTCTTGCTGACACAGCTTGTCACGAGCAGTGTGCCGGCAACCATTGCGAATAAAATAGTCTTTCTCATATTATTTAAAGTTTTATGTTGTTCAAAGAGTTATAATCCAATAATTCAATGTTTTAGCAATCAAATTTAATTATTAGACTCCACTTCGGCAAAAAAGTTGCAGATAATTAGGTATCTTTAACCACCCACATGGTGTCTAAGCAGTTTTTTACCACATTTTATGTACTCGACTGGATGTAGCGCGTGTTGACGATGCATGAGGAAAGCACAAGGCTGCACAGTGAATAACAATAAATATTGGTTGATGGTTCACGATTTTAGCGAAAATATTATTAATTTTGCACACAGTAATATTACATTTATAAATCTCTAAAGATTATGATTCTTTTCTTCAAGACTCCCAAGGAGAATGTCATTGCCACTGAGATAGACCATCAGCCCAGTGACAAGGAGAAACAGGCCCTTTGCTGGCTTTACGGTGACGCTACGCTGCTGGAAACAGAGAAGCTCGACGGTTTCTTTGTAGGACCGCGCCGCGAGATGATAACCCCCTGGAGCACCAATGCCGTTGAGATCACGCAAAACATGAGTCTCACCGGCATTTCGCGTATTGAGGAGTACTTCCCCGTGAAGGGTGAGGACGCCGCCCATGACCGTATGCTGCAACGCATGTACAACGGTTTGGACCAGACGGTCTTCACCGTCAATCATGAGCCCGAGCCCATAAAGCATGTGGAGGATGTCGAGAAATACAACGAGGAGGAAGGCCTCGCCCTGAGCCCTGAAGAGATAGAGTATCTTCATAAGATAGAGAAGGAGAATGGTCGTCCGCTTACCGACTCCGAGATATTTGGCTTCGCGCAGATTAATTCAGAGCACTGCCGTCACAAGATCTTTGGCGGAACATTCATCATCGACGGAGAGGAGCGTGAGTCGAGCCTCTTCTCGCTCATCAAGAAGACCACGAAGGAGCATCCGGGAAAGATTATCTCGGCTTACAGCGACAACGTGGCGTTCACGCAAGGCCCAATGATAGAACAGTTTGCGCCGGAGGATCAGACCACCGCCGACTATTTCAAGGTGAAGCCAATAGAAAGCGTCATCTCGCTGAAAGCGGAGACCCACAACTTCCCGACGACCGTGGAGCCTTTCAATGGCGCAGCCACTGGCACCGGTGGTGAGATACGCGACCGCATGGGTGGCGGAACGGGTTCGTGGCCTATCGCCGGCACGGCAGTATACATGGCTTCTTATCCACGCCTGAAGAACGACGATGGCAAAGCCGCGCGCGACTACGAGCAAAAGATAGAACCACGCAAATGGCTCTACCAGACACCAGAGGAGATCCTTATCAAGGCGTCTAATGGAGCTTCTGACTTTGGCAACAAGTTTGGCCAGCCGCTTATCACGGGCTCCGTGCTCACATTTGAATATGAGACAAGCACAGGGGATACGGCCATCGTGGAGAGCACTAAGGAAGACGTGCAGCCAGCCAACGAGGTTTATGGTTACGACAAGGTCATCATGCTCGCCGGTGGCGTGGGCTATGGCAAGAAGCGCGACTGCTTGAAGAAAGCACCCAAGAAGGGCGAGGACGTGGTTGTGGTCGGCGGCGACAACTACCGCATCGGTCTTGGCGGTGGCTCCGTGTCGTCGGTAGACACAGGCCGCTATGGCACCGCTGTGGAGCTCAACGCCGTGCAGCGTGCCAACCCGGAGATGCAGAAGCGCGCCTACAACCTCGTGCGCGCACTCGTGGAGGCCGACAACAACCCTGTGACATCAATCCACGACCATGGTTCGGCGGGTCACCTGAACTGCCTCTCCGAGCTTGTGGAAGATTGTGGTGGTGAGATAGACATGACGAAGTTGCCTATTGGCGACAAGACGCTGTCCGCGAAGGAAATCATTGCCAACGAGAGTCAGGAGCGAATGGGCCTTCTCATCGAGGATGAGCATGTGGAGCGTGTGCGCAAGATAGCCGAGCGTGAGCGCGCGCCCTTCTATGTGGTCGGCAAGACCACAGGCGATGCCCACTTCTCATTCGCACAGGGCGATGGCGTGAAGCCTTTCGACCTCGACGTGCCGCAGATGTTCGGTCATTCGCCCAAGACCATCATGAAGGATGTTACCGTGGAGCATCACTATGAGGATGTTACCTACAGCGTGGACAAGATAGACGAGTATCTCGGCAACGTGCTTCAGTTGGAGGCCGTGGCTTGTAAGGATTGGCTCACCAACAAGGTTGACCGTTCCGTAACGGGTAAGATAGCCCGCCAGCAGACACAGGGTCAGGTGCAACTCCCACTCTCAGACTGTGGTGTCGTTGCCCTCGACTATCGTGGAAATGCCGGCATTGCCACAGCCCTTGGTCACGCGCCTCAGGCTGGTATGGCAAATCCTGCGGCAGGCAGTGTGTTGTCGGTGGCAGAGAGCCTTACCAATATCGTGTGGGCGCCAATAGCTACCGACAAGGACCACCCGTTCCCGATAGAGAACCTCAACCTCTCAGCCAACTGGATGTGGCCGTGCCGCTCGCAGAAGGGTGAGGACGCCCGCCTTTATGAGGCAGTGCAGGCTCTGTCCGACTTCTGCTGCTCGCTACACCTCAACGTGCCAACAGGAAAAGACTCGCTCTCGCTGAGCCAGCAGTATCCTGACGGCTCGAAGATCATCGCCCCTGGCACGGTTATCGTGACTTCAGGAGCAGAGGTGAACGACGTGCGCAAGACCGTAAGTCCGGTGATGGTCAACGACAAGAACTCATCACTATATTATATAGACTTCTCTTTCGACGAGCAACGTCTTGGCGGCTCTGCCTTCGCGCAGACCCTTGGCAAGATTGGCTCAGACGTGCCTACGGTGAAGAACAGCGAGTATTTTGCCGACTGCTTCAACGCCATTCAAGACTTGATACAGAAGGGTTGGGTCATGGCTGGTCACGACATCTCAGCCGGAGGTCTTATCACGACTCTCCTTGAGATGACTTTCGCCAACGTTGACGGTGGTATGCACGTCAACCTTCACGACATCATGCAGGACAATGATGACGTGGTGAAGATGCTCTTCGCCGAGAATCCGGGCGTTGTCATCCAGGTTTCAGACACTCGCAAGAAAGAACTGAAGGAATACTTGGAAGACGCAGGCATAGCTTTCGCCAAGATTGCTTACCCGACACCTGGCGAGAGGAAGATCGTGGTGGTGAAAGACGAGTGGAAACACGAGTTCGACATCGACAGCTTGCGCGACACGTGGTATAAGACGTCTTATCTGCTCGACCGTCGCCAGAGCATGAACGACATGGCTCGCAAGCGTTTCCTCAACTATAAGAAACAGCCGCTTGAGATAAACCTTGGCAACTTCAAAGGCTCGTTTGCCTCACTCGGTATCAACCCTGACCGCTGGAAGGACAACGACGACGCTCCGCGTCCGAAGGCTGCCATCATTCGTGAGAAGGGTACCAATGGCGACCGCGAAATGGCTTACACACTGTGGCTCGCCGGCTTCGACGTGAAGGACGTGATGATGACCGACCTCATCAGTGGACGCGAGACATTGGAGGAGGTCAACATGATTGTGTTCTGCGGTGGTTTCTCCAACTCCGACGTGCTTGGTTCGGCTAAGGGATGGGCAGGTGCCTTCCTCTTCAATCCCAAGGCAAAGGAGGCTCTCGACAAGTTCTATGCCCGCAAGGACACTCTCTCGCTTGGCATCTGCAATGGTTGCCAGCTTATGGTTGAGCTTAACCTCATCAACCCTGAGCACAAACATCGTGCGCACCTCACGCACAACGTGTCGCGCAAGTTTGAGAGTTCCTTCCTCGGTCTCTCCATCCCTCAGAACGAGAGCGTGATGCTCGGTTCGTTGAGCGGCGACAAGCTCGGCATCTGGGTGGCTCACGGAGAGGGTCGCTTCTATCTGCCAGAGCCAGAGGATCACTACAATGTCGTGGCAAAATACAACTATGCCGAGTATCCTGGCAATCCTAACGGCTCCGACTACAACGTGGCGGGCATCTGCTCGGCCGACGGTCGTCACCTCGCCATGATGCCGCACCCAGAGCGCGCCATCTTCCCTTGGCAGAACGCTTATTATCCAGCTGACCATCGCAACGACGACGTCACGCCGTGGATAGAGGCTTTTGTCAATGCGAGAAAATGGATAGAGGAACATAAGTAATAGCATTTTAAATCTTTCTTCTGCCAACCCCTTCCCTATAAGGAAGAGGGTTGGCTTATATTTGATAAGCGATGGTTAAACAATCCGAGACCAGTCTTTACACCAAGTTGTTCACCACATTCTTCAAGATAGGCGCGTTCACCCTTGGCGGCGGATACGCCATGATTCCTATCATAGAGTCGGAAGTGGTGGAGAAGAACGGTTGGATAAAGAAAGACGAGTTCTTGGATTTGATAGCGATTGCACAGAGCTGTCCTGGAGTGTTTGCAGCCAACATCGCGACGTTTATAGGCTATAAGATAAAAGGAGAAAAAGGTGCGCTCTACACCACCTTTGGCGCTGTCTTGCCTTCTTTCATCATCATCCTGCTTATAGCCATGGTCTTCCACCAGTTCATGCAGATCCATTGGATAGCGGCCATGTTCAACGGCATCCGGCCTGCCGTGGTGGCACTTATAGCGGTGCCCACCTTCAATCTCGCGAAAAGCGCGAAGATACATTTGGGCAATTGTTGGATTCCCATTGCCGGGGCTTTGCTTATAAGCGCGCTCAATGTCAACCCGATATGGATCATCATAGCGGCAGGAACAGGTGGTTATGTTTACGGTAAACTCATAAAGAAATGATATTCCTACAACTCTTCTGGACTTTTTTCAAGATTGGTCTTTTCGGTTTCGGTGGGGGCTATGGCATGTTGTCGCTCATCCAGATGGAGACGGTTCATAACCATCATTGGCTTTCGAGCGCGGAGTTTACCAATATAGTGGCAATAAGCCAGATGACACCTGGCCCTATAGGCATCAATTCTGCCACGTATTGCGGCTTCACCGCCATTCACAACGCTGGCATGGGCAATGCGATGTCGGTGCTTGGCTCCGCTGTGGCGACATTCTCGCTTGTCTTGCCGTCGTTCGTCCTTATGATACTCATTAGCAAGTTGTTCATGCGCTATATGAAGACCCGGACGGTGCAAAGTGTTTTCGAGGGTTTGCGCCCCGCTGTTGTAGGTCTTCTTGCTGCCGCGACAATCATGCTTCTCAACAAAGAGAATTTCGGCAGTCCCGTGGACTCGACATGGCAGTTCGTCATCAGCGTGCTTCTTTTTGCCGCTACCTTCTATGGCACGATGTTTGTGAAAATTAATCCAATCAAGATGATTGGTTACGCCGCTATCGCGGGCTTAATGCTACTGTATTAAGCTATTGTTCTCGGTGCATCGTTACGGTTTTCTTCATAATAAAGCCTATGTTCTTCATGGCTTCAGCAATTCCTGGTAGGTGTGGAATGCGTTGTGCATTTCGCTGAGGCAGATGAACTCGTTGGCGGAGTGTGAGCGTGCCGACTCACCAGGGCCGAGCTTGAACGACTGCCAAGGCATGAGCGCCTGGTCGCTTAGCGTTGGGGAGCCGTAGGGCTTTAAGCCTAAGGCCACGCATCGTTTTACGAGAGGGTGGTCGGGAGATATATGCGAGGAATGCAGACGGAAGGAGTGGGCGTGGACCTCGCTCTTGACGTTGGCTTTTATTATGTCGTAAACCTCCTCGTTGGTATAATGCTCATTGGTGCGCACGTCCACGAGCATCTTGCAGCAGTCGGGAACGACATTGTGCTGTGTGCCGGCATTGACAACGGTGAGCGTCATCTTTGTGGGTCCGAGAAGGTCGCTCGCCTTCTTGAATTTATAATCTCTGATCCATACCATATCGTCTAAGGCTTCGTATATGGCATTCACGCCCTCGTTTCTTGCGGCGTGCCCGCTCTTCCCGTGAGCGATTATGTCGAGCACCATCAATCCTTTTTCCGCTATGGCGGGCTGCATGCCCGTGGGCTCGCCCACTATTGCCACGTCAATTTTTGGAAGCAAAGGCAGCGCGCGGGAGAATCCGTCCTTCCCCGACACTTCTTCCTCTGCGGATGCGAGGTATACGTAGTTGTATGGTTGAGGCCTGAGCGAAAGCCATCTGAAGACCTGCATCAGCGTCGTGAGGCCGCCACCGCAGTCGTTGCTCCCCAAACCATACAGACGGTCACCATCAATCGTGGGCTCGAAAGGGTTGCGCGTCCAACTGGCAACCGGCTTCACCGTGTCGATGTGCGCGTTTAACAGCAGGGTGGGCTTGTTGTCGTCCCAGTCGGGTGACAGAGCCCAGACGTTGTTGCCCTCACGCCGTGGTGCGAGGCCGTAAGCGGCCATCCGCTTTTGCATAATGTCGGCTGCGGCCTTCTCGTCGCGGCTTATTGATGGGGTGGCTATGAGCTGGCGTAACAGTTCTATGGCGTCGTTGACGTAATCTTCTTGTCTCATTCCTTGTGTGCTTTTATATCAACTTTCTTGTGTTGCTTTGCGGCAAAATTAAAAAAAACATTTAATAATACTTGAATATATCGCATTTATATTTTATCTTTGCATAAATTAATACCTTAGCTTATGCAAAACAGGTCGCACCTGTCGGTGCTCATTCACTCTCAGGCAAAAAAATATGGCAAGCGGACAGCCCTTATCCGCCAGGACTTTGGAGGCTCCAAGTGGACCAATGTCTCATGGAACCAGTTTTCGGCAAACGTCAAGAAAGTCAGCAACGCCCTTCTTGCACTTGGCATGAAGCCACAAGACAAGATAGCGGTCTTTTCGCAAAATTGCGCTGAGTATCTTTACACCGATTTCGGTGCTTATGGCATTCGTATGGTATCCATTCCTTTCTATGCCACCACATCGGGCCAGCAAGTGCAGTATATGGTCAACGACGCTGGAGTGCGCCTGATCTTTGTGGGCGAGCAGGAACAATACGACAAGGCTCACAACATCCACTCTGTTTGTTCATCGTTGGAGCGCATCATCGTGTTCGACCGCCATGTGCGCTTGAGCATGCACGACCCTGAGGCAATGTATTTTGACGACTTCCTCAAGCTTGGTGAAGACCTGGCTCACGAGAATGAGGTCGAGGCGTTGTGGAAGGAAGCCAACGACGACGACCTATGCAACATCCTCTATACCAGTGGCACGACAGGCGACTCGAAAGGCGTCATGCTCACTTACGGGCAATATCGTGCCGCGCTAAAGGCCAATGACGAGTGTGTGCCAATAGACGATAACGACCGCGTGATCAACTTCTTGCCTTTCACGCACATCTTCGAGCGCGGATGGGCCTACTTGGCCATCAGCGAGGGCTGTACGCTCATTGTCAACACTGACCCGCACAAGATTCAGCAGTCGATGCGCGAGACCCATCCCACGTGCATGTCGAGCGTGCCTCGCTTCTGGGAAAAGGTGTATCAGGCTGTCACGGCAAAGATTGAACGCTCGAGCAGCGTTCAGCAAAAGATGTTCTACAAGGCTTGGAGCATTGGCAAAAAATATAATATCGACTATCTCGCCAAGGGCAAGCGCCCGCCATTGTCGCTTCGCCTTGAGTATGCCATTGCCAATAAGACCGTGTTGAGCCTTGTCAGGGCGCAGTTGGGCCTTGAGCATCCGAATATCTTCCCCACGGCAGGAGCTTACGTCTCGCCAGAGGTGCAAGAGTTCGTGCATAGCATTGGCATAGGAATGGTTGTCGGCTATGGATTGACCGAGAGCCTTGCCACGGTGTCGTGCAACCATCTCGACGAGGGCTACACCGTAGGTTCTGTTGGTCAGCCCATCAATGGCATAGAGATAAAGATAGGCGAGAACAGTGAGATATTGCTGAAAGGCCCGACCATCACCAAAGGCTATTATAAGCGTCCGGAGCAAAACAAGGCTGCCTTCGACGCAGACGGATACTTCCATACCGGCGACGCTGGTTATGTCAAGAATGGAGAACTTTTCCTCACCGAGCGCATCAAGGATCTGTTCAAGACCAGCAACGGCAAGTACATAGCACCTCAGATGGTAGAGTCGTTGTTGCTTGTAGACAAATTCGTTGACCAAGTCGCCGTCATCGCCGACCAGCGCAAGTTCGTCTCCGCCCTTGTGGTGCCAGAGTATGACGTCATTGAGGAATGGGCGAAAGCACGCGGCATAAAGTTTGCCGACAGGGTTGAGCTTTGCAAGAACAAGGAAGTCATTGCCATGATGACAGACCGCATCGACATCCTTCAGCAGGGTCTTGCCCATTATGAGCAGATAAAGCGGTTCACCTTGTTGCCTCACCATTTCTCCATGGAGAGGGGTGAGATGACCAATACCTTGAAATTGCGCCGTGGCGTGGTCAACGAACATTATAAGGATATCATAGATGGCATGTACGCCAATACGCCATCAGACGGAGTAATAACGAAATAAGCGAAATGATAACATCAGATCAACTGAAAGACGTGTTGGAGCGTACGGAAAAGCTTCACCACTATCTCAATATTGACCAGAAGAAAGTAGAATTCGAGGAGGAACAGCTGCGCACGCAGGCCCCCGACTTTTGGGATGACCCCAAGAGTGCCGAGGCGCAGATGAAGAAGGTGAAAGGCATAGAGAAATGGCTTGAAGGCTACAAGCAATGCAAGCAGAATGCCGACGAGTTGCAACTTGCCTTCGACTATTATAAAGAGGAACTCGTCACCGAGGAGGAGGTTGATGCCGACTATGCCAATGCCGTGAAATGCATTGAAGACCTTGAGCTGAAGAACATGCTTCGCCAAGACGAGGATTCCATGGACGCGGTGCTTAAGATCAATTCCGGTGCTGGTGGCACGGAAGCTCAAGACTGGGCCTCGATGATTATGCGCATGTACATGCGCTGGTGTGAGGCCAACGGATACAAGACCACCATCACAGACTTGCAACCCGGTGAGGAAGTGGGCGTGAAGAGCATGACGATGACCATCGAGGGCGGCGAGTATGCCTATGGCTACTTGAAGAGTGAGAATGGCGTCCACCGCTTGGTGCGTGTCTCGCCTTACAATGCCCAAGGCAAGCGCATGACGAGTTTCGCGTCGGTCTTCGTGACACCTTTGGTCGATGACACTATTGAGGTATATGTTGATCCTGCCAAGGTGAGCTGGGATACGTTCCGCTCAAGTGGCGCTGGTGGACAGAATGTGAACAAGGTGGAGTCGGGCGTGCGCTTGCGTTACCAATATGAGGACCCCGACACGGGCGAGAAAGAGGAGATCCTCATTGAGAACACGGAGACGCGCGACCAGCCAAAGAACCGCGAGAAGGCCATGAAGCTCTTGAAGAGCCAACTCTACGACCGCGCCTTGAAGAAGCAGCAGGCAGAAAAGGCCAAGATTGAGGCAGGAAAGAAAAAGATAGAGTGGGGAAGCCAGATTCGGAGCTACGTGTTCGACGACCGTCGCGTGAAAGATCATCGCACGGGTTATCAGACATCCGACGTTGATGGCGTGATGGACGGCAAGATAGACGGGTTCATCAAGGCTTACCTCATGGAGTTCGCTGAGAGCGACGCGGAGAAGGAAGACTGACAATAAACAATAAGTAAAAGCGTGCAGCTCTCTGGCGGGTTGCACGCTTTTGTGTTTATAGGGTTATAGGCTTGCGTGAGAAGTTAGGTATGTCCATTTGCTGTATTATCCTATTATCAGATGCTCAACATCTTTCTTGGCATTTTCCAATATCAGCTTGCCTTCTGCTTGCAGTTCTTTTGCTTGCTGGCGCAAGTTGGCAACATGGTCGGCTATCTCTTTTTGTTTTGAAAGAGGGGGAAGGGGCAAACTAAACTTTTCGAGAAAAGCAGTAGACACTCTTTGTTGACCTGCTGATCCGCCGAAATAAAGCATTGCAGTTTCTCTGACACACTTCATATGCAAAATGATATACAAATACTCAACACAAAGGCGTTTGTCCATTGGGCGCAAAACAAAAAATTCTGTAGACCCACACCCTAATCCGTTAGTAAGATGTCTTGCTATGGCAGATTTGCCATTTTGCATACATGGCGTTATTTTTGCCCAAAGCAAGTCTCCCTCTTTAAATTTTGTAAAGCCAGAGGCCTCATTGATAGTCGTGTCACCCGTCTTTTTTATATACGAATAAACTTCGTCAACGGCTTCCATTGGGATAAAAGAAATTGTAGTTTCCTTGTTTTTCCTGCGGAACACTCCTGTTGGGTTGATGAACGCTACATTTGAGAGTCTTATATTCTCGTATATTGGAGATATTAGTTTTATTTCATTTTTATAAACCGTAGGGTCTAACCTGTTTTCAAGATTACGCCGGTTTACCAAGAATATCCTACTCTTTAAATCCGTCTTTACCTCAGGAAGAGATATGCCAAGTTCTTCAAGTATATACGTGTCAATACTGTCCAAAAGCTGTTTGGCTTCAGTCTCTTTTTGTTCTTTTTGAAAATACGCGGAATTGATTATGTCAACGAATTCTTGTTGTTTAGCAATATCTGGCAATGGTATTTCAAGAGATTGGTATTCTTCAGAGTTAATGTTTGGCTGAGCACTGGGACGCTGTATAGCAT
>CAVBBO010000061.1:0-50317 GCA_963593695.1 Escherichia coli | reverse complement strand
GTATAGCATTAATCCACTCCTTATACACATTTAGCTGTGTATATAAGAACACATAGTCAGGAAGTGCTTTTTTCACATCAACTACAAATCTTATCAGATATCCTGCAAAGAAGCAATTATAAGGAATCTTCTTATGAATATAAGACTTTCCTACAGTTGCTCCACTTCTGGCTATAAGAATGTCATTATCATGAAGAATGTATCTGCCATCCATATTGTTTGCAGTCGCTCCCAATTCCTCATGCGAAATCAGTCCATCTTCATTTATGTCTGTTATTCTTATATAACGTGGCTCTGAATAATTTTTTCTTGTAATACCAGACTCTCCTGCACCATACTGTGGTTTGCAAGATAGAATATTCTTCAGTTTGACCTTAGGATACAAAAAGTTTTGAACCTTATGATTATATAAGGCCATTTTCGGATCTAACCGTCCTTCTATCTCCGACCGCTGTACGATGAAAATCTTGTTTTTATCGATGTTTTGAGGTACCTTGTACATTATGACAAACTTAAAATGAATTTCTTTAGTTCCTGGCCAATCATTTCCAGTTCGTTTACCGCAGTTTTCTTGCCTGTCGCATCGTATCCGATTTCTTCTGCTATTGCCATAAAGATAGGATAGTCTGGTAGTTCCTTTTGCTTGCTTTGTTGGTATTCGTCTATGAGTTTTGACTTCAAGTCATCAACTTTAGAAGCATACTCAGACAGCAGGTCAGCGTTCCAAGTTTTATATGCTTCTGTTTGCTTTATTGCTGTTGCAGAAGCTAACCTTTGGGGCTTGATACCCATGTTGGCAGTTGGCATTTCTCTCCTCAAAGAGTCCACCTTTTCTTTTTGTTTCTGCTTTATTTCCTTGTCCCAAAGCTCGCGAGTGGCAATATAATCAGCATCTTCCAAAAGCCTTGCCTCAATGTTCTTCTTTTGGTTCACAAGTTCTTCTGTATGCTTCTTAGGCCATTTCCGCAAGAACAAGACGGAACTTTTGACACCTGCGCCATTTGCGGCAAAAGCTGTTTGTGGCATACTTACAACAGCGACAATGCGGAACCATTCTTCTATTTGTGAGCGCACATACTGCATACTGCTATTTGTGAGTATGCCATCTGGCAGAACAATGGCAAGCATTCCACCTTCTTTCAGAAAATGATAGTCTTGTTCTATGAAGAGCACTTCGCTCTGCTGTCCTTCACGAGTATTGTCACCAACTTTTGACTTCACTGCAAGCCAGTCGTCCTCTTTCTTTCCCAACTGGTATGTTTTCATATAAGCCTGTTCCGTCTGGCGTATATTGCTGCCAAAAGGAGGGTTGGTTATGATAAAGTCAAATGTGCCATATTCAAATCCTTTGTTTCCTGTACGCTCTATGATTGTTGCGGCAGGAACAAGACCATCCGAAGTAATCACATTAGTATGTCCATCATCATGGATAATCATATTCATTTTGGCAGCACGGGATATTTGCTCGCTTATTTCTATACCGAAGAGATTCTTTTCTGCGAAATCGTGCCAATATGAAAACCATTTGGCATATTGGCGCGTGTCATTATTGTGGTCTGGATAATATTCCGTAGCCTCATTCCTTACTTTGTTTAGAGCATAAAGTAGGAAGCCACCACTGCCACATGACGTATCAAGAACTTTAGAGTCATGCGTTATAGGAAGCACGTCAACAATGAACTTTACAATTTCACGAGGCGTGAAGTACTGTCCGAAGTTGCCACGAAAAAAAGACCCCATGAATGTTTCAAACGCACGCCCTTTGCTATCAAGATCTGTTTCGCTCAAGTTTATGCCTTCAAGATAGCTGACGACTGTTCTTATCTTTTCAGGTGTCAAACGTATATTGTCGCGGAATACCTCGGCATCACGCTTTCTGCCCTCCTCGTACAATGCCTTTATTCTTTTACACAGGTTGTCATTCTCTATGAGCCTACGCTTTCTTTCATCCTTCTCTTCGTTTTTAGAAACAGTGATTATTTGAAAGTCATAAGGCTCTCCCATTTTCCTTGGCTTACGTTCATCCCATATTTTGCAGAAAATGAGTTTGTCCAGTTCGTCAAAAGCCTCCGACGGATTTAGTTGGCCGCCAGCCCACAATGCTTCATGTGCCAGTTTGAAACGACGCGTCAAGTCTGACTGGCTAATGACAGACAGGTCAAAGAAGCGTTGTTTCCCTTTCTCCCTTGGAAGATGGTCTGCTCCATATACATACTTATAGTTGGCAACTTCTTGCACTCCAAACTGAGGAATGTCCGGAATCTGGTTGCGTGTGCCTTGGGATTTGTCTACTTCGAAGTATTCGTTCTTTATGCCAGATGTAACCCAAACATACTTTACTTCGCCGGGCAATGCGAAAGCATAACTATATGCTTGATTTATTGCTTGCTGAAATTCGGCTTCGCTTACTTCCTGTTTCTTGCACTCAACAAGAATAAGAGGCTGCAAACACAAATCATCTGAATAAACGATAATATCGGCTTCCTTGACTTCACTGCCCATTGTCACAGGTACAAACTGGCGGATTTGCTTCTCTGGATAGTTGTAATCAAGTATCAATTTAAGAAATGTCTGTGCCTGGACTTTTTCTTCAGGGTTATTGTAATTACGCTCTTTACCCTCCCAGTTGTATTTTATTCGCGTATGGTCATCATTGAAGGATATAATTCCTTTTTCGATTCCAATTTTTATATAATCTTTCATCTCTGTTGGCTTTTTGTTGTAATCATGATTTTTATTGATATTATTTTAACTCAACCTTCAAGTATCTTCTTGAACTCTTCCTCAGGAGGAAGTATTTTCTTTAGTTTCTCTGGCATCACCTTGTAAGTTGCCACACCCATTGGTTGGGTGTAGTCTTGAAGAAGATACTCGACGTATGTCTTGTCCGCATCACGGCAAAGCACTATTCCTATGGTTGGGTTTTCATGAGGCTTGCGCTCATCATCGTTGAGCATACGGATATAGGCTGAGAGTTGACCAAGATAGGCTGGCTTGAAAGCACCTTTCTTCAACTCAAACACTACAAGGCACTGCAACTCTCGGTTAAAGAATAGCAAGTCAACCCAGTGATCATGTCCGAACTTGTCAATATGCACCTGATTGCCCATAAACGTAAAGTCCTTGCCGAATGTTAGGATGAATTTTTTGACATTGGCTACTATTGAATTTTCAATAATCCGCTCGTCAATGTCCTGCGAATCTCGTTCGTCAAGTTCTTCTACATTGATGAAGTCAAGCAGATAATCGTCCTTGAACATGGATATGGCTTTTTGGGCATGGCGTGTCGTCGGCATGGTCTTGGCAAAATTGCTGGGCAGCCGCGACAGATGATGGAACAAGTCGGCTTTCAGGTTATCACGAAGCGTGTACTTGTCCCAATGCAATGTCGCAGTTTGATGGATATAGAACACACGTTCTTCAAGAGTCTTGGTCTTGGATAATATCTCGCAATGGTGTGTAAAACTGATGGAAAAGAAATCGTGCCAGTCCAAATCGCCTGCCATTGGCTGACGATTTACTTGTAGTAGCGCATTTGATGGCAAAACATCCTTGTCTTCAGATGATTGCAAATCGTCAGCCGTTGGCTGGCGATTTATAATCAAACTCCAAGACTCGTAAAATTGTCGCATGTTTTTTATGTTCGACACGCCAAACCCGCGCAGCCCGGGCAGTTCTCTCTTGAGTTGTTCACTAATAGTCTCAATGGCTCCTGTACCCCAAACACCTTTTCGCGTGTTGTCAGAGACGTACTTGCCCACACCATAGTATAGGGCGAGCATTTGCCGGTTGACAGCTTTGGCAGCTTCCAACTGGTTTCGGAGTATGGCCGACTTGATTAGTTGCACGGCTTGATTGTATTGGGTACTTATCTTGTCCATTGTCCTTACATTTTCCCACAAAGTTAATCTAAAATCAAAATATTGCCAAAAGAAGTAATCAACATTTCTTTGTTTTTGTTGTATTTCATTTGGCATTTTCTTGGTAAACTATTACCTTTGCACTCGTTGTGTGCGTGTTTGCTTATCGTTGCTTGTCCTCGTATTTGCAACGCATTTGCAGTACGCTCACGCAAAAGGCTTGTTTATAGGCGGTATGCATTTCGATACGGAAAACTAAAACACATATACTATGGGAAACAATAAAAAAGAACAAAAGAAGCACGTGCCAGTGAAGGAGGTCAACAACGTAACGACCACAAAGAAGCGCACGGAGCACAAGGAGAAACAAAAGAGTCAAGGCGAGAGCGTGGTGAAATGGATCTTCGGTGTCCTCGTTGCCCTAGCCGTCATCTATATGATTTGGTCAATGTTTATCGTTCAATAATAATAAAAAAAAGGCGGCTCGAAGAGAGCCGCCTTTTTTGTTGACACAATGTGTATCACAAACATAAATTAATAACCGATGAGTGGATTGGAGATAGAACGTAAATTCTTGGTGAAGCATGGTGGTGCTTTTAAACGCGAGGCTTCCTCGGTGAGCCACATCCAGCAAGGCTATATCCCTGCCGAAGGTGCCACTGTGCGTGTGCGTGTGCGAGACGACAAGGCGTATCTTACCATTAAAGGCAAGAGCCGCGACGGTGGCATGACACGCTACGAGTTTGAGAAGGAGATAACGCTCGAAGAGGCGTCGCATCTCTTGAAACTGTGCAAGGGCGGCGTGATAGACAAGCACCGTTACCTTGTGGACTCAGGCAACCACACCTTTGAGGTTGACGAGTTTCATGGCGCCAACGATGGTCTCGTGATGGCGGAGGTGGAACTTGGGAGTGAGACCGAAGCCTTTGAGAAGCCAGATTTCATAGGACCGGAGGTCACGGGCGACAAGCATTTCTACAACTCATATATGCTTGCCAACCCATATTCCGCATGGCGACAATTGGTCCCTGAGGAATACAGATGAATATGGCACGCCAAGTGTGGAATTGACGCAATCTTCCATATTACCCACTAAAAACTTTCAATTTGTTTGAATGGAAGGATAATATTTTATAATTTTGCACTAAAATCAGAGAGAGCAAAGTTATATGTCAGAAGAAAGAGCCAGTTTCGGCAGTAAGATTGGGATGATACTTGCCACGGCAGGCGGTGCCGTGGGATTGGGTAACATTTGGCGTTTCCCGTATATGACGGGTCAGAATGGTGGCGCCGTATTCATTTTCATTTATATTGGTTGCATATTGTTGTTTGGCATCCCCTGCATGGTGTCTGAGTTCATCATTGGCAGGCATGGTGCTGCCAACACTTACCGTGCCTATTCGCGCATGGCGGAAGGCAAGGCGTGGAAGTATGTAGGACTGCTTGGCGTGCTCACGGGTTTCTTGATTACGGGCTACTATGCCGTCATCTCCGGCTGGTGCCTGCAATATGTCTATGCCTCCATAATGGGGCAACTGAATGGCGATGCCGATTTCGTTAAGCAATACTTTGTCGACTTCTCTTCCAATCCGGTGCAGCCGTTGTTCTGGCTCGTGGCCATAATGCTTGTAACCTATTTTGTCATCATCCATGGTGTCAGAGGCGGAATAGAGAAAGCCTCGAAGATGATGATGCCGACATTGTTCATATTGTTGTTGGTCATCGTTGTCGCGGCGTGCCTGTTGCCCAATGCGGGCAAAGGCGTGCAGTTCCTTTTCAAGCCCGACTTCTCCAAGGTCGACAGTGGCGTGTTTCTTGGCGCATTGGGTCAAAGTTTCTTCTCGTTGAGCATCGCCATGGGCTGCATCTCCACTTATGCTTCCTATTTCACGCGGCAGACCAACCTCGTGAAGTCGGCAGTGCAGATTTGCGTTATCGATACCCTGGTGGCTATACTTGCCGGCTTGATGATTTTCCCGGCAGCGTTTTCCGTGGGTGTCAGCCCCGACAGTGGCCCGTCCTTGATTTTCATTACGTTGCCCAATGTCTTCAACGAGGCGTTCTCGGGCTTGCCCTTGTTGGGATGGTTCGTGTCGTTGTTGTTTTATCTCTTGTTGTCCTTGGCAGCCCTCACGTCGCTCATTTCCCTGCACGAGGTGTCCACGGCGTTTTTCTGTGAGGAACTGCATGTCTCCCGCAAGAAGGCGGCCATCATTGTCACCGTGGCTTGCACCGTCATCGGCGCTGTTTGCTCTTTGTCGCTGGGCGACTGGAAGGGATTGGAAATAGCCGGGAAGTCGCTGTTCGATGTCTTCGACTTCGTTACCGGACAGATATTCTTGCCCGTCGGCGGTTTCTTCACGTGCATATTCATTGGTTGGTTCGTGCCGAAGAAGTTGGTCAAGGACGAGTTCACCAATTGGGGCACGGTGTCGCGTAGCCTCTTCGGTGCTTACCTTTTCCTTGTGCGCTTTGTCGCGCCATTGTTCATCCTCGCGATATTCTTGCACCAGTTTGGCATAATCTAAAATAAGGAATCATGGAAAGAGGCAACTTCGGAACAAAGATAGGCGTGGTGTTGGCCACGGCGGGCTCGGCTGTTGGGTTGGGCAACATTTGGCGTTTCCCATACATGACCGGCCAGGATGGCGGCGCGGCGTTTATCATCATCTATCTCCTGTGCATCGTCTTGCTTGGCGTGCCTGGTATGGTGGCGGAGTTTATAGTGGGCCGTCACGGTTCTGCCAATGCCGCCCGCTCGTATGCCCGTGCCGGTGGCGGCAAGGCGTGGGCAGCCGTGGGCTTCATCGGCGCCATGACCTCGCTGATCATCCTGGGCTTCTATTCCGTAATAGCCGGTTGGTGCTTGCAGTATCTCTACGCGTCCATCATGGGCAACATCAATGGCGACGCGGGTTACGTGCAGGAATACTTCAACAAGTTCACGTCGTCGCCCATAGAGCCTATTGTGTGGACCATCGTTTTCATCGTCATTACCCACCTCGTGGTGGTGCGTGGCGTGAGACGCGGCATAGAGAAGGTGAGCAACGTGCTCATGCCCACGTTGTTCGTCTTGCTGCTCATCATCGTGGCAGCGTCGTGCTCGTTGCCCGGCTCGTGGAGTGGCATAACGTTTCTTTTTCACCCCGACTTCTCAAAGGTTGACCATCAGGTAATCTTCGACGGCTTGGGACAGGCGTTCTTCTCCCTGTCGCTCGGCACGGCGTGCCTCTGCACCTATTCTTCTTATTTCACCCGTCAAACAAATCTTTTGCAGTCGTCGTTGAAGGTGGCATTGGTCGATACCTTGGTGGCTGTGCTTGCCGGCTTGATGATTTTCCCCGCGGCATTCTCCGTTGGCATCAATCCCGACAGCGGCCCGTCTCTCATATTCATCACGTTGCCCAATGTGTTCCAGCAGGCTTTCACGCCAGTGCTCGGATATGTTGTCGGCGTGTTGTTCTACGCTTTGCTCGCCCTCGCCGCCCTCACCTCGACCATCTCCATGCACGAGATAGGCACCTCGCTCTTCTTCGAGGAACTGCACATCTCGCGCAAGAAAGGTGCCGTTTTGGAAACAGTAATAGCCATTCTCATTGGCATCGCCTGCTCGCTGTCGTGCGGAGCTGTTGAAATCACAGTGCTTGGGAAGAGCTTCCTCAACTTCTGCGACTTCTTCACATCCAACATCCTCCTTCCGCTCGGCTCGTTTGCCACTTGCATCCTCGTGGGCTGGGTAGCTCCACAAAAGTTGGTCAGGGATGAGTTTACCAATTGTGGCACAGTCTCTGTGGCTGTCTACAAGGTTTGGCTCTTCCTCGTGAGGTTTGTCTCGCCGTTGTGCATCGCCATCGTGTTCTTGCACCAATTAGGATTGTTCTGACATCATGCGCCTCCGCGATTTCCATTACATCCGCCGTGCCGACCGCCGCGCCATCTCCTTTCTGTTGATGGCATTGGTTGTGGTAAACCTCGCCCTGCTGGTCTTTCATGGCAAGGAAATCATGTTTACCGGTTCGGGCGAAGCCGACTCAACCGCCACTGACCGTGGAGGCGAACGCACTGGATATCATAAATACAAACGTGGCGGAGGTAATCGGTATTATGCTGTGGCGGGGCGCACTGTGAGCCATTTCCCTTTCGACCCCAACACAGCCGACTCCACCGAGCTGCTTGCCCTTGGCTTGGAGCCTTGGCAGGTGCGCAACATCTATAAATATCGTGCTAAGGGCGGCGTCTTCAGGACGAAGGAGGACTTCGCGCGTGTCTACGGACTTACCAGCAAGCAGTATCGTGAGCTCATGCCATTGGTGCGCATTGGTGCCGACTACCAACCTTACAGCGCTGAACGAGGCTTTCAAAACGTTCCTTATGGCGAGGCTCCCGACAGTGTGCCCGGCCGCCGTTTTCCCGCTAAACTGAAGAAAGGCGAACGCATTGACTTGAACGATGCCGACACTACGATACTTATGAGGGTGCCGGGCATCGGCACGTATTTCGCCCGCCAGATAGTGAGCCGCCGAAAGATGTTGGGTGGTTACTATTCGCGCCAGCAGCTCCTTGAGATACAAGACATGCCCGAGGAAGCCTTGGATTATTTTGAGGTTGACCCAGGCGCGGTGCATAGGCTCAACGTCAACAAGCTGTCGATGACGGAGCTGAAGCGGCATCCTTACATCAATTATTACCAAGCCAGAGACATTGTAGACTACAGACGTCTTTACGGCGAGATACGCGACATAGAACAGTTGAAACTGATGAAGGATTTTACGCCCGACGATTTTGAGCGTCTAAGACATTATATAGAATATTAGCGATAAAACGATAACATCATGAAAAAGCTTCTGTTTACATTATTATTGACGCTGACATGCCAAATGGCATTCTGCCAGCAGGCCGGCAGCCTGTTTAGTGAGTACAAGGACAAGAAGCACGCAGAGTGTGTCAGCGTGCCAAAGCTCATGCTCTCGCTTGCGGCTGCCAAGATGAAGGAAGGCAACATCAACGCCTTGCTCAAGCAGGTGGATGAGATAAAGATCCTTAAACTCACCGATTGCTCGAGCAGCGTGAAGAAGAAGTTTGTAAAGAAGGTCAAGGCTCTCGACGATGACGGTTACAGCGAGTTCACTGGCTTGAAGAAAGGCAAGAGCGAGGGCATGAGCATCCTGGTAAAGCAGAAAGGCGACATCATAAAAGAGGTGGTTGCGCTGTCGTCGGGAGACAACTCTTGCGTGGGCATATTGCTCACCGGCGAGATCAACGCTGAGGACATTGCCGCGCTCATAGGTATTGTCAACGACTGATAAGTTGGATGTGTGAAAGAAAAACATCCGCATGAATCAATATATGCGTAAACAAAAAAGAGAAGCGATCGAAAACGACCGCTTCTCTTTTTTGTCGGGATGACCGGACTCGAACTGGCGACCCCTACGTCCCGAACGTAGTGCGCTACCAACTGCGCTACATCCCGATTATGGGTGCAAAGGTATCATTTTTTTTCAGAAAGACGAAATAAAACGATAAAAAAAAGATTTTTGAAAAAAAACGACGAAAAGTTTGTTGGGTTTAAGAAAAAGTAGTACCTTTGCACTCGCAAAACGGAAACAACAAGTTTTCAAGTTGCAAACAAAACGGTACCTTAGCTCAGGTGGTAGAGCAATGGACTGAAAATCCATGTGTCCTTGGTTCAACTCCAAGAGGTACCACTTCCTCCTTTCATTCTAATCCGGTTATTGACTTCGGTCTGTGCCGGATTTTTTTGTGCCCTGTTGTTTCGGGTGCATTCTTGCCATTCGGGGTGCGGACGGGCACAGGGCCCGCCCCTGCAAGACATGCGAATTTATCAGGTAGGCCATCAATGAAACAGCCATTGGGCAGGGGCGGGCCCTGTGCCCGTCCGCACCCCGAATGGCAATCCAAACGCACCCCCTAATGGCAAAAAAATCACCAAAAACGGCAACCAATTGTGCCCTCGAATGGTGGCATTCGGCATTCCATTGAAAAGCCGATGGCTTTCCATTGGAAAGGCATCGGCTTTTCAGTGCAATGTCGGCGGCTTTTCAATGGAAAGCCGAAGGCATGTAATTTGGAAGGAATCAAGACGGTTATTTCTTCACCTCTTTGCGTCCCTTGTGGATGTATACGCCGTGGCTTGGCGTGCTGACGCGTTGGCCTGAGAGCGTGTAATAGTTGTCGTCGGAGTCGTTCTTGCCGTCAGAGGTCACGTTCTTGATGCCAGACGTTGAGCTGGCAAACTTGCCGAGTTCTGACACGGCAGAAGAAGCTTTGCCGCTTTGGCTGTCGAAGAGCGGGGCGTTGTACCATCCGGTGAGACTTGTCCAATAGGCGTTGTATTCTGGCCACCACCAGAAGAGGCCGTTCACGTTGTTGTGCTTGTTGAGCATTGTCACCACGTCGGCGGTGATGGCCTTCTGGCCTGCGTCAGAGTAAGGATAAGTGGCGGTGTAGTCGTATGTCGTGCCAGGCACAGCCCACGCGTAAGGATAGCCGAACTCCACTATCATGATTTTCTTGTCGGAATAGTTTTTCTCCAAGAGGTTGATGGCGCCCTCCAGTTCGGAGATGGCACCGTGGAAATAAGGATAATAGCTCAAGCCGATGATGTCGTAGTCGATGCTTGCTGCCTTCATCTTCTTGTAGAAATAGTTTAGGGCCGTATAGTTGCTGTTGTCCTTCTGTTGCGATGTTGACGTGCGCTCCACGTGGAGAATTATCTTTGCATTGGGGCATTCCTCGCGGCACGCTTTCGTGGCTTGCGTCAGGAGATTGGTGAAGCGAGACCAGTTGTCATCATAGTTCGTTGAAGGGTAGCATTGTTTCAGCGAGCTGCTGTTCAGCACACCCCACAACATGCCGTAGCTAATCTCGTTGCCAGTCTGTATCATGTCAGGCTCGGCTCCTGCGTCTTTGAGTTGAGCCAGCGCGTCCTTGGTGTATTCGTAAAGCTTCTGTGCGAGGGCGGCATCGTCGAGATTTGCCCACGCCGCCGGTGTCCACTGCTTGGCAGGGTCTGCCCACGTGTCGGAATAGTGGAAGTCGAGCATGAATTTCAGTCCCTTGTCCTTGATGCGCTTGCCCAATGCTTTGACCCAATCGAGGTCTTGGCACACGTTCTCGTCGGTCGTCCACTTGCCGTTTTCAGTGGTTTGCTTATTCGGGTTCACGAAGAGTCGCACTCGCATGGCGTTCATGCCTTGGTCCTTGAAATAGGTCAGCACGTCGCTAATGCTCTCGCCGTCGCTCGTAAGGTATTTTGATCCCGCCTCCTCATATTTTGGGAGCATTGAAACATCGCCGCCCGCGTATTTCTGCGCTGTGGCAGTGGTGCTGGCGAGAAGCAGCATGGAAATGGAGAAAAGAAGTTTAAATGTTTTCATAGTGATATTTTTTGTTGTTTTGTGGTATGCTTTGCAGGGGCGGGCCCTGTGCCCGTCCGCACCCGCATTTCGTAATATTTCGTCTTTGCGTTGTCGTATACCTTGCGTTGCCATTCGGATTGCGGACGGGCCCAGGGCCCGCCCCTGCATTTACGTCATCTTAATTCCTTGAGGCGTTTGACAATGTGGTCGACGTCGGGGTCGTGATTGTCGTTTATCGCGTCCTTGTTCCACCGTGCTGGGTTCAAATATATGTAATGTTGCACCATCTCAAATTGCAGTCCGTTGAAGATGATGTCATCCCAATAGTTGCGTTGCCACAGCTTTTGGTCGAACCGTTGCCATCCGTTCCCCTTCACCCCAATGATATATTTGTGAGTTGTTATAGACTTGAAGTGTTCTATTATCTTTGTCAATGCAATGCCTTTGTCCTTGTCCAAATATATCAGGCAATGGAAATGGTTTGGCATGACAACATAGTCCAAACACCCCATACCATCAAAATGTTGTTCGAGAGCCTCGTATTCCCTGGCAACCATCGTGCCTGCCTCGTTTAGTTCCATTTCGCCGTCCACGACACGGCCAAAGAGGTTCATGCGGTTGTTGGTGACAATCGTGATGAAATATGCGCCTTGTGACGAGTAGTCGAATTGGCGCATTCGCATCGCCTTGCGTGCCGTCATTTGTCGTGGTTGCGGCATGATGATTTGTGTTTTTTTTTGTGGTATTATTGGTATGTTTTGCAGGGGCGGGTAGGGATGGTTAGGGCCCGTCCGCCATTGCATTTCGTGAAATTTCGTTTGTGCGTTCCCGTGATGTTTCGTTCGTCATGTTGCCATTCGGGTTGTGGACGGGCACAGGGCCCGCCCCTGCACGATGGCTATTTCACTACCACCTTCTTGCCTTGGTGGATGTAGATGCCACTCTGTGATGGCTTCTGCGTTATCTTCATGCCACTGAGGGTGTACCAAGAATCGTCTTTCTCTTTCGATTTGTCACTGATCACGACATCTGATATTCCGGATGTTATTTGGTCGGTGACGTCATTGACCGTGTATTTCCCTGAACTCAAAGAACCGATCTCGAGATATGTTGTCTTGTTGATACCCGTCTTGTCGTATGTTTGGCTTTTCCCAGTCTCATTGCAGAATACAAAGTTGATCAATCCGTCTTTTTGGCTTATGGTGAAGTCTTTGTAGTACCATTTCTTGCCATTGATAGTCTTGCAGTCAGTGACGGTCTCGCCTGGCCAGCCATATGTAGAAAGGTCGGTCATGTTGCTCCAGTAATAGAAATTCACTTTATTCCAGGTGGTGTTGTCGGCGTTCACATACACGGTTATAGTGTATGGCTCAAATGCTTTGATGTCGTATTCGTAGGTGCGGATACCACTGACAGCGCCATTTACGAGCAAACCAACTTTTAGTGTGCATGAATTGGTTATGTCAATATTGCTGCCACTTGCCACTTGTGTGCTCTTGGCAGTGGGGTCTGTGCCGTCTGTTGTATAGACCAATTTGGCGTTGCTGTTTTTGCTTACTGCGATAAGGGTGGCCTTGAAGCCTTCTACATATTCTCCAGAGGCTTTGTTGCACCATGCCGTCTCGATGCTGTTTTCAATATAATAGCAGTAGTGGTATCCGTCAAGTATTTTGGTGTAATCTGAACTTGCGGTGTAAGCCTGTTTGTTGTTTCCTACCACTGCTATAAGCTTCGCCTTGTCGCCCGTCGTCTCATTGGCATAACATGCCGTGCTGGACAGCTTGTTGCTATAATTGCTCATGTTTGTAATGCCAGCGAGCTTTCGGGCTTCTATCATGCTTTTCAGTTCCTGCTTGTAGGCTCTCCAGTGGGGCAGGAAGATGCAAGGCGTGCCAGGCATAGCAAGCAAATAGGCATTGACAGCGAGAGTATCTTTCTTAATAGGGTCTTGTTGCTCTGTCACTGAACGATACTCCGTGTCGTGGTTTTCTACGAATGTCACGGCATACTGGCGATAGTTGGGGTCGTGCATCAGGTTGTTAGTGCTGTTGAGCTTTGTCCAGTTGTTATTGTTGATGGCATCACGCACGTTGTAGCGGAACTGGAAATCGAAAGCGGCACTCTTCTTGTTGGTCGTGTTGATCCAATTTTCAATCTTCGCGTTGCTATCCCAATATTCTCCTACGGAGTATTCAATGCCAGCCTCGTCATTATAGTCGGCCACGTGTGTCCCGCTGAATCCTTTCACCATGTCGTATCGGAATCCCGTGTATCCGAGGTCGTTCTTCAGGTATTTGACATAAGCCTTGATAATGCTCTGGACATTACTGCTTTTATGGTCAAGGTCGCGGCAGCCATCCCAATCTTCTCCTTCGTCATTGTTGCTGCTTAGGCTTACACCTTCAGCCTTGGCCTGCGTGGCTGCTTTTCCTTTGTCATCGTTTGCCACGATGTCTGTGGATTGAAACTGATAGATCAGTCCGTTGTATGTCTCCTTTGGGAACCCGAACCAACCGTTTGTTTGGTGGTGGTTCACTACCACGTCGGCAATGGTGCCAATACCATTTGCCTTCAATGTCTTGATCATCGAGCGCAGTTGAGCCTCTGTGCCAAAACTGGAGTTCTGGTCGAAATAATAATAAGGGGCATAACCCATAACTTGAGTTGTTTCAAGACATTTTCCGCTTTGAGGAACCCAAATGAGGTCTATGTATCCCTTCATGTCTGATGCCTGATTTTCCAGAATGCTCCATTGGGAATAATCGTATGAGTCCCAATAGAACCCTTGCAGCATCACGCCGCCGTAGTTGGCTGGCCAGCCTTGCGCCATGATGCCCAGAGGCAGGCCTATTATAGCCAATAAAAGAGTAAAAAAATGTTTCATATTAAGAATTAAGTTATTATGATTTCGTTTATGCCACGAAATTACTAAAATAATATAATGTGGCTTTGGCATGACCTATATCAATTTAATATTAATTATGCGCAAACGTTTGCGCGCAATGACCATGTGCAAACGATTGCATTTGCATAGTTGCGCTTTTAAGTTAAAAAATTGATACAGGTCAATATAATAGATGTAATTTTGCAGCGCAAAGCTGAAAATGAAAAACTAAAACATAAATTCAAACTTAATTAAAAGCAAATGATGAAGCAGGTAAAATTCAAGATGCCTCGCAGAGCCCTTGTCCTTACTGGCGGGCTGCTGTTGGCTGTAAGCTCTTGGGCGCAGACTTCTGTGGTCAAGGGACACGTGAAAGACTCTGCCGGTGAACCTGTCATGGGTGCTACCATCACTGCCAACGGCAAAGCCATCGGCGTGACAGACTTAGACGGTAACTACTCCATTAATGTGGCGCCAGGCACGGAGATCACCATTTCGTATGTAGGCATGACACCACAGAAGGTCGCAGCGTCGAATGGCGCTGTCATCACCCTTGCCGACGACTCCAAGGCCCTGAACGAGGTCGTGGTCATCGGTTATGGTGTGGCGAGGAAGAACGACCTGACGGGTTCCGTTACTGCCATCAAGCCGGACGACAAGAACAAGGGACTCCAGGTGAGTGCCCAGGACATGATCACGGGTAAGATTGCCGGTGTGAACGTGATGAACAACGGCGGTGAGCCTGGTGGCGGTGCCTCCATCCGCATCCGTGGCGGTTCTTCTCTGAACGCCTCCAACGACCCGTTGATCGTGATCGACGGTCTTGCCATGGACAACTATGGCATGCAGGGCATGTCCAACCCCTTGAACCTCGTCAACCCTAACGACATCGAGAGCTTCACCGTCTTGAAGGACGCTTCCGCCACCGCCATCTATGGTAGCCGTGCATCCAATGGTGTCATCATCATCACCACCAAGAAGGGACGCAAGAACATGAAGCCTACCATTTCTTATAATGGCAACGTCTCCGTGAGCACCGTCAGAAACAAGCTCGACGTGTTGAGCGCAAACGATTTCATCAACTTCGTCAAGGAAAGAAGCGGACTCGACGGAGAGGCTTGGGAAAACAGCGACTACTACAAGAGTCTGGGCTACTGGAGCGAGTATAATGCCGACGGCACACCAGCCGCTGGCGCGCAGCATCTCTTCGCCAACACCGACTGGCAGGATGAGATCTATCGCACAGCCGTTTCCACAGACCAGAACATCACCTTGACAGGTGCCGTGAAGAACCTGCCCTACCGTGTGTCTTTGGGCTACACCAACCAGCAAGGTATCTTGAAGACCTCAGGCTTCCAGCGTTACACTGCCAGCGTCAACTTGAACCCGACGTTCTTCAAGGATCACCTGACCGTGAACTTCAACGCCAAGGGCATGTACTCAAAGACATCATACGCCAACACAAGTGCTATCGGTGCTGCCGGCGAGATGGACCCCACCAAGCCCGTAACCATCAACAGCGACTTCTACAAGCAGAACTTCGGTGGATACTTCCAGTATCACAGCCCTGTAGACCGCGGCGACGACTCATGGAAATACTCCATCAACTCCCTCTCTACCCGCAACCCTGTGGCTTACCTAAACACGTCTGATGACCAAGGCAAGGGCAAGGAGCTGAGCGGCAACTTGGAGCTGGACTATAAGATCCACGGCTTCGAGGACCTGCACCTCCACGTGAACGGCGGTATGGACTTGAAGAGCGGTAAGAGCAACAAGTATTACAGCCGCTACAACTACGACAACTATTATTATGGCAGCCAGGGCTGGAACACACAGGACACCTACAACCTGTCGCTCAACATGTATGCCCAGTATCTGAAGGACTTTGCCAAGATTCACCACATCGATGTGATGGCTGGCTATGAGTACCAGCACTTCCACAAGAAGACCGACTACTATTACTATGGCACATATCCAAGCACCAACAAGGAGCACGCCGGCGAGATCAAGGATCCATCAGAGAACACGCTCTACAAGACAGAGAACTATCTCGTTTCCTTCTTCGGCCGCTTAAACTACTCTTTGGCAGACCGCTACTTGCTGACATTCACCCTGCGTGACGACGGTTCTTCACGTTTCCACAAGGACAACCGTTGGGGCCTGTTCCCATCAGTGGCAGCAGCTTGGAAAATCAAGGAAGAGTCGTTCCTCCGCGAGGTGGACGCCGTGTCTGACATGAAGCTCCGCCTCGGTTGGGGTAAGACAGGTCAGCAGGAAGGCATTGGCGACTACACCTACTTCGCATCTTATACCACCAACGGCCTCGGCGGCTACTATCCCATCGTTGGCGACGGTGTCACCTATCGTCCGGACGCTTACAACAACGCCTTGACTTGGGAGAAAACCACCACATGGAACGCAGGTCTCGACCTGAGCTTCTTGAGAGACCGCATCACCGCCAGCTTCGATTACTATTATCGCAAGACCACCGACTTGATCAACACCGTATATGTTTCTGCAGGCAGCAACTTCAAGAACAAGGTGACAAGCAACATCGGTGAGCTGCACAACCAAGGTTTCGAGTTCTCCACAACAGTCCGCCCCATCCAGACCAAGGACTGGAGATGGGAGGTGAGCTACAACCTCACTTACAACCTCAACAACATCGACAAGCTCGTGGCCAGCGACGATGCTAGCTACAAGATTCTCCACGGCGATCTCGCTGTAGGTGACGCCAGTTCCGACGGTATCCAGGCTTGGGCTGTGGGTCATCCTGTGTCGGCTTTCTACACCTACCAGCAGGTTTACGACAAGAACGGCCAGCCTATCGAGGGCGAGTTTGTTGACCGCAACGGCGATGGCGTCATCAACTCTGCCGACCGCTACTTCTACAAGAAGGCTGACGCCGACGTGTTGATGGGCTTCAGCTCAAAGTTGATGTACAAGAACTGGGACTTCGGCTTCTCTCTCCGTGCAAGCCTCGGCAACTACGCCTACAATGCTGTGGAAGCCAGCCGTTCAAACATCTCTCTGGAGCGTCTCTACAACGGCAACACATGGCACAACGTGACCAACATGACCATGCCTAAGAACTGGCAGTATGTGTCGACGGAGGATGCCTTGTCCGACTATTTCATCCAAAACGCATCTTTCTTGAAGTGCGACAACATCACGTTGGGCTATAGCTTCGACAAGCTGTTTGGCCTTCCTGTCAGTGGCCGTGTATATGCCACAGCACAGAACGTGTTTACCATCACAAAGTATAAAGGTATCGACCCGGAAATCAATGGCGGCTACGACGGAAACATCTATCCCCGTCCATTCACCGGCATCTTCGGCCTCAGCTTGAATTTCTAATTATATAATGTAGAAGCTTTATGAAAATGAATATATTGAAAAAAATCGCACCTGCTGCGGCTTTGGCACTCACCATGAGCATGACCTCCTGTGTGGGCGACCTGGATGTCAATCCTATCAACCCGCAGCAGACGATGGAGCTTAACAGCGATGCCTTGTTCAACAAGATTTACGCTAGCTTCAGCCTCACAGGCCAGTCGGGCCCTTCAGGCAATGGCGACATAGAAGACGTGGATGAAGGTCGTTCCGACTATTTCCGCAGCAAGTGGTACCTGAACGAGTTTACCTCGGACGAAGCCCACTGGGTATGGGCCACTGATGCCGGTATCCCCGAGCTGCTCCACAACTCATGGGGTGAGAGCTGCGTGTTCTCTGCAGCCCTCTACAGCCGCCTCTATTTCACCATCACCCTCTGCAACTTCTATCTGCAGCAGGATGTGAAGGCCACTGATGCCGAGCAGCGCAACGCTGAGGTTCGTTTCATCCGTGCCTTGAACTACTATGATGTAATGGACCTCTATGGTGGTGGCGCATTCACCGAGACAGTGTCTTCTGAGAAAGCAGCTTACTACAACCGCCAGCAGATGTTCGAATACATCGAGAAAGAGTTGAAAGAGTGTGCTGAGAAGATGGCAGAGCCTGGCCAGACCACTTATGGCCGTGCAGACCGTGTGGCAGCATGGAACCTGCTCGCCCGCCTCTATCTGAACGCTGAGGTCTACACGGGCACAGCCCGCTGGGACGATGCCATGACATACGCCAACAAGGTCATCAACAACGGTTACTATCACCTGAACACAACGGGTGCTGTCAACCCAACTACTGGCGAGACCTACTCTCCATACCAGATGCTGTTCTTGGCAGACAACAACAAGAACGGTGCCCAGTATGAAAACCTCGTTGTGGGTCTCTTCGACGGCGTAAAGACCAAGAGCTATGGCGGTACCAACTTCCTCATCCAGGCTGCCTATTCCAACAAGACATCTACCGATGGCTATGCTCCTTCAGGTGCCAACAACAGCTGGGGTAAGTGTATCCGCTTGCGCAAGCAGTTGGCAGACAAGTTCTTCTCAAGCACTCCTGCTGAGGCTGCTTCTTTGACCGCCATGACCACTGCAGCCAAGGACGACCGCGCCTTGTTCTTCAACCAGGGCATCAATGAGTCGGTTACCGACGAGAGCACCGATGAGAACCTTGGCTATTCAAGCGTCAAGTTCCGCAACGTGAACTCTGACGGTAGCAACAACGACGTGATTGAGTTTGTCAACACCGACCTTCCCGTGATGCGTATCGCAGAGGCATACCTCACCTATGCCGAGGCTTCCATCCGCAAGAATGGCGCTGCAGGCAACACGGACGCCGTAGAGAAGATCAACACCCTGCGTGCTCGCGCCAATGCAACCCAAAAGAGCACCTATACGCTCGACGAGGTTTGCGACGAGTGGAGCCGTGAGTTCTGGTTGGAAGGCCGTCGCCGCATGGACTTGGTTCGCTTTGGCAAGTTTGCCGGCCAGTCACAGTACAAATGGGAATGGATGGGCGGCACCTACGAGGGCAACCAGTTCCCAAGCTATATGAACATCTTCCCATTGCCAGTCAATGAGTTGTCCAACAACCCGAACCTGAAGCAGAACCCAGGTTATTAATCATTTAAAGAATAAGTGAACATGAAAAAATATATTTTAGCATCATTGTTCGCCTGTGTCGCGGCATTCGGCTTCACGTCTTGCGCGGACGACAATGATTCAAACCCGACAATTAGCCAGCCGACAGACTTTGTGCTCAACTCGCCGGCCTATGCTGGCAACGTGTACGACTTGGCTAATAGCGACTCGCTGGAGTTGACCTACAGCCAGCCTGCCTACGGCTTCACGGCTGCCGTGTCATACTATACACAGGTGTCGCTGACAGGCGACTGGACTGCAGCTGCTACTGATGCCGAGGGCAATGCCACGGAAGCACCTAAGTTTGTGGAATTGGACGGCTACTCCAACAAGGCAAAGACCAACGCCAGCGCAGCAGCCATCAACAAGGCCTTGATGAAGATGGGCGGCTATTCTTCCGCATCGGACGTGCCTTCCAACACCGACTTGTATGTGAGGATGAGGGCTATTCTCGCCTCTGGCTATGAGTGCTACTCCAACGTCATCAAACTGAACGTCAAGCCATACTATCAGGCTCTGACAGCAGCCGATCCAGAGCTTTGGTATCTCATCGGTGCTTGCGTTGGTGATGGATCATGGGGCTCTGAGATAGGCACAGCCGTATTCCCAATGTCACCTGTAGAGGGTGAGACCTATGACGAGGTCACAGGTCAGGGCGTGCTCACCTACACGGGCTACTTCACATCCGACCTCGGTGGCTTCAAGATCGTGAAGATTCCAGGCGAATGGGCAGACCAATGGGGTGGCGTTGATGGCGACATCACTCAGCCAAAGAAGAAGGACGACAGCGGCGAAGGCGGCGACTTCAAGGTTCCTTCACCAGGTTACTACACCATCACGCTGAACACCAAGACCAACAGCCTCTCTATAGTGGCTGCCGACAAGGAGCCTGCTGAGTATGCTCAGATGTGCATCTCCGGTGGATTCAACGGTTGGGGCACCGACACCCAGATGACTCCAGTAGACACATGGTCAGGCGCTAAGCCTCACGTGTGGAAGTATGATCTGACCACTGATACAGACACGGAGGTTAAGTTCCTCGTTGACAGCTCTTGGAATCCAAACTGGGGTGGCTCAGGCTTCCCATACGGATGGGGCGCAAACAACGGTGCCAACATTCCAGTGAAGGCTGGTTCTTACACCGTCATCTTCAACGACATCACCGGTTACTACCACTTCTATAGCAAGTAATAACACACTAAAAGTAATTGAACAATGAAAAAATCATTAATATATGGTATGGTCCTCGCAACTGCTCTCTTCAGCAGTTGTAAGGGCGACTACGACGACTGGGCAGACCCGCAGGGATACCCACAGGAAGAGGCGAAGAATGTTGCCTTCACGGTAACTCCTGCCTCTGCCATCGACATGGCCACGGTAGACACCGACTCCATCAGCTTGTTCACCGCTTCCATTGACAGTAAAGACCCGATGAGCGTGGTTAGCTACACAGTGGAGCTGGGCAAGGCAGACGAGTCTGGCAATGTGGTCAGCAAACAGGAATTGACAGCAAGTGCCACGGGCAAGGTGGCAAAAGCCGACTTGGTGAGCGCGGTGGAATCGCTCTATGGCAAAGCCCCTGAGCAACGCACGATGCAAACCGTGGTGGTGGCATCGCTGAAACAGAACGGTCAGGCTTTCTATGCCAAGTCGAACCAGATCCAGACCTTGGTGACATTGGTTAAGCCTAACATCTCTTCGGCTTACTATCTCGTGGGCGACATGCTGGGCTGGGATTCTTCAAGCATGATCAAGTTCACTCACAGCGACAACAATGTCTACGACGATCCTGTGTTCAAGATCTCGTTTGAGACAACGGCAGACAACCAGTACTGGAAGATTATCCCGCAGGAGAACGTGGATGGAGAGTTCTGGGCAAATCCAGGTGTCGTTGGTCCTTCCGTGGATGGTGATGACTCCATGAGCGGTTCACTGGTCAACGAGGGTTGCGGCGCAGGTAAGATTGCCACGGCTGGCAAGTATATCATGACCATCAACATGATGGACTACACATACACTATCGAGGCTGCTCCTACGGAGCTTTACATGACCGGCAGCGAGTATGGCTGGAGCGACTGGAGGCAGTTGGTTCCTATTTACGGCACTGACGACCAGTTCTGGACAGTGGTATATCTGGCAGAAGGCGAACAGTTCAAGTTTGCTCCTCAGGCAGGTTGGGGCAATGACTTCGGTTATACCGGCACCACTGTCAAGGACGTGGCTGGCGCTGGCATCACAAGCAGCGCAGACGGCAATCTCGTCGCTGGCAAGGCAGGCTGGTACCTTCTCCATGTCACCAACGGCACGGATCGTGTGTTCGAGGTTCTTGAGCCAAATGTTTACCTGATTGGCGACGCAGCCGGCGAATGGAACATTGACGCAAGCCACAAGTTCACCGTGCCCGCAACGAAGGATGGCGATTTTGTGTCTCCTGCTTTTGCCAAGGACGCAGAACTCCGCATGTGTGTCAGCATCGACCCGGACGGTTGGTGGAAGACCGAGTTCATCGTTGCCAACGGCAAGATTGACTATCGTGGCAAGGGTGGCGACCAGGCTCGCCTGAATGTGAGCGCGGGCCAGAAGGCTTACCTGAACTTCACGACAGGTGCCGCTGAAGTTAAATAAGCACTTTTGCTTCATCACAATCAAATAGATCATTTCGATGGCGGCTTTTCGCGAGAAGAGTCGCCATCTTTTCACATTATGGTACATGAATAAGAAAATCATATCATTGGCGCTTGTCGTCATGGGTTCGTTGGGCTCGTTTGCCCAGCAGTGTCTCCTTGGCGGCGACATCTCCATGCTCACCAAATATGAGCAAGCTGGCACAATCTATCGGGATGCCAACGGCAAGAAGATGAAAGCGCTCAAACTGTTCAAGAAGGAGGGATGGAACGCTATGCGTCTGCGCCTTTTCGTTGACCCAAGCCAAGCTCCCGATGAGCACAAGGACGAGGGCGTTTGTCAAGACATCAACTACGTCAAGCAGTTGGGCAGGCGCATCAAGAAAGCGGGTTTCCAACTGATGCTCGATTTCCACTATAGCGACACGTGGGCAGACCCGGGAAAACAATTCACGCCGGTTTCATGGAATGGCGCGTCGGCGGAAGCTCTCGCCGATAGCGTCTACGAATATACCAAGCGCAGCCTTGTCGACATGAAATGCGCGGGTGCAGAACCTGACCTCATTCAGGTGGGCAACGAGATAAGTTTCGGCATGCTTTGGCCGACAGCGAAGACCCTGCCGACAGAGGATGCCAACTGGCAGGAGTTCATCGCCATGCTAAAACAAGGCTGCAAGGCTTGCCGGGAAATCTGCCCCAAGGCAAAGATTATCATCCACACGGAACAAGCCGGCAAATGGGAGAACACCAAGGCTTTCTATGACCGCCTGGCATCTGCCAACCTCGACTACGACATCATCGGATTGAGCTATTATCCCATGTGGCACGACCGCATTCCCGTGCTCCACAACACGCTCGACAATCTTGCCCAGCGTTATCCTGGCAAGCAAGTCATGATAGTAGAAGCCGCTGCCTACTATTCTCATAAAAACGACAAGTGGGCCGAGAGCGCGAATGAGTTCTCGGAGTTTTATCCCATCAGCGTGGAAGGTCAAACGGCTTTTACCCGAGACCTTGTGGAAGAGCTCAACAAGCATCCTCAAGTGACAGGCTTGTTCTGGTGGTTTCCCGAGGAAAACGAATCGGGAAACACTCAAATCAAGAGTTGGCTCAACCGAGGCTTGTTTGACAACGCCACAGGTAAAGCCTTGCCATCTATCGAGGAGATGAAGAAATTTCTGACGAAATGACACCAACGCAAAAGGCGGCATTCCTGATGTGGAATGCCGCCTTTTGCGGTTTTATGTTATATGCAGGTTCCGATTTTTATGTTAAACGTTTAGAGTATAGCGAAAAAGTAGTAAATTTGCATACGATAAACATAAACGAAAGAAAAGGAGGTTTTCGCCATGACAGAACTAAGAGACAGATACATACGCTTCGACTGGGCTATCAAGAGATTGCTCCGCCAGAAGGCCAACTTCGGCGTGCTTGAAGGATTCCTCACCGTCTTCTTGGGCGAAGAGGTGAAAATCATGGAGATACTCGAAAGTGAGGCGAATCAGCAAAAGGAAGACGATAAGTTCAATCGTGTCGACATCAAGGCCAAGAACAGCAAGGGTGAGATAATCATCGTGGAGATACAAAACACGAGCGAGCTATACTACCTTGAACGTGTGCTCTATGGTGTCGCCAAGGCCATAACAGAGCACATCAACCTAGGAAACAGTTATAAGGAGGTAAAGAAGGTCTATTCCATCAGCATACTCTATTTCGACCTGGGCAAGGGCTCTGACTATATCTACATCGGTCAGAACAACTTTGTGGGGCTTCACACAAAAGACAAGCTCGTGATAAGCGCAAAGGAAAAAAACAACATCGTGAGGAAGTCGCCGTCAGAGATATTCCCCACATATATTCTTGTGCGTGTCAACGAGTTTAACAAGGTGGCAGTGTCGCCGTTGGAGGAATGGGTCAACTATCTCAAAAATGGTGTTATCGCTCCTGATACCAAGGCTCCTGGACTGCAGGAGGCGCGTGAGAAGTTGAAATATTATGAGATGTCAGACGCGGAGCGCCATGCTTACGACGAGCACCTCAATGCCATCATGATACAAAACGACGTGCTTGGCAACGCCAAGCAAGAAGGGTTGGCAGAAGGGTTGGCAGAAGGTCGAGCACAAGGCATGGAAGAGGGCTTGGCGCAAGGCTTGGCGCAAGGCCGGGCGCAAGGCATGGCACAAGGTCGTGCGGAAGGTCGTGCGGAAGGTCGTGCGGAAGGTCGTGCGGAAGGTCGTGCGGAAGGTAGAGCGGAAGGAATGGCACAAGGCAGAGCCGAGGGAAAAGCCGAGGAGAAAAAGGCCATAGCCCTTAGCCTCTTGGCTCAGGGCATACCTCTCGAAGTGGTTTCCCAAGCTACGGGACTTGGCATTGATGAAATCAAGCAATTATAGAAATGACAAATGATAAAAAGCAAAGCGGCATCCGAAAACTCGAATGCCGCCTTGCGTATAATTACCTTAAGAAGAAAGTGTCGACACTTGGATTCGAACCAAGGACCCCCACCATGTCAAGGTGATACTCTAACCAACTGAGCTATGCCGACAATAAATTGCTTGTAAAAAAGTTTGCTTTTAGAAAGCGGTTGCAAAGTTACGCAATTTATTTCACCCGTCAAAGGATGTGCGTGGATAATTAGCATCTATTAACTAATCGCCGTAACTTAGACCTTTTAGAGGTATTTTACTTTTTGTTATTTGTATGCGCGTTTTTTGCAAGCCGTTTTTTGCTTTATAAAGCCTTTTAACATAAAATAACCGTCAAATCGGGCTTGTGTAAAGGTTTTTTTTTAATTTTGCTTTAAATTATAAAAACATATTACTCTAACTTGACGCTTATGAAAAGACCATTTGTCCTTTTAGGAGCATTGATGCTGACCTGTTGGATTGGATCTAACCCTATGCAGGCAGCCCCTGACCCTTTGACAGTCAGTCAGAAAAGCAACACCGTGACAGGTAAGGTCGTTGACGAGAATGGAGAGCCTGTGGTAGGCGCTACCATTCAAGAAACTGGTACCAACGGTGGCACCGTGACGGACATCAACGGAAAGTTCACCTTGTCTGTAAGAAATGGTGCCACTATCAAGGTCTCTTTCCTTGGTTACAAGACCGTGTTGAGGAAAGCCACTCCAAACATGAACGTGGCCCTTGAGACCGACCAAGCTAACCTCGATGAGGTGGTGGTCGTGGGTTATGGCCAGCAGAAGAAAGCCAACCTGACCGGCGCAGTGGCAAACGTCGACATGGAAAAGACGTTCGGCTCGCGTCCCGAGCAAGATGTCACCAAGGCTTTGCAGGGGGCCGTGCCAGGTTTGACGATTCTGTCTAACAGTGGCGACATCACGAGCACGTCGTCAATCTCCATCCGCGGTTTGGGCACATTGTCCAACAGCCAGGACTCTTCACCGCTTATCGTGGTAGACGGAATGCCTGTTGACGACTTGTCGATGATAAGCGCCAACGACATAGCCAGTATCTCCGTATTGAAAGACGCGTCCTCTTCCGCCATATACGGCTCTCGCGCAGCTTTCGGCGTGATACTTATCACCACCAAGAGCGGTAAGAAAGGCGAGAAGGTGAGAGTGAAGTATAACATGAAGTTTGGCTGGGACAAGTCGACATATCTTCCCGACTTCCCATCAGTGCCCGAGCAGATACGCGCCCGCCTCATAGCGGCTGACCGCGCTGGCCAGTCTACGCCGGAGCTCTTTGGTATGTATTTCGACAAGCTTCTGCCTTATGCTGAGGCTTGGGAGAAACAGCACAGTGGCAAGAAGGGTTACACCGTCATGGAGCCTTATCAGAGCATGGACAATGTGGGTGACTACTACTTCACAGCCGATGGCCCTCTTTACTATGCCGACTACGACATTCAAGGCATTTGGTACAACAACCACGCGCCTTCGACAAGTCACAACGTGTCTATCTCCGGCTCATCGGGCAAGACCACGTTCTACACGTCGTTCGACTACGACTCAAAGCAGGATGTCAAGAACTTCAATCCGGGCAAGCGCTCGCGTTATGGCGTGACCGCCAACGTCAAGACAGACATCACCGACTGGTTGACGGTGGGCGTGCGCATGAACTGGACTCGCCGCCGCATGAGCTATGCTGATCCTTGGTCGAACATTTACCAGTATCTTTGGCGTTGGGGCTCGTTCTTCATCCCTTCGGGCATATACCAGGATGCCGATGGCAACCAGTACGACTATCGTGTCGTGGCCATGCAAAAGAACTGCAACCGTGCGTATAACACCTTTGACCAGCTCCGCATGAACGGCTATATAAAGGCGAATGTCACGAAGGATCTAACGTTCAACGTCGATTACACTTTCCAGACCGATAATCTGAACTATAAGGCAAGCAACAAGAGCATCTATGGCATGAACTGGAGCGGCACGTCGCCACAGTATATCGTGGCAGTGAGCAATAGCGACGCCACGCGCTGGAACACGAAGCGCAACCGCTGGACAGCCAATGCGTACTTGGACTATTCTCACACGTTCGCCAACGACCATAACTTCCATGCAATGGTGGGTATCAACGGCGAGAACTACGCATCCGATTATTTCTACGCACGTCGTAAGGAGCTCTATGATGAGGGTTACAAGGAATTGAATCTTGCCTATGGTGACATGTCTAAGGCAACCATAACCTCTTCCACGGGCGACCGTGCTTCGGCTGGTTACTTTGGCCGTATCAACTACGACTATAAGGGCATCTACTTGCTTGAGCTCAATGGCCGTTACGATGGATCCTCCCGTTTCCGTGAGGGTGACCGCTGGGCGTTCTTCCCAAGTTTCTCGGTGGGTTATCGTTTCAGCGAGGAGCCTTACTGGAAGCCATTGCAGAAATATGTATCCAACGGTAAGCTGCGTTTCTCTTTTGGTGAGATAGGCAACGAGGCCATTGGCGACAACATGTTCCTATCCACGTTGACCGCAACCCAGGGCGATACTAATAATCCTATTTGGCTCAATGCCAGCGGTACGAAGCTCAACCAGTTCACTATACCTACATGGGTCACCTCCTCGCTTACGTGGGAACGTATCCAGACCAAGAACCTTGGCATCGACCTCGGCTTCTTGAACAATGAGATCAACCTCACTGCCGAGTTGTATGAGCGTCTCACCAAGGACATGCTTTCTCCTGGCCAGGCCCTCCCGGCAACGGTTGGTGCCAGCGCACCTTACTCCAACAATGGTGAGCTGCAGTCGCGTGGTTGGGAGCTCTCGCTCTCTTGGCGTCATCAGTTTACGCATGACTTGCAGCTATATGCCAACTTCTCCATTGGCGACGCGAAGGTCAAGGTCAAGAAGTGGAATCCAATACAGGTCGCTGCCGGACATTCAGCCGACGAGTATAAGATCATTGGTCACACCAACGATACCAGCTATGCTTACGAAGGTGAGACTTGGGGCGACATTTGGGGCTTTGAGACCGATCGCTACTTCACCGAGGCCGACTTCGACGGCAAGAACGCTGACGGCTCTTGGAAGTACAAGAGTGGCGTAGCCGACCAGACTGGCTTGCAAGTGGGCAACTTCGTGTATGGCCCAGGCGACATTAAGTATAAGGACTTGAACGGTGACGGCAAGATCGACGGCGGTAAAGGCACATTGGCCGACCATGGCGACTTGAAGGTCATTGGTAACGTGTTGCCTCGCTACGAGTACAGCTTCCACGTGGGCGGCTCTTGGAAAGGCCTCGACCTCGACCTCTTCTTCCAGGGCGTGGGCAAGCGCGACATCTGGACGACCTCTTCATTCGTTTTCCCGATGGCTCAGTCGCAAGACCAGCAGCTGTTCACGAATCTCACCAAATACAACGTCTATGACCCAGCCAACGGCAATGTGAACATCAGCGAGGACAACGACTATCCTTGCTTGTGGCCAGGCGTGTCGGGAAGCGGCAAAGTTACGGCATTGGCTGCAGCCGGTGGTAACAACAACTTCTACCCACAGTCTAAGTATCTGGTGCACATGTCTTACCTGAGACTCAAGAACATCACTTTGGGTTACACGTTGCCTCAGAACATCCTTCGCAAGGCATACATCCAGAACTTGAGAGTTTACGCCAGCGTGGACAACCTCTGGCTGCTCCACAAGGGCAATGGCAACATTCCACTTGACCCGGAAATCAATACCGGTGAGGGCTTAAGCTATGGCGGTTGGGGCCGTACGGTGCCTATCACGCGCACATGGTCTGTTGGCCTGCAGCTTACATTCTAAGTCAAATGATTTAAAATCAATGCTAACATGAAGAAATCAATATTATATATCATAGCAGCCTCTGCCATGCTGTTGACGAGTTGCGACGACTTCCTTGAGAAGAACCCTCGTGACACCTTCACCAACGACGCGGCATTCTGGAGCAACAGCAACTTGGTTGAAAGCTATGCCAATCGTTTCTACGCCTACTATGGCGGAGCGACCAACTTCTACTTCAACTTCCTCAACGATGACCAGGTGAATCCGGATTTCTCCAACTGGACATTTACCAACGTGCCAAACACTGCATCAGCATGGTCAAGCCGCTTCACCAACATCCGTCGTGTCAACTACCTGCTCGACGGGCTGAAGACATCCTCGTTGCCTCAGGCCACGAAGACACGTTATGAGGCTATTGGCAGGATGAACCGTGCCTATGTCTATGCGGAGCTGGCCAAGATGTATGGTGACGTGCAATGGGAAAGCAATGTCATACTTGACCCACAAGACAGCACTCAGACGAAGGGTCCCCGCACCGACCAGGACGTTGTCATGGACTCGGTGCTCAACGACCTCAACTTCGCGATTGCCAACCTCGCTTCCAATACGTCTGACAAGACATTGTGGAGCAAGGAGATGGCTCTGGCCATGAAGAGCGATGTCTGCCTCTATTGGGGTACATATTGCAAGTATAGGACTCTCGCCGACAACGGCAAGGCAGCTGACCAGACACTCGCACAGAAATTTTTGCAGGAAAGCGTGAATGCGTCGGAGCAGCTCATGAACTCAGGCAAGTTCGCTCTCAACACTTGGGATGTGGCAGGCACTTACGAGAACTCCGCCAATCCAAGCAAGCTTTATACTGTCTATAACTCACTCAACCTGAGTGGCAATAGCGAGGTCATCTTCTATAAGCACTACGAGAAAGATGTCCTTAGTCATGGACTGTGCGACTATACTTGTGGCTCTACGACGCAGGGCGGTATCTCCAAGGATGCCATCGACGCGTTCCTCTTCCGTGATGGCAAGCCAAAGGCTACCACGTCGCTTGATACCGACGACAAGGCCGTAAAGAACGCTAATGGCGACTACAGCATCTCTCATTTCCTGAAGAACAAAGACCGTCGTCTGGAGATTCTCGTAGACTCTGTGCTCGCTTTCAAGGGTCACGGATGGATACGCAACGAACCGTCGCCAGACGCGGCGTTGCCAGCCCAGATGACGTCTTCAACGGGTTACACCGTTTACAAGTACGACAATCCACAGATTGAGATGACTTATCGCACAAGTACCGTAGGTTGCTACACAGACATTCCTCTTTATTGGTATCCTGTGGTTCTGTTGAACTATGCCGAGGCAAAGGCTGAACTTGGCAATATCACTCAGGCAGACCTCGACAAGAGTGTCAACTTGTTGCAACATCGCGCCGGCTTGCCTAACATGACAACCACACCAGAGGCTGACCCTGCCAACAACATGAGTGTAAGCAACCTGATATGGGAAATCCGACGCTGCCGTCGTTGCGAGCTCATGTGCGACAACAATTATCGCTACTGGGATCTCGTGCGTTGGCATCAGATGGACAAGATGGATACGAAGGTGAACCTTAACGCAAACCTTGGTGCGAACGTCTCCAACGTGGAGGACGCCGATAAGGATGAGAATGGATACTTGAAAGGCACGGCGGCTACACGCTCGTTCAGCCCGAAGTATTACCACTATCCTGTACCGTCAAATGACATTCAACTTAATAGTCAAATCAAGCAGAACCCAAATTGGGATTGATGCCAAGAATTTTGACATTTTAGTTAAATAATCATTAAATAGCAGTCGATGTGACACTATCGGCTGCTATTTCTGTACTTTTGCATCGTTAATAGCCTTTTTATGCGAACAATCTTAAAAGTTTTTTCAATATGTTGTGCAGGCGCGTTGTTCGCGCAACCATTACAAGCAGAAAATCTTGATCCTGCTGCCACCACTGCCATTTCCAGCTCTTTGCGACAGTACACGCAAGGCATAAGGACAGGCAAAATAGTGGTCGATTCTTCAGCGGTGTCAGCCGATAGCGTGAAGGTTTTTCTCAACACCGCCTTGCAGGACGTGCCCATGCGCACAGACAATGTCAGCGAGATATTAAAGACTGTCAGCTCATGCCTGCCCGAAGAGTTGCGTCAAAGGCAGTTGTCAGTTTATGTCAATGGTCACGAGATACAATCGCTGATACCTAACTACTTTAAGACAAAGGCAGACCGCAGAAAGGCTTTTTATAATGTGCCAGCAGAGTATGCAGGCAAGAGTTCCTATACATCTTTCACGCCCATCGTCACCAACCTCGACCGTCCTTATTCTGTGAAGAACGGATTGCAGGGCAAGCACATAGCCTTGTGGCAGAGTCATGGCAAGTATTTCGAACAGGGCTTGAACCGTTGGGAATGGCAGCGCTCGCGCCTCTTTGAGAGCGTTGAGGATAAGTATACCCAGAGTTTCGTGTTGCCTTATCTCGTTCCGATGCTTGAGAATGCCGGGGCTTATGTCATGATGCCTCGCGAACGGGACACTAACCCTGCCGAAGTGGTGGTAGACAACGATGGCAAGCTTGCCGTGTCGCCATATACAGAGCGAGATGGCTCACAGGCTTGGAGTCAGGGCGACGGCACAGGCTTTGCCTATGCGCGAAAGCAGTATACGGGTTTTCAAAACCCATTCACGGAAGGCACGTTCCGGCAAGTTGTCACGACAAATAGCAAAAAGGAAGGAGTGCAAGCCTCGGCGAAATGGACGCCAATGATACCGAAAGACGGGCGCTATGCCGTTTATGTGGCTTACAAGACGTTGCCAAACAGTACGGAAGATGCCCGTTATACCGTTCACCATAAGGATGGAATCACACGGTTCTCCGTAAACCAAACCATGGGAGGCGGCACGTGGATTTACCTTGGCACATTCAGTTTTGCCAAGGGCGAAGCCGGATTCGTGGAGTTGAGCAACTTCAGCAAGACCGCTGGCAAGGTGCTCACTGCCGACGCGGTGAAGTTCGGAGGAGGCATGGGCAACATTGCCAGGGCTGCCGATGGCGACAAGATCACGACCTATACGAAAGGCCATTCAAGTGACAACCAAAGCGAACGCAACGAATACCAGCCAAAGCTCGACTTCATTCCGCAAGTGAGCGGCTATCCGCGCTACCTCGAAGGCTCGCGCTATTATCTGCAATGGGCGGGCATACCAGACAGCGTCTACTCACCCTCGCACGGAGCAAACGACTATACCGACGACTATCGCGACCGTGGCATCTGGGTGAATTATCTTGCAGGTGGCACACGAGCATGCCCCGACGTGAAAGGATTGAACATACCCATCGCCTTGTCGTTCGCTTTCCATAGCGATGCCGGCACCGTGAGGGGCGACTCTATCATTGGCAACCTTGGCATATATCAGACGTCACAGTATGGCGGCGTGTTTGCCGATGGCACTTCGCGAGATGCCAATCGCGACCTGTGCGACCTCGTGCAAAGCCAGATAGCCAATGATATCAGGCTTCAAGCCGAACCAAAATGGACACGCCGTGGAATGTGGAACCAACGCTATTTTGAGGCTTGGGTGCCCCGTGTCCCGGCAATGTTGCTTGAGCTCATGTCTCACGAGAATTTCGCAGACATGCGCTATGGCCTTGACCCTCGTTTCCGTTTCTTGGTTGGTCGAGCCATATACAAGGGCATGCTCCGATTCCTAAGCACCGAATATGGCTATCCTTACATTGTTCAGCCATTGCCGGTCAAGTCGCTCAGCGCCACGCTCAATAATAAGAACGAGGCTGTGCTTTCGTGGGAGGCCGTGGCAGATACACTTGAGCCAACAGCCGAGGCAAAGCGCTTTGTCGTGTATAAGCGAGTTGGCAACGGAGATTTTGACAATGGCACGGTAGTGAAGAAGAACGTTTACACCACCAGTATACCTACAGACGAAGTGGTGAGTTTCAAGGTTACTGCCTTGAACGATGGCGGTGAGAGTCTCCCGTCAGAGATCTTGTCTTTGGGATTGTCTAGTAAGTCAACGGCAAAGCCTGTGCTTGTTGTCAATGGTTTCGACCGCATCAGCGCCCCTGATGATTTCTCCAGCAGCGACGACAACATTGCCGGATTCCTTGCCGCCAACGACAATGGCGTGCCAGACAAGGAGTTGATATCTTATGTAGGAGCAATGAAAGAGTTCCGACGCGCCATCCCGTGGACTCACGACGACGCGTCAGGCTTTGGCGACAGTTATGGCAACGAGGAGCGTATAACCATTGCCGGAAACACATTCGATTATCCTGCTCTCCACGGCAGTAGCCTGTTGAAAGCTGGTTTTAGTTTCGTGTCCAAGAGTCGTGCGGCAATAGGCTTGACAGACAATGACAGCAATGTTGGCGCGTTTGACGGTAAGAGCCTCACCGATACTTATTCCGCTATAGACCTCATACTCGGAAAGGAAAAGCAAACCAAGTTTGGCCGTCCCGGTTTGCATCCTCTGGCGTTCAAGACTTTCGACGAACCCATGCAGCAGTTGCTCACAGCCTTCTGCAAGGCGGGTGGTCCCGTGTTTGTCTCTGGAGCATATGTTGGCACAGACCTGTGGCAGAATCCGCTTGCCACGTCAGATCCAAGGGCGAAAAGCCAAAAGGCAGACCGTGACTTCGCCGAGAAGATACTCAAATACCAATGGCGTGAGGACCGTGCCTGCACCGACGGGCAAGTCTCTTATGTCGTGTCACCACTCGTATCCGACACGACCTCGTTTACATATTATAATAAGCCAAACAGCACATCCTATGTTGTGGAGTCTCCCGATGCCATTGATCCTGCCGATCCGTGTGCCTATACTGCTTTCCGTTACCCGGAGAATGGTATGTCGGCAGGCGTGGTGTTCGGAGGCAACGGCACTGACAATTGGCGCACGTGCGTGTTAGCATTCCCATTCGAGTCGGTGAGGAGTGAGTCTGTCCGCGACAGTCTGATGAAGACCATCATGCAGTATCTCACCAAGAAATAATAGCCGCCATGGTACTGTTGCAGAGAATGATACACAAGGAATTGTTCGTAGGCATGAACTTAAAACGAGTCGCGATTGTCGTGGCGTGTAGTCTTGTCGCGTTCACGGCGACATATGCCTTCGATCCTTTCCGCTTTGCCGTGGTCACGGACATTCATATCGCTGCAGGCTCGCCCAAGCCAACAGAAGACTTGAGGCAATCTGTGTCGCAAATCAACAACGATGCCAGCATCGACTTCGTGCTTGTCACGGGAGACATTGCCGATGCCGGAGATGGAGCGTCGTTGCGCATTGCCAAACGAGAACTCGACAAGCTCACCAAGCCTTGGTACATACTCGAAGGCAATCACGACCAGAACTGGAGCGAGAGCGGATGTATGGACTTTGTGAAGATTTTCGGTTACGAGCGTTTCCATTTTGAACACAAAGGCATACTGTTCATAGGCTTCCCCACCGGCCCAATGATGCGTATGGCCCTTGGACATGTGGCACCGGAAGACATAATCTTTGCCAAGGACGTGTTGGAAAAAAACGGCACCGATGGCAAGCCGGTGTTTATGATTACACACATGCCAATGCAACCTGCCGATGTTGACAACTGGTATGAGGTTACCGACGCTGTTCGCCCTTATCCGATAGTGACCTTTGTCAATGGCCATTATCATCGCAATCTTCATTTCTGCTATGATGGCATGCCGGGAATAGTCAATATCACGAACCTCAGGCAGAATGGCAACACGGCTGGACAATACAATGAGTTTGATGTGCGAGCCGACTCGGTAGTGGTGTATACCCATCCTGTAGGAAAGCCACGCCATCGCTGGACATCAATACCTTTCACCACCAAGCATGACGACGACCAAGTGCATTGGTTCCCACGTCCTTCTTATGTTGTCAACGACACATTCCCACAGGTAAGGGAGAATTGGGTCGTGAGTCAGCACGCCGGCATATATTCCTCTCCTGTAGTATGGCGAGGCAATGTTTATGCAGCCGACAACGTTGGTCGCGTGATCTGCTACGATGGACTTGGACATGAACTTTGGCGCTACCAGACGGGGGCGCGAGTCATTGGTACTCCGGCCATTGCCAAAGGTGTGCTTGTGGCAGGTTCTGCCGACGGCTTTGTTTATGGCATCGACGCCAAGAGTGGCAAACGGTTGTGGCAAGTGGAGACAGGCGCGCCGTGCGTGAGCGCGGTCACCATAGAGTGTAGCACGGCGTATATAGGCAGTGGCGACCACTTCTTCAGGGCTATCGACGTGAAAAGCGGAACGGTAAAGTGGCGGAGTCCCGACATAAAGGGCTATGTAGAAACCAAGCCTCTCGTGACCCGTGGAAAGGTGATATTTGGCGATTGGGCGACCACATTATATTGTCTCGACGCAAAAAGTGGCGCGCGCCTATGGACGTGGCATCCGAAGAAGACCGATATGCATTTCTCTCCAGCTGGTGTTTGGCCTGTGGAGGCACATGGGCGTGTGTTCATCTGTGACCCCGACCGAGCCTCTACCGCTATCGACCTGAATACAGGCAAGCAGATATGGCGGACATATCAGAGCAAGGTGCGCGAGAGCATCGGGTTGTCGAAAGACGGCAAGAGAATCTATCTAAAAACGATGAACGATAGCATTGTCTGCTATTCCACTACTGGCGACAAGCCATGCGAGCTTTGGGCAACCAACTGCGGTTTTGGCTACGAGCACGCCCGAGTGATGCTTGTCGAGAAAGATGGCGTGGTGTTCTCCACCAACAAGGATGGCCTCATAATGGCGCTTGAGGGAAAGACCGGACGCTTGCTGTGGAAACACAAATTCGGCAACACACTTATCAATACCGTTGTGCCATTGAGCGCAAACAAGCTGATATTCACCAATGAAGCAGGAATGGTGGGTGAGCTGGAGGTCAAACGATAGTTGAAACGGGAAAGCACTCCCGTTGATGAGACAAATAAGAAACAAAACAAGAAACACAGATAATAACTTAAGAAAATGAAGAAACTGGTAGATTGCTTCATCCCACGTGGAAATGAAGAGGAGACCAAGAGAAACTTAGAGGCTCTCAAAGCCGAAGAACTGGTAGGCAATGTTACTGTAATAGAAGGTAACGTCAAGGCTTCGGCAGCCTTGAAGGATATTGCCGAGAAAGCTGAGGCACCATATACGCTGCTCTATCTGAAGGGACAGTTCGTGCAGCTGGGTTATCTCGCCCTTGAGCGCATGGTGCAGGTGGCTGGCATCACCGAGGCTGGCTTGACCTATGCCGACCACTACAATATCTCTGCCGATGGCAAACGCGCCGACGCTCCCACTATCGACTATCAGATGGGTGCTCTCCGCGATGACTTCAATTTCGGCTCCGTGCTTCTTTTCCGCACAGACGCTCTGAAAGAGTCTGCTTCGAGGATGAAAGCCGACTATCAGGCCGCAGGATTCTATGACTTGCGTTTGAAACTCGCCGAGAAATATGAGATAAGTCATGTCAACGAATACCTATATTCCGAGGTCGAGCTTGACACACGCAAGACAGGTGAGAAGCTCTTCGACTATGTGGATCCGCGCAACCGCGCCTCACAGATAGAGATGGAAAAGGCCGTGACAGAGTATCTTAAGGAGATAGGCGGATATCTGAAGCCCGAGTTCACGCCCGTCGACATCATGGCAGGCGAGTTCCCCGTGGAGATAAGCGTCATGATTCCCGTGCGCAACCGCATACGTACAATTCGTGATGCCGTAAGCAGTGCGTTGGCTCAGAAGACCAACTTCAAATACAATGTCTTTGTTATTGAGAATGGTCCAGAGTGCCATTCCACAGACGGCACGACGGAGGCAGTCGCAGAGATGGCAGAGGCCGACGGCCGCATTGTCCACGTTGTCACCCCGCGCCGTGACCTTGGTGTTGGCGGCAGTTGGAACCTTTGTGCCCACGACCCACGTTGCGGCCGTTTCATCGTGCAGCTCGACTCCGACGACGTTTATCTCGACGAGAATACTCTGCAGACATATTATGATGCCTTCATGGAGCAGAAGACCGCTGCGATAATAGGCTCATATGTTCTCACGGACATCAACAAGAACATTCTTCCTCCGGGTAAGATTGACCATGCTGAGTGGACACCGGAAAATGGCCGCAACAACGCCTTGCGCATCAACGGCCTGGGCGCGCCACGCGGAATGTACTCGCCTCTGTTGCGCGACCTCACGATGCCTAATGTCAACTATGGCGAGGACTATGCTTTCATGCTTGCCATTAGCCGCCACTATCTCCTTGGCCGCATCTACGACCCGGTGTATTGCTGCCGTCGTTGGGACGACAACTCCGATGGCGACTTGAGCATTGAGAAGGAAAACCGTAACAATACATACAAGGATCGTATACGCACTTGGGAACTCAAAGCGCGCATAGCAATGAACCGCAAGAATGAACAGTAAGAACATCACTCCATGGGTGTGGGTCCCCACACTCTATTTTGCCGAGGGCGTGCCTTACTTCATAGTGAACAACATCTCCGTGATGATGTTCACTAAGATGGGTGTGCCCAATGGCGATATGGCTTTCTTTACCACGCTGCTTTATTTCCCTTGGTTCCTTAAAGGCATTTGGAGCCCGTTGGTAGACGTGGTGAAGACCAAGCGCTGGTGGATTCTCACCATGCAGACATTGCTCACGATCTTGTTGGTGGCGCTCACGTTCACTTTGCCGTTCCCGTCGGCGGAGATGATAGCCAGCGGACAGACACCTATCAGCCTCTTCTCGCTGACGTTGGTGTTGTTCATTATCGCTGCCTTCGCCTCTGCCACCCACGACATTGCGGCAGACGGCTACTACATGTTGGCCCATAGCCCGAGCAGCCAGGCTGCTTTCATTGGCATTCGCAGCACTTTTTACCGCATTGCCTCCGTCTTCGGTCAAGGTGTGCTGGTGTTTATAGCGGGTACGGTAGAAAGCAACACTGGCGACATTCCATATTCCTGGAAAGTGACCCTTGGGTTGAGTGCCGCCATATTCTTTCTTGTCACCCTTTACCACACGTTCTGTCTGCCCCATGCCGATGCCGACCGGCCACGCGTGGATGCCTCGAAAGACTCTGCGGGCAACGGCAAGTGGAGTGAGTTGTTGGGCTCGTTCTCAACATTCATCAAGAAGCCAAACGTGGGTTGGGCGATAGCTTTCATGCTTCTCTTCCGTTTGCCAGAGGGCTTCCTCATCAAGATGTGCCAGCCTTTCCTCGTGCACGGCACTGATGTCGGCGGATTGGGTCTCAGCACAGACATGGTGGGTCTTGTCTATGGCACCTTTGGCGTCATCGCCCTCCTTGGCGGTGGCATCCTTGGCGGCATCGTGGCATCAAGAATGGGACTGAAGCGCTCGTTGTGGATCATGGCCGCTGCCATAACCCTCCCTTGCCTGACCTTTGTCTATCTAGCCGTGGCGCAGCCGTCAAACATAGCGGTCATCACCATCGCCCTGTGCATAGAGCAGTTTGGATATGGATTTGGCTTCACAGCCTACATGCTCTACATGATGTACTTCTCCGAGGGAGAGTTCAAGACATCTCACTATGCCATCTGTACGGCTTTCATGGCATTGAGCATGATGCTCCCAGGCTTTGTTGCCGGCTATATACAAGAGGCGATAGGCTATGTCAACTTCTTCTGGATGGTAATGCTTTGCTGTCTCGCCACTGTCGGCGTCACCTTCGTGGTGAGAAAACAGGTGGACGAGCATTATGGTTGCAAGTAAAAAGTATTTGACATGAAACGAATAGCTATCTTAATCAGTTGCCTCTGCCTGTTCTCCCTTGTGTATGCGCAGAAAGTGAAGACAGGCATTGAAGTGTTGAAGGCTAGCAACTTCAAGATTCTTGAGGGCAAGCGAGTGGGGCTTGTCACCAACCCCACGGGCGTCGACAACGGCCTTGTGTCAGACATCGACGTCCTGCACAACGCCGCCAACGTCAAGCTCGTCGCCCTCTTTGGCCCAGAGCATGGCGTTCGGGGCAGTGCCCATGCAGGTGAGGCCGTGACGGGCAATAGCGACCCGCGCACGGGATTGCCCGTCTATTCCCTTTACGGCAAGACGCGCGTTCCAACCGACGAGATGCTCAAAGGCATCGATGTGCTCGTATACGACATTCAGGACATAGGTTGCCGTTCGTTTACATATATCTCAACGCTCTACAATGTCATGAAGGCGGCAGCCAAGCATGGCATTGAAGTAGTGGTGCTCGACCGCCCCAATCCATTGGGCGGTGAAAAGATTGAGGGCAATCTTGTGGAGGACGATTGCGTGAGCTTTGTCTCACAGTTCAAGATACCATACATCTATGGTCTCACCCCTGGCGAGGTTGCGCTATTGCTGAACGGGGAGAACATGATTGGTGGCAAATGCAAGTTGCAGGTGGTAAAGATGAAAGGATGGAAGCGCCGCATGACTTACGACCAGACGGGTCTTGAGTGGGTACTTTCTTCTCCTCATATCCCCGAGATGTCCACGGCGCCGTTTTATAGCGTCACAGGCATTGTGGGTGAGCTAACCACCATCTCTATCGGTGTGGGCTATACGCTCCCCTTTAAGCTCATTGGAGCCGAATGGATTAAGGCGCAGGAATTTGCCGACGCAATGAACGCGTTGCAATTGCCTGGCTATACTTTCCGCCCTATATTCTACACTCCTTATTATGGCCCGGGCAAGGGCAAGGAGCTCCAAGGCGTACAGATCTATATCACCGACTACAAGAAGGCTCGTCTCTGTGACGTGCAGTGGTATGCCCTACAAGAACTTTACAAGCTCTATCCCGACCACGACCCAATGGGCGAAGACACGAAACGTGCTGACATGATAAACAAGGTGAGCGGCTCTAAGCAGATTCGTGAGCTTTTCCTGCGTCGTCACCAATGGCAGGACGCAAAGGCATATTGGGACAAGGATGTGGACAATTTCCGTACAACCGCCAAGAAATACTACCTTTACAAATGAATACAGACAACACAACCAAACAGACAAAGGGACAGCGCATTCTCTCAGTTGACATTCTCCGTGGCATCACTATCGCCGGCATGATCCTTGTCAACAATCCCGGCGGCTCTGAGGCTGATTCCTTCACACCGCTCACCCATGCCGATTGGATAGGATTGACTCCCACCGATCTCGTGTTCCCAACGTTCATGTTCATCATGGGCATCACTACCTACCTCTCCCTCCGCAAGTTCAATTTTTCTTGGTCCAAGGAGTGCGCCTTCAAGATAGCCAAGCGCGCGTTCTTGCTTTGGGGCATCGGCCTTGCCATATCGTTGGTGCTGTCAATGGTTCGTGGAGCGGTGCATCCTGAAAACTGGAACGGCTTTGGCTATATGTTCGCCCACCTTCGTATTCTTGGTGTGTTGCCGCGATTGGGCATTTGCTATGGATTGGCCGCCATTGTCGCCATCAGCGTCAGGCATAAGTTCATTCCGTGGATCATAGCCTTTCTTTTCGTTGGCTACTACATTCTTCTTGAATTCGCCAATGGATATGCGCACGATGAGAGCAACATCCTCGCCATTGTCGACACCGTAGTGTTTGGCGCAGGCCATGTGTACAGGTGGGACGTGCCCGACCCAGAAGGCTTGTTGTCCACGTTGCCAGCCCTTGGACACGTGCTCATAGGCTTCTGCGTGGGTAAGGTGATAATGAACCTCAAGGACTTGAACGACAAGATAGAACGCCTTTTCGTCATAGGCTCGACGCTTGTCATTGCCGGTGTCCTCCTTGCATATGCTTGCCCGATAAGCAAGAAATTGTGGACCCCAACATTTGCCATGACCACTTGCGGCATAGCCAGCATTTTGCTTGCGCTCATGACTTGGGTCATCGACAAGAAACACAAGCAAGGACGACTCACGGAGTTCTTCCATGTCTTTGGCGTGAACCCGTTGGCTCTGTATGTGTTTTCCGACATATTGCTCATTCCTTTCTCCATGTTGCCATTCTTCGGAGGCAAGACTTTGCAGGATTTCTGCTATGAGAACGTATTGTCGTCTTTCCTTCCATTGCCATTGGCATCTCTTGTCTGGGCATGCTTCTTTGTGATGTGTTGTTGGATAGTGGGCTTATGGCTTTACAAGAAGAAGATTTACATTAAACTATAAACAAACAAATCAGTCATGATACTTTTAGCAGACAGTGGCTCCACCAAAACCGATTGGGGCTTAGTGGAAAACGGCAAGCTCGTAAAGAGCCTCCGCACCAGCGGCATGAATCCCTTCCAAATGTCAGAAGAGGCAATCACGGAGGAGATAAAGTGCCACCTCGTGCCCGAACTTCCAAGCACCGTGCTCGACGAGGTGCATTTCTATGGCGCTGGTTGCACCAAGGAGAAACAGCCCATAGTGGAGCGTGCCCTTCGTGCCAACCTCACCATCAACGGTGAATGCGAGGTGGCAAGCGACATGCTTGGTGCCGCACGCGGTATCTGTGGTCACAAGCCTGGCATAGCCTGCATCCTCGGCACGGGCAGCAATTCTTGTTCCTACGATGGCAAGAACCTCGTGAAGAACGTGTCGCCACTGGGATTCATCCTTGGCGATGAGGGCAGTGGGGCAGTGCTCGGCAAGCTCCTTGTGGGAGATGTGTTGAAAAACCAGATGCCGGAAACCATCACCAAACGTTTCTTTGAAAAATACGATCTCACCCCTGCGGAGATTATTGATCGCGTTTATCGTCAGCCGAAGCCAAACACCTTCCTCGCCTCGTTTGTCCCCTTCCTTGAGGAGAACATCGACGAGCCAAAGATATACAATTTGGTGAAAGAGAGCTTCCGCTCATTCCTCCGCCGCAATGTCATGCAGTATGACGGTTGGCAGACCTTGCCAATAGGCTTCAACGGCAGCATAGCCAAGATATACAAGGAGCCCCTTCTTGAGGCTCTCGAAGAGGAAGGCATGCACCTTGGCAGGATTATCCAGGCTCCAATGGAGGCCATGGTGGAATATCACGTAGAGAAATAAGAATACGAAATGGAAACATTCATAAAGATTACCGAGCAGCCGTCACTGTACGACAGTCTTGAGAAGAAAAGTGTTCACGAGCTATTGACTGACATCAATCGCGAGGACCAGAAGGTGGCTCTTGCCGTTGAGAAAGCCATTCCGCAGATAGAGGCTTTGGTTGAGCAGATCGTGCCTCGCATGAAACGTGGCGGCAGGGTCTTCTACATGGGTGCCGGCACGAGCGGTCGTCTTGGCGTGCTCGATGCCTCTGAGCTGCCTCCAACGTTCGGCGTCCCTCCCACTATGGTCTATGGACTCATTGCCGGCGGCGACACTGCCTTGCGCAATGCCGTGGAGAAGGCTGAAGACGACCCCAAGCGCGGATGGCAGGAACTTGAGCAGCATGGCATAGGACCAGACGATACCGTCATCGGCATTGCTGCCTCTGGCACCACTCCTTATGTCGTAGGGGCGCTGAAAGACGCGCGCGGGCATGGCTGTCTCACGGGTTGCATTACCTCCAACCCCGGCACTCCCATGGCTGAGGCATGCGAATACCCCATTGAGATGATTGTTGGTCCGGAATTTGTCACAGGCTCTTCGCGCATGAAGTCTGGCACAGGTCAGAAGATGATACTCAACATGATTTCCACCTCCGTCATGATACAGTTGGGTCGTGTCAAAGGCAACCGCATGGTCAACATGCAGCTTACCAACAAGAAGCTCGTTGACCGTGGCACGCGAATGGTGATGGAATACACCAAGTTGCCTTATGATGAGGCCAACGCGCTGCTCTTGCAGTATGGCTCTGTGAAGAAGGCCGTGGATGCTTTCAAGGCTCAATAGGCGAGCCGTTGAGCTTTTCCACATATTCCCACAGTTTCTTGTAAAACAAATGTCGTGTCAACGTCGCCACATCGCCAAGGATGATGAGTTTCATCCTTGCACGCGTGATGGCGACGTTCATGCGTCTTAGGTCTCTCAGGAAACCTATCTCCCCGTTCTCGTTGGCGCGCACCATTGATATGAGTATTATGTCGCGCTCCTGCCCTTGGAAACCGTCGACGGTGTTGACGGTAATCAGACGGCGGTAGGGCTTGAAAAACTCGCGCTTCATGATGAGTCGTCTCAAGTATTGCACTTGTGCTCTGTATGGTGATATTACGCCCACGTCAATCTGCTCGTCAAGTATGCGTTGCTTGCCCACCTTGGTGAAGTAGGCTTGCAGGCTGTCGAGTGTCAGCATGGCCTCGCCCTTGTTCACGCGTCCGAAGTTCTCGCCAACAAACTGCTCCTTGCTGCCGGGCTCGTCTTCGCCAAGGTCTATCTGCCCCGTGTCGAGCCAGCGTATGGGCCTGTCGAAGTTGAGAATGCTCTTGCGCTGCAATATCTCGGGGGCGGTGGTCACCTTGCCATCATAGAACCATTCGGACGAGAACCTCATTATCTCATCGTTCATGCGATACTGCACATTGAGTAGTGTGACGCATTCCGGCTTGTTCTCTACTATTCGTTCCATGAGGGTCTTCCCCAAGCCGCCTTTCAGTGCCGCGATGCTCTTCACCGTCGGCGGCAATTGGCAGTGGTCGCCCGCGAGCACAATGCGGCTTACCCTTCGCATGGGTATCCAGCACGCGGCTTCAAGGGCTTGCGCCGCCTCGTCGATGAAGAGAGTGCCAAATTTCATTCCGTCGAGCAGGCGGTTGGCAGAGCCCACCAGCGTGGAGGCTATCACGCGGGCCTCGCCGAAGAGATTGGCGTTTATGCGAATCTCCAGTTCTGTGGCGCGTGATTTCAGACGTTCCAACTTTTGGTGGAAGTTGTCGTCACGTCCTTTCTTTTTCTTTCTTAGTTCCCTTATCGCCTTGCGTATTGCCCACAGCTGTGGGTAGTCGGGGTGCGCCTCAAATCGTCGCTCATAAGTGAAGCTGAGCATCTTGTCGTTGACGCGCGTCGGGTTGCCAATGCGCAACACGTTTATGCCGCGGTCAACGAGTTTCTCGCAAATCCAGTCCACTGCCATGTTGCTTTGCGCGCAAACGAGCACCTGACTTTCGCGCATCAGGGTCTCGTTGATCGCCTCCACGAGAGTTGTCGTCTTTCCTGTGCCGGGAGGACCATGCACAATTGCCACGTCCTTCGCCCAAAGCACTTCATTGACTGCGCGCTCTTGGGCCTTGTTCAGCCATGGGAAAGACATTGGGGCAAACGAGAACCTCTCCACGGGTGCCTTGGAATAGAAAAGGTCGCGCAGGTGAGCCAGCCGGTTGTTCTTGGCGTTGACGACGCGATCCATGGCGTCGAACATCACGCGGTAGCTTGTCTCGTCGAACGAAAGCTGCACGCCTACGGGCTTGTCGGTTCCCTGAAGATCGAGGGCGTGGCCTTCGGGTATCACGACAACCATGCGGCAAGCCTCGGCATACGACACCGTGCCAGTGAAGGAAAAGTAGTGTATGGACGCTCCGGTCTTGTTTTTGTTCGCTCCGTTGGTTTTCGATTCCGAGAAGGAAAAGAACATCACGGTTTTGCCATACTCGAAATTGTGCTCGATGTCCAGGTCTTGGGTCCGCGTTATCTCTATGGTCATTTGGTTGAGCGAGTTGTAGCGTGTCGCCCCGATGCCAACGGGAAACCAAGCGTCGCCCCTTTTCACCTTGCGCTCTAAGCCAATGGCCTCCGTTTGCTTCCTGAAAGCCTCTTTCTCCGTTTGATACTCCATCTGGAGCAACAGGCGTTGTTGTTGTAATGACAGAATTGCTGAGTTGTTCATACTTCTGCAAAGTTAATCATTATCTTGCAAACAGTTTGCTAATATTATCAATACTGTCCATGCGTCCACCTCCAAAATGCAGCCGCATTAAAAAGATAATCTTAAATTGTGCAAAATATCAATGTAAAGATTTGTTTATTAATATAAAAAGGCTACCTTTGCATCAACTTAAAGGCAGTTTCGCCTGCCGTGATGGTGGAATGGTAGACACGAGGGACTTAAAATCCCTTGGCCAGTAATGGCTGTGCGGGTTCGAGTCCCGCTCGCGGCACAAAACCTTTATTAATAATAAATTTATTATGCGTAACAATCTGATTTTTTCTTTATCAGCGTGTTCTATGCTTTTGTTGGCCTCATGCTCTAAGATGGGACCTCTTTCTGCCGACAACTTCTCGGTAGATCCTAATCCTCTTGAGGCTGTGGGTGGCAAGGTGCCTGCTACGATCGATGGCACATTCCCAGTTAAATACATGAAGAAGAAGGCTGTTGTGACTGTCACTCCAGAGCTTCGCTATGGCAATGGTCTCGTTGCCAAGGGTGCCGGAGCCACGTTCCAGGGTGAGAAGGTGCAGGGCAACAACCAGACCATCTCTTACAAGATGGGTGGCAAATATACCATGAAGACCTCGTTCGCTTACACTCCAGAGATGGAGCAGAGCGAGATGTATCTCACTTTCGACGCTCGCAAGGGCAACAAGGTGTATGATGTGCCCGCTGTCAAGGTTGCCACTGGTGTGCTCGCTACAGCAGAGCTTTACAAGAAGACCATGGACAACGCTGGCGCTTGCATAGCTCCAGACAGCTTCCAGCGCATCAAGGACCAGAAGGTGCAGGCCAATGTCAAGTTCCTTATCAACCAGGCCAATCTCCGCAAGAGCGAGTTGAAGAACAACTCCGTGCAGGAGTTCGTCAAGATGCTCCAGTCAATCAATGCTGACCGCAAGGGCTTGAACATGAAGAACGTCGAGGTGGCTGCTTATGCTTCTCCTGAAGGCGGCTTCGCTTTCAACGACAAGCTGTCAAAGAACCGTGAGAAGGTTTCTACCGAATACGTCAACAAGCAGCTCAAGGCCGCTAAGTTGGCTGATACCGACGTGGACGCTCACTACACAGCACAAGACTGGGAAGGTTTCAAGGAGCTTGTCTCTGCCAGCAACTTGCAGGACAAGGACGTTATCCTTCGTGTGCTTGAGATGTACAAGGATCCAGCCGAGCGTGAGAACCAGATCAAGAATATGAGCGAGGGCTTCCGCGAACTCGCCACTGGCATCCTGCCAGAGCTTCGTCGTAGCCGTCTCATCATCAACTACCAGACTGTTGGCCGTAGCGACGACGAGATCAACGAGCAGTATGCCGCTGATCCTTCACAGCTCAGCGAGGAAGAGCTCCTCTATGCAGCAAGCTTGACCAACGACGCTTCAAAGAAGGCTGAGATTTACCAGAAGGCTTCTGAGCTCAACAACAACGACTATCGCTCACTCAACAACCTCGCTGCTCTCGCTTTCAACCGTGGCGACCTGAACGCAGCAAAGCAGTATATCGCACAGGCACAGACCAAGGGCACTGCTCCTGAGGCTTACGCCAACCTCGCGCTCATCGCCTTGAAGAATGGCAACACAAGCGAGGCTGAGAGCTATATCTCAAAGGCCAGCGATGCCAATGGCTTGAGCGAGGTGCTCGGCAACTTGAACATCGCCAAGGGCGACTACGCACAGGCTGTGAAAAACTTTGGCAACTCTGCTACCAACAGCGCAGCTCTCGCACAGCTCCTCACAAAGGACTATTCAACAGCTCTCTCTACGCTCAACAACGTGAAGAATGCTGATGGCATGACCGAGTATCTGAAGGCCATTGTCAACAACCGTATGGGCAACTCGTCTGCCGCCAAGGCAGCTCTCGCCAAGGCAAAGCAGCTCGACAGCACACTTGCAGCTTATGCTTCAAAGGATCTCGAGTTTGCCAACTTGAAGTAATTTGAAAAAACACATTAGGTTTTAATAAATGAGCCATAGAGCCAGGGTTTGGCTCTATGGCTTTTCTTTTTTTAGTTATGCCACGCAACTTATTTCTTCTTTTCGCACTGATTCTTCTTGTCTCCTGTGGTGAGGATAGCAAGCACTTCAAGCTTGAAGGACGGCTTTTGCAAATGAACCAAGGTGAGTTTTATGTCTATAGCAATGACCAATGCATTAATGGCATAGACACCATCAAGGTTCGCGGAGGGCGCTTCACCTATGAGATACCGTGCTCGTCGCCATCTACGCTCACCATTGTCTTCCCCAATTTCTCTGAGACACCGGTGTTTGCGGAGCCAGGGGAAACTGCCAAGATGGACGGTGATGCCTCTCATCTCAAGATGCTGAAGGTGAAAGGCACGAAAGACAATGAGTTGATGACGTCCTTCCGTGCTCAGGTAGCCTCCGCGTCGCCTCCGGAGACCAAACGTTTCGCAGAGTCGTTTATCACCAACCATCCCGATTCGCCCGTGGCCATTTGGTTGTTGAGAAAATATTTCATTGCGGGTGCCGAACCCGACTATAACACCGCCGTCAAGTTGCTGAAGGTGTTGTCGAAGAGCCAACCTGCCAATGCCAGCATCAAACTGTTGGCGCAGAGCGTGGAAAAACTGAAGGCCATAGGTGTGGGCAACAAGTTGCCGGCATTTACCACCTACGACATCAACGGTCGCCCCGTTTCCTCTTCCGATTTGTCGGCAGGCACTGCGATCATCCTTGTCTGGGCCACATGGAGTTACGACAGTGGCGACTTGTTGAGACATTTGCAGACTCTCAGCCAAGAAAAAAAGTTCAAGGTTCTTGTCGTCAACGTGGATCCAAGCAAAAACGATTGCCGCAACTACTTGAAGTCCAACGATATGCCTTTCTCGTTTGTTTGCACGGGCGAAATGTTTGACACGCCAGTGCTCAAGCAGCTTGCGCTTCAGTCGGTATGCGACGTGTTGCTCGTCAAGAATGGTATAATTAAAGGCGTGAATCTCTCCTCCTCCGATTTAGACAAGGAGTTGGGGAAATAAACCATCCAGTTTCTCCTTACATCTCTGCCTATGCTTGTAAAGACCTATTCTGCCGCTGTCAACGGCCTCCAAGTCACAACCGTGACCATAGAGGTTAGCTTGATGAGGGGTGTCATGTATCATCTCACGGGCCTTGGCGATGTCGCCGTCAGGGAAGGACGCGACCGCATTGCCGCGGCAATGCAATACAATGGCATGAAGTTTCCCAAGGCAGACATCACCGTAAATATGGCGCCTGCCGACCTCAAGAAGGAAGGCAGTGGTTTCGACCTACCTCTTGCCATAGCCATTCTCGCTGCCGACGGACAGATACCTGCCGACTCGCTTGGCGAGTACATGATGATTGGCGAGCTTGGTCTCGATGGCAAGTTGCAACCCGCGAAGGGTGTCTTGCCAATAGCCATCAAGGCACGTGCCGAGCATTTCAAGGGCTTGATAGTGCCAAAGCACAATGTGCGTGAGGCTGCCATAGTGAACAACATCAATGTCTATGGCATGGAGTCGTTGGCTGATGTCATAGCCTTGTTGTCGCACCAACGCACCTTCGAGCCTTGCGTCATGGACACGCGCAAGGAGTTTTTTAAGCAGCAATACGATTTCGACCTCGACTTTTCCGACGTTCGCGGACAGGAAACCGTCAAGCGTGCCTTGGAAGTGGCAGCGGCTGGTGGCCACAATGTCATAATGATTGGCCCCCCGGGCTCCGGCAAGAGCATGATGGCGAAACGCCTTCCGTCCATCCTTCCGCCTCTCACCTTGAGCGAGAGCCTCGAAACCACGCAGATCCATTCTGTGGCAGGCACGCTGAAACAAGGCTCCGCGCTCATTTCCCAGCGTCCGTTCCGCGCTCCGCATCATACCATCTCCGAAGTGGCGCTTGTCGGTGGGGGCGTGAACCCCATGCCAGGCGAGATAAGCCTTTCGCACAATGGAGTGCTATTTTGCGATGAGTTGCCTGAGTTCAACAAGCACACCTTGGAAGTGTTGCGACAGCCGCTTGAGGACAGGCAGATTACCATAAGCCGTGCCAAATACTCAGTCACTTATCCCGCTTCGTTCATGTTCGTGGCATCCATGAACCCTTGTCCCTGTGGCTATTATGGAGACCCGACCCACCATTGTGTCTGCACGCCAGGGCAGATTCAACGCTATCTCAATAAGATTTCCGGCCCGTTGATGGATCGTATCGACATCCAGTGCGAGATTTCCGCCATTCCTTTCAAGGAGCTTAGCAAGGCACAGCCGGGAGAGCCGTCGGCGAAGATTCGCGAGCGTGTCATCGCGGCGCGAGCCATACAGACCGACCGCTACAATGGCATTGCCAGCGTCCATTGCAATGCGCAGATGACCGAGAAGATGATACACGAATATGCCGAGCCCGATGTCGCAGGGCTTGAACTGCTTCGTGCCGCCATGGAGCGGCTTAGCCTCTCGGCGCGAGCTTACAGTCGCATACTCAAGGTGGCGCGAACCATTGCCGACCTCGACCAATCGGAGAAGGTGGAGTCGAGACACATAGCCGAGGCCATAGGCTATCGCCAGCTCGACCGTGGCGACTGGGCAGAAAGAGGACTCTGATATTTATGCGGTGATTAACATATGCCGTGCAGGGGCGGGCCCTGTGCCCGTCCGCGACCAATGTGGATGCATTGACAAATTTAATGTATCGGGCCATTTAGGTTGCGGACGGGCACAGGGCCCGCCCCTGCTATTATCTCATGCGCAATCGGTGAAACCGACATCTTCAAAATATTTTAAATCAGTGTGGAAAGAAATAAGTTGAATAAAAACACCACACTAGAATCAACATTGCCTCAGTAAGATTAGCATCTCAAAATACCACGGTGTGGTATTGAGAGTACCACGGTGTGGTATTGCGAGTACCAAAGTGTGGTATTTCTAGTACCACGGCGTGGTACTGTCTCGATTTCATAGAATTTGTATAATAAAGGTGGGTGCCATTTTCATAAAAAGTAGTAACTTTGAACCTGCTTTAGATTTCTCAGGAATAACGAAACTCAAGAACATGAATTCAGGTGTAGCTTCACCAACCAACTCTCTGCAGCGTATGCGCCTTGCCGTCGCTGCTTATTATTTCGTACCGGGCATGGTGTTTGCCAGTTGGGCAAGCCGTATACCCGACGTGCGCAGCTCACTGCAGTTGAGCGACGGTCAACTGGGCTCCATGCTCTTTGCCATTCCCATAGGTCAATTGCTGATGATGTCTTTCTCCGGCATTCTCGTCACGAAGCTGGGCAGCAAGAAGATGGTGGTGTTCGCCGAAGTGGGCTATGCCTTGATGCTGCTGGGCTTGGGGTTCAGTCAGACCAAGACGAGCCTTGTGGCGTTTCTCGTGGGCTTCGGCATGATGGCCAATCTTATGAACATTGCCACCAACACGCAGGCTTGCCTGCTGGAGAAGATGTATGGTCGCAACATAATGTCGTCCTTCCATGGGCTGTGGAGCCTCGGCGGATTCACGGGCGGCATCGTTGGAGCGTTGTTTGCCAACACGTCGTTGGCGATAGGCGAGCATTTCTTGTCGGTTTCCATCCTTTGCATGCTAATCATTGCAGCCGGACTGCCATTCCTCGTCAATGATGCCATGGCGAAGGCAGAGGAGAGCGAGGTGGATAGTTTTAAATTCAAGAACATCGACCCATTGCTGTTTGTCCTCGGGCTTATGGGCTTTGGCGGAATGTTTTGCGAGGGCACGGTGTACGACTGGAGCGGAGTGTATTTCTCCACCGTGGTGCAGCCAGATGCAATGTTCCTCCGGGCTGGCTACATTGCCGGTATGGGCGCCATGACGCTTGGACGTTTCATGGGCGACAGGTTCGTCACCCGCTATGGGGCTGCCAAAGTGCTCTGCATGTGTGGGCTGCTCATCGTCGGCGGACTGTGGCTTGCCGCATTGCTTCCTTATCTGGTGCCAGCCACGTTGGGATTTCTCCTTGTCGGTTTCGGTATCAGTTCGTCAGTACCCATTTGCTATAGCATTGCCGGCCGACTGGGCACGATAAAGGCGAGCATCGCCATCACCATCGTTTCCAGCATAAGCTTCTTCGGTTTCCTCGTCGGTCCTCCCGTCATCGGTTGGCTTTCCGAGGTCACCGGCCTGCGTGTCGCCATCAGCATCGCCGCCTGCTTCGGCCTGTTCATCGCCTTGCTCTCAAGGAAGGTTGAAAGTTCAAACCGCTGAAAACAAATAAAGCTAAAAAAGACTAGCACCCCAAAAAATGCTAGCCTTTTCCATCTATCGGTGTATATTTTGGATAAGGAATATTTCCCCCAATTGGGGAAGATTTATAGATTGGCAGACTGCCACTGGTAAGTATCAACGCAACGGACATTGACACTTTGGTCGGCGATCGTTAACTTGAAATCACCTTCCTCCAATATCCATTTGCCGTCATACCCCACGAAAGCCAAGTCGTCAGCCTTCAAGCGTAAGGTCACAGTCTTGGTCTCGCCCGGCTGAAGCTCCACCTTGTCGAAGGCACGGAGACGACGACCGTCTGGCACCATGC
>CAVBBO010000060.1:0-51496 GCA_963593695.1 Escherichia coli | reverse complement strand
TCAACAACAACAAGACTTATGAGTTTATCACTTCCATGCAGGAAATCAAGTTGCAGGATTGCGAGCAACGCAGAAGGTGGGAATGGGAGGATACACAAGCTGACTTGTTTGGTGTGCAGATGAAGTCACTCAAACTCCAACAGACGCAGGAGGCAGGAAGCATCTTTATCAACGAGGTGAAGAACATCATTATCACGGTAGTGGCAGCAACCGCCGTGATTCATGGGCAAATGACACTCGGCATGATGCTTGCCGTGCAATACATCATCGGGCAGCTCAACTCACCCGTGGAGCAACTGATGAATTTCTTCTATTCTCTACAAGACGTGAAGATTAGTTTGGAACGTATCAACGAGATTCACCAGATGGATGATGAGAATGGAAAGGAAGGTTTATTGACTTCCATCGAGGACAAGAGCGAGGGCATTGACATCAAGAACATCATGTTCAAGTACGACCCACATGCCTTGCGCAAGACCATAGACGATGTGAACATCCGCATTCCGCAAGGTAAGGTGACAGCCATCGTTGGCGCATCGGGCAGTGGAAAGACCACCCTCATCCGTTTGATGCTTGGCTATTATCCTGTCTTGGAGGGACAAATCAACATTGGCCATACCGACATCAACAAGCTCAACAAGAAGTGGTGGCGCAGACAGTGTGGCGTTGTCATGCAGGATGGCGTTATCTTCTCGGAGAGCATTGCAAGGAACATTGCCGTTGACGATGGCGATATAGACAAGGAACGGTTGTTGAAAGCAGCCGAGATAGCCTGCATCAAGGATTATGTAATGGCTTTGCCTCTGAAGTTCAACACCAAGATTGGGCGTGATGGTGTGGGACTGAGCCAAGGGCAGAAACAACGCATACTGATAGCAAGGGCTGTTTATAAGAATCCAGACTATATCTTCCTTGACGAAGCGACCAACTCGCTTGATGCCAACAACGAGAGAAGCATCGTGGAGAACTTGGATAAGTTCTATAAGGGCAAGACGGTGGTGATAGTGGCCCATCGCCTAAGCACGGTGAAGAATGCCGACCAAATCGTAGTCATCGACCAGGGCAAGGTGGTAGAGGTCGGCAACCATGAGTCTTTGACCGCCAAGCGAGGGGCATACTATAACCTTGTGAAGAATCAGTTGGAACTGGGAAACTAAAACGCTTTTGACATGGAACAGGAAGAAAGAGAATCAGATAACATTGAGTTGAGAAGCTAGAAGGTGCGTCGCATCATTGGTGAGGTGCCGCCGTTGATTGTCCGCATAGGAACGGTTGTAATCACGATTGCAATAATAGTCTTGGCAGTTGTTTTCTACATGATAGTAAATTCAAAACTATAGAGGTCTTCATATGCCTTCGTGCCTCAGGCACACGAAGACCTCTTTAGTTTTGTTTGCGGGTCGGGTCAAATCTTGTCCAGCGCCTGCTTAATGTCGTCGAGAATGTCCTCAACGTCCTCGATTCCCACAGAGAGGCGGATGAGGTCAGGGGCTACTCCTGCCTCCCTAAGCTGCTCGTCGGAGAGCTGACGATGTGTATGGCTGGCAGGATGTAGCACGCATGTACGGGCGTCTGCCACATGGGTCACTATGTTGATCATGTCGAGAGAGTCCATAAACTTGATGGCGGTCTCACGGTCACCCTTCAGTCCGAAGGCGATGACGCCACAAGAGCCGTTGGGCAGGTACTTCTCGGCAAGGGCGAAATCTTCATTAATTCGGCTTTCCACTGAAATGCCAACGCCTTTCCAGTGGAAAGCCGTATCACTTCTTGTTTGCCTGTATGAAGGCATCTATTTTCTGGTAGCGAGCGTGCGTTTTGGCATCTTTCACCTGACGCGTGTTGGTGTCTATGAGCATCACGGGGGGCACGGCGCCATTGTTGTTGTAGGTGTCCCATTGCGGAATGCCAGGGCCGTTGGGGTTGCCGTTGTTCACGAAATTGATGTAGACCTGCTGGAATATCTCCGAGGTGGCATAGTCGTCGGCAGTCCATGGGAAGGCATTGTTGGTAGAAAGATTGCCCATGGCGTATTCTATGTCGGCAGAGTGGACAGCGCTCGTTGCAGCCGGCTGCTCAGGCTCGTCGTCTTTGGCATCCACCGTTCCTCCGGCGAGTCCGGGCTTCTTGCCTTTCAGCTGCATGTTTGGACGAGGGTGGCAATAGACATAGCGATAGACGGGCGCCTTGCTGCTTTGGCGCACCATGTCCGCCCATTTCCATGTGGCGTAGACAATGAACATGTCGCCGCCGAGAGCTGCTCCCTTGTCGCCAAAGAGGTCGGCATCTGTATGGATGTCGTAGAGACTGAAGATAGTGCTTGCGTCGGTGCCGAAATAGTTGGCAATGGCAGGGCTGATGTTTTCCAGTGATGGAGTCTTGCCGCCGGCATAGGAGAGCACAGACGACTCGCCGTTGTTGTTTCCCAGCAGGCATGGCACCTGAGACTGACGCCCCTCGCTGATCACCTTGTTGGGGTCTTCGTCGAGGAAGATGCCGTCTATGCATTTGGTGCCCTCGCCAAAGGTACCGTCGTCGAGTTTCTTCAGTTCTTCGGCGGAAAGCTTGCGAAGGTCGCAGAGCTTCTTGAGGTTGTTCTTCTTTGCCCAAGCCGTTCCTTTCCGCTCAGCCTCAGCAAGGCTTATTGGCGTGGCGTTGGAGACGATGGCCCCACTTGAGCACATGTACCCGTTGAGGAGGTCGCGCGTCAGCGGCGAGGTGGTCAGGGCGCATACCGATTGCGCGCCCGCCGACTCTCCGTTGATGGTGACCCTGTCGGGGTCGCCTCCGAAAGCGGCAATGTTGTCCTTTACCCATTTGATGGCGGCGGCTTGGTCTAGCCATCCTTGGTTGCCATGACATCCCTCCTTGGTCAATTCGGGGAGAGAGAAGAAGCCGAAGATGCCCTCACGATAGTTTGCCGTGACCACGATGATGTTTCCGCGGCGCGCCAGTCGGAGACCCTGGTAGCGAGGCTCCGAGCCACTGCCCGCCACGAGGCCGCCACCATTGAAATAGATCAGCACGGGCAGTTTCTCGTTCATCTTCTTGGCTGGCGTCCACACGTTGAGGTATAGGCAGTCCTCGCTCTTGCCCTTGCCCTCGAAAACCATGTCGCCAAAAATGTTGTTCTGTTCGGGGTCTGGTCCAAACTCCTTTGCCGAGCGCACGCCCGTCCAAGCCTTCACGGGTTGTGGGGCTTTCCAGCGCAGGTCGCCCACAGGCGGTTGGGCAAAAGGAATGCCACGGAAAATCTTCACCCCGGAAGAGTCGATGCCTTCAAGGGTTCCGTCACGGTAGGTCACTTGTGGCCCCGATTGTGCCATTGCGCACAATGAGAGGCACAAGGCAATGATAGTCAAAATTTGTTTTCTCATCATGGTTTGAAAGTTTTATGGTATCTTGAAAAACAGTTGTTGTCTATGGATGTGGCAAATGATAAAAGCACGATTTGACCTTGGATAGTTCAAATCGTGCTTTATATACAATGTTAATAAGATTATTCAATCACTACGGTCGTCCAGCCGTGCTTGTCCTCTACGATGCCGTATTGTATGTCACGGAGGGTCTCGTAAAGTTTTGTGGACCATGGTCCGGGCTTGTCGCCGAAGACGTATTTCTTTCCTGTATCAAGGTCATCGAGCTCGGAGATTGGCGAGATGACGGCTGCTGTGCCGCAGGCTCCTGCTTCCTCAAACGTTGGCAATTCTTCCTCGGGCACGGGGCGACGCTCAACCTTCAAGCCAAGGTCCTCGGCTATCTGCATGAGGCTCTTGTTGGTGATGGAAGGAAGGATTGATGTGCTCTTTGGCGTTACGTAAGTGTTGTTCTTGATGCCGAAGAAGTTGGCGGCACCACACTCGTCAACATATTTCTTTTCTTTGGCGTCGAGGTAGAACTCTGAGCCATAGCCCTTGCTTGCCGCGTACATGTGGGCGCGAAGCGAGGCAGCATAGTTGCCACCTACCTTGTAGCAACCCGTGCCAAGCGGAGCGGCACGGTCGTAGTCGCGCACGATGGCATACTTGTTGCAGGCGAAGCCACCCTTGAAATAAGGGCCAACCGGCGTGGTGAAAATCAGGAACAGGTAGTCTTTGGCAGGATGCACGCCCACCTGGGGGGTTATGCCGATAAGCAACGGGCGAATGTAGAGCGTTGCGCCACTCTCATAGGTCGGAATGTAGTCCTGATTGAGGCGCACCACTTTTTTAACCATTTCCTCGAACATTTCTGTGGGCACCTGTGGCATCACGATGCCGTCGCTCGTTGACTGAAGACGCTCGGCGTTGTCTTTCACGCGGAAGACGCGCACCTTGCCGTCAGGGCAGCGATAAGCCTTCATGCCTTCGAAAGCTTCCTGGCCATAGTGGAGACAGGTGGCTGCCATGTGCATGTTGATGTATTCGTCTGAGCAAACCTCTATCTCGCCCCATTTGCCGTCGTGGTAGTAGCAGCGAACATTGTAGTCGGTCTTGCGATAACCGAAAGTCAAATTCCCCCAATCTAAGTCTTTCATAATATAATGATTTAATACTGTTTTCTGATAGTTTATTGCAAAATTAGCAATAAAAACGATAATGCGATAATGTTTGCGCGATAATTTAATCTTTATCCAACAATTTCCTTATTTCATCGTCGGTCTTGGTCAGTTTGTCCTTGCAGAGCTTGATGAGCTGCTGGGCTTTTTTCAGCTCGGTGGATAGCTGGTCGATGCCGAGCTCGTTGCTTTCGAGCTTGTCGACGATGGTCTCCAGTTGGCGCACGGCTTCTTCGTATTTCATTTCTTGTTTAGCCATATCTCATTGTTTTTGTTTGTTCAGATGTATAGTGGAGACAAACGAGCCTTTCTCTACCCTTGTCTCGATGATGTCGCCTTCTTTTAGTGTTGCGGGGTCGTGAATGGCCTTGCCGTTGAGCAAAGTAATGCTGTAGCCTCGCTTTAAAAGTCGCTGTGGGTCAAGCGCTTCGGTACGAAGGGATAGCTGGGCGACGCGGTTGTTTTCCCTTGTGAGCTTTCTTTCGACCAAAGGCTGGATGTTGTTGTCTATTACCGCGATCTCGTGCATGGCACGCTGCAGCTGTTCTCTTATGGAACCGGAGATGGCGGTCATGAGGCGCGAGAGTTTCGCCTCCTGCCTCTCCTTGACCAGGGAGAAGAGGATGGGCACTCGTCCGGAGATGCGGCCAATGCGTTCCTGCTCAGTCTCCATGCGTCTTCTCACCATTGTAGCCACACGTTCGCGCATGGCATCTATGTGGCTCCAGAGGCCGGCGAGATTGTCTACGAGGAAAGCCGCTGCTGCCGTCGGCGTCTTGACCCTGGTGTTGGAAACCATGTCGAGAATGCTCTCGTCGCGGTCGTGGCCAATGCCCGTGATTATCGGCAGGGGGAAGTTTGCCACGTTCTCGGCCAACGCCAAGGTGTCGAAGCCGCTCATGTCTGCCGTGGCACCGCCGCCTCGGATGATGACCACGACATCGAAGTCGTCCACATTGTTATATATGTCGTTCAAGGCATTGATGACAGTCGCTTCCACTTGCTCGCCTTGCATGATGGCCGGAAATAGCCTTATGCTGAAGGCGAAGCCATACTCGTTGTCGAGCAATTGGTGGCAGAAGTCGCCATATCCCGCCGCGTTCTCGCTTGATATTACCGCCACGCGTTGCGCAAACATGGGAATGGCGAGCTCCTTTTGCAGGTCGAACACCCCTTCTTCTTTCAGTTGCCGGATAATCTCCATTCGTTTCCTTGCCATGTCGCCAAGGGTATAGGTGGGGTCGATGTCTTGCACAATCCAGGCGAAGCCGTAAGCCTCATGGAAGTTTGCCGTGACAAGAAGCATCACCTTCAAGCCGGTGTGTAGGCTTTGCCCGGTGGCGCGCTCAAACTTGGGCTTGAGCCTCGCCCATGTGGTTTTCCAGCACTTTGCTGAGGCTCTCGCCACAGGCGTGGCTGAGAAGATGTCCTTTTGTATGAGTTCCATGTAGCAATGCCCTCTGACCTCGCGTGCCTCGGAAAGCTCGGCCTCGACCCAGAAGGCGTGGTCGAAAGCCGTGTCGATGACGTTGCTGACGAGCGAGTTGAGCTCAAAAAGTGTTAGGGCGTGCTTGTCCATTGAAAATATTTTTTGCAAAAGTAGCTTGAAAAACGCGAAAGCCCAAATAAATATGTTACTTTTGCACTATGGATAAAGAGAACGAAAGTAGAAAAGCCACGCTTGCCCTGGGAACCCAGCCCGTTGGCAAGCTCTTGCTTCAGTATGCCATGCCTGCGATCATCGCCATGGTAGCCTCGTCATTATACAACATCATTGACCGTGCTTTCATAGGTCAGGTTGTGGGTCCGCTTGCCATATCAGGCCTTGCCATCACGTTTCCCTTCATGAACCTTTCCGGGGCTTTTGGTGCTGCGGTGGGCGTGGGAGCATCCACAGCCATATCTGTGAAGCTCGGGCAAAAGGACTATCGCACCGCTGAGGAGCTGCTCGGCAACACGGTGACGCTCAACCTCATCATAGGCTTTTGCTTCTCCGTGATATGCCTTGTCTTCCTCGACCCGATACTTTACTTCTTCGGTGCGAGCAAGGAAACCATTCCCTATGCGCGCAGTTTTATGCAAGTCATTCTTTGTGGCAACATGGTTTCCCACATGTATTTTGGCATGAACGCGGTGTTGCGTGCGGCGAGCAAGCCACGCCAAGCCATGAACGCCACCATCTTCACCGTGGTCATGAATGTCTTGCTCGACGTGGTGTTCATCCTCATCATGAAGTGGGGAATCCGCGGCGCGGCTTTCGCCACCGTCATCTCCCAGACGTTGGCGCTTGCTTACCAGATGAGGCTTTTCTGCAACAAGAACGAGCTGCTCCATCTCAAGCGGGGCATATATGGGTTGAAGGCGAGGCTCGTGAAAAACATCATCGCCATAGGCATATCGCCTTTCTTGATGAACCTATGCGCTTGCCTTATCATAATTTTCATCAACAACCAGCTTGTCAGGTATGGCGGCGACTTGATGGTAGGTGCCTATGGCATAGCCTCGGCCATTTCCACGGTCTTCATCATGATCATCATTGGTGTCAACCAAGGCATGCAGCCCATTGCCGGATACAATTATGGCGCGCAGAATATAGACAGGCTTATGAAGGTGCTCAAGCTTGCCACTATTGCTGCCACCATCATCATGTCGACGGGATGGCTCATTGCCATGACCATGCCCCATCTCCTCGCGCGCATCTTCACCAGCGATCCGGTGCTCATCAAGATGGCCATGGGCGCTATAAGGATAAACATGCTCGTGTTCTTCATAGTGGGATTCCAGATGGTGGTCACCAATTTCTTCCAGTGTATAGGAAAGGTGAAGATAAGCATCTTCCTCTCCTTGTCGAGACAGCTGTTGTTCCTTCTTCCCTTGCTCTATGTATTCCCCTTGTTGTTCGGGGTGGATGGCGTTTGGTATGCCCTGCCCACGTCCGACTTCATAGCCTCGGTTGTGGCAGCCGTCATCATGGTTCTATATATGAGAAAATTCAAGCAGCAAATAAAACAATCTAATAATGAACACTGATAAGAAGATCATCATCAACATAGGCAGGCAAATAGGCTCCGGAGGCAGAATCATAGCGAAAATGCTTGCCGAGGAGTTCAACTGCAAGTTCTTCGACAAGGAACTTCTCGACCTCGCCGCCAAGGAGAGTGGGTTCAGCAAGAAGTTTTTCGAGCAAAACGATGAGCAGAAAGGCTTTCTGAAGTCGCTTTTCAACGTTAGAGTGCCACTTATGGGTGAGAGCAACTTCTACAAGAACAACTTCTCACAAGACTCTCTCTACAAGTTCCAAAGCGACGCCATAAAGAAAGTGGCCGACGAGGGCAGTTGCGTGTTTGTGGGTCGCACCGCCGACTATGTGTTGCGCGACTATAAGAACACTGTGAATGTCTTCATCACTGCCAATCTCGACGAGCGGATCAAGGCCGTCTGCAAACGGCACGATTTCGACCCTGCCACGGCGCGGAAATACATTCGTTCGCAGGAGGAGACAAGGGCCTCGTATTACAATTATTATACTGGCAAGACCTGGGGACACTCCGAGAGCTATGACCTATGTATCAATTCCAGCCTGTTGGGACTTGAGGACACTGAACTTTTTATCGCTGAATTCATTAAAAAACGCTTCGAATTATGAAAACATATCTTGTCACGGGAGCCGCGGGCTTCATTGGCTCCAATTTCATCAAGTATCTATTGCACAAGAAATATGTCAACGACGACATCAAGGTCATTGTTCTCGATGCCTTGACTTATGCCGGCAACTTAGGCACCATCAAGGACGATATAGACAACAAGCGTTGCTTCTTCGTGAAGGGCGATATACGCGACCGAGAGCTCGTGGATGGTCTTTTTGCTGAGAATGACATCGACTTCGTGGTCAACTTCGCGGCAGAGAGTCATGTGGATCGTTCGATAGAAGATCCGCAGCTCTTCCTCAACGTGAATATCCTCGGAACGCAAAACCTCATGGATGCGGCACGAAAGGCTTGGGTCACTGGCAAGGACGCGCAAGGCTATCCCACGTGGAAGGCAGGAAAGCGTTACCATCAGGTGTCAACCGATGAGGTCTATGGCGCGCTGGGAGCGGAGGGATTCTTCATGGAGACTACACCGTTGTGCCCTCACAGTCCTTATTCGGCAAGCAAGGCAAGTGCCGACTTCTTCGTGCAGGCATATCGTGACACCTATCATATGCCAGTGAGCATAACACGATGCTCTAACAACTACGGGCCATACCATTTCCCGGAGAAACTCATTCCGCTCATCATCAACAACATCCTTGAGGGCAAGAAGCTGCCAGTCTATGGAGCTGGCTTAAACGTGCGCGACTGGCTCTATGTGGAAGACCATTGCAAGGCTATCGACCTCGTTGTGCGCGAGGGCAAGGTGGGTGAGGTCTACAACGTGGGCGGGCACAACGAGATGAAGAACATCGACATCGTGAAGCTCACCATAAAGACCATCCACGACATGATGGAGGCCGACAAGGAATTGCGCAAGGTGCTGAAGAAGCAGGTGAAAGACGCCAATGGCGACATCGATATATCTTGGATCAACGACTCCCTGATAGAGCATGTTGCCGACCGCTTGGGCCACGATGCGCGTTACGCCATCGACCCGACGAAGATAAAAGAGGAACTCGGATGGTATCCTGAGACAATGTTCGCCGACGGAATAGTGAAGACAATCAAGTGGAATCTCGACAACCAACAATGGATAAGCGAGGTGACGAGTGGCGATTACCAGAAATACTATGACGAAATGTATGGAAAGGAGCGTCATGGCCAACTCGTCTGATGGTCTTCGATTGGACAAGCTCTCACTGCAGCTGCACCGCTATCTGCAGCTTGCCCATAGCTCTGCCTTGCTCGTCAGTGAGGTAGACAAGGCAAATCTCAACATCCTTCTCACGATGCTCGGCGCGCTCGACAAGGACATCCTTGATGCCTATTATGGTCTCTTTGGAGAGGCAACGAAGCCTCTGGAGCAATTGGCGTTGAAATACCGTGTCACGCAGGATGCGCTTTGCGAGATAATAAGCAAGGACTTGCATAGGCTGTCCATCTCTCCCGAGTGGCAGATGATGATGAGACAAATGAAACCAATCGTTCAGAAGAAAATAGGTTTTACTATATGAAGAGAATACTGCTTTTGGGCTCAGGGGAACTGGGCAGGGAATTTGCTATCGCCGCGAAGCGTGCCGGACAGTATGTCATTGCTTGCGACAAGTATGATAACGCGCCAGCCATGCAGGTGGCCGACGAGCGTGAGGTCTTCTCCATGCTCGACGGAGATGCCCTCGCTGCTGTGGTCAACAAGCATAAGCCCGACATCATTGTGCCAGAGATTGAGGCTATACGCACGGAGCGCCTTTTCGATTTCGAGAAAGAAGGAGTGCAAGTGGTGCCTTCAGCCCGTGCCGTAAACTACACCATGAACCGACGCGCCATACGAGACCTTGCCGCCAGGGAATTGGGCTTGCGCACGGCCAAGTATTTCTATGCCAAGACATTCGACGAGTTTAAGCGAGCCGCCGACGAGATAGGCTTCCCTTGTGTCGTCAAGCCGCTGATGTCATCGTCGGGGCATGGACAGAGTTATGTCCACAACGATGATGAGCTTCAAGAGGCCTTCCGTGATGCTATGGAGGAGGGCCGTGGCGATGTGAAGGAAGTCATCATAGAGGAATTTATCGACTTCGACTCCGAGTTTACATTGCTTACCGTAACCCAAAAGAACGCACCAACAGTGTTCTGCCCGCCTATCGGGCACGTGCAGAAAGGTGGTGACTACCGTGAAAGCTGGATGCCATTCAGCATAAGCGATGAGTCTCTCGCTCAGGCTGAGCACATGGCCGACGAGGTGACCAAGGCGCTCACGGGCTATGGATTGTGGGGTGTGGAGTTCTTCCTGACAAAGAAGGGCGAGGTGATATTCTCTGAGCTTAGCCCACGTCCTCACGACACTGGCATGGTGACGCTGAGTCATTGTACCAACCTCTCCGAGTTTGAACTCCATTTCCGAAGTGTCATGGGGCTCGAAATCCCTGCCATTCACTTGGAGCACAGTGGGGCATCTGCCGTGGTACTCTCTCCGGAGGAGAGCACCGAGCCTCTCAGCTACAATCTCGATGACGTTTGTCGAGAGGATCATGCTCGTGTCCGCATTTTCGGCAAACCTGTCGCTCACGTTGGCAGACGCATGGGCGTGGTGTTGTGCTATGATGAGGTGGGCTGCGACATGAACGCCCTGCGCGATAAGACCAAGCGTTTGGCAAAGACTGTGCTTGGAACCGACCCCTACATGAAAAAGTGACCCAAAGGCAAATATAAAGAAGTGACAACGCCATGAATTCAATTGCCCACGCACGCGATCCGGTTTGAATCACGTCCGTGGGCAATTTTGTCGTGTCCATGAACCAAATTCGTCAGCATTCGTGAAGCAATCTCGTAATGGCGAAAACTAAAGATAATTGCATAATGATAGAGTTGAGACCCGGCCATAGACTTATGAGTATTCAAGCATTGAGAGGCTTTGCCATCTTATTGATTGTCGTGTCCCATGTCGTGGGACATGTCTTCGATTTTGGGGGAGAGTCGGGCGTATGCTTTTTCTTTGTCATGAGCGGTTTTGTTATCTCAATGGCCAATGAAGAAAAGTTGGCGACGGGACAGTTTGCTACCAAGCGTTTCTTGGTGCGCCAGTTGAGGAAGTTTTATCCTCTCTTGTTGTTGTCAGTCTTGTTTTTCGTGTTCGCCTATAGGCACGCGGGCTATCCCATTGACTATGACAGGCTGCTGACCAATCTCTTGTTGATCCAAACTTGGTTTTGCAGCGAGCATTTGGTATTCTCCTATGTGGGATCATCTTGGTTCTTGTGCGACATACTGGTTTTCTACTTGTTTTTCAAGGCATTGAACCGTCTTGTCATGGACATGAGCGTAAAGACACTCATTCTGACGTGTGTCATAGTCATGGCGATATATTTCCCTTTTGTAGTATGGATTCCTTCCGAACGTTTCAATTATACCCTTTATTCTTTTCCTATTTTTCGTCTCATTGATTGCTGCCTTGGCATTGTGCTCTATCGCTTTGCCTCATCAAGTTGTGGGACTAAGTTGTTTGGGAAACCATGTCTGAAGTCCTTTGGTTTTCAATGCCTCGGATTGCTGTTGCTGTTCTCGTCGTTTTGCCTGTCGTATCTTGCTTACCGCGACGTTCTGTCTGTTAATTTCCGTGGAGTTTGCTTTTTCTGGCCGTTTGTCATTCTTTTCATGTTGTTGACGATGGCAATAGAGCGGTCGCGTCCGAGTTTCTTTTCCATACCCGCCGTCAAGGCGCTCGTATATCTGGGCGACATTTCCATGGAGATATTTCTTACACATGAGATGGCGATTTATGTCGTTAATGTAGTCATGGATCATTATGGCGTTTATGATACCCATCCATTTTTGGTTTATACTTTCTATACCATAGCCATAATTCTCTTTGCTTGGTTGGCGCGGAAGGTTTTGGTCAGACTTTCAACAAAAAGGGCAAGGTTTTGACTTTCTTCCTTCCTGGATAACAATATTTCTTCAAGATTTTCGTTCTTTTGTATATGGAACATCAACTTGGACGATTGATAAGTCTCCCTAAGATAGTAGACCCACGAGGTAATCTCACGGTGGCAGAACAGATGAAGGAAGTGCCGTTTGTCATAAGTCGGGTCTATTGGACTTACGACATTCCTGGCGGGGCGCACCGTGGAGGTCACGCCCACAAGCATTGTCGTGAGCTGATAATAGCCGTGTCGGGATCTTTCGTTGTTACGCTCGATGATGGCAGTGAGAAACGCGACTTTATGCTAAACTTGCCAAGCAAGGCCTTATTTGTTGACAGGGGGATATGGCGGTCGTTGAGCGATTTCTCCTCTGGTGCCGTCTGCCTGGTTCTCGCGGAAGACCCCTTCGAAGAGGAAGACTACATATACGAGTACGATGATTTTTTGAGGTATAAGTCGGCAAATGATTGAGATAAGGCGATATAGCGACAGTGATAAGGATGCTTGGAACGATTTTGCGAGACGGTCGAAGCAGGGCACGTTTCTCTTTGACCGTGCTTATATGGACTATCATCGCAAGCGATTCACCGACAGTTCTCTGATGTTCTTCAAGGACAACAAGCTCTATGCTGTGCTCCCTGCCAATGTGGTTGGTGATACTCTTTGGTCGCATCAAGGACTTACCTATGGAGGTTTGCTAACCAATGATCATGCTACCACGGCTAAAATTTGTGCATTGTTTGAAGACTTGATGTCGTTTTTGAGAAATGCGGGTATAAAGAAAATGATTTACAAGCCAATGCCTTGGATCTATCAACGCCTGCCAGCCGAAGAAGACTTGTATGCTCTCTTCAACCGTTGCCATGCAAGGCTCTGTGTGCGCAACGTCTCGTCTGTGATCATGCGTGGCAATGCACTTAAATGGCGTCGCATCAGGCAATTCGGGGCAAACAAGGCCGTAAAGGAAGGCATTGCCGTTCAGCTTGACAATACTGCATTTGAGGAGTTTTGGCCAGTATTGGAAGATAACCTTAACCGTACCTATCATGCCAAGCCAGTTCATTCACTTGACGAAATAATGCGCCTTCATGCTGCTTTCCCTGAGAATATACAGCTCTATATTGCCAGATTAGGAAACAAGGTTATCGGAGGCGTGCTTTTGTATGTCACTCGGCAAGTGGTGCATACACAATATATTTCCGCAACGGAGGAAGGCAAGAAGCTTCATGCCATAGACGCAATATTCCATAAGATTCTCATGGATGACTTCCAAGGCAGCGAATATTTCGATTTCGGCACTTCAAACGAAGACATGGGACGCTATCTGAACGAGGGCCTTATATATCAGAAAGAAGGTTTTGGAGGCAGGGCGGTGTGCTATGACTGGTATGAGGTAATGGTTAATGGGTAGTTGCTAATAAGACATATGAGATGATTACATATTTGTCGTTGAAATCAATGGTCGATCTTCACAAGCAGGAAATCAAGGAAGCCGTAAACCATGTCATTGACAGTGGATGGTTTCTTCAAGGAGAGGCGACACGACAGTTTGAACGTGATTATGCTAAATATATAGAGAAAGCAGTGGATGGCAGTGATGTTGTGGACGGTAGCAACACGCCTACCTGCCATTGCGTGGGTTGTGGCACTGGGCTCGATGCCTTGACGCTTATCTTTCGCGCCTACAAGGAAATGGGAAAGATGGAGGATGGCGATGAGGTCATCGTCCCAGCAAATACATATATAGCTTCTATTCTATCCATTACGGAGAATGGACTTAAACCGATATTGGTAGAACCGGACATTGATAGCCTTGAGATTGACGACAAGTTGATAGAACGTGCCATCTCTCCAAAGACGAAAGCTTTGCTGCTGGTGCATCTCTATGGGCGTTGTGCCATGACGGAGCGAATTGCCTCAATCTGCCACGAGCATAACCTCCTATTGGTGGAGGACAACGCGCAGGCACATGGTTGCACCTATGGCGGACAGCACACTGGCTCGCTGGGTGATGCTGCTGCACACAGTTTCTATCCAGGGAAGAACCTTGGAGCCTTGGGTGACGCAGGCGCGATAACCACAAACGACAGCAGCTTGGCTGACATTTGTCGAGCTTTGGGCAACTATGGCTCTTCACGCAAATATGTTTTCCCATATAAAGGGAGGAACAGCAGGATAGACGAGTTGCAAGCTGCTGTGTTGGATATAAAACTAAAGTACTTGGATGAAGAAAACCAAAGGAGAAAGGAAATAGCCGAAATGTATTTCGAGAAAATTTCCAATCCTTTGATCAGTCTGCCGATGAAATATGGCGATGCAGACAACGTGTTTCATATCTTTCCAGTGCTTTGCAAGACAAGAGACAGGCTGCAAGAATATCTTGCGGGCAAAGGCATTGGCACAATGATTCATTATCCCATTCCGCCTCACAAGCAGGAGTGTTATAAGGAATGGAACAACCTGTCATTGCCTGTCACGGAGAGGATACACAGAGAGGAACTGAGCATCCCTTGCAATCCTTGCATGACCGACGAGGATGTGGAAACAGTCGTTCTGGCACTCAATGGATACAAATAATGTTGCCTTGCTCGATAGTTTTAGGCGCAAGTCTTTTTCGTTGCTGGGCTTAATTTGTTTTTTCCTTTGTACGCATTCGTTTGTTGAGTGCATAATAGGAAATGGCAGAGCTGATAATGATCAGCAGAACACCTAAACCCCAATATGTCATGCCATGCCCTTTCAATGTGAGTATGTAGGCAGCGATGCCGATAGGAAATTGCTGAAACATGAGCTTTATTGCTGGGCCTGACAAGCGGTAACCATAGCGATGCCCCATATAGGCATTGAGCATGACAAAATCGAAAGAGGCAACGAGCACAATGGCGATTCCCATGCCGATGAGTCCAAACACTTGAAAGCAGACAACAGAAAGGATGACGTAAAGCACGGCGTAGATGCCTTCCATGAGCAGGTAAGCCTTGGAATCACCGCGCGACAATGGCAGATAGGCAATTGGAAGTTTCACGGCACGTAGAAACATAGCCAGGGCCGTGAGTTGTGCCATAGAGGTAACGGGTAAGAAAGAGTGGGAATAGAGTAGGGGGAGAATAATGGGCAAACCAATGATGAGCCCCACGAGCATCGGTGATATGATGAGCAATGATACTTCAATCTGCTTGTTTACCGTGTTGTTGAGAGTAGTGCCTGTGCGACTTATGGCGGAGAGACGAGGATAATAGTCGGTTTCCATCGCGGAGAATACCATGCCGCCATAGGTCATGGTTATCATGAAGCTAGCGTTGAACAATCCGAGTGTGTCGGGGGAACTTGTGTTGTTGACAAACGACCTTATGAGGAAGTCGGCGCAACTCCCGAACAAGCCGGCAAGGAAGAAACCCACTCCGAGTTTCACCATTGTGCCGCCTTCGCGCATGATGACACGGTCGAAGCTTAGCTTTAACGGGTGGAAATGGTATGAGTAGGCTATTGTTACCACTAATTGGGCAAACGCCACGATAATCATTGACGGGACTATGGCCTTGGAGCGCCAGATGAAGAAGAGGGGAGCAGAGAGGATGAGAGCCATTACCACGTTGATGATGGAGATGCGCGCCAAAGCTCCTAAATGGCGTGTGCCCTTGAGAATGGCAAGTTCGCCGCCCATGATGGCAGTCATGGCGACAATAGGCGATAAAAGAAGGAAATGCAAGGTGTGCTTGCCCCACCCAAATGTGTATTTGCTTAATAATGGGCTTAGCAAGGCGCAGGCAACCATGCCTAATAAGGCCGTGATGGTGCTCCACGCTCTAACGGTAAGTACGCTCCTGTTTATGGCTTGCTTGTCATCATGGGCATGGGCTTCCGAAATGTGTTTCACGGCACTCATGCCAATGCCAAGGTTGGTAGAGTCGCCAATGAAACGAATTGTGGAGTTGAATAGGGTGATCAGCCCTACACCCATAGGTCCCAATAGCACGGCCACGAGCTTGTTGCGCACCAGTGCCACAACAATGTTCAAGGCTTGCACGCCGCCAAAGAGACTTGTGTATTTCAGAATGTTGGCATAAGCGTTATTCCGTTTCGTCTTTTCCATCTATAGAATAACGCTTATGTGGCATGGCTTATTGTAAAATGTACGGTAAAACTGATTATAAAGTCATAATCAGCTCACGATAATGACAGTCACACCTCTTGCCGCTTGTGCACCCATGACGAGGGCTTGCTCAATGTCGGCTGTCTTGGAAGGGCCGCTGATGAAAGAGCCGAATTGGTATTGCGGATCAAATTCGATGCGCTTATAAGCCTCGTGCATATTGTTGACGATGTTGTTCTTGTCAAGCACTATGACAAGATATTCAGATATAAAGCAGACTGCCTTCTCCTTCATGGTCTGTGGAATCCATACGCATCCGTTCTCGGCAACGCCAATCTTTCCTTCTACGATGCCCACGTCGGTGCCGTCGAGGTCTTTTGCCTCAGCCACGGTGTCAGGGTTCTTTTGCGCGATGGTTATGTAAGACAAGTTGCTTGCAAAAGTCTTGGCTTCTGGATATTGTGCTTTGATTATTGCATTTAGGTCATCCTTCTGGCCTGCTTCCACTACATTTCCACCAACAGTCTTTGTCATTTCCACAAACTGAGCATAAGTGTCAGGATACTTGATGGCACTTATGTTCATATCAGGCATATCATATTGTTCGTGAATATTGGCACGAAGCTTTTTGAATAAATCTTCTTTGTTCATGGTTTTTCTCTTTATGGAATGATTTTTCTGCGGACAACTTAAATACTGGCTCCTGCTGCTCTTAACGCCTCCTTGCCACCTTCGGTCTCAAGAACCTTGCCTTGAACAGTGTTGGAGGTTGCTTTTTGTCCCGACTTCTTTTTCTCAGCCATTCTTCGTTTGTAGTCTTCAAGATAAGCGTTCTTCTTCTCGGCTGCTTTCTTGGCATACTCGTTCTCTGGGTCTTCCTGGAGGTCAATGCGCATGGTATGGGCATTGTTTATCAGGTCTTTCACGACCTCGCCTCCACAAATCAATCCAGCGGCAGCTGGAACCCAAGCGTTGGAACTCGGAATGGTGTGGCGTTCAGTGCAGGCGCGCATGTCCTTGGCTGGGCAGATGCAATGGAAACGGCAACTAATGTCGGGCTGATCTATGCTCTCCACTGGAAGCTCGGGTGAGTAGACCACCTTCAAGTGCTTGATGTTGGTCTTGCGCAACTTCTTGCGAATAACCTTTGCCAATGGGTCGTTGATAGTCTTCCATATGTCAGTGACTTGCAATTGTGTGGCATCGAGCTTGTAGGCGGCGCCCATGCATGATATGATAGGGATGTTTAGGTCATGGCATCGCCTGATAAGGTCAAGCTTTGCGGTAACTGTATCGATGCAATCCACAACGTAGTCATAATGTGAGAAGTCAAACTCGGCAGCGTTTGACGGAAGGTAGAAAGTCTGGTATTTCCTAACGTGGCAGCGTGGGTTGATGTCGTGGATGCGATCTTCGGCCACGTCAACTTTGTGGCGGCCCACGCTTGAGATGGTGGCAAGAATTTGCCGGTTTACGTTGGTGAGGCAAACTCGGTCGTCGTCAATGACGTCAAGTGCTCCTACACCACTGCGCGCAAGTACTTCAACGACATATCCGCCGACTCCACCTACTCCGAAAACTGCCACTCGGGAACCGTTAAGCGTATCAATGGCGGGTTTGCCAAGCAATAATTGCGTGCGTGAAAACTGGTTTTGCATTATCTTTTACTCTTTCGTAAGACAAAGTTACTTATTTTTTTTCAGTATTCTTTAATGGAAGTTTCTGTTGTTTGCTTTTGATGCAAGCATCATCATGAAGCAATGAGTCCGGCTCCTGCCATTAATACGATGTAGCGCAGGAGCTTGCCTATGGTTATGCTGGTTGTGGAGATGATAATGTTGGCGCGCATAAGTCCCAGACATATTGTTATGCCCGAGCCTATGATGGGAAGAAAAGCGAAAACGCCAATCCATGCACCGTGCCCTGCCATGAATCTCTTGGCCTTGTCAAGGTCTTTTTTCTTGACATGTAGGTATCGTTCAATCCATTCTGTGCGGCCAAGTCGGCCAATGCTGTAATTGAACAATGAGCCGAGCACGTTTCCTATTGTGCCATAAATTATAAGCGGTTCAGTCTTGAGACCGGCGGCAAACAAGCCAAGCATGACCGCTTCGCTTGAAAACGGGAAGAAACTGCCAGCGAGAAATGCCGCTATGAGCATTCCCCAATAGCCATAGTTGAGAAGAAAATCTGTTAGAGCCTGAATCATAAATATATGGGGTAGGGTGTCGTGATTGTTAGATGCCTATCATGTTGTATATAGTCAATGCAAATGCGGCGGCAGCCAGTAGCATGGAAACGATGTTGCTTAGTCTTGACGATGTCAGTGCCAACCAGTGCCCAATGATAGGTGCCGTGAGCACAATGGCCATGCCCAAGAGACAATCGAAATGCTGTGGCTGAATGAGGGCGAAAAACATTGTCAGTCCATCGATCACGATAAACATTTCATATATAAGTCGTATCCTTATCCTGTCTTGGTAGCTGTACATCAAGAAATGAATGCTGCCGATGAGAGCACACAGTAGCACGAAGGCAAATGTGAGCCACTCTTGTGGCTTGACATCAACCAGATAGAACGGTGTGCCGAATTGCAGAATGCTTATGAAATGCGTGCCAAACCATGTGTATTTCCCAGTGTAGATGAGCCATGCCGCCACAAACCAATATGGGGCAACGACACCGATGATTGATGACAGGAACGTGCGTGGCGAGAAGTTTTGTATATATGTCGCCATGACAATCCATAGTGCTGGCAGGAAGAGAAGGATTTGCGGAAATACAACGCTCGCTATGCCGAGGGCACAGAAGGCGTAGAAGGTTCGTCCCGTGGCGTTCGGATCCTGATAGGATCGTAGCTGGAAAAGCAAGAATGCGATAAACGTAATTTGAACCACTGCCACGTCAGTTGTCTGGAAAAGAAACAACGACATGGTCGTCATTACGAGGAACGAGCAAGACACCATTCGTGAGTAAATACGAATTAGGGCATTGCTGTTGTTCAGCTCAACCATCATCATCACGGAAACGAAGAGCAATGCGAAGTTCAGCCACGGCGCATCCGTGACGAGCCCTGCCGCGAGGCTCACCAATAAACCGTAGGCCACTGTCACAGGCAGTGACCAACGGGAGGTCGCAATACGATTTTGGAGTCGCTTCAAACCTTAATGGTTATAGAGTTCATTCAAAGTTGATGGGAAATGGTACAAAGGCCTTACAGGTCTTGTCCTATGTCCCTGCGGAAGTATTTGCCTTCAAAGTCGATACATTCGGCGCCGAGCATGCTTTTCCGCAAAGCCTCGTCCTTGTTCTTTCCGTAAGAAGTAACACAGATGACACGTCCGCCGTTTGTCACGACCTTTCCATCTTTAAGTGCGGTGCCAGAATGGAAGACAATGCTCTCAGGGTCAACCTTGTCAATGTTCTTTATCTCGAAACCCTTCTTGTAGCTCTCGGGATAACCGCCTGACACAAGCATCACGCATACGGCGTCACGATTGTCAAACTCTACCTCGCGCTTGTCGAGATCACCGTTGGCTACGCCTTCGAAGAGGTCCACGATGTCGCTTTTGAGGCGTGGCATCACTGTTTCGGTTTCAGGGTCGCCCATGCGGCAGTTGTATTCGATGACCTTTGGCTCGCCGTCGACATTGATGAGTCCGAAGAAGATGAAGCCCTTGTAGTTGAGGCCTTCTTTCGCAAGTCCGTCTACTGTAGGGCGAATTATCTTGTCTTCCACCTTTTCCATCCACTCCTTGGTTGCAAATGGAACAGGCGATACGCTGCCCATGCCGCCAGTGTTGAGGCCTGTATCATGTTCGCCGATGCGCTTGTAGTCTTTGGCCTCTGGCAGGATTTGGTAGTGCTTGCCATCTGTAAGTACGAACACAGAGCATTCTATGCCAGACAGGAACTCCTCAATCACTACTTTGGCAGATGCGTCGCCAAACATGCCGTTGAGCATTTGACGAAGTTCCTTTTGGGCCTCTTCCAGCGTGGGAACAATCAGCACGCCCTTGCCTGCTGCCAATCCGTCGGCTTTGAGCACGTAAGGGGCTTTCAATGTCTCCAAGAACTTGCAGCCCTCTTCAACGGTGGTACCGTCAAAAGTCTCATATGCCGCTGTCGGGATGTTGTGCCGTTTCATGAATCCTTTTGCGAAATCCTTGCTGCCTTCAAGCTGGGCACCTGCCTTTGATGGGCCGATGACAGGTATCTCTTTTGTCTTGGGATCAGCCTTGAACTCGTCGTAAACGCCTTTCACCAATGGGTCCTCCGGACCTACCACAACCATGTCGATATTGTTGTTCACGGTAAAGTCTTTCAAGGCCTCGAAGTCGTTGATGCCTATTGCGACATTCTCGCCAACGGCAGATGTGCCGGCATTGCCTGGGGCGATAAACAACTTAGAGCACTTCGGGCTCTGTGCGATTTTCCATGCCAAGGCGTGTTCACGTCCTCCGCTGCCTAAGAGTAATATTTTCATATCCGTTTTATTTTAAGAAATCGAAGAAATATCTTGATATGCGCTCATGCAGGTGCACGCTCTGGTGTCCGCGCATGTTGTGTGGCTCGCCCGGGTAAAGGAAGAAGTCGGGTTGTGTGCCATACTTGATGCATTCCTTTAGGTAGGACATGGTGTGTTGTGGCACACATGTCGGGTCATTTGCTCCTATTATTATTTGGAGCCTGTCTTTCAGGTTCTTGGCTTTGGGAAGGAGCGATGACTGTGCGTAACCCTCTGGGTTGGTCTGCGGCGTGTCCATGTAGCGCTCACCATACATCACCTCATACCACTTCCAGTCGATGACCGGACCTCCTGCCACGCCACACTTGAACACTCCGGGATGAGTGGTCATCATGTTGATGGTCATGTACCCTCCGAAGCTCCAGCCGTGTACGCCAAGGCGTGTGCTGTCGACATAAGGCAGGGTTTTGAGGAAGGCGACACCTTTCATTTGGTCTTCAACCTCATGGTCGCCGAGATGCCTGAACGTGACTTGTTCAAAGGCTTTGCCACGGTTCTCCGAACCACGGTTGTCGAGGATGAAAAGCAGGTAGCCGTGTTGTGCCATATAGGTTTCCCATGAGCGTGAGCAATAATGCCAACGTGCGTCAACATTGTGTGCGTGTGGGCCACCATAGACATAAATGATGGTTGGGTATTTCTTGCTTGGGTCAAAACCTGTCGGCATTACCATGCGGTAGTAAAGGTCTGTTGTGCCATCAGCGGCCTTAATAGTTCCGCAACGGTATTCAGGCACGTCGTATCCTTTCCATGGGTCTTCCGCTGTGAACCAACGTGTGCTATGCCCGTTGGCGGTATTGATTATCGCGATGTTGCGTGGGGTGGTTGGCGCAGAATAGTTGTCTACAATGTATTGTCCGCTTCCGCTCAACGTTCCGTTGTGCCATCCATTGCCGTTGTCGTCCATGAGTGCGCGCTTGCCATTGGCCACATCAACGACCCAAATGTTTTTTTGTATTGGGTTGCACTCATTGCTCTCATATACGATAGCCTTGTGCTTTGTGTCGAAACCGAGGAAGTTCTCTACGACCCATTTGCCGCTTGTTATCTGCTTGATTTGTTTGCCTGTCGTGTCGAAAAGATAGAAATGGTTGTAACCGTCCTTTTGACTCTGCATGATAAACTTGGAGCTGTCCCAAGGCAGGAATACGATGGGGTTCTGAGGCTCAACATATTTGTCATCAGTCTCACGGTATAGCTCGCGCAACTTGTCGCCCGTTGTGGCGTTGTAGCTCACGAGTCGGCAATCGTTTTGGTCGCGGTTGAGCTCAAACATGTATATGGTCTTTGAGTCTGGGCTCCATGCCACGTTGGTGAAATATCTGTCGGTGGGGTCGCCAGCCTTGAGATAAATGAGCTTTTGCGTCGTAATGTCGTAAACGCCCAATGTCACCTTATGACTTGTCTCGCCTGCCATTGGGTATTTGTCTGGCGCTGCGTTGGCGATGCGTGAACCTTCCTTTGGCGCGACATCCGGGTCTGGGATGTCAACTTGTGGATAATCGGTCACCATCGACTGGTCCATGCGGTAGAAGGCGAGCTTCTTGCCGTCAGGGCTCCAAAAGAGACCTCTGTCGATGCCAAACTCATCGCGGTGTACGCTTTGACCGTAAACTATCTGGCGTGAACCGTCGTTCGTGAGCTTTCTCGTAGCGCTCACAGGCTCGGCGTTGTTGCCTGCGGTAGGTTGTGCCACATAAAGCTGCCAATCCTTGACGTATGCCAGTGAACGTGAGGCATAGCAGAAATCAGAAGCCTGTGAGCCAGAGGCAGTATTGACAGCCCAAAGCGTTTTGCGGGTCTTCCAATTGTAGGCCACTGCCTGATTGCCAGAGCTCAAAATCACTATTGGCTTTCCAGCTTCGGGAAATTTAGCTGAATATAAGGAATGAACATTCAGACCGCCTTCTTTGAGTTGGTCGATAGTGAGCAAAGTCTTCTCCTTTCCCGTCTTTTTATCAACGATGGAGCAATACTCAGCGTCGAGCCTGACAAGCTCGTCGCCCCACCATGTTGTCCAACGGTTCTCTGGCACAAACTTGCGATAGTTGACCCCGCCGAAGTTCAAGTCCTCAAGCGTGAACTGTTTTGTCTGGGCCTGTGCTTCAGCGCCAAACAAAGACACTACGGACAACATAAAAGTAAATATCTTTTTAATCATATTCCTATGTTCTTAACTTCTGCCTTTTAATCCTCATCGCCGAATCCACGCTTGCGGCGGTCTGGCTTGCGACTGGCGCCACGGCGATCCTTGCGGAAATCGTCCTTGCGCCCATGGTCACGCCTTGGGCGTGAGAAGTCGCGTTTGTCATCGTCGAAACGTGGGCGTGAGGGTTTGCGGCGTTCATCAAACGAATGGAACTTGAACGTGCGGATGTCGCCCTCCTCGTTGGCTTGAGCCTCACGCTTGAGCGAATGGAAGTCGTTGGCACTTACGCGATCCTTGAACTCGCGGTTCTTCTTGAACCTGTGTTTCTGTGCCATCTCGGCCTTTTCCTCTTCGGTCTTCACTATGCCGCCTTCGCGACGGAAATCGGCCAGCCTGCCGTCAAAGAGCGTGTACTTGCGCAGTTCGCATTCGAGGGAACCATTATAAAGAGGTATCTTGATGGAAGGCTTCAAGCCAATCTGCTCGAAGCACTCTTCGCGGTAAGACAACACCCATGCCTCGTTGCCACAGAACTCGCGTTTCAGTTTCTCGCCAATCATGTGGTATGTGCCAAGAAGGTTTGGCGTGGTGATGCGCTCGCCGTAAGGAGGGTTCATTATTATGATGCTCTTCTCTTCAGGCTTCTTGAAGTCCTTGAAGTCTTGTTGCTCCACGCTGATGTCTTGCGACATGCCTGCTGCCTTGACGTTCATGCGTGCGGTGTTCACGGCTTTCATGTCAATGTCGTAGGCGTAGATGTGATGCTCGAAAGGTCGCTCTTGCGAGTCATCGTTGTAGATGTCCTCGAAGAGCTCCTTGTCAAAGTCGGGCCATTTCTCAAAGGCGAAAGACTTGCGGAACACTCCCGGTGAGATGTTGCGTGCTATGAGTCCTGCCTCAATGGCTATTGTTCCAGATCCGTCCATGGGGTCAATGAGGTCACACTCTCCGTGCCATCCAGTCATGAGGATCATGCCGGCCGCGAGCACCTCGTTGAGAGGAGCCTCTACGCTCTCCTGCCTGTATCCGCGACGGTGAAGCGACTCGCCACTTGAGTCGAGGGCTATTGTTGCGTCATCGCCGGCGATGTGTATGTGCAGGCGAATGTCGGGGTTTGCCACGGAAATGTTGGGGCGCTTGCCAGTCTTCTCGCGAAACTGGTCAACGATGGCATCCTTGACCTTGTAGGTCACAAAGTGGGAGTTGCGAAACTCGTCAGAGTAAACCACAGAGTCTACGGCGAAGGTCTTGCCTTGCCCGATATACTGGCTCCAATCGATGTCTTTCACATTATTATATACGTCCTCCGCCGAGCCTGCCTTGAAATGCTTTATAGGCTTGAGGATACGGATAGCGGTGTGCAACTGAAAGTTGGCACGATACATCATCTCTTTGTCGCCCGTGAAAGAGACCATGCGTCGACCGGTCTGTACGTTGTTGGCACCAAGTTGGATGAGCTCTTGGGCAAGTACGTTCTCAAGTCCCATGAACGTCTTGGCGATAAGTTCAAATTCCTGTTCCATTATTGAATTCTAAATCAAATATATCTTTTTTCTGTTGTTTATATTTCTTTGAGCCTGGCTTCAGGTCATTGGTAATCCACACGTTGGCACCAATTGTGGATCCCGCGCCTATCGTCACTCTGCCAAGCACGGTGGCGTTGGCATAGATTATGACGTTGTCGCCGATGATAGGGTGGCGCGGTATGCCCTTGATGGGGTTGCCTTCCTTGTCGAGAGGAAAACTCTTTGCCCCAAGTGTCACGCCTTGATATAGCTTGACGTTGCGTCCGATGCGGCAAGTCTCGCCAATCACAACGCCTGTGCCGTGGTCAATGGTGAAATATTCGCCGATGGTTGCGCCGGGGTTGATGTCTATGCCTGTCTCCGAATGGGCAAGCTCTGTCATGAGGCGTGGGATGAGTGGCACGCCCAAGAGATACAACTCGTGGGCTATGCGGTAGTTGGTAAGACACTTTATGACAGGATAGCATGAGATTATCTCAGCATGGCTATGCGCGGCAGGGTCTCCGTTGTATGCAGCCACCACATCGGTGGCAAGCACACGCCTTATCTCAGGCAAGCGGCTGATGAGCTCTCTCGCTATGTCGTGGGCGCGCATCGTCAAGTCGCAGTCGGCCACTTTCACCCTGTCGGTGTCGCCGTCGGCAACATGGCTGAAGCACAGGCCGGCGAGTACCTGTTCGCAGAGCAAGTGGTACATCTGCTCAACGTTGACGCCAATCTGGTATTTAATGGTATGAATATTGACTTGCGACTTCCCGAAATAGCCAGGGAAGAGTATGGCACGGGCCAACTGTATGATCTCTTCAAGGTTTTCGCTTGAAGGGAGAGGGTAACCTTCCTCGTGCTCATGAAACAGACCTTGCAATGATTCAGGTGCGGCGAGACGGCATATCGCGTCGTTAAGCATGAGGTTTGTTTTCTGTCTACTCATTTGAGTGTGTCAATATTTCGTGCAAAGTTACGAAAAAGTAATGATATTTTCAAAAAGATATCCTGAAAAAACTGCATCCTATCTTTCGTGACTTGCGTTGGGCAGTTTTTTCTTGCGAATTATGGTCAAACCATCGCGAATGGGCACCATAACTTTCTCTATGCGAGTGTCTTCGGCTATGTGGTCGTTGAAGCGGCGTATGCCTATTGTCTGACTGTCGCGGTCGTAGGCTGTTTCCACGACGTGCCCATCCCATAGAGTGTTGTCGGCGAGGATTATGCCCCCTTCGTTTACGAGCGGGAACAATTCGTCGTAGACCTCCGTGTAGGTGCGCTTGTCGCCGTCGATAAACACGAGGTCGAACTTCACCCCGAGCTTGGGGGCTTCCTCCATGGCGTCGCCAATTCTGAAATCGATGAAGCGGGCCACGTCGGAGCCGTCAATCCATTTCCGGGTGAAGTCTTCCATCTCATCGTTGATCTCGAATGTGTACAGGCGTGGAGTGGCGGTGCCTTGGACTTGACCTTGCGCTTCGGCTACCTCTTTCAAGCCCTCGGCCATGCAGATTGCCGAATAGCCTGAAAAGGTGCCAACCTCAAGTATGGCGCGTGGGCGCTGCATCATCACGAGCATTTTCAGAAGCCGTCCCTGAAGGTGCCCGGAAGCCATGTGCCCATGCACGGTGTGGATGTTGGTAGCGCGCCAAAGGCGATAGAGGTAGTCGCCTTCTGCGTCCGACTTGGCTGTGGCGTAGTCGACGATGCTTTCTGGTTCAATCATTGTGTAGAAGTCCTCTTATTGCCAGTTCGTAGCCTTGCAGTCCGAAGCCGCATATCACGCCCTTGCAGCCTGAGCTTATCATGGAGTGGTGGCGAAACTCCTCACGCTGGTGCACGTTGCTTATGTGAACCTCCACCACGGGGCAGCGTAGCGACCTTATGCAGTCGAGCAGCGCGATGCTGGTGTGGGTGTAGGCGCCAGCGTTGAGCACGATGCCGTCGTAGCTGAAGCCCACTTCTTGCATCTTGTTGATCATCTCGCCCTCCACGTTGCTTTGGTAATAGTCGATTTCCACGTCGGGGAACTGCTTGCGCAACTCCGGGAGATAACTCTCAAACGAGTTGTTGCCGTATATCCCAGGCTCTCTCACGCCAAGGAGATTGAGGTTCGGCCCATTGATTATCTGAATCTTTCTCATGCTCTTTTTAGGATAATGTTGGACGTTTCTGCCAACAAATAGTTAACTTTGACGGCAAAATTATAGATAAAGGATTAAATTGCAAAAGAAAAATCAAAATAATTTATCTTTGGCCGACGACCTTGTGCGTCGTTTCATGCGTTATCTCAAGCTTGACCGAAACTATTCCTTAAACACGCAGGAGGCTTACCGCCACGATTTGACTTATTTCATGCGGTTTCTCTCCGAGCGTCATCTGTCGCCCCTTGAGGTGAAGCTTGACGATTTGGAGCAGTTTGCCGCCTCTCTCCACGAGTATGCCATTGGTGCGCGTTCTCAGTCGCGCATTCTTTTTGGCGTGCGGTCGTTTTACCGTTTCCTTACTCTCGATGGTTTCCTTGAGGTAGACCCCACCGAGTTGCTTGAGTCGCCAATCCTTCCCAAACACTTGCCCGCCTACCTCTCCACCGAGGAGGTCGACAGGTTGGAAGACTGCATCGACCTCGACAGCAACGAGGGGCAGCGCAACCGTGCCATTATAGAGGTGCTTTTCTCTTGTGGGTTGCGCGTGTCGGAACTTGTCAACCTCAAGTTCTCCGACCTTAACCTCGACGAGCATTTCATGCGTGTCACGGGCAAGGGCGACAAGGAACGTCTCGTGCCCATTTCCGATAGGGCGATAACCGAGCTCCAGCGCTGGTTCATCGACCGCGACCGCTTGAAGGTGAAGCCTGGAGAGGAGGACTATGTTTTCCTCAACCGCAGAGGCCACCACCTCACGCGCGTGATGATTCTTATAATGGTGAAGCGGCAGGCGGAAGTGGCGGGCATCAAGAAGACCATCTCGCCCCACACCTTGCGCCATTCGTTTGCCACGGCGTTGCTCAAGGGTGGAGCCGACTTGCGTGTCATTCAAGTGCTGCTTGGCCATGCCAACATTGGCACCACGGAGATATATACCCATCTCGACGACGAGTCGCTGCGGAAAGAGATTCTCGAGCATCATCCACGCAATATCATGCACAAAGGTTAATAAAGATTGGTGATGGATGACAAAATGGTAATGAAATAATAAAATAATTGTCTTTTTGCTTGTTTGTTCTTCTTGAAAGTTGTAATTTTGCAATCGCAACCTTGAAATTTGGTTGCAAACACAAGATTATAAACAAACCATCATAAAAGAAAAAGACAAGAAAAAGCATTATGTGTGGAATAGTAGGAATTTTCAATATCGGCGAGCAGACACCCGAATTGCGCCAGAAGGCGTTGCGTATGAGTCAGAAAATACGTCATCGCGGACCAGACTGGAGCGGCATCTATACAGGCCCGTCTGCCATATTGTGTCACGAGCGTCTTTCTATTGTCGACCCTGAGAGTGGCAGGCAGCCTCTCTTCGCGCCCGACAAGAAACAAGTGCTTGCCGTAAACGGTGAGATATACAACCATACCGCTATTCGTCAGGCCACCAGCGATTACCAGTATCAGACAGGTTCCGATTGTGAGGTCATCCTGGCGCTTTATCGTGAGTTGAAGGCTTCTGGCGCGTCTTCTTTTGTGCCATTGCTTGAGCGTGTGTCCGGCATTTTCGCCTTTGCCCTTTATGATGTCGAGGACGGCTCGTTCTTTGTAGCTCGCGATCCAATTGGAGTGATACCTCTTTATATAGGCTTCGACAACGATGGCAAGGTCTACGTGGCATCAGAGCTGAAGGCTCTCGAAGGCCAGTGCGACCGCTACGAGCCTTTCCTTCCTGGCCATTACTATTGGAGCAAGGAGGCCGACAAGGGACTCCAGCGTTGGTATACGCGTGCTTGGATGCAAGGGGAGACCGTGCCCAAGGAAGATCTGTCTTATGGCGACGCGGTTGAGGAAGTGCGTCTCGGACTGATGAACGCGGTGAAACGCCAGCTCATGAGCGACGTGCCTTATGGTGTGCTCCTTTCTGGTGGTCTCGACTCAAGTGTCATCTCTGCTATCGCCGCCCGCTACGCCTCTCATCGCGTGGAGAACAATGGGGCGACAGAGGCTTGGTGGCCTCGCCTTCACAGCTTCGCCGTGGGTTTGAAGGGTGCACCCGACCTTGCCAAGGCAAAACTGGTTGCCGACCACATTGGTACGGTGCACCATGAGATCAACTATACCATCCAGGAGGGTCTCGACGCCATCCGCGACGTGATATATTTCATAGAGACCTACGACGTGACCACAGTGCGCGCCTCAACGCCAATGTACCTGCTTGCCAGGGTCATAAAGTCGATGGGCATCAAGATGGTGCTGTCGGGCGAGGGTGCCGATGAGATTTTTGGCGGATACCTCTATTTCCATAAGGCTCCCACGCCTGAAGAATTCCACAAGGAGACGGTGCGCAAGCTGTCGAAGCTTCACCTCTACGACTGCCTGCGAGCCAACAAGTCGCTCTCGGCATGGGGCGTGGAGGGTCGCGTACCATTCCTCGACAAGGAGTTCCTCGATGTGGCGATGACGATAGACCCAAGCTACAAGATGTGCCCGGGCAAGGAAATGGAGAAGAAGGTGGTGCGAAACGCCTTCTCCGACATGTTGCCCGAGGAGATTGCTTGGAGGCAAAAGGAGCAGTTCTCCGACGGTGTGGGCTACTCGTGGATCGATACCCTGAAGGAGATCACCGCTTCTGCCGTGAGCGATGAGCAAATGGCTCACGCTGCCGAGCGTTTCCCGATAAACCCGCCGCGCAACAAGGAGGAGTATTATTACCGTTCCATCTTCGCCGAGCACTTCCCGTCGGACAGCGCGGCGCGCTCAGTGCCCAGTGTGCCCAGCGTGGCATGCTCCACGGCTGAGGCGTTGGCATGGGACGAGGCGTTCAAGAACATGAACGAGCCATCGGGACGTGCCGTGAAGGATATTCACGAATAAGGTCGCACTGCAAGCATAATACGTTTATATTATCTTTTATTATTTGAGAGGTTTTGAGCAACTTAGCCTGTGTCTACCAAAACAAACACGGGCAAGTTGCTTTTTTCTTTCTCAGTGGAAAACAGAAGCATGAAGGTTATGCCATGTGGCAATGGATTTTTCATGCCTTGGTAACTGAAAGCCGCAAATTTCATGTTTTGCATTAGTTGAATAATATTTATTAGGTTATTCATCACATTTTTTTTGATTAAGCTTTGCTATTTCTGACAATTTTTTATAATTTTGCATCAATTTAAAACACTAATCTCAAATAAAACACAAAATAATAGAAAAACGAAAGCTTAATATATAATTCTAAAACCAATTGTTTTATGAACATCAAAAAGCGTATTTATACATCGTTGATCCTGACCGGATGCATTGCTCTGTCGGCAGCCGCACAGAAGCGAATGACGGTCAGCTTCAACAACGGCAGTGCTGACGTGCCGTTTGCCGTATCAGAGATCGCCTCTCTGCACTTCGGCAACGGTCAACTGCAGGTGAAGCAGGCTGCCGACGGCAAGGTGGACGCGGTGTCGCTCGCCGAGATCCTGTCCATCAAGTTTGCCGACGTTATCCCAAGTGAGATCAAAACCGCGGCTACCGAACAGTCTGCTGCTGTAAAAATAGCGGTGTCGCCCGACGAGCTGCGTCTGGTGGGTTATGACACAACCCATCCGCAACCTGCCTATCTCTACGGTGTAGGTGGCGCTGTGCATTTCTCCACAAAGGCTCTCACCGTCAGCAGTATCAACGTCTCATCATTGCCCAAAGGCTTATACATTCTTAAGATAGGGAAAAAATCATTTAAAATAAGCAAATAATGAAGAAAGCGATTCTAACTTTCATGCTCGCCGTGGTTGGCTCGGCAACAATGTTTGCCCAAAGCGAACCCACAAAAATGGTAATAGTGCAAAAAAATGGCTCCACTGCCGCTTACCAACTTGCCGACATCGACAGCATTTACTTCCAATCCGAGTCTGCTGCATCAAAAGTATACAAGATAGACCTGCCCACCGATTTCTCTACAGGTAGAGTGCAGAAGGTGATGGCTGGCGACAAGCAAGTGGCAGAGGTATGCAGCGAATACGTGCGTAGCTGGGGAGTGACAGGCAATGCGGTTGACGACGTGCTCACAGTGGTTTATCCCATGGGTGCCGACGGCAAGGCCGACCTCACCAAAGGTCTTGCATCTAACGGCGCAAGCATTGTGTGGGACGTGGAGGCAGACTCCGTGGCTTCTTACACTGCTGGCAATGCCGACCTCGCTACGGTTTACCTCACTGCCGAGGGCACGTTTGTGTCTTCCATGCCCGATGGGGCTGAGGAAGTGGCTACATCGCTCACTCCCTACGTCATCAACGACGTGCGCAGCAAGACAGATGCCCAGACCTACAAGGTGGTGAAAATCGCTGCGCAATACTGGATGGACAGCAATCTTAAGGCCGTAACGCTGCGCGACGGCACAGCTATCACCCTCTACACATCCACTCAGGCCGAAGAGTGGTCTAACAATGAGACTCCCGCCTACCACATCTATACCGACGACACCGAGTACTGTTGGCCCGACTATGGTGCCATGTACAACGGTTTTGCCGTAGTGAGCGAGGGAGGCCTTGCACCAGAAGGCTGGGAGGTTTCTACCATTGACCAATGGACGGCACTCAAGACTTATCTGAAGACAGGACAGCCAACAAAGATCAAGACTACCGATACATGGAAAAAAGTGGGCAACAACCTGACGGGTCTCAGCATCTCTCCTGGCGGTTATTTTAGCAAGGCCACTGGTGACGATAGGGAGGGATCAATTGTTTATTACTGGACTTCCGACAAGACAACCGACTATGGTTCCGATGCCTTGAAACTCGCTTGCATCGCGAACGGCATTACGCTCACCTCAACGCATAGCTATTACTTCGGCCACTATGTGCGCTGCGTACGCAAATAAAGCAATGATTGCTATCCGATAAAGCCTGAAATGGCATAAAACACATGCCCGAAGCACGTTTAGACCGCGCTTCGGGCATTGTTTTTTTACGCTCGGTGTAACGTTCCGCTATATCTATGTTGTCGCGACGAGATATTGGTGGAGTAGGGATCATTTGCTACCCTTGCGTCGGTTGCATTCACGGCACCATTTTGGGCGTTTCTTCTTTCCTGTGGAAAGCCATTGCCTTTCCACAGGAATGTCTAACCCCTTGAAAAACAGAAGCCCATCGACAGGATTAAGACTTGTGCTGAACCTGTCAATGGGCTTGATTTTATGTTATATTGCCCACAGATGAGAGGGCAATAAACCTTGTGTTTCTATATCAATATTCTCCCCATGCCTTGATGTCGATGTCGTCGAGCGACAGTGTAGTGAAGGCATTGATGAATGCTGAGGCGAGACGGCTGTTGGTAAGCAGAGGCACGTTGAGGTCGATAGCCGCACGGCGAATCTTGTAGCCGTTGGTCAACTCGCCTGCCGTGAGGTCTTTGGGGATGTTGACCACCATGTCGATCTTCTTCTCATGAAGCATTTGCAAGGCCTGTGGCTGCTTGTCAGACTCTGACGGCCAGTAGACGAGCGTGTTGGTCACGCCATTCTCGGTGAGATAGCGTGAGGTGCCAGGTGTGGCATACAGCTCATAGCCATGGTTGACGAGACACTTTGCAGCGTCGAGCATCTCCGCTTTCTGTTTAGCGCCTCCAGTTGAGAGCAGTACCGTCTGTTTGGGTATGCGCAGTCCAACGGCGAGCTCGGCTTTGAGCAGAGCCTGATTGGTGTCGTCGCCCAAGCAGCCCACCTCGCCGGTGGAACTCATGTCCACGCCGAGCACAGGGTCGGCCTTCTGCAAGCGGTTGAATGAGAATTGCGAAGCCTTGATGCCAACATAATCGAGGTCGAAGAGGCTCTTGGCTGGCTTCTCGACAGGAATGCCGAGCATTATCTTCGTGGCAAGCTCGATGAAGTTGAGCTTCAGCACCTTGCTCACGAATGGGAACGAACGTGAGCTGCGGAGGTTGCACTCGATGACGAGAATGTCGTTGTCGCGAGCCATGAACTGGATGTTGAACGGACCGTTGATGTGCAATGCAGCAGCAATTTTGCGGCATACACGCTTGATGCGGCGAACCGTCTCCACATACAGCTTTTGTGGTGGCAACTGGAGGGTGGCATCGCCAGAGTGGACACCGGCAAACTCGATGTGCTCGGAGATGGCGTAAGCCATGACCTCACCATTGCGTGCCACGCCATCGAAGTCGATCTCCTTGGCGTGCTCAATAAACTTGGAGACCACCACAGGATGATCTTCGCTCACGTTGGCTGCAAGCTGCAAGAAGCGGTGAAGTTCCTCGTCGTTGGAGCAAACGTTCATTGCCGCTCCGGAGAGGACGTAGGAAGGACGCACGAGGACGGGGAATCCCACGCGCTTCACAAACTCGTCGATGTCGTCCATGCTCTTGAGCGCGCTCCATTCTGGCTGGTTGATGCCAAGCTCGTTGAGCATCTGCGAGAACTTGGCGCGATCCTCCGCGTGGTCGATGTCCTTGGCCTGTGTACCGAGGATGGGCACATTCTGCTCGTCGAGATACAGGGCGAGGTTGTTTGGTATCTGTCCGCCCGTGGATACGACGACACCGTAAGGCTGTTCCATGTCGATGATGTCCATGACACGCTCGAAGGTGAGCTCATCGAAATAGAGACGGTCGCACATGTCGTAGTCGGTAGACACGGTCTCGGGGTTATAGTTGATCATGATAGAGCGGTAGCCCTGCTTGCGGATGGTTTGCAGAGCCTGCACGCCGCACCAGTCGAACTCAACGGAAGAGCCGATGCGATAAGCTCCCGAGCCAAGGACGATGACAGAGCGGTGGTCGCTGGCAAAGTCGATGTCGCTCTTCACGCCAGCGTATGTGACGTAAAGGTAATTGGTTTGCGCAGGATATTCCGCGGCAAGGGTGTCTATCTGCTTGACCACGGGCAAGATGCCATAGTTCTTGCGGAGACTGCGAATCACGAGCATGGCCTTGTGCATGTTGCCAATCTCTTTCTCAAGGTTTACGGCACGCGCAACTTGGAAGTCGGTGAAGCCGTAGACCTTGGCCTCACGCAGCAGGGCCTTGTCGAGAGTGTTGACGTTGCACTTCTTCAAGCGCTCGTCGATGTCGATGATATGCTTCAGCTTATTGAGGAACCAGCGGTCTATCTTGGTGAGCTCGTGAATCTCGTCCACGGAATAGCCCTTGTGCATGGCCTTGGATATGACAAACACACGCTTGTCGGTTGGCTCGCGGAGCGCCTTGTCGATATCAGGAATCTCCAGCTCCTTGTTTTCCACAAAGCCGTGCATGCCTTGACCAATCATTCTGAGACCCTTCTGTATGGCTTCCTCGAAGTTGCGGCCGATGGCCATTACCTCACCCACCGACTTCATGCTGGAGCCTAACTCCTTGTCAACGCCACGGAACTTGCTGAGGTCCCAACGTGGAATCTTGCAGACCACATAGTCGAGGGCAGGCTCAAAGAATGCTGACGTGGTTTTCGTGACCGAGTTTTTCAACTCGAAGAGGCCATAGCCCAATCCGAGCTTGGCTGCAACGAAGGCGAGGGGATAACCTGTAGCCTTGGATGCCAATGCCGACGAACGGGAGAGGCGAGCGTTGACCTCAATGACACGATAGTCCTCAGAATACGGGTCAAAGGCGTACTGCACGTTACATTCGCCCACTATGCCTATGTGGCGCACGATCTTGATTGACAATGCGCGCAGCTTGTGGTATTCTGAGTTGGTGAGGGTCTGCGATGGTGCTATGACGATGCTCTCGCCGGTGTGGATGCCCAATGGGTCGAAATTCTCCATGTTGCACACCGTGATGCAGTTGTCGTAACGGTCGCGCACCACCTCATATTCTATTTCCTTCCAGCCTTTGAGGCTCTTCTCCACGAGAACCTGCGGAGAGAAGGAGAATGCCTTCTCGCAAATCTTGCGAAGGTCGTCGTCGTTGTTGGCGAAGCCAGAACCGAGTCCGCCGAGGGCGTAGGCGGCGCGTACGATGACCGGGTAGCCCAAGGTCTGGGCGGCCTTGAGAGCCTGGTCCATGTTTTCGCAAGCCTCGCTCTTGATGGTGTTGACATTGATCTCGTCGAGCTTTTCCACGAAACGCTCACGATCCTCCGTGTCCATGATTGCGCTCACGGGTGTGCCGAGCACTTGAACGTTGTATTTCTCTAACACGCCACTCTCTTCGAGTTCCACACCGCAGTTGAGCGCGGTCTGTCCGCCGAAGGAAAGAAGTATGCCGTCGGGGCGCTCTTTGGCAATGACGCGCTCCACGAAATATGGTTGTACGGGTAGGAAGTATATTTGGTCGGCAACGCCCTCGGATGTTTGCACCGTGGCGATGTTTGGGTTGATGAGTACCGTTTGTATGCCTTCCTCGCGCAGGGCTTTAAGTGCCTGCGAGCCAGAATAGTCGAACTCGCCAGCCTCACCGATTTTCAGTGCGCCAGATCCTAACAGAAGAACCTTCTTGATATTTTGATTTTTCATTGTCTCAGTCTTTCAAAGTTTCTATGAATTTGTCGAACATGAACTCGGTGTCTACAGGGCCGGAGCATGCCTCTGGATGGAACTGTGATGAGAACCAAGGATTTGTCTTGTGGCGTATGCCCTCGTTTGAGCCATCGTTCATGTTGACGAAGAGCTCTTCCCACTCAGAACCCAATGTGGTAGCATCTACAGCGTAGCCATGGTTCTGTGAGGTTATGTAGCAATGGTCGGTGCCGATGAGACGCACTGGTTGGTTGTGGGAACGGTGGCCGTATTTGAGCTTGTAGATGGAGGCTCCAGCGGCCTTGCCGAGAAGTTGGTTGCCCATGCAGATGCCACAGATAGGCTTGCGGCTCATGCTCAACTGCTTTTTCAGAACATCCACGGCATCTTGGCATGTGTCAGGATCGCCAGGACCATTGGCAAGGAAGAGACCATCGAAATCCATGTCGGTGTAGTCGTAGTTCCATGGCACGCGGATTACTTCCACGCCTCGGTTGATAAGGCAACGGATGATGTTTGCCTTTACTCCACAGTCTACAAGCAACACTTTCTTTCCGGCTCCCTCGTTGTAGCGGATGATTTCCTTGCACGACACTTTGTCGACAAAGTTGACTCCAGAGTAGTCGGCATGTGGCACGTTGTCCGGCTCGTCGTCAAACACGATGGAACCCATCATGACACCATGCTCACGCAAGACCTTTGTAAGCTGTCTCGTGTCGATGTCTGTGATGCCTGGTATGTGTTCGCGCTGAAGCCATGAGGCAAGCGACTCCACACCGTTCCAATGGCTGTATTGCTCGCTGTAGTCGGAGCAAATCATGGCAGCGGCATAGATCTTGTCGCTCTCCATGAATGTGGGCAGACCGTTTTTCTCGAATGTGAATGGAGGCACGCCATAGTTGCCTATCAAAGGATAGGTGAACGTGAGGATTTGCCCGGCATAAGAAGGGTCGGTCAATGATTCGGGATAGCCCATCATGGCGGTGTTGAAGACAACCTCGCCAGCTACGGGTGCATCGTAACCGAAAGAGCGGCCATGAAACTTTGTGCCGTCGGATAATATCAAAGTAACATTTTTCATCTGTTGTTGTTTTATATGCCTAAATTCGTGCAACCATAAACATTCTCATAATAATTGATGAATGCCTTAATGCACATCTTGTTTCCGCCTGGAGTGGGGTAGTGTCCTGAGAAATACCAATCGCCTTGGTTGTCGGGAATGGCTTTGTGAAGACCGTCAAGCGATTGGTAGACAATGTCTACTGGCGTCGTCATGTCGTCTGGTTTAAGCATTTCCACGATTTTCTTGTTTATCTCTTCCACGGTGAATGGCTCGTAAATGTCGCGAACATGATTCTGCATCTCGCTTGTAGGCTTTTCGAGCTCGGCCTTGCAAGCCTTGTATGTGTCGTGTATGAGATGCTCCATGCCTCGGTCGTGTATTAGGGCTATCGTTGCACGGAAGACACAGAACTCCTCAAGCCTTGGCATGTCGATGCCATAGTAGTCGGGATAGCGAATCTGCGGAGCCGAGCTGACAAGGACTATCTTCTTGGGATGAAGCCTGTCAAGAATGTGAAGGATGCTCTCCTTCAGTGTCGTACCACGCACAATGCTGTCGTCTATGATTACGAGGTTGTCTTTATACGGCTCGATGGAACCATATGTTATATCGTAAACATGAGCTGCAAGGTCGTTGCGTGCAGTGCCTTCAGTGATAAACGTGCGCAACTTTATGTCTTTCCAAGCCACCTTCTCAGACCTGACATCGCGGTTGAGCATTGTTTCAAGCTCGTCGCGAGTGGGTTTGCGCCCCAATGCCAAGATGTTGTTGATGTCTTGCTCTCGTTGGTAATTCTTAAATCCGTCGACCAAGCCGTAGTAAGCCACTTCGGCAGTGTTGGGTATGAAAGATATGACAGTGTGCTTCGTGTCGCCATCAATGGCTTCGAGCACTTTCGGCGTAAGCTGCTCACCAAGTTTCTTGCGCTCACGATAGATATCCTTGTCGGAACCGCGCGAGAAGTATATACGCTCAAATGAGCATTTGTGGTTTTCCTCTTCCTCTAGAATTTGCTGCTCAGTAGCGCTGCCATCGTTTCTCACGATGAGGGCTGCGCCTGGGGTGAGCTCGTGTATCTCGTCGTATTCGAGGTCAAAAGTGGTCTGGAGCACAGGCCTCTCTGATGCCACGGCCACAATCTCATCGTTCTTATACCAAAAAGCGGGACGAATGCCATGAGTGTCTCTCATTGCAAACATCTCGCCACTTCCGGTGATGCCGCACATTACATATCCACCGTCAAAGTGATTCATCGTCGTCTTGAGGACGTTTTCCATGCGAACGTGGCTGTCGATGTAGTCAGTTATGTCGGTATCCTGCAACCCTTGCTTTTGCGCATCTATGAAGTTGCGCTCAACCTCGCGGTCCAGCCTGTGCCCCATGAGCTCAAGCGTTATATATGTGTCGCTATAGATACGTGGGCATTGTCCTTGCTTGGTGAGGGTCTTGAAGACGTCATCAACATTAGTCATGTTGAAATTGCCGCAGATGCAGAGGTTTTTCGCTTTCCAGTTGTTTCTTCTCAAGAATGGGTGCACATATTTCACGCCACTCTTTCCTGTTGTGGAATAGCGCAAATGCCCCATGTAAAGCTCGCCTGCAAAGGGAAGTTCGTCATAGGCTTCAATGTCTATGTCCTTCTCTTTCATCACTTGCTTGATTTGCCTGTTTGCCTCACCGAATATCTCCGTGATGGCGTTGGCACCTTCGGCTCTTTCCCTGAACATGTATTCATGTCCAGGTTTGGTGTTGAGCTTTACGGAGGCTATACCGGCGCCTTCTTGACCACGGTTGTGCTCTTTCTCCATCATCAGATAGAGTTTGCCCAGTCCCCATTTCCATGAGCCATATTTCTTTTGATAATAGCTGAGGGGTTTCAATAGGCGTACCAAAGCAACGCCGCAATCCTCATGGATGTTGTTTTCCATTGGTTATGAATGCTTGTTATGTGTTTATTTCAAGATAGTCAGTACCAGTGATGCTACGGTGGTGGCCCAACCTAAGACGGTGACCCAAAGTGTTGTCCATTGACCGGTAGAAGACTGCACAGTCTTCTGCTTGGTTGGTTGTACGTAGACAATGTCGTTTTGCTTGAGATAATAATATGGATCGTTGAATATTCTCGCGTCGTTCATGTTGAAACGATGTGAGTGCTTTTGGCCAACTGAATCCTCACGCACCAACAATACGTTTGTGCGCTTTCCATACATGGATATGTCGCCTGCTTGAGCCAGGGCCTGAACGATGTTGATTTTCTCATCGGGCACTTCTATCACCTTGGAGCCCAGCTCACCTATCATCGTGACACGGAAACTTCTGAGCCTGCATATGACGACGGGTTTCTCTGAAACTGCGAGATAAGGCTTGAGCCTGTTGGAAATGGTGTCTTCTATTTCCGAGTTGGAAAGGCCGCTCACGTGGATTCTTCCCAAGACGGGGAAGTTGATGCAACCATCGTTGTCTACGAGATAGCCATGTATATTATTATTGTTGTTGTTATTGTTGCCGTCGTTGCCCGAGAAGAGGTTGAATGGTTGTGAAGCTTCGGGGTTGGTAGTCTTGACAATGATAGAAATCTCATCGTTTGGCATGATCCTTGTCACGGGGAGACCCTTTGATGGAGACATGTCTAATGTGTCGATGTTTTGGAAATAAGTGTAGTGGCGCATACTTGAACAACTTCCCAAAGCGAGAAGCATAGCACACAAAACTGGGATAAAGAGGATGTTCTTCATTTTTAAAGATAATGAATGCTTTATTAGTGCAAAGGTAAGACTAATTTTCCAAAGTATAAAGGATTAGTTGAAAAATAATTATTGGAAATAATATGAATGGTTTAAAAAATAAGTAATTTTGCAAATACTAGGGAACAGACGGAGAAAGGTATAATAATATAACTGATTTTCATGCATGACATTAGATGATATATGGTTGCAGAAGTGGCAGGAATACATGTCTTTCCTTGAGACAAACAAGCGCAGACCGTCCAAATATCATGTGGAGGACAGGCGTTTGGTCAATTGGCTCAAATATAATCGGAAGATGTTCAGGATAAATAAGTTGTGCGAAGTCAGGAAAGAAAAGCTAAATGTTCTTTTAGCTGAGGCCAACAAATATAGACGTGTTAATCAACATGGTTATTATAACAAATGATAAAGCTTAGGTAATGAATAAAGTGTTGCTGATTTATACGGGTGGGACAGTAGGAATGGGACAAAACCCACAGACGGGCGCATTGGAACCGCTCGATTTCAACCACCTTGAGGACTCTATGCCGGAATTTAACCTTATCCGCACCAATGTGGACGTGTATCAGTTTACGCCACCTATTGACTCAAGCGACATGAAGCCTAAAAACTGGGCGCAAATGGTGAGAATCATCGCACACAATTATGACCTGTATGATGGGTTCGTGATATTGCATGGCACTGATACGATGGCTTACACGGCCTCTGCTTTGTCGTTTATGTTGGAGAATCTTACCAAACCGGTGATTCTTACGGGATCCCAACTTCCCATTGGACAGTTGAGGACTGATGGCAAGGAAAACCTAATTACCAGCATCGAGTTGGCGGCGTTGAAAGACAAGGATGGTCATGCCATGGTGCCGGAGGTGTGCATCTATTTCAGTGGCAGGTTGTTGAGGGGCAACAGGTCTACCAAGATAAATGCCGAAGGCTTTTTTGCCTTCGACAGTTTTAATTATCCGCATCTTTGTGATGCAGGTGTGAATTTTTCATTCCACGAGCATCACATCATCAAGCGCGACTTTTCAAAGCGTATGATTCCACATTATGCCATGGACGAGAATGTCTTGGTGTTTAGTATGTTTCCCGGCATTCAAGAGCGAATATTCAGGAATGTGCTAAGCTCCAATTCGCTTCGTGGCATGGTGGTAAGAACTTTCGGCAGTGGCAACGCTCCACACAACCCTTGGCTGATGCCATTGTTGAGACAAGCAGCCCAAAGGGGGGTGGTGATAGTGAACATTAGCCAATGCGTCGCGGGAAGCGTGGTGATGGATCGTTATGACACAGGCTACCAGCTCAAGGACATTGGGGTGGTGTCGGGTTTCGACGGCACCGTGGAGTCTGCCATCACGAAGCTCATGTACCTTCAGGCCATGCACTCCGACCCGAATGTTATCCGTGGCTTAATGTGCCAGTCTCTTGCGGGAGAGATAACTGTATAGCCCATTGTCAGAGAAATAACGGTGTTGCCCGTTATTTCTCGTTGCCTTCAAGTATGCTTAGCATTCTGGTGGCAGTTCTTCCGTCCCATCTTTCCGGGAGCTGCCCTTTCTTCCATTTGCCCTCTGTCATGTCGGCTACGGCTTTGCCTAAAGTGTCGGCATCCTCTCCTACAAGTATGTTTGTGCCTTCGCGCACGGTTTCAATGTGCTCTGTGTAGCTGTTGAGGGTTACGCAAGGCACGTGGTTGAACGTCGCCTCTTCTGCCACGTTGCCAGAGTCTGTGATAATGCCTTTTGCGTTTTCCGTGAGCCATGCGAATTCCAGGTAGCCAAGAGGCTCTACAATGTGAAGGCATTGAGAGTCCATGTCGTGGATGCAATCTTGTACGGCTTTGGCAGCCTCGTTTCTCAACGGTGCAATGATTGGAGTGCCATTGGCGTTGGAAATGACGGCTTTCAGCATTTCCTTAAGGTTGCCAATGTTGGCAATCAAGGCTTTTCGGTTGAGCGTAAACACTATATAGTCGTTACCGTTTAACCTCAGCTTGTCTACAATGTCAGGCTTCCTCAGCTTGTCGTGTATGAAACGCAGGTTGTCGATAAGGATGTTTCCCACCATATAGACTTTTGACAATTCGGCACCCTCCCTGTTGGCAATGGAGTTGTTGCTTGCCCCTGCCGTAAAGAGTACGTCAGACAGGCCGTCAATGACGAGCCTGTTCACTTCTTTTGGCATGTTTATGTCAAACGACCTTGTGCCCGCGGCGATATGCGCCAGTCTTATGCCATGTTTCTTCGTCACTATCGCCACAGCCATTGTTGAGGCGAGGTCGTCTACCACCACCACGGTATCTGTAGGATGTGTTTGAAGATATAGCTCAAACTGTTGCATCGTTTGCCCTGTTATCTCGCTTAGGTTTGTAGCCGTTACTCCAAGAAACGTGTCTGGACGCGGTATGCACAAATCGTCAAAGAGAGATGTGTCTATGGTAGGGTCGTCTTCTGAACCTGTATAGATAAGTTGGAAGTCCACCTTGGTATCTGAGGTGCTTGCCTTGATAGTTCTGATGAGCGGCGCAACCTTGATGAAGTTAGGACGTGCGCCGCATACAATGCATAAACTGCTATACATTACTGATTGATTATTAAACAAATTCAATTATTTGAATAGTTCCTTTATTCCTCCGAGGCTTCCCATGAGGTTGCTTGCCTCGTATGGCAGGAACACCGTCTTCGACTTGTCGCCAGACGCTACTTGTTGCAACATTTGAATATAGTTTTTCGCAAGAAGGTAATTGGCTGGGTTGGTTGTCTGTCCCACGGCTTGCGTCACCTTTTCTATTGCTGCAGCCTCGGCCTCTGCCTTGCGTATGCGCGCCGTGGCTTCGCCTTCCGCCCTGAGTATGGCTTGCTGCTTGTCGGCTTCGGCGCGGTTGATGGTAGCGGCCTTCTCACCTTCCGACTTCAAGATCTGGGCTTGCTTCTGACCCTCTGATGTGAGGATTGTGGCACGCTTGTCGCGTTCGGCTTGCATTTGCTTTTCCATGGCTTGCAGCACGCTTTGTGGAGGAGTGATGTCTTGAAGCTCGACGCGGTTCACCTTGATTCCCCATTTGTTGGTGGCATCATCGAGCACGCCGCGCAACTTGGTGTTGATGATATCGCGCGATGTAAGGGTTTGGTCAAGTTCCATCTCGCCAATGATGTTTCTCAGCGTGGTTTGCGTCAGCTTCTCAATGGCGTTGGGGAGATTGTTGATTTCGTAGACAGCCTTGAACGGATCAACGATTTGGAAATAGAGTAGGGCGTTGATTTGCATCTGGATGTTGTCCTTCGTGATCACGTTCTGCTTGTCGAAGTCGTACACTTGCTCCCTGAGGTCAATGTGACTGCTGTAATTGTAGTGGCCACGTTGGTAAGTGACGATTATCTTGGCCTTGTCTATAAATGGTATGATGATGTTTATTCCGGGTTTGAGCGTGGCATAGTACCTGCCCAATCTCTCTATGATACGTGTCTCACTTTGTGGAATGATGACGATAGCCATTTTTGCGAAAAATAGCGCCAGCACTACGAGTGCTATCAAAACATAGAATCCAATCATGGTTTTACAGATTAAAGCGTTAATAAATTTTTATGAGGTTGAGATCCTGCGTCGGCTTTATTGTTCCTCTACGACTTTCACTATTATGCTGTCGCGCGACACAATCCTTACGCGGCTTCCATTGCCAATGGTCGCTCCGGTATCGGATATGGCTTTCCATTCGTCTCCGTCAACTTTCACGTAGCCCGAACGGGTTGGGCTAATGGGTTCTATCACGATGCCTGTGCGTCCGATAAGGGCGTCGGCATTGCTGAGCCTGTCGTTGTGGTGTGGGTGGAGATATCTTATGGCAAACGGACGCACGCCAAACACGCAAAGGGCGGAGCCTATGACGAATACCAGCACTTGAACCCATAGTGGGGTGAATAATAGCGATGCGATGATGGAACACACCGCACCCAAGGCAAAGCACATCAGGTAAAACGTGCCTGACGTTACTTCGAGTATCAAGGCGAATACGCATACCAATGTCCATACAAGCCAAAGGTTGGATGAAAGATATTCGAGCATAGGCTGAGAGTTTGCGGTTTGTCGTGTGAATGGTCAGTCTCCGTGTAAGCGCATCGTTATTTGCGCTTTGTGGATGTGGCCTTCTTTGTGGTTGTGGTCTTCTTCTTAGTGGTTGTTGTCTTCTTAGTCGTGGTTTGCGTTGTCTTGGCATAGCCAGAGGCTTGGTAATATTTCAGAGCCTCAGGCATCTCCGTCTGCAATGCCGCAATGCGCTTGGCATCAGAAGGGTGGTCGGAGAGGAAGTCGCTTTTGTTGCTGTTGCCAGAAGACATGCGCTGCCAGAACGAAATGGCCACCTGTGGGTCATAGCCTGCCATTGCCGCAAAGATCAGTCCCATATGGTCGGCTTCGGTTTCGTCGTCACGGCTGTATTTCAAGTTTGCGAGGCTGAAGCCTGTCTGTGCCACTTGCGTCGCGATGGATGCGGTGTTGCTGCCAACCACTTGTCCGAGCAACGCCCCGCCAATCTGCGTGCCATATTGCTGGCGAAGCTTCTTCGACATTTGTTCTGCCGAGTGCTTTGCCACGGCGTGCGCTATCTCGTGGCCGAGGACGATTGCCAACGAAGCCTCGTTCTGCGTATAGGGTAGAATGCCCTCGTAGACCACTATCTTGCCGCCAGGCATGCAAAAGGCGTTAGCCTCCGTGTTTTGAACGAGGTTGAATGCCCAAGAGAAATTCTGTATTTCAGATGAAAGGCCGTTGTTTTTCAAATAGGTCTCCACTGCTGTTGCCAAACGTTGTCCTACACGTTTCACCATCGCCGTGTTTTGGCTGTTGGTGGAAACCTTGGCTGTCTGCATGAATTCGGAGTATTGCTTATTGCTCAGACTCAACACTTCTGAGTCGGACACGAGCAGGGTGTGCTTGCGACCTGTGATAGGTACGGTGGATGTAGTGCCGCATGATGCCAACATCAATGTGGCAACAGTGGAAAGGGTAATAAACTTGAAATGTCTCATTTCTTTAGTTTGCTTTATTTGTTTTTTGCAAAGATAAAGAAATAAGACATTACAAGAAGCGCTTTTATGTTTTTTAACTTTGTTTGCTAAAGCGCGTGCAAAACAAATTACTCGTATCTGATGGCCTCTATCGGGTCAAGCATAGCCGCTTTCTTGGCTGGATACCAACCGAAGAAAACTCCGGTGAACGTACATACCGCAAACGACATGAGTATGGTCCATGGCTCAATGTAGATTGGCCATCCCGCCACTATCTTGACGGCGTAGCTTGCACCAATTCCGATGATTATGCCAATTATGCCGCCTGTCACCGACATCATGATGGCCTCTATGAGGAATTGGTTCAGAATGTCAAGGCTGCGTGCGCCCACGCTCATGCGCAAGCCAATCTCGCGAGTGCGCTCGGTGACGCTCACATACATGATGTTCATGATGCCTATGCCGCCAACCACGAGGGAGATGCCTGCCACACAACCAAGCAGAATGGTAAGCATGTTGGTGGTCGAGTTCATCATCGAGGAAAGCTCCTCTTGCGAGCGGATGTTGAAGTCGTCATCGTCAGCTTCCTTGGTGTCGGTGGCATCTTTCAACTTGTGGTTGCGTCGCAAGATGGTAGTCATCTCGTCGGTCGCCTTTTCCGTCACCCCTTCTGTTATGGCAGAGGCTTGAATCTCTGAGAGATATGTCTGCGCCAGGATGCGTTTCATGATAGTGGTGTATGGCGCTATGACAAGGTTGTCCTGGTCCATACCCATGGAGTTGTAGCCTTTCTTCTTCAATACGCCTACAACGCGGAAGGGCGTGGAATTGAACCTGACCACCTTTCCCACAGGGTCTCCTCCATTGGGGAAGAGATAATCCACTACTGTTTGTCCTAGAATGCAAACCTTGGCGTTCGACTTGATGTCTTGGTCGGTGAAGCAGTCGCCGTTCGACACGCTCAACTGCCTGATGTCGAGATACTCGGTGTTTACGCCATAGATGGTCGACTGCGTGTTGTTGTTGCCGTAGATGAATTGGCCGGAACTGCTCACCACCGGCGAGATGCCTTTGATATAGTTGCACTCGTCCTTCAATGTTTGGTAGTCGGTGAGTTTCAGCGTTTCCATCGACGACGCGTCCTGTCTTACGCCTCCGCGCATGTCCTGTCCCGGATGGATCATTATCATGTTGGAGCCCATCTCGGCTATGTTTGCCTGGATGCTTCGTTTTGAGCCTTGGCCTATGGCGAGCATCGTGATGACCGATGCCACGCCGATGATGATGCCAAGCGCGGTGAGAAACGACCGCATCTTATTGGCGCCAATGGCACGCAGGGCTATCTTGAATAAGTTGGTATAGTTCATTTGTCATCAATATTTTACTCATCGGTGTTTGCGGGCAACTCAGCGAGGGCTTTTGCCGCATCCTTGATGTTGTCGTTGTACTCATCGCTGATAACCTTTCCGTCTCTTATCTCAATGTTCCTCGACGAGTAGTTGGCAATGTCGGGGTTGTGGGTGACGAAAATGATCGTGTGGCCTTGCGCGTAAAGCTTTTGGAAGAGCACGAGGATCTGGAAGCTCGTTCGTGTGTCGAGGTTACCAGTTGCCTCGTCGGCAAGGATCACGGCTGGGTCGTTCACGAGGGCGCGTGCAATGGCTACACGTTGCATCTGTCCTCCCGACATCTGGTTTGACTTGTGGTAGAGCCTGTCGCCGAGCCCTACGGCCTTCAGTGCCTCGATGGCGCGCTCATGCCGTTCCGCGGCAGAGACGTTGGGGTTGTACATGAGCGGCAATTCCACGTTCTCCACCGAAGATGTCTTTGGCAAGAGGTTGTAGTTCTGGAAAATGAAGCCTATCTTGCGGTTGCGAAGCACCGCCCTTTGCGACCGTGACATCTCCCTTACAGGCACGCCGTCGAGATAATACTCGCCGCTCGATGGCGTGTCAAGACAACCAAGCTGGTTGAGGAGGGTCGACTTTCCGGAGCCCGACTTACCCATGATGGTGACGAACTCTCCCTCAAAAATCTTGAACGAGACGCCACGCAAGGCATGCACGATCTCGTCGCCAACCTTAAACTCGCGCTTGATGTCTTGAAGCTCGATTACTACTTTTCTGTCTTTGTCCATACGCTTTTACTTCTTTTTGTTTCCGCGTGGTCCAGGAGCGAATGGGCTTTGCGTGCCGTCGTTGCCGCTGTCCTCGGCATCCTCGTCGGCCTCTGGCGTGGCTATGCCGGTGATGACCTTCGCGCCTTTCTTTATACCGCCGAGAATCTGCGTGTGGATGCCATCGGTAGAGCCTATGGTAACCTTGTGTGCCACGAGAGTGTTGCCCTCAAGTGTCCAAACCTTGTTCTTGGCGTTTGAGATGTCTTGAATCTTCCTTCCGCCAACAGTCTCTTTCTCAGGTGTATAGCGCAATGCCTTTGAAGGAACGCTCAATACGTTTTTGATCTCCTCTGTATAGATGTTCACGTTGGCTGTAAGTCCCGGCTTCAACTTCAGGTCTTGGTTTGGCGCGCTGATTACCACCTCGTATGTCACGACGTTGTTTGTCGTGGTTGCCTCTTGGCGCACCTGAGTCACGGCACCCTCAAAAGTGTCGTTGGGGTATGCGTCCACGGTGAATGTCACCCTTTGTCCCACCTTGACACCGCCTATGTCGGCCTCGTCAACGTCGGCGATTACGCGCATGTCTTTCAAGTCCTTGGCGATGGTGAAGAGCTCAGGCGTAGAGTAGCTTGCTGCCACGGTCTGTCCTTCCTCAACGCTCTTAGATATTACCACACCGTCGATAGGCGAGGTGATGACAGCATAGCTGAGGTTTGTCTGCGCACGGCTCACCTCTTCCTTGGCTGAAGCCACGGCGTCGCGCCTCTGAGCTACGGTGGCGGTTGCCGTCTGCCAGCTCAGACGAGCCTGCTCGAAGTCGTTGGCAGAGATGAGGCCCTTGTCGTATAGAGTCTTGTTGCGCTGGTAGTTGGCTTTCTGATAGGCAAGGTCGCTTTGCGCGCTGGCAAGGTTGGCTTGTGCCTGTGAGAGCTGTGCCTTTGATGAGTTGAGCTGGCTCTGAAGGTTCTGCTTGTCGAGCTCGGCAATGACCTGGCCTTTCTTTACCACACTGTTGTAGTCTACGAAGAGCTTGTCGATGATACCAGACACCTGTGTACCTACGGTGACGGTCTTCACGGCCTCAATCGTACCGGTGGCGGTCACGCTGTTCTCGATGTTGGCTGGACCTGCAGCCTCGGTGGTGAAGTTGACGGTAGTGTCTTTTTTGTTGCCGGAGAGCAGCCACGCTGCTACCGCTATGACAACAACAACGCCTACGATTATCCAAATACTGCTTATTTTCTTGATTTTCATGAGTTTGTATTTATGCGATAATTATTTGTTTGTCGTGTTAAGTCACAAGGGTGATATTATTTCATTGTGCCATCCTTGTAGAAGTTGAGCAAGTTGATGTTGAGTATCGCCATGTATTTGGCTTGCAGCTCGCTTTGCTTTGCCTGCAGCAACTTGTCCTTTCCGTTCATCAGCTCAATGACGTTCTTGAGGTTCTGCTTAAACTGCTCCTGCAAGAGGTCATAGCTTTCCTGTGCGCTCTCGGTGTTCACCTTCGCGCTCTTGTATTGCTCTTGGTTGTTGTTGGCCTGAAGCCAATAGTTCTCGATGGTGGAGTAGAGCTGCGTTTGCTTGTCTTGCAGGTCGAGCTGGTAGTTCTGCTTCGAGAGCACAGCCTTGTTGATGGCAGTCTTTGTCTGCCTGTTGTCGTAGATAGGCACGCTCACGGTGAATCCTACTCCGCCAATAAGGTTGTTCTTCAACTGCTTTGCCCATGCGTTGCTGTTCATCGACGTGGTGTTGGTGCTGACGCTTGCCGAAATTCCCACTGTGGGCATGCGTTGACCCTTGGCTAACTTGATTTGCACGTCGCTGCTCTTTATTCCAAGCAAGGCGTTTTGAATCTCCGGACGATATTGTATGGCAGAGTCGTAGACCGTGGTCACCGATGGTATGGCGGTTGTAGCCATGGCGTCGGTTGGCTCGTCGGCGCTTACGTCAAACTCCTCTTGGTCAGTGATTTGCAAGAGTTGCTTCAACTGACGCTTATAGTCGGCAAGCGAACTTTGTGCCTGAACTACGCTGTATTCGTCTTGTGCCCTTTGGGCGGTGAGCTGCGCCAGGTCAGCCTTGCTGAGTGAGCCTACCTTGCAAAATTCCTTTCCTCGTTCCTCAGTCTTTTTCGATGTCTCAAGCGTCGACTCGTTGACCTTCACCGCTTCCTTTGAATACAGTATCTGTACGAAGAGCTGCGCTATCTGCTCTTGCAGGCTGTTGGCAGTCTGCGCGGAGTCGAGCGCGGCTTGCTCCACGGAGAGCTTGTTCAACGTGATCTTGTTGTGGTTTTGGTTGCCATTCCATACCGTCCAGTTGGCGTTTATGCCGTATGAACCATTGTAATAGAACTTGTCGACATTGGTTTGCACCTTTGATCCTTGCACCGTGTATGACCCTTGCTCGGGCCATGGGTTGTAGGAAATGTTTTGCGACGTGGAGGCGGAAAGCGAGGGCAGCAGTGCGGCCTTGCTTTGCTTGTAGTCTTCAATGGCCGAGTATTTGCTTACCCGGTTCTTTTGAAGCGTGATGTTGTTGGCAAGCGCATAACTGATGCAGTCTTGCAGCGTCCACTGACGTGCTGAGACTCTTGCTGAAAAGCTAAGCAAGCCTGCCACAACAAGGATTGTTGTTGCTTTTTTTACCATAGATATTGAATAACTGATAATTGTCTTTTATGTTATTATGCTTTGATGCAATAACATATTAAAGGTTTATTCAAATAATTTATTCTTAACAATAGTTGGCGCAATTTATACAAATTGTCATAAAAATAGCGATTATTAGACAAGTTTATATAAAAATAAAAAGCGTTAAAGCGGGAAGCATAAACAAAAAAAGCACCCTTGACAGGTGCTTGTTTTATAAGGTCGTTGCCTTTCCATTGAAATGACGTTGCCTTTCCATTGAAAAGGCATCGTCTTTTCAGTGCAAAGCCGTTGCCTTTCCATTGGAAAGCCGAAATGGCTTTTTTATTCTTCAAAATGCCGTAGGCGTGCGATGTATTTTCCCAAGATGTCGAATTCGATGTTGACACGTGTGCCAACCTTGATGTAGTGGAAATTGGTGTGCTCGCGTGTGTAAGGAATGATGGCCACCGTGAAGGAGTCGTCGGTAGGGTTGATGACAGTCAGCGACACGCCGTTCACGGTCACGGAGCCCTTGTCCACGCACATGTAACCACGCCTTGCCATTGCCTTGTCGGCATGATAGCGGAATGTGAAATATGTGCTGCCATCGGCATCTCTCATGTCAATGCACTCTGCAGTCTCGTCGACATGGCCTTGGACGATGTGCCCGTCGAGACGCCCGTTGACCTTCATGGACCTCTCCACGTTGACCTTGTCGCCAACATTCAGCAGACCGATATTCGAGCGGTCGAGCGTCTCTTTCATTGCCGTGACGGTGTATTGGTCGCCGTTGATATTGACCACCGTTAGGCATACTCCATTGTGGCTCACGCTTTGGTCTATCTTCAGCTCGCCTGTGAACGAGCATGTCAATGTGAGGTCAACGTTTCCTCCATATCGCTTTATGGCGACAATCGTCGCCATTTCTTCCACTATTCCACTAAACATGGCATCTGAGGTATTGAGAAAATAGAATATAGAAAAGGGGTTGCCCTGAGGATGTGATGAAAACTCCAGCTATAAAAGTTGTGGGTTCTCTCCGTTTTTGTAATCCACTGGCCTTTTGGCTTAGTCCGCATGCGCGGTTTTATGTGGCCCGCCATAGACAAGAGAAGTGACCCGGTTTTCAACGTAATTTGATGAGTATCCCGATCGAATCAGGACAACCCCCGATGTTTGTTTCGTTTTTGTGAATGCAAATGTACGATGTTTAGCTGATACCGCAAAACAATTTGTGGATTATTTTTCAAAAAGTCATGTTGCATTAGACAGACATTTTCCCCATTCGCCCCCGAGAAAGTATCCCTTCATCCTCAATACACTGATTATTTTTCCCTATTTGCAATTAGGTTGCAAGAGTCTTTTCGTAATTTTGCAACCAAGAAAGTATGTTTTAAGTGAAGAGTGAAGAGTGAAGAGTGAAGAGTGAAGAACGAAGAATTCAATTGCTAAAGTTGTTGTCTTAACTCCTTTAACTTCTTAACTCAAAAAATAATAGGAAAGGAAAAATGAAGAAAACAATTCCCGTGATAGGTATGGCGTGCTCTGCATGCTCTGCCAATGTGGAGCGCAAGCTCAACTCCCTCGACGGCATACGTTCCGCCTCCGTTTCTCTGGCAGGACGCACCACTCTCGTGGATTATGACCCAGAAAAGATAACGCTCGAAGATATGAAGCGAGAGATTTCCTCTATAGGTTACGACCTCGTGATAGAGTCGGACAGGAGTGCAGAGGAAATCAACCGCCGTGAATTTACATTACTCAAGCGCAAGACCCTGCTGTCTTGGCTCTTTGCCATCCTCACCATGGCTTTCTCCATGGGATGGATCTCGCTCGGCATGCAGACTGACGGCATGAACAGTCCCTTTGTCAACCAGATTTGCCTGCTCTTGGCCTTGGCGAATATGGTTTACTGCGGCAGGATGTTTTATGTCTCCGCTTGGAAGCAGCTCAGGCATCGTACTGCCAACATGGATTCTTTGGTGGCAATGAGCACCATCATCGCCTTCCTCTTCAGCACGTTCAACACCTTTTGGGGAGAGGCTGTTTGGGGAGCGAGGGGCATCGAGTGGCACACATATTTCGATGCCTCGGTGATGATCATCACCTTTGTCTTGACAGGCAGATGTCTGGAAGAAAAGGCGAAGGACGGTACGGCGAGCAGCATACGCCAGTTGATGGGCTTGCAACCGAAGACCGCCCGGCTCGTGACACGAGAGAAGCTCGAAGGCTCTGATGAGTACAAAATGGAGGAGGTGCCTATCTCGACGATAACCCGTGGCGACATCATTGAGGTGCGTGCCGGAGAGAAAATTCCCGTAGACGGTATGGTTACGCAAGCCGAGAGCTTTATGACCGCCGATGCAGCCTATGTGGATGAGGCAATGATTACGGGTGAGCCTACTCCTGCTGCCAAGCGAGTGGGCGACGAGGTGTTGGCAGGCACCATCCCCAGCCAAGGCAAGCTCCGTATGCGTGCCAAGCAGATAGGGGAGAAGACCGCCTTGGCGCAGATTATCCGCATGGTGCAGGAGGCACAGGGCAGCAAGGCTCCCGTGCAGCGCATAGTGGACAAGGCGGCTCTGGTTTTCGTGCCCGTGGTGGCAGGCATCGCCTTGCTTACCTTTATTATATGGTGGCTGGTGGGTGGCAATGGATGTCTGCCCCAAGCTATCCTCAGTGCTGTCGCCGTATTGGTGGTGGCTTGTCCGTGTGCCATGGGCTTGGCCACGCCTACCGCCCTGATGGTGGGCATAGGCAAGGCGGCGCAGAAGCAAATTCTCATCAAGGATGCCTCGGCCCTCGAAAACTTGCGCAAGGTGAACGCCCTCGTCATCGACAAGACAGGCACGCTCACCATCCCCAATCCCAGCATCGACTTCACAAAGTCGGAAGATCTCTCAGCTTTGGCAAGTACGGATGAAAAGGCTCTGCACGATGCCTTGGAGTCTCGCGAGA
>CAVBBO010000059.1:0-28615 GCA_963593695.1 Escherichia coli | reverse complement strand
CTGAATATGCTCATCTGCGAGAACTTCGTAATGCCTGTGAGGAACACGAAGCGCAAGTAAGGCTCGCAGTCTTTCAGCGGGCTGTAGAAATTGCGCATTACGTTGCGCAGCACGGGCAGTTTCTCGTCCTCATGCACCACGTCGAGCAACGGTGCGTCGTATTCATCGATGAGCACCACTACTTGTTTGCCAGTCTTGTTGTAGGCAGTCTTAATGAGGTCTATCAAGCGATTGTTTGCTCCCTTGGCATGGTTTGTGATTCCCCAGCAAGTTTCCACATCTCTTAATCTGTAGTTAAGATATTCTTCGAGCTGCTCTTTCTCCATGTGCTTGCCCCCCGCCATGCTAAAATGCAACACTGGATATTCTGTCCACTCTTTTTCTAACTGTTCCAAGGCAAGTCCCTTAAACAGGTCTTTCTTGCCCTCGAAATAGCTCTTGAAGGTGGACGTGAGCAACGACTTGCCGAAACGGCGCGGACGGCTAAGGAAGAAATACTTGCCCGAGTTCGCCATTCGGTAAACATACTCTGTCTTGTCGACATAGAGCATATTCTTCTTTATGATTTCCTCGAATGTCTGTATTCCTATAGGATAGAGTCTCGGTGCTGCCATTTTGTGATGTGCTTTGGTTCATTTGCAAAATTACAAAGAAAACTACTAACATCGACTTTTTTGCCTTGCGCTTTTTTGTTTAAAACAAACTTTTAGGATGCCGCAACCGAGATGAGGCAGAAAGACTTGAAACAAGACCTCAAGCGCTTCATGCAGTGCGGACTGCCACATTAAACAGAAAAGGCCAGGCTACATTATCTCCTCAACGTTTCGTGAATTGATAAGCCAGGCGTTCACTGCCGTTCCAGCAGCGAATGATGCCGCAATAGGCGAAGCCTTCCTTGCGTATGGCGCTCTGCATCACCCGGTTGTCGCGATGGGTGTCGATGCGGATGGAATCATAGATGTGCAAGGCATATTCCATGGCCAAGTGCAGAATGCCTTTCACCTTGCCGTTTGAGGCTATGCGGTGGATGGTGGCATAAGGCATGTCGTTTTGCCATGCACCTTCATAGATGACATCGTATGTGGGGTCGTTGCCACCTCTCAGCACAAAGGTGGCGGCAACCGCATTGTCTGCCACTACGACATAACTGTCGCCGCTCAAAACGTCTTCTTGCAGCAACTCCACGCTGGGATAGCCGTCGGCCCACTGGTTGGGGTTGCCTGTCTCTGCCATGAACTTGCGGGCCAAGGCGAAGATACCCTGAATTGCCGGAATATCCTCTACTGTGGACTTACGTATGGTTATACCATCATTGGCGTGTTTCACCATTCCGCTTCTACGCTATGCCTATAAGTTCTATTTCGAATATCAAGGTGGAGCCGCCAGGGATGCCGGGCTGCGAGAACTTGCCGTAGCCCATCTCGGCAGGTATATAGACCTCCCACTTGTCGCCCACGCACATCTGCTGCATGGCTATGATCCAGCCTTCGATGAGGTCGCACAGCCGAATGGCGAGCGGTGCGCCGCCCCGACTACTGTCAAACTTCTTGCCGTTGATAGTCTTTCCGGTATAGTGGGCTGTCACGATGCTGCGCGGCGAGGGGTGAACGCCGTCGTTGTTTCCCTCCGACAACACCTTATACAATATACCTTTGGGGAGAGCCTTCACTCCCTCTTCCTTGGCTTTCGCCGCGAGCCATTCCTTGTTGGCCTGAGCGTATTCTCGTTTGTTCATCAGATTTCCTTTCCTTAGTTTTGTTTGTGCAAAAGTAACATGAAAACCACGCAAAGCCTCATGCTTAGAGTTAAATAATAATATCGCGGCTAATTTTATCGCAAAAGTTTGAATCAATAAAAGGGTGTGGATTATATCCTTGGCTAAAATCCACGCCCTTTTATTGATTCCTACCATTTACCTATCCTTATTCTCTTTACGTGCTTCCTCTACGAATTTTGCAAATAAAGTCAAGAATACCTTGTTCTTTTCAAACAACCCCTCTGGATGAAATTGCACGCCAAGGATTTTTCCGTCCCCTATGCTTTCCAAGGCTTCCGGCACTCCATCGGTAGAGTATGCGGAAACTCTCAACTGACCCGCGCAGTCTTTGACGCACTGATGATGAAAGGAATTGACATCAACGGAGGCTGTGTTCATTATATTCCACAACTTCGTTCCCTTCACTATATTAACCGTATGGGTAGCAACATCTTTAGCAGGAAGTTGCTTGTGCTGAATGGCATTCTTCCATTGCGACGGAATATCCTGCACCAAAGTGCCTCCCAGCATGACGTTGATAAACTGCATGCCACGACAAATGCCCAACATGGGTATGCCTCGCTTTTGGGCACATTGGAATATCAGCACCTCAGCGGAGTCGCGAGCCGCATTGACCTTACCAATTTCCCGGCATGGCTGGTCGCCATATCTCAATGGAGAAATGTCTTCCCCACCACTGAAAATCACTCCATCCAGAATCTCAGTCTCGCTTCTGACTGCATTAGGGTTGCTGCTCATGGAAAACAAATGAGGTATGCCGCCTGCCGCCTCCACGGCTCTGACATAGCTTTCGGCAACTGTCAACACGCCATCTTTTACATACATTGTAATCCCAATTACCGGTTTCCTTGTTTGACGAGATTGCGCATTTATAGAATTGCAAACGCCCAACAACAGTATTGCCAAGGAAAAAATATATTTCTTCATAGATTGCATCCCTTTTATTGTTTCGTCCAATCCAATATTTCTGCATCTATCTTATGATAGAGTTGCAAGACCGACGTTATGTCCAAGCCACGCTTTGTGCGCATTTTTTCCACGACACCGTCATAGGCAGAAAATAAAGTTGCCTCAAATTGCCGTGTTTTCTGCATGAGACCTGTATTCTCCTTATTATAGAGAAGTTCCCAATTGAAATATTCCTGCCTGTTGTCTCCATACTCATAAGAATAGACCTGTTGCCTCAGACTATCGGCAAAATGGCACAGCGGCGCATCCTTTATCTCTGGAGAATAGGTCACGGCTTTTGGCAATCCAGCTTTTCCGGCAGCCACCCATAAAGGTATGGCAGGAGTCACAGGAGGATAACCCAGCACAGTCCACATTATGGTTTGTGAAACATTCTCGTTTTTCTTCACACCTTGTACGACGACAGCACATGACGATTTCCGACGGGCTATGAAATCTTCCTCCGTAAACCATCCGTTGGTGAAAGGCTTGTTATAGTGGCCGCTGGTCAGGTCTATTCCCATAACGGGATTGACAAACGACCTTGACAACGTGTTGAATATCCATTGTGGAGTGATGGACAAATTTTGCTCTATCGCCTTGTCCATCTCTATCGTCACTTGCTGATAACGCGGGTATCCCTTTCCAGCCTTGTCCACACCGCTTTCCGAGAAATTAGCTCTCGCCAAATAGCCCTTGGGGCAAACCTGCGGATCATTGACGTCAAACTGCTTGTAGCTCTGCTGGCTAGTCTCAAAATAGGAAGCCCCTCCCGCTGCATCTATCACTCCATAATTGGCCGTGGCATACAAGGGGCGAGGCAAGGTGTCCAAAAGATTCTTGAAATCGGCAACACTCGCACATACCTCCAAAGCCCGTTTCATGATGGCTCCATTGTATTTTCCGCCCAGGTCGTTGTCGGAAGCGGAAAAGTTATAAGACAAAGTGTTCATGATGGAAAAGCCTTTTTCGTTGACTCCCATCCATACAGACCTCAGTTTGGACACGGAATTGCTGTTTACGATGGCCAAATAAGCATACCGTTCGCCTTTCTGATAAACCACGCAATTGGCCAGCGTGCCGGTATCCCTGTTTTTCCACATCAGCGGACGTCCGTCCTTTGTCAACTTTCCTGATATGATGACAGATGTGCACGCATGCATAAAACAGGAAGGCAGACACGCCATCAAACACAAAAACATTATACCTAGTCTTTTCATTCCGTGGCCTCCTCTTTGGTCGTGTAAATAGGATTTTGCTCACACAAGGGGTTAATGTTTATCTCAGACTCGGGGAAAAGCCATTGCCAGAAATTGGTGCCGGCTTTCCTATATCTGTTCTCCTCGCCTATAGCCTTGGTGTCGTACATATTATAGTTGGATGCCTCGGGGTCTACCTTGCTAGGCTTCTTGCCGCTCTTCCAACCGTCAGCCGAATATCCCAACTCAGTCCTTGGGGCAGGTCCTCTGTCGAGAGCCATATTGAGCCGCTTCAAATCGAACCACCTGAAGCCTTCTGCCCATAGTTCTACCCGGCGTTGCACCATGATTTCTTCTATCAGTTCATCCCCTTGCTTCGTAGACAATACATAAGCCTTGTCCCTGCTATGAGCCAAGGGATAGAGTGCATTGGCAGCTTCCGTGTATTTCCCCTCACGTGCCAATGCCTCGGCCTTGACAAGCATTATCTCGGGCAATCGCATATAAGGAATGTCGCCTGCCGTGTTTTGGTCACAACCAATTGGCAACAGGAACTTGTTGCTCATGTAATTGTAGAGATTGCCATTGGCTGGATATATGGGAGCAGGAGTCACAGATTTGTCCTGCGCATTAGGAAACCAAACGCCTTTCCTTGTATCCGTAGAACTGATCTTGTCGTAAAGTTTATTGTAGATACAACGTGGAGTGTTTCTGTTATAGCTAGCATTGCTGTTGGAATTGAAAGCATGATATTGCTTCAATTTTCCTTCTTGGTCTGATTGTGAAATCTTTGCCCAAATCCATTCACTGCTAAGGGCAGAAGACATACGATAATCGGTAGTGGTATATGTTGCGTCATCAAGGGTAGCGCCACTTGCCTCAATACATTTCTGAGCCATGCTTGCCGCTTCTCCCCATCTGCCCTGCGTCAACAGCACCCTGGCTTTCAACCCCATAGCCACAGACTTGTCGATATGGCTTTTGTTCTCTCGCTTGACCCCGCAATCTTCCAACAGCCCAATGGCTTCATCCAAGTCGGCATTGATTTGCCGATACACTTCCTCCACCGTTGCCCTTGGCATATTGTTGCTGCTATTGTCCAATCGCAATATCACACCAGGCTGCAAATTGTCTGATCCTTGTTCATATCGCTTGCCATACATCTGAACCAAGTTGAAATAGCAAAAAGCCCTATACGCAAGGGCCTGCCCTCTGGCATATTTGTGCACATTGGCCTGACCTTCCGCATCGTCTCCGCAATTTATCACTTTGTTTGCATTTGATATGACACGGTAGAAGAAACTATAATAATACTCATTGTCTCTGTTGGATGGCGTCTGATGCATCGTCAGCTGTGCATCCCAAGTCAAACAGGGATTGCTCTTTGTGAACACCACATCCTCTGCCATCAAATCTGTGGAAAGCATGAAGGTTTGGTATCCCCCTTGTGCATACCAGCTGGCCGTAGACTCATGCATGAGCCTATGTATGCCATTTATGGCCATCATTTCTCCCTCGGTGGTTGCGAATATCGAAGATTCATCCACATTTTGAGTTGAACTCACATCCATGTAGTCGCTGGCACATGAAGCCAAGGAGAGACAGACTACACTTCCCAAAATCGTTGTTTTTATGTATTTCGTCGTCATCTTAGCAAAAATTTCAATAATTAAAAAGATAGATTAATACCTGCGGTGAAAGCTCTTGCCGGTGCAAAAGTGTCACCATTGTTTGTGTAGCCCGATGTGTTTTGGCGCGGGAACAATCCTTTTCTCTTCGTAATCTGCAAAAGGTTCTCGCCCGATGCATATACCTTGAGAGAAGATATTCCGAGAGGAAGAAGCAAAGACTTCGGAAGCTGGTATGACACGACTACATTTGCCAATTCCAACATGTCGGAACTTACCAACCATCTTGTGGAATTCTCTCCAATCAAATCCGTAGCATCGCTTCCATCCGACAGACGGGGCACATCGGTTATGTCACCAGCCTTCTGCCATCTTTTAAGGATATCTACCGACAAATTGTTGTATGACCTCTGATTGGGAGTCATCAAATTGCTGTATGCTGTATCATAGGCTTTACCTCCCAGCTGATAATACAAAGTAGCACTGAGCGAGAGATTTCCGTAAGATAAAGATGTAGAGAAACCTCCAGTAAAAGACGGGATTCCACTTCCGGCATAGCAATAAGCAGCCTCGCTGAGCGAAGTGGTATATTCTTCTCCGTCTACAGTGACAACATTCTTTGCCCCCTCTATTGGCGCATAGATGCAACTACCAGTTTCGGGGTCCACGCCGCGCCAATCTTTCAAGTAGAATTCATAGCGTGAATATCCCTCCTCTATTCTGAAAACATTATTGTCGATGAATGGGTCTACAGGCAACGACGTAATCTTGTTCTTGAGATAGGTACCATTGAGATCAATCGCCCACTTCCATTTGGAAGCATCGAGGATTTTCAGATTTGCCTGAAACTCAACGCCATAGTTTTTCATAGCACCCGAGTTTCTGTCCTGACTGTCGAAGCCGGTGGAAGGAGACAAGGGTATCTCAAAAAGAAGGTTGGACGACTTGCGCGTGAAAAACTCCAAAGAGCCGCTCAAGCGATTGCAGAAGCCAAACTCCACTGCCACGTCAAAATTACGGGACACCTCCCACTTCAAGTCTTTATTGCCCATGCTGCTCTGAACATATCCTGCTTCTGTCGCATTGTTGGAAGGAGCATACGATGCCACCCATGGGAAATATCCACCCACATTGTCGTTTCCCACCTCACCATAGGAAAGACGCAGTTTCAAGTTGTCCAGCCATCTTGTATCGGCAAAAAGACTTCTGCTGATACTCCATCCTGCTCCGACAGAACCGAAATTGCCCCATCTTGATTCCTTATAGAATCGAGAAGAGCCATCTCGCCTGAACGACAGTGATACATAATACAAGTCATCATAGTCGTAATTGGCACGCATGAAATAACCTTCCGTCCTATATTTTGTCGTATAAGACAACGGTGTCGAATTCAGCTCAGTATAGTTGCCGAGTTCGGAATTGCCAGACATGATTTCCCCCTTCATGCTAGCTGTCAGATAGTTGTATTCATACCGGTAATTCTCATGACCGACCAATACATCTACATGGTGAGACCCAAATTTTCTCTTATAGTCCAACAACTCATTGAAATTTGTTGTCGTGGTAAAGGAATTGGTGCGAGTGGCTGTACCCACATTTCCCTTCTCCTCATATTTCTTGCTGGAGGAAGAGCCAAGATAGGCACTGGAGTTTACACTTCCATTCAACGTAAAGGTGAAATATTTCAGGAAACTCACCTCTGCATAACCCTTCACGTCAAACATCTTGCGTGTATAACCATCCTTGCGCTCTGCCAATTCTATTACAGGATTCACAGTGGAACAATAAGAACGGTTGGGTACTGACATTCCATCTTTGTTGTAGCCGACACCAAAATCATATAGAGCATCCCCGTTGTTGTCATATATTAGGTTGCCCGTGGTGGCATCGTGCATGTGAATCGGGTAAAGAGGACTGACATATCTCGTAAAGAGAAAAGGATTGCTAAGATTGTTCCTAGTAGTGTTTTGCTGTCCATCCACAGCACTGATATTGCCTCCGGTAATCATTCCAAGCTTCAACCATGATGTAACTTGCGAATTCACATTGGTCTTGAATGTATACCTCTTCAAAGAGGATCCTACAATGTAGCCATCCTCGGAAATGGCGCCCAAGGAAAAATAATAGTCATTCTTGTCGTTTCCACCAGTAACCGAAACACTGGCATCGGTTCTGTGACCAGCTCGCTGTATGGCTTTTTCCCAATCTGTATCGTCTCCCCATGCCATTTGAGCTGCCGCATTGAATTTTCCATCCACACCAACGACCGAAGACCTGTCTACATTCGTGAAAGGATTGTATTCCAGAACATCCATCAAATTGGAACTGGCACTTTCCGCAGCACTTACACTGCTCATGCCATCTTTCAGATACCTGTTGCGAAGGTTCTCCCAATAAATTTCACAATATTGGCCTACTCCTAGTTTTTCATAATCTGAACTTTGGCGCATGGTAATTCCCTGATTAAACTTGAAATTGACCTGAGCTTTTCCTGATTTTCCTTTTTTCGTGGAAATGACTATCACACCGTTAGCGGCCCTGGCACCATACAATGCCGTTGACGCAGCATCTTTCAACACTGACATGCTGGCAATGTCCGTCGGATTAAGGTTACTCAAAGAGCCTTCATAAGGAATTCCATCCAAAACTATCAAAGGACTGGAAGACGCGCTGAAAGAACCCACTCCACGTATTCGGATGGTAGAAGTGGAACCTGGCATTCCACTTGAAGATGAAACCGATACGCCTGGAGCACTTCCCAAAAGAGCCGACGATACTTCCGTGACAGGGCGTTCATCCAATTTGTCGGTCTTTATGACAGACGCAGACCCCGTAAAGGTGCTTTTCTTTGCAGTACCGTAGGCAACAACCATCACTTCGTCAAGCTGCGCATCATCACTTACCATCTTGACCAATAATTCTGGCCTTACTGCCACATACTGACTCTTTAGTCCAAGATACGACACCTTGATTCGCTTGGCATCGACAGGAATATTGGCAATATAAAAGTTACCATCAACATCGGTAACCGCTCCCATTTTAGTACCTTCAATAATGATTGACGCACCAATAACAGGAAGCTCGTCATCAATTGTAATTACCTTTCCTTTTATTGATGTAACTTTTCTACCTGCGATTTCATTGTCTGCATATATTGGCATGAAACCTGTTGACAGACACAATACAAAGCAAAACACACGCCGTAAAATACAATCTCTTAACTTTTTCACGTTCTTTCCTTGGACTAATATTAAATTTGGTTGCAAAAGTAAACATTGTTAAACAAATCAACAAGCTTTTTGCTCTATTTTCTTATTTTATCGTGTCTTTTTGTTGTATAACAGGGCATTATTGTATCTTTTTGTAATAAAAACAACTAATATTTATCCTATTACCAGAAGAAATGACATTGCAAACAATCCAAAATGGCACAAATCACTCACTAACCAAAACATTTTGATACAAATATTTGCATATTTGTTTTTTTACGACTAATTTTGCACAATATTAACATCAAATGAATAATATAAATATCAATTTATTCACAACATGGGAAAAGTAAAGCTTCATTTGACATCCATTATTTTCATCTCCCTTATATTAGGCTTTATAGTAGGATTACTTTTACATTATTACATACCAGAAGGTTATATACGTGACGAAATATTCGTCAATGGAATATTCAATATCCTTGGCAACGGCTTTATACGAGCTATGAGAATGCTGGTGGTTCCATTGGTCTTTTGCTCCATAGTCTGTGGAACAATGGGTATTGGAGACACTAGCAAGATGGGGAAAATGGGAGTAATCACCATCACATTCTATACTTGTACAACAATGGTTGCTGTGGCTGTTGCCCTTTCTGTTGCAAACATCATAAATCCAGGCTATGGAATGCATATGACGCCTACAAAAGTTGCCACAACACAAGTTGCAGACCAACAGTCCATGGCAGATACTATTCTCAATATAATTCCGACCAACCCCATAGAAGCATTTGCCACTGGCAATATGCTACAAATAATCGTATTTGCACTTATCACAGGAGCACTGCTTGTCAAACTGGGAAACAAGACTGAAGGATTAGCCAATTTAGCCAAACAAGGAAACGAACTGATGATGTCGATGACAACACTTGTAATGAAAGCAGCACCCATCGGAGTTTTCTGTTTGATAGCCAGAACATTCGCCAATATCGGATTTGACGGATTTGCCCCGATGCTCAAATACATGTCTGCCGTAATCATTGCTTTAACATTGCAACTATTAATGGTCTATCTGGGAATGTTAAAACTGTTGGCAGGACTAAATCCATTGGTTTTCTTACGTAAGTTTTTTCCTGTTATGCAATTTGCATTCTCTACAGCCACATCCAATGCTACTATTCCATTGTCTATCGGAACCTTGGCAAGAAAAATTGGCGTTTCAGAAAAAATCAGTTCTTTCACCATACCTCTTGGTGCCACAATTAATATGGACGGAACTTCTATCATGCAAGGAGTGGCCGTGGTATTTGTCGCACAGGTATTTGGAATACATCTTGATTTTACGGACTATATCACCGTTATCGCCACAGCCACAATCGCCAGCATCGGCACGGCAGGCGTACCCAGCGTAGGCTTGATCACCCTCTCCATGGTCTTCGAATCTGTGGGCTTACCCGTTGAAGGCATCGCCTTGATTATGGGTATTGACAGATTACTAGACATGTGCCGGACTACAGTCAACATCACAGGCGATGCAGTATGTACTACAATTCTTGCCAAACACGAGAATTTATTGGACAAGGACATTTTCAACAAGAAATAAACTCAACAAGTAGGGTTTACTGAATCATTCCGACCGTACAATGTCGTGGAGAGGTTAAAACCGCGTTGGCCTGCACATATTATCGTTTGTTCATCTGTTTGGAACTAAGTTCGTCTTAGTGTTTTGCATATTCACTTGTTAGCAGAAGTTTGCTTTGAATAAAAAAAGCATAGGGCAAAGAGCCTATGTTAGTAGTTTTCTTTGTACTTTTGCAAGTGAACCAAAGCACATCACAAAATGGCAGCACCGAGACTCTATCCTATAGGAATACAGACATTCGAGGAAATCATAAAGAAGAATATGCTCTATGTCGACAAGACAGAGTATGTTTACCGAATGGCGAACTCGGGCAAGTATTTCTTCCTTAGCCGTCCGCGCCGTTTCGGCAAGTCGTTGCTCACGTCCACCTTCAAAAGTTATTTTGAGGGCAAGAAGGATTTGTTCAAGGGCCTTGCCATAGAAAAGCTTGAGACTGAGTGGACTGCATATCCCGTGCTGCATTTCAGCATGGCGGGCGGCAAACACATGGAGAAAGAGCAGCTGGAGAGGTATCTTGGTCAGCGACTTAATGAACAAGAAAAAATCTGGGGTATAGACAATCCATCCGTAGATGCTAACGACAGGCTTATCGCCCTCATCAAGACAGCCTACAACAAGACTGGCAAACAAGTAGTAGTGCTCATCGACGAATACGACGCGCCGTTGCTCGACGTGGTGCATGAGGACGAGAAGCTGCCCATGCTGCGCAACGTAATGCGCAATTTCTACAGCCCGTTGAAAGACTGCGAGCCCTACCTGCGCTTCGTGTTCCTCACAGGCATTACGAAGTTCTCGCAGATGAGCATATTCAGCGAACTGAACAACATATCCAACATCAGCATGGACGATGACTATGCCGGAATTTGCGGGATAACGATGGAAGAACTTACTACGCAGATGTCGGCAGACGTGGACGCGTTGGCTGAAAAATTGGGCAAGACGAGCGAGGAAACGCTCAAAAAGTTGCGTGAGTATTACGACGGCTATCACTTTGCCGCCAAGTCGCCCGACGTGTTCAACCCATACAGCCTGCTCAACGCTATGGCACGTAGCAATATGGACTTTTACTGGTTCTCCTCCGGCACGCCGACCTATCTCATCGAGATGCTCAAGAAGTTCCACGTCATGCCGTCGGAGATTGGCGGTGGCGATGCCGACAAGTCGGAGTTTGACGCACCCACTGAGAACATGACTTCCGTGATCCCGTTGCTTTATCAGAGCGGCTACATCACCATAAAAGGCTACGACCCGGAGACAGAGCTTTACACGCTCGACCTGCCTAACAAGGAAATCCGCGTGGGCCTATACCGCTGCCTGTTGCCCAACTACATAGGCACGAACACAGTAAAAGGCACCACGACCATCGCCAAGATGTCGGCTCTCATCCGCCGCAACAACATGGACGGGGCGTTGGAGATGCTTCAGGCTTTTCTTGAGACCGTGCCCTATTGTCAGGGCGCCAACACCGAAGGCCACTACCAGCAGATGATGTATGTCATCTTCTCCATCCTCAACCACTATGTGGATGTTGAGGTTCGCACGCCTCGCGGCCGCGTAGACATGGTGCTGCGCACCGCCACGCATCTCTATCTCTTCGAGTTGAAACTCAACAAGGATGCCGCAATCGCAATGAGGCAGATCGACTTGAAGCAATACCCCAAACGCTTCATGCAGTGCGGCCTGCCAATAGTGAAGGTTGGCATCAACTTCGACGTGGAGAAGCACAACATCACCGACTGGACAGTAGAGGAATAGACAAGGGCTTACCACATTAACTGGAAAAGGGAAGGCAACATCGCCTTCCCTTTTCCAGTTAATGTCATTTCGCTTGACGTCGGTTTTTCTTTTTCATCATTCTCCCCACGAAGTTCCACGCCGGCATCTTCTTCATGGTGCTGCGCACGGGTTGCACGTTCCACAGCAGGAACACGAGGAGCACCGCGAGACCTATGAGACAGGTGAGCCCGTAGAGCTGACGAATGCTGATCATGAGCAGGTTTGCCGAATCGTAAGGAAGACCGCGCGCCATGTTGTCGGCCATCTGGTAGCGCAAGCCGAAGCTGTACAGTCCCGAGCACATGGTCGAGATGGGACCGTTGCGTATAATGCCCGCCATGGTCAGTCCCATGAAGAAATGCTGAAACGGCATGAGCTCCTCAAGGTAGATGGTGAGCATGCAGAAGAAGATGGCATTGCCGAAGGACCGCAGCACCGTGGGCAGGTAGAGCGCCTCGATGGGCAGTCCAGGGTCGATGAGGAAATACATCATCACCGGATAGGCCGTCATCATCGCCACACCAATGGTGAGCAGGTAAGTGTATTTCAATTTTAGCACCTTGCACCAAAACAGGCAGAAGAGGCAGCCGACGATGGATCCCGTCCACTCCACGAAGTTGAGAGCGTTGGTGGTCACTGTGCCGAAGTGGAGCACGCCACCTGTAAAGGCAGTCTGCAGCACCTTGGGCGTGCTGCCCATGAACTCAACGAAGGCGAAGAGGATGAGCAGCGGAACGAGCCGCTTATACTTCCAAGCCCCGGGAGCTATATATGGATGGCGTATGTGGAGCATTCGCTGGATGCAGAAGTAGCCCGTAAGGACGAATAGCAACAAGTCCATGCGCATCACCCGGCTGTCGAGCCAGTTGTAGTGCTCGCCATAGTTGAAGAAGAAGATGAACTCCAGCATCCACGCCGACCAGAGCAGGCAGCCCATATAATCGACACTGATAAACGGCAACGGCTTCATGAAGTGGAAGTCGTGCGTGGTGACATACACCACAAGCGCCACCATGAGCAGCGCGCCGGTCATCGTCCAGTTGATGACGCGCCAATCCTGGCAGATGTAGATGAGGTGCTCGGTAACCCATGGCGAGAGCGACATGTTGCCCAGCACCAGACAGTAGAGCAAGGGGAAGAAGATTGTGAAGTCGCGCTTGGACGTCATCCACAACTGTATGGTACTCATGCACTCGAACGTGCCGCAGAGCTTGAAGAAGCCTGCGATGTAAGCCAGCACACACATCACGGGCACGGAATCGGTCCACATGATGAGGAAATTGCATGCCGCCACCACGAGGGCGGCAGTGAGCAGAAGCCGCCTGTTGGTGAAGGCAAACTTCAACTTGAAGAGGAAGGGGAAAGGCATGGCCACTCCCACGACGTTGAACATGACTATCATGAGCACGTCCTCGCGCATCAGGCTATACTCGCCCATCACCTGGCTCATGGCTCCTCCGTATATGCCGCCCGACATCAGGAAGATGAAGGCGAACAGGAGGTATATCCATGGCTGCAGACGGCGAGGGACATAGCCGTTGAATGAAGGGATCCGGAATGGTCCCTGCAACTTAGGAGGTCCTGGCATTATGTTAATTAATAATTTATAATTTACAATTTATGATTGACGATTGATAATTCTTGTGGAATGCTTTCTTACTTGACGCTCACCTTGGTCTCCACGTTGAGTCCGGCGCGCAGCAGGGCCACTTGCTTGGCATCGTTGTCCTTGGTGAGCTCGATGCGCACAGGCACGCGCTGCTCCACCTTCACAAAGTTGCCCGTGGCATTGTCTACGGGAATCATGGAATAGGCATTGCCAGCGGCTGCCGACAGCGACTCCACCTTGCCGTGGAATACCACGCCGGGAATGGCGTCGGCGGTGAAATCCACCGTCTTGCCCACGGTGATGCCGTCCATCTGGGTCTCGCGGTAGTTGGCCACCACCCACACGTCGTTGTCGTCAACGATGCGTGCCAGCATCTGACCTGGCTGCACGAGCTGCCCCACATGTATGTCCTTCTTGCCCATCACGCCGTCGCAAGTGGCCACGACGACAGTGTAGGAAAGGTTCAGGCGGGCAAGGTTCAACTGTGCCTCCGCCACACTCTCGCTGGCACGTGATCCGCCCAACTGGTGGGTCTGCACATTCTTCACAGAAGCGGTGCTCTGCCTTCTGCTGTTGGCCTGCTCATAGCGAGCCTTTGCGCCGAGGTAGCGGGCGTAGGCGTTGTCGTATTGCTGCTTGGTCACGGCGTCTTTCTTCATCAGGGCAGCAAAGCGGTCGAAATCCTGCTTGGCGTTCAACATGTCCACGCGTGCCTCCTCGATGCCGGCAGAAGCTGTCTGCACATTGCTCACGGTGGTGCCCATGCTTGCCGTCACCACCTGCGAGCCTGCCTTGGAGCCACGCAAACCTGCCTCAGCTTGTGCCACTTGCAGACGATACTCGGCATCCTCGATGATGACGAGTGTGTCGCCCTTCTTCACGTGCTGGAAGTCGTTGAAGCGAATCTCCTTGATGAATCCCTGCACGCGGGTGTTGATGGGCGTGATGTGGCGGCACACCTGCGCGTCGTCGGTATACTCCACCCCACTGCCATGCATAAAATGGCTCAGACACCAGCCAATAGCTCCCAAGAACAGGAGGATTATCACTACGTTGTATATTCGCTTTACTAATTTCTTGTTCATAATTTTAAAAAAGCTCCTACCCCATCCACCAAAGCCGCTTTTCCTTTTCCTCATGGAGAGGAAAAATAACGTATCGCACAGCTGAAGTTTATCGGGGTCGTTGTTGATTATTGTTGTTATTGATTATTATATTCTCATTGCTGTTATTGATTCCGTATCTCAGTTTCCCTCAAAATATAGAACCAAGCATATCACTCCCCTCCCCTAGGTGGGGGAGGGGCAGGGGGAGAGGCTTTCTTTTTATATCTCTCCCGCCACAAACTTCATCTTGTAATAGGCATAGGCGATGTTGATGCGCGCGTCCACCTCTTTCAGTTCGGCGTTGAGGCGAAGGTTTGACGCGTCCACCATGTCGGTGACAAGGGCGAGCTGGCTCAAGTAGCGGGCGTTCATCACATCATAGTTCTGGCGCGCCAGTTCCACGCTCTTCCGCTGTGTCTCCAGTTCCACGTAGGTCTGTTGATACTGCACGTATGCCGCCTGCACGTTGTTGTTGAGTTGTTCCACCTGCACGGCGCGTGCCTCCCTCGCCTGCCGTGTCTCCACGGCGGCTTGCCTGATGCGCTTGTTGCTCTTGAAGAGCGAGCTGAGACTGTATTTCACGCCCACGCCCACATACCACACGTTGAGGTTCTTGTTTATCGGCGGAAGTTCAAAAGTTATGGGGCCGTCGAAGTTGTCGGCAGCCACAAAAGCCACCTTTGGCAGCATGTCGCTCTTGGCAAGCTTTTCCTGTTGCTCGGCTATGCTTATGGCGTTGGCGCTCTGCTCAAGCAGTGGGGAGTTGAGCGAGCCTTGGTTCTGCCAGTATTCCTCGCCATCCTTGGCGTAGATCTTTTCAATGACATTGGCATCGGGCATTATGATTGCGTCTTGCTTCATGCCGAGGGTGTTGCAGAGCTGATGGTTGAGGATGCTGCGGTTGTTGCGCAAGGCGGTGAGGCCGAGTTTCAGGCTCTCCATCTGCAGCTCATAGCGCGTGATGTCGTTTTTCAGCGCCATGCCCTGTTCCTGCTTTGCCTTGATGTCGGCGATGAGTTGGCGCGTGAGCTCGATGTTCTTCTCGTAGACCTGCGTCTGGTTGTCAATCTTGTAGAGGTCGAGATACTGCCCCAACGCCATGAAACGCACCTGCTGGCGCGTCAACTTGACGCCGGTCTCCGCCTGACGCTTGCCCAGCTCGGCTAGTTTGATGCCGGCGTTTATTGCGCCACCCGCATAAACCACTTGTTGCGCCTGCAGCGAGAAGTTGTTGCCGAAGTGTGGCGCGGAGAGGCCGTGAACGTTGGTGAAGTCGCGGTCGGTAAGCAGCACGTTGCCGATGTAGCTCACCGACAGCGACGCGTCAACATCGGGCAGGCGCTTGCTCTTTGCCGACTCTATGCCAAGGTCGGCAGCCTCAACGCCCGTCTTCTGCGTGCGCAGGCTCACATTGTTATCCTCTATGGCCTTAAAGAGTTGGTCGATGGTCAGCGTTTGCCGCTGAGCGTCGGCCAACGACGCGGCTCCAAACAACAGGAGCCATGAAAACAAGATCTTCTTTATCATCAGAAAAAGTGTGTTATAATTCGTGTGCAAAGGTAAGGCGATTTCGGCGATATGGCGTTTTAAATTTTACGCGATGGATAGACGATTAGGGAACAAAAGTTCGGTTTTGTCACATTTATTGCATACCTTTGTGGGAGAAAAGAGACAAAACCATGTTAATAACAAAAATTGGCGTCCGTCGCCTCAGATAAGACAATTCACCATGAACACCACAACAGAACTAAGGTCGCTTCACGAGGCAAGCCTTTCCATCGCGCGGCTGGACGATTGGCGATGTGGTCCGCAAGTGCTGGACTATGGAGCCATACTTATATGCCGCAAGGGCGAAGCCGTGCTGAAGGTGAACTATAAGGACTGGGAAATGTACGAGGGCGCCGTAATCACGGTGTTCCCAAACGACGTGGTGGAGATAATAAGTGAAGAGCGAAGAGGAGATTCTTCACTCTCCCCTATTCACTCTTCACTCTTCGAGGTGGAGATGCTCAGATACAGTCCGTCGCTGCTGCGCGAGGCGAGCCTTCAACTGGAGCATACCGTCTATTCGTCCCTGCGCGAGGATCGCTGCCGGCAAGACACGCCCGTGGTGACGCACATCGTTGACCGCATGTTCGACTTGCTGAAAGTATATTTCGACCAAGCCGACTGCACCTGCCTCTCCCAGCTCGTGCTTTGCCAGCTCAAGGCGTTTTTCATAGGCTTCCACGAGTACCTGCAACGCAACCCCGAAAGCCTGCCCGACGAGGTGAAATCATACCGCGTGCGCAAACTGTTCAACCTCTTCATGAGGCTCATGGAACGCGACTACAAGCTATCGCGCGACGTGAACTACTACGCCTCGCAAATGAACATCACGCCGAAGTATCTCACCAACATAGTGCGCCAGATGACCGACCACACGCCCAAGGCGATAATAGACCAATATGTCATCCTACAGATAAAGACACAACTGCGACGCACGCCGCAGAGTGTAAAGGAGATAGCATGGGAATACCACTTTGCCGACGCCAGCTTCTTCTGCCGCTACTATAAGAAGCACACCGGGGTTACGCCGCAACAGGAGAGGAAGTGGAGATAACCCCCATCATGAAGTATAACTTTATCATGTGTAAGCATAAACCGGGAGCATTTTGCCCATTTCGGCAAATAAATGGTCGGGAAATTTGCCGTTTACGCTGACAATGCTTATTTTTGCAGCACGAACAACAACTAAAAACCAAAAACCATGAAAGAGAACGGGTACGCCACAAAACGTTTCTGCCAACCCACGAAACGCTTTGTGCAGACAATGGAACTGAAAGACGACGACGAGCTGATAGTGAAATATCGCGAGGCTCACGACAAGGCGCATTTCTGGGATGAGATAAAGCGCGGAATACAGTCGGTGGGCATACTCGAGATGGAGATCTACATCCTTGGAAGGCGGCTTGTGATGATCGTCGACGCTCCTGTCGACTTCTGCTGGAGCGATGCCATGAAGAAGCTCGCCACGCTGCCGCGCCAGGCAGAGTGGGAAAGTCATGTGGCACAGTTCCAAGGTTGTGACGCCAATGCCACTTCCGACGAGAAATGGCAGATGATGGAACGCATGTTCTATCTGTACGAATAGGGAAGGCTATTCCTCGGGAAGCTTACAACGACTCTACACTGAGAAGAACTATTTGTGGCGTGCGGAGCGCAGGTTTCAGCTCGCCACCTATATATAATGTACCAATGGGCGTGGACACTGCCTGCGCTCCGGCGCGCGCAAGGCTCGGCGAGGAGAAGGTCGTGGCAATCCAGTGGTTTGCCGTTGTGTCATATTCATACAGATTGCCACCAAACTTATACCAACCTACGGGTTGCCTCTGGTAGTCTTCTTGCCTGACGCGCTCATACCTGCCACTGATGGCATCAAGGAAGATGTCCTTGTTCACGCCACCCGTGGCAAAGACACGGTTGCCATCTGTCCATGCTATGCCTCCGGCAAGGGTCATCTCCTCGCCCTCAGCCGAGCGTGGAGCGGCAATGGTCTCCCACTGCTCACGGTCTATGGCCAACGAATAGCCGCCAGTATGCACCACGCTGCTCTCGCCATCAGCGAAAAAGCCGCCCCAAACATAAAGCTTGTCACCATGTGCCACCGCCACGGGCTGCACGCGCGGCTTTCCAGGCACGCGTGCCACTTCTCGCCACGGCGAAGACGAGCATGCGGCATCTTCGGCATGGCTCGCAACTGGCTTTGTCTTGTCGAGCGACAGACGAAGCACGGAGGCCGAAGGTCTGCCGTCTTGATTTCCACCAACCACATAGACATCTGTCCCCGTCTGCGCCACCGCCATGTTGTCGACCGTGCATGGCAGGTCGGCGAGGCGGGTTATCTCTGCCCTATTCGCCTCACCGCCAAGACGTATGCCATACACCGTCCGCAGGCTGTGCTCACTATTGTTGCCACCTATAAACAACAGGCTGTCGCCACTCTGCACCGTGCCGCCATAAGCTGCCGGCTCGGGCAACGATCCCACGAGTCGCCATCGCAGCACGCTGCTGTCTATACGCGCCGCATAGATTCCGGAATAATACTTCTTGGGTTTGCCTTCCTCCGGAAAGTTGCAACCGCCTGCCATTATTATATAGTCGCCTATGCGACCGGCATAACCTGCCGACACGCCAAGCGAATAGCCGGGTTCGGCAGACGGGAAGCCTGCCACATCAACTACACGTCCGCCTGCACTGGCTGTAACGGCTGGCAACAGTGAGAGCAGCAAGGCTATCCATGCGCACATGCTCCTCATGAGGCGGAAGGTCAGGGTCGGCTGGTTCATAATATCACTTCTCATACAGGTCGTCTACCGAGTTGACCTCGGCAAAGCCCTTCAGAAACTCCACATACTCCGCCACCACGGCCTTGGCAAACTTAGCGCCCTTTTCCGCCGTGGCAAGCGCCGGCGACCCTATGCCCGTGTCTTGGCTCACCTTCGACCAGTTGCGCGGAATCCACACCTTGCCCTTCCGCAGCGCGCCCAGCTTGAAGCCGTGGCTGGCACCAGTTCCTGCCTCGGCAAGGTTTACAAGCTCGGGATGATAGTGCATCATGACGGATGTCTCCACCTCGTCGGCATGGTCGCCCACCACCTCGAAATAGTCGTTGGCCGGTGCCATTTTGAACCATTCGCTCGTGGCGATGATGAAGTCGGGGTATTCGAGCGTGAGGTCGCGAATCATGTTTTTGAAATTGTTGCCGCCATGACCGTTCACTATCAGCAGCCGGCGTTGCCCCTGGCGATAGAGCGAGGCCACGATGTCGCGCAGCACACCGCGCTGGGTGTCATAAGAATAGTGGACACAGAAGTTGAGTTCGCGCTGCCCCGGGTTCTGCGCCCCGGCAAACACGGGCGGCATGACCATGGCCATTATCTTGTGCTTGGCATAAAGTTGCTCGGCGGCATCCACCGCCACGTCGTGCGACAGTATGCAGTCGGTCATATAGGGCAAGTGCTGGTTGTGGGGCTCGGTGGCTCCCCACGGCAGTATGGTCACGGCGTAGTCGTATTGGCGTGCTGTGCCATAGTTGGACACCGAAAGGTCGAATCGTCTTTCCATTGCAGAATATATTTACTTGGATGGCACCCTCACGACATCCACCACGTGGCTGCCGGCGCCAATGAGGTCGGGGCGTTCTGATATGCTCTTCTGGTACTCGATGAAGTGGGCAAACGTCTCGTCGCTCATGCGGTTGAGCCGTGTGCGCATATAGTCGGAGGCTCCATCGGGCGAGAATATGGTGACGCGCTCCAGCCCCGCCATCTTGTCGAGCCGGTCGATGTCGTCCACGCGCACATAGTCGTACAGCTCGTCGGGCTTGGCCTGGATATGGAAATCGCGGTCCACCGCTCCGCTCTGGAGCAGCCCGCCGATGCGGTCCTCGTCGAAGCAATAAGAGAGGATGCTGTATTCGTTCATCAGGTAAGCCACGAAGATCAAGCCTCCGGGCTTTGTCACGCGCTTGGCCTCTTCAAGGGCTTTCAACTTTTCCTCGTCGCCGAAGAGATGGTAAAGAGGGCCGAGCAGGAGCGTAAGGTCAGCAGAGGCGGCAGGCACGAATGGCATGTGGCGCGCGTCGCCTTGAACCACGTTGGCAGTGGGCTCGCGTTTCAGGAACACGTCGATGTTGCGGCGCACCAGCTCCACCGCCTTCACCTCGTAGCCTTCGGCCATGAGTGCCGAGGTGTAGCGGCCCGTTCCGGCTCCGATGTCGAGCAGCTTGAAGCCCGGGCGCAAGAACCGGTGAAGATGATGCATGGTGGTCTGAAACTCCACCATGCCGTGCCTGCGCAGCAGGCGCAGGTCCTCGGGATGCTTGTTGTAGTGTTTCTCTATGTTGGATAATGCCATTTTGCTAATCGCGAAAGGGCGCGCCAAAAGACTTCAGCCTTTTGGCACGCCCTTTCTTTATGTCTTGGACTGTTGTTATTTCTTTGCCGCGCTGGCCTTGCTCTTGTAAGCCTTGTTCAAGCCTGCCACCACCTGTGCGGTGATGTCGTATGCCTTGTTGGCATAGAGCACGTTGTCGCCCTGCTTTGCGAAGATCATGCCATACTTGCCGTCCTTGTTGAATGCGGCGAGATAGTGCTGGAGCGAGTCGTGCAAAGCCTTGTTGTATTTTTCGGTCTCGGTCTGGAACTCGCCGCTGAGCCTCTGGTTGAGAGCCTGCAGGTCGTTGCTCTGCTTCTGCAAGCCAGCCTGGATGGCCTCAGCCTGCTCGCGTGTGTAAGCGTTTTGCTGCACCTTCTGCTGGAAGTTGGCGGCAGCGTTCTGCAATGCCTGCTGCTTGCCGGCGAGGGTCTTCTGGATGTTGGTGCCCTTCTGGTTCAGGATCTTGGTGTATTCCTTGCAAAACTGATACTGAGTCATGATGGAGTCTACCTCCACAAAAGCAATCTCGGTGCTTGCGGCCTTCTGTGAGGTCGTCTCCGACTTTTCGTCCATTTTTGGTGCGCTCTTGTTGCAAGAGGTGAAGCCGAAAGTCGTGGCGATGGTCAATGCCACGGCGAAGATAATGTTTTTCTTCATATTTGATGTTGTATATTAGTCTTTTAATGTCTAATGCAAGCCTCGTCGCATGCGTCCTATCTGAAGCGTCCTCTGGCGCGCATCTCCCTGTCTTCGTCGATGACGCAGTGTATGCCACGTTCCTTCATCGCCTTGGAGTCGTGGATATGCATAGACGAGAACCGTCCGTTCTTGCAGAGCAACACCTTCACGGAGAGGAGCGCCACGGATATAGCAATTATTAACACCGTAAGAAGTAGTGTTTCTATCATTATTTACTAAATTTGCAGTGTTTTTCTACATAATATGCTGCAAAGATAGCATTAAATAGACAAACCGCAAAGACATAAGACGACATTTTAAGTATTTAATCATAAAAATAGCAAAGATTATGGCAGAATTAAAACCCGCCCGCGTGTTCGAGCAATTCGCGGCAATCAACAAGATACCGCGCCCGTCGAAGCATGAGGAGAAGATGATTGAGTATCTCAAGCAGTTTGGCGAGAGCCACGGCCTTGAGACCGTAGTAGACGAGACTGGCAACGTGGTCATTCGCAAGCCCGCCACAAAGGGCTACGAGGATCGCGCCACCACTATCCTCCAGAGCCACATGGACATGGTTTGCGACAAGCTCGTGGACGTGGACTTCGACTTCTCCAAGGATGCCATACAGACCTATGTCGAGGGCGATTGGATGCACGCCAAGGGCACCACGCTGGGTGCCGACGACGGCATAGGCGACGCCATTGAGCTCGCCCTCCTCGATTCCGACGACATCGAGCACGGCCCAATAGAGTGTGTCTTCACGCGCGACGAGGAGACACAGCTCACGGGTGCCATGGGCATGAAGCCCGGATTCATGAACGGCGACTACCTCATCAACCTCGACTCTGAGGACGAGGGACAGATCTTCATCTCGTGCGCCGGCGGAAGGAGCACCACCGCCACGTTCCGTTTCGAGCGCGAGGCTGCTCCCGCGGGATTCTTCTTCATGGAGGGCTCGCTGAAGGGTCTCAACGGCGGACACTCTGGCGACGACATAGAGAAGAAGCGCGCCAACGCCATAAAGACGCTCGCACGATTCCTCTACATGGAGAAGGGCAAGATGACGCTGCGTCTCGCCCAGTGGAACTCTGGCAAGATGCACAACGCCATTCCGCGCGACGGCAAGATAATCTTCGCCGTGCCTGCCGACAAGAAGGAGGAGGTGAAAGCCGACTGGAACGTGTTTGCCGCACAGGTGGAGGACGAATACCACGTGAGCGATGCCAACATGCAATGGTCGCTTGAGAGCAGCGAGGCGCAGAGCGTGATGCCAGAGAAGGTGAGCGACGGCCTCATCAACGCGCTGCAGGCTGTGGACAACGGCGTGTTCGCCATGTGCCAAGACAAGGAACTGGCATGGATGGTCGAGACATCGAGCAACGTGGCAAGCGTGCAGAGCGACGACGACAAGGTGGTCGTGGTGAGCTCGCAACGCTCAAACGTGACATCGAACCTCGCTAATATATGCAACACCGTGAAGGCCACCTATGAGCTCGCCGGAGCCGAAGTGGTGCAGACCGACGGCTACCCTGCATGGCAGCCCAAGCACGGGTCTGAGCTCCAGCGCATCGTGAAAGACACCTACCGCAAGCTCTTCGGCAAGGATCCCGTGGTGAGGGGCATACACGCCGGACTGGAGTGCGGCTTGTTCTCGGAGAAATATCCCAACCTCGACATGGTGTCGTTCGGACCCACGCTCCGCAACGTGCACACACCCGACGAGTGTCTCCTCATACCAACCGTGCAGATGGTTTGGGACCACTTGCTCGAGATCTTGAAAAACATACCCAAGAAATGACGCTCAAGCTTAACAAACTGGCTCTCTACGCCGGTATGGCTCTTGCCACCACAATGGGCATATCCTCGTGTGGCGATGGCCATACCGCCAAGGCTCACGCCCAGGAGTTCATGGAAGGGCAGATGACGCAGGCCGATGTCGACTACATAGCATGGTCGGATCTCGACTCCACCAAGCATCTCACCGACTCGGCGCTGCAGGCAATGCGCGCCACGGCGGAGAAATCAAAATTGGTGAAGCCGGGCACCCAATACCAGCAGTCGACCGCAAAGCTCAACTTCATTTCCCTGAGATACGCCATCGACAAGGACACGCTCATGGCTACGTTCTATCTCGACGACAAGCTCACGGGCATCGTTGGCGTGAAAGCAAGCCCTGTGGTGAAACCATAGGCTGAGCAGCACGGGGCAACATTATAAATATAAATGGTAGCATCACAAAAAAGAGGATGTGTCAACATGTTGGCACATCCTCTTTTTTGTATCTAAAGCAAGGCTTTTTTGTATCCAAATCAAGCCTTTCGGCGTTTCATTGGAAAGCCGACGGCTTCTCAATGAAAAGGCAACGGCTTCTCAATGGAAAGGCAACGGTGTTTCAATGGGAAGCCGACGGCTCAATCCATCACAAGCCAATGGCATTGATTTTTGACCTATACGCCTAATCTTTTTATTGCCTCAAACTCAGCTCCAAAAACTTATCGCACAATTGGAACACTCCGTCGTCTTGCGTAATGAAATCCCGGTCAAGCAAAGTTTTGACAGCACCTTGCACAGTACTCGCCCCAAGGTGATACTTCTGCAAAAACTCCTGCGACATCAGGGAAGAAGGCTTATCTTCCAAAGCTATAGCCGCGAGCACCTGCTTCTGTCTGGCTGTCAACTGATACATCAAGGCTTGATAGGCAAAACGGTGTTGGGCAAGAATCCCTTCAATAGCCACCCCGACATCGTCTTTCGTCAGCAAGGAATTGTCGGATATGGAAGTATAAAGCATATTGAGCACATACTGGATGTACCAAGTGATGCCATCGAAACGATGATATAAGTAAGCAAAAGCCTCCTCACCGATTTCCTTGTGATTCTTGGCAAGATGATGATTGGCAAAAGCAAAGTAAGCCTGCTCTTGGATAGCCTCCAAGCCCATGATGCTCGAACTATGATAAAAAGGGCGTGATTGGGAGGTGAACATCAAAGCCATCATGTGACGTTTGGAACCTGAAAACACGAAGTTGGCGTTATGGCAGTTTTGGATTCGTTTACGCAACGTAGCCTCTACCGTTTTCTCAGGATAACTGGCTATTGTCTGAAACTCGTCTATCGCCACCAAACAGGGTTTGTCCGCCTGTTCGAGATAAGCAAAGATTTCATCCAATGTCGTATCCGGTGTTTGAATATCACCAAGTCCGACACTCCACTCTGGATTTCCATTGATATCAAAGGAAATAGTGGATTTCAAAGACTGGAGCGTATTCAAGAAAAATTCCCACACCCTCCTGCCTTTAGGCTTTAGTGCGGTCAGAATGCCCTTGCCCAAGGCATAGACAAACTCGCCCAAGTTCTTGGTATCATAAATATCAATATAGATGCAATGATATTGCTCGCGTATTGCTTTCTGCTGGAAACAATTATATATCAACCCCGACTTGCCCAGACGTCGTGGAGCAACCAGTGCCACATTGCATCGATTGGTCAAATGTCGGGTAAGCAACGCTGTTTCCTCTACCCTATCACAGAAATACTCGGGAGACAGATAGCCTTCAATAACAAAGGGATTTGCTTGTACCATAAGCACTTATATCATTATGAGTTTTACGTAACGAAAAAGTCATAATGCAAAGATAATTATAATACTTTTATTATAATACTATTATAATGAAAAAACAATAAAGATTAACGAATGGTGGGGAGCGCTTTGGAAAGCTCTTAGTTGACTTATTGGAATAATATAAAAATCCTTGTTTTAAACAACCTTGTTTTAAACAACCTTGTTTATTATGGATGATTTTGTTATCTTTGCAACCGTAAAAGGAAAGCGAGAAACTAATAGGAAGTGAGATTATGGCAAATCATTTTGAAGCTCCTTTTGTGTTCGGTGTCAGAGTGGAAGGCGATGCTTTTACCGACCGAAGGGAGGAAACAAAACGCTTGAAGGCTAACTTTACATACGGTGTGAATACGATTCTGATTTCGCCGCGCCGTATGGGAAAGACATCGCTTGTGGATAAGGTGTGTTCGCTCGTTAAGAACGATGACATCAAGATAGCTCATATAGATGCTTTCGGTTGTCGCTCGGAGAATGATTTCATCAATGCTTTTGCAACGGCTGTCGTTCGGGCAACCTCCACAAAATGGGAAGAATGGATGGAGAACGCCAAGGTGTTCTTGAGCCGTTTTGTTCCAAAGATAAGTTTCGGTCAAGACCCTTTGAATGATTTTAGTTTGTCGTTGGAATATAATGCAAACAATAATACTACAGAGGAAGTGTTAAGACTTCCTGAAACAATAGCCAAGACTAAGGGATATCGTATTGTGGTATGTATTGATGAGTTTCAGCAGATAGGTGATTTTCCGGATTCCTTATCATTCCAGAAGCGACTGCGTGGCGTATGGCAGCTGCAGAGCCATGTGTCGTATTGCCTATATGGCAGCAAGAAGCACATGATGGAGCAGATGTTTCAAGACCATAGTTATCCATTCTATCGCTTTGGCGACCTCTTCTATTTGAATAAGATAAATGAGCAAGATTGGGTGGAGTATATCTGTCAGCGTTTTGAGACAACAGGCAAGCATATATCCGAGAAGTTGGCTCGTGAGATATGTCAAGTTACGGATAGGTATTCTTCCTACGTGCAGCAGCTGGCTTGGTTCGTATGGTTGAGAACGACAGATGGGGCAACGGCATCGGATGCCGACTTGCTATATGGCATCGACCGATTGCTGGATGCCTGCGAGCCTTTGTTTATCCAGCAGACCGAAGAACTATCGGCTTATCAGATGAATTTTCTTCATGCCATCTGCAAAGGTATTCATACAGGTTTCACTCAGTCTGCCATCTTAAACACATACCATTTAGGCACGGCGGCCAATGTCACTCGTTTGAAGAAGGCCTTGATAGAAAAAGACTTGATTACAATTTCCGCTCCCAAACATTTGGAGATGAGCGACCCTATTCTTGCCTTGTGGCTTATGAGAAGGGTATGGAAAGATTAACTTTAGTCTCGCTGCGCCAAATGGGTTGGCGAAGCGAGACTAAAGGGGTTGTGCCACCTAAAGCCCCAGTTGGACACGCCCATTCTTTATATATATATGGTGGGACTGGGTACGGGTGATCTCGATGCCTTGCAGGTCATAGATGCGGTGGTTGTCCTCCGTGGTGCCAATGCATACAACGTTGGCAATGCCTGTTGTGCCATCGGAGTGGATGATATTTACCTTGGCAAGAACGTCGGCCTTGGAGGTCTCTATCCAGCAGCGGAAGCCGTTCATCGTGATGGTGCGCCCCTGTGCTACCTTATATATCTTGTCGTTTTGTGTGAAGTAAGTGCCCTTGCTGGTATCGTTGCCGTCAATGGCGGTTCGTGCGAAGGAGCCCAGGAAGCTGATGGTAAACGAACCGTCCGACGAGCTGAGCGTGGTGGGGAGGAGATCGGTGGAGAGCGTCTTGCCGCCAAACAGATACGGATAACTCTCGGCTTTCTCGGGCTTGATGAGGTAACACTTGCCTGCCTCGATACTCGATGCCCTGGTGAAGCTCAGCGTGAATGCGCCGTCGGCATCGGTGGAGATGCTGGTGAGCTGCTCTATACGGGTGTCATTGCCATAATTGTCGAGCAGTTCGGCCTCAGAGACATCGAACGGCAAGCAAAGCGTGTTCCAGCCGCCGGCCTGCAACTTGCGGGAGAGGAACACATTGACCGTGCGGCCCTTGTATGTGGCGAGCGTCTGGTCGATATAGTTGGATGTCTCCTTGAGCAGCACGCCGGTGTTTAAAGAGACGGCAGCATCGGCATCGATATAGGCACTGAAGGGCTTGAGGTCGATGTTTTCTTCATACTTGACATTGAACCCAGTGGCAGAGTATTCGAAGCTGGCACAACCACCATCGAGATGCATGTCTTCGAAGGTGCCGATGAGACCGCTCTCAAGCTCTTGGCCGTTGAGCGTGCCGGTGGTTTGCGGCTTGCTTACGACATCGCCACGGAGCACCACATCGATGGCCTCGGTGGGCTTCTTGTTCATACTGATGAGGAACGGCACACCTGCCGGCACAGAGTCGCACGCCACAATATAAGCCTCATAGCCTTCGGTAGCGTCGCCGGTGGGCTTGCCCATGAGGAATATCTCGGTACCCTCGGGCAGATTGCTCTTGTGCAGCGTGGCGGGCAGACACATCAGGCGGATGGCATAGTCGTTCTCGTCGGAGAAGGTGAGCGGGAAATGGAGTTCTCCCTTGGTCTCCGAGCCTTCGGGAGGCGTGAAGCTGAAGGGCATGTCGGCATAGAGCTGGCAGTTGAGCAGATAGTTCATCTTACTGTCGGCATCGCACACGGCCACCTTGGGCAGCGCCCACAGGAGCGGATCGGTTTTGGTTGCGGCGGTGAGCTGATGGCAGTAGATCTCGTTGCGGCAGCTGCCGTCGTCCAAAGGTATGGCATCGGCATACACGGTCTGCCCGTCGTGTGTGGTAAGCTCATAGTGGCGCGCGTTCTCCAGCACGGGGCGGTAGGCGCCGGTGAGCCAGCCTCCCTTACCTGCAAAGCAAGCGGCGAGTTCTGCGATGGTCGACACTTTTCCGGTGGCGTCGTCAAACTGTGGGCAGAGGTAGTGGCAGTTGGTTATATCCGGCGTGGACGCTTCATCGGTGGGCATGAGACCTGCACCTATACCAAACTTTTCGTTGAAATCGAAGTGGGCATAGCAATCACTTAGCGTCAGAGAGGTGCCTATCTTGTTGCTACCCACCAGGCCATAATAGAAATGTCCCTGGCTGCTGATGTTGGTGGCATTGGCCATGATGCCACGGAAGTAGCAGTTCTTCACGCTGACCTTGTTGGCGGAAGCCTCGTAGAGCAGTCCGGCAAGGAGGGTGCCGGCGTTGGTGCTGTCGGCCACAGTGATGTTGCCTCCGGCATAGCAGTCGAGAATAGACGCGTCTGCCGAACCGCCCGCTTTGTAGGCAAACGGCGCACAGTAGTCATTGCCACCCGTAAACTTCATGTTCACCAGCCCGAGGTTCTTCATCGTTCCGGAGAGATTGCCAAACAGGGCATGACCCTTGATGGTCAAGCCGGAGATGACGTGTCTGTTGCCATCGAATGTTCCGGTGA
>CAVBBO010000058.1:0-71541 GCA_963593695.1 Escherichia coli | reverse complement strand
TTTCCGAAAAGCGAGTGCAAAGGTATAGAGAATTTCAATACCCTCCAAATATTTCAAGGATTATTTTTCAAAAATGTTTTATTATTGATATGAATCAAGGAAAAAGGGGCTTTATGGGCGGGGGATAGACGTTTATAGACGGGGATAGACTTTTATAGACTGGATAGACTAATATAGACAGAATAGACGAAATAGACGATTTTAGGCGGAGAGGCAGCCGGGTGGAGCGGACTTTCACAAGAAAAAGCATTAACTTTGCAAGCATCATCCCCAACGGCAGCCAAACATTAACAACTCTACGATGGAAAACATCTTTAAGATAAAGCGCGAGGAGCGTTGGCCATCTTGCTTAGCACTCTTGTATGTGGTCCTTTGGAACGCATTGGTCATCTACAAGTATGCGGACAAGTTTTTTGCCTTGGACGACAACTACCGCAAGTTGTTCATCCAGTTCCACATATCTGGCTTTGATCCTATATCGTATATGGTCATCTCGTATTGGGACACCAGTTACAATATATACAGGCATCCCCTGCTTGCCTTCTTCATGTTCATTCCCAACCAACTGAACCAAGTGCTGATGGAACTGACGGGACTCAACTGGGCACCAATCATCATGGGACTAATCTTGACTTTTTGTGCTTTCTATAGTTTTGTTTTCCTTGTAAGAATCTTTCACGACATCATAGGTACGAGCCGCGCTGACTCCTGGCTCCTTGGGGCATTGACATTCTCTTTCGGCTTTGTCATCGTTGGCATAAGCGTTCCCGACCACTTCTGCCTTTCGATGTTCATGCTCATACTGACGCTCTACCTCTCCGGAAGACACCTGAAAGCGAGGCGCGCGTTCACAACATGGCAAACCATCGTGCTTTTTTTTCTCACCGCCGGCATTTCCCTGAACAATGGCATAAAAGTGTTTCTCGCCAACCTGTTTGTTAACGGCAAACGTTTTTGGCGGCCCGCCAACCTTGTCTTCGCCATCATCGTTCCCTCGGCGCTGATATGGCTTGGCGCAAGGCTCGAATGGCAACACTTCGAGAAGCCTAAATACTTGGCGAGGGTGGAGAAACGCGCAAAGATAACCGAGAAACGACACGAGAGGATAGCCGCGGCCGTGAGAGACACCACTCACCTGCGCGACACCGCCGCCATCAACGCCTGCGTGAACAAGGCCATAGCCATGAGCGACGTGGCAAAAAAGAAACGGCAACAAAAGCAAGCCGTGTATGCGCATAAGGGCAAGCCAATAAACAAGACAGAGTTCGGACAATGGACTGACATCACCACGCCACGTTGGGACTCGATGGTAGAGAACGTCTTTGGCGAACCCATACAGCTTCACGACGACCACCTCTTGGGCGACGTGTTGAGAAATCGCCCTGTGATAGTGAAATACAATCACACTATAAATTATATAGTGGAAGGCATAGTGGCATTGCTGTTCGTTGCCGGCATTTGGTTTGGGCGGAAGTCGCGTTTTCTCTGGCTCACACTCTCTTTCCTCGGCTTCGACATGGTGATACATTTCGTGTTGGGCTTTGGCCTCAACGAGATCTACATCATGTCGCCCCACTGGCTATTCATCCTCACCATCGACACGGCATACCTGCTGCTCCATAATCCGCAACGCTGGTTGCGTGGCATAGTGGTCACCACGACCCTATACCTTATTATATACAACGGTTGGCTATATATCACCTACCTGACATAGCAAGTGAAAAGCGAGAACTGAAAAACTGTTTTGAACAAGACATGAAAGAAAACAAGACATACAACACTGGCGAGACAGAAGAAGAGCTCCGCCGAAAATACAACCCCGACGGCTCGGCACGCCGACGCGCCCAGCTCCGCCTCCTCGACATGGCCGTCTACCTGCAAGCCACTGCGCGCAAGATTGGCGTGGCTTGCCGTCTCGACGGTGGCAACATTCTCGGAGCCCTGCGTCATGGCGGCTTCATACCATGGGACGACGACATCGATTTCGTTGTTGACCGCAAGGATTTCAAACGACTTTGCGACTATCTCAAGACGCATCCTCATCCACAATATGTGCTTCAAGACAACGATACCGACAAGGGGTTTTACAAGGAGTGGGCCGTGCTGCGCGACCTCAAGAGCCGCGAGGTGAGCCACGACGACGCGGCAAGCAAGGACCGCCGCTCGGCAGAGGCACTGACATTCCAGGGACTGCACATAGACATCTTCCCCTACGAGGGACACATGATTCCTTGGCTGCAACGTCTGGCGGCAAAGCTGTCGGTGAACGTCAACCTAAGGTTCGCCGGTGTTCATCCACGAATGGCACAGGCAGGCTACGACGTGTTGCACTATCTCGTGTTTCCGGTTTTCCGCGCCATAGGCTACGGCTTCGGCAACAAGCGTTGCTACATGCACAGTTATGGGGCATGGTTTTATGAGCATTTCGACAAGGACGTGCTCGTACCCCACCGCGACATCGTGTTCGAAGGCAAGACATTTGAGGGGCCTGCCGATCCAGAAAGGCTCTGCACCATAATATATGGCAACTACATGGACTTGCCACCAATAGACAAACGAGACCGCCACAAGGTGGAGACCGTGGTGGAAGACTGAGCGAGGCTTTAAACCACAGATTGCCGGGCGGCTTCTTCTATCGTCGCCCGCATCTTCTCCTCCATCTTGCCGGTGACACTCCAGCCAAGTCCACGCAAACGAGACGTATCGAACACCGCCTTCGTGATGGGCGTGCCACCAGTCGTTGCCGCGTCGGGCGGAAGTTCAATCCGCACCTTCCTGCCACCAATGGCAGCAATCATGAGAGCCAACTCGCGTATGGTCTTGTTAGACGACTCATCGGCAATGTTATAGGCCTGCCCCGACTCTCCCTTGAGAAGAATATAAAGCAAGGCAGAGGCGCAATCGACCACATAGCACCATGAACGGAATTTCATGCCGTCGCTTTTCATCACTATGTCGTCACCTCCAAGGACATCGCGTATGAACTCGGCATAGACGCGCTTGTCGCCCTCCGTGAAACAAGGTCCGTAGACATGGGAAGGGCGCGCCACGCTCACGTCGATGCCATACTCCTTGGCATAAGCCACGCAGAGCGTCTCAGCCGCACGCTTTGACGACGGATAACAAGACCTCACGCTCATGGGGTCTACATATCCGCTGTAATCCTCGGTGAACGCCCTGCCATCGCCTTCTCCATAGACCTCGCCAGAAGATACATACACAAACTTCTCCATGCCGTGCCGTCTGCCGCTGTCGAGAAGTCGGTCCACACCGAGGATGTTGGCGCGGATGATGCCAACGGGATCGGAGACATAGAGCTGGGGGGAGGCTCCACTGGCCGCGTCGATGACAAAATGGAAGTCAACGTCTTCCTGCCAAGGCAACGTGACGTCGTGCCTTAGAAAATGGAAGCGAGGGTTTGACCACCAACCAGAAAACCTACGACGCGCACGCTCCTCGTTGCGCCCACAGGCATAGACATCGAAGTCTAACGGCTGACGACGCATGAGCACATCGACCACGGCGCCACCTATCAGCCCTGTCGCGCCCACCACCAAGACATTCTTGCCCGTCAGCCTTTGCCAAGGAAGAGGTAACGTCGACACCTCCAACAGGTCTTCTTGATATTTGTTCATCATTGTCTATCCTTCATCCGGTTTAATCCAAGCCAATGTTAGGCTCATTGCTTTATCCACGACTCCGCCTCGGTGTGGATCAAGGCCTTGAAGAGATCTATGTCTTCCGTCTGCGTCAGTTTGAGTCCATTTCTCTCAGAACCCATAACCAGACGCTGACTATCCACGCCAAGAGCCGACATCAGCGTACACGAAGCCACCGTGTTCTCCACACGTTTTTCCTCTGCCTCATGGTGAGCCTTGAGCAAGTCGCCAAGACGATAGGTGTGAGGGGTTTGCGTGCGGATCAACCGCTCACGAGGTATGGAGATGTTCTGCACGCAGTCGTCCACCTTCTCCATGATAGCCTCCTTGCAAACAAGCCCCGTGACGGCATAGCCGTATTTGCGACATTTCTCGATGTTCTCGGTGATGATGCGCTCGCTCACCAAGGGGCGCACGCCATCGTGCACGAGTATGATGTCGTCGTCGGGGCGACCAGCGCCACGCAGCCCTTCCAGGCCATTGCATATGGAATGTTGGTTGCTGTCGCCACCCTCGAAGATCCATTTCAGCTTGGTGATGTTGAACTGGTTGGCGTAAGCCTGGAGCACCACTTCCCACCCTGTGAGGCAAACCACGGCGATGGCATCCACCGACGGGTGCCGCTGAAACGCCTGCATGGTGTAAATGATTACCGGAATATTGTCGATAGTCATAAACTGTTTAGGGATGTCCTGCCCCATCCTGTTGCCGACGCCGCCGGCGGTAAGCAATGCTATATTCATAGGTCTTGGTAAAATTTCTTGTTGTTGTAAGCAAAAATCAAGGGATAACAGAAGCCACGTATTCTTCCCATGACTCCACGGGCACCGCCATTCCAATAGATAGTGGCACGCTGACGGCAACACAAACGGCACAATCGCAGCAAGGCACCGATGCCCTGCTTCAACATCAATCCGCTCATGCGATGGGCCAGGGGTTGGAAAGAGTCTGACGTGCGATCAAAGACCAGAGAGTAGAAATGCCGCCACTCCGAACGAGTCTGCATGCGCCGATACTCGCGCAGCCCTTGTGTATAAGGCACATAAGCCGGCACCCGGCTGCCTTGCCTCAACTCCTTGGCAATGGCCGACTCGGGATTGCAACGATGGAGGTTCAACGCCTCGTCGAGGCGGATGATGCCACGGTTCAACTGCGCAAACACGGCAAGGCTCCAATCGTAGTGCATGAACGGCACCCGGCTTGCCAACGCCCAAAACTCGTGCGTACGGGCAAACTCACCACGCAACAACATGGTGTGGCCCGCGAAGCCGGCAAAGAGGAGAGCCTCAAGGCGGTATTGCTGACAGACAAGGGTCGTGTGGTCTCGGTCTGCACCTCGGTCATAACAAGAAAAGCAGATGTCGTTGTCGCCTATGGCGGCCATCTGCCGGCTTATCTTCTCCGGATACCACACGTCGTCCTGGTCGGAGAAAGCCACGAAGTCGCCCGTAGACCGCATCGTAGCCGCCTCGAAGTTGGCATCCAACCCTAGGTTGTGGTCATTGACGACAACCTGAATAAAGGGATAACGAGACGCGTATTCCCTGCATATCTCCACGGTGCGGTCGGTGGATCCGTCATCCTCGATGATAAGCTCATGGATGGGCCATGTCTGGGCTACTATGGAATCCAACTGTTCCCTGACATACCGCTCACCATTAAAGGTGCACATCACTACCGACACAGTCTTATTGGGAATCATCTGTATTTCTTTTCTTGCAAAGATAGTGCAAACGAGCGCAATGAAAGCTTGCTTTCAAATTGGCGAGTGCAACCTATCTTATGCAAAGATACAAGAAAAAGCGCAAAGGCACAAGCTTTAGGCAAGGAATAGGGGAAAAAATAGTAATTTTGCAGTTCGATACACATTATATTATATATATAGTTTTCAATCATGAGAAGAATGAGGAATCCTTTCCATATCTTCGCCATTCGCAAGGACGAGCGGTGGATGGCTATTGTCTCGGTGTGCATTCTGGCACTGATGAACGCCATGCTCATTTACAACCACTGGCCTAAATTTCTCTTGGCAAAATGGGGGAAGATAGGCGGCTGGAGCCTGTTCAACAACCAGCTCCATTTCTCAGGCTACGACCCGTATGCTTACATGACCTTGACAAAGTTCAGCGTCTATTATAACCTTGAGCGCCACCCGGTGTTGACATTGTTCCTGTATCCCTTCTCCGTGCTCAACCGTTGGATAATGGAGACCTGGGATGTCAACGCCTCGATGTTCATCATGGCGGCACTCGTCATCATAGCGTCTCTCTATGCCATAATATTCATGTACAGGACGCTACACGAGCTCATGGGCATGAAGAGAGGCGACAGCGTATGGCTCACGGCATTGTTGTTCTCTTTCGCCTCCATCATGACCTCGGCAATGTCGCCCGACCACTTCATCTTCTCGTTCTCCATACTCGTGTTCACGCTCTACGTCTTCGGCAGACACATACGCCAAGGAAAGGACATAGCATGGTACAAGCCAGCAATACTATATTACCTCACCACCGGAATCACGTTGACCAACGGTGTGAAGACCCTGCTTGGCGCATTGTTCGTTGACAAGCTGAAAGCCTTCTCTTGGAAAAACATCCTTTTGGGTTTCCTTCTCCCTTCGGCACTGCTTTTGGGTACTTACTGGGCACAAGACCAGACCATTGTGGCACAAAGAGACAACAACGCCGAGGTGATGAAACAGAAGTTGGCCATAAAAGACCCCGCGAAATTCAAGCAAGACTCGATACGCAGTGTCAAGAACTCCATCGCAATGGTAAAAATCAACGGCAAGTCGATCAGCGACAAGCCTTTCCTGCGTTGGATCAACGCCGACGCGTCGCGCGTCAACGGAATTGTGGACGGGCTCTTCGGCGAGTCGATACAGCTCCATCGCGACTATCTCCTGGGTGACGTATTCTTGGGTCGCCCCACAGAGGTGACCTATTCGTCGTGGGTCAACTATGCGATAGAGGCAGTCTTCGTGATCTTGTTTTTCGGAGGCATCATCTGCGGCTATAAGGACAGCATACTGCAGATGTTGATGTCGTGGTTCGCCATCGACCTCATGATACACGTCGTGCTCGGTTTCGGACTAAACGAGGTGGCCATCAACGGCGGCCACTGGATGTTCATCATACCCGTAGCACTGGCTTGCCTGCTAAGAAAACTCCGTGGACGACAAGCCGAATGCACGAGACACCTCATACGGATTCTCACCGTGTATTTTTGGGGATACAACGGATACCTTATAGCATGGTACATGTTGTGAACGCGGCACGCGCCACATCATCGCGCCTTATTTCACCCGCCTCTTCAACATTCCGCCCTGCCTGAGGATCTCGCCTTGGGCACGGCAGCGGTCGAGCATGCGGCCGTACTCCTCATCGGAGATAGTTGATATGCGGTCGGGCAATTCTTTCAGACTGGACACGGCAATGCCTAACCCCTCGCGCGCAACGAACTCCGCCTCGGCACTCTCCTTCCATACGATGACAGGAATGCCCATGGCGAGATACAGCGACAACTTATGTGAGGCTATGAGGCGGAGATAAGCGCCAAGCTCTCCCTCGCAAGTGTCTATCGACGTTCCGTCCCACACGAGCCCCCAGCCTCCCTCGACAGCCGCCGTGTGGTTGCTCTCGAAGACACCAAGGTAACGCACGTTTCCCGACACGCGGAAGTTGTCGTCGGTCTTGCCATAAAGATTGAAAGTCAAGTCCTTGAAATCATAAGCCGACATGGGCGTAAAGAAAGACGACTTACGGAGATAGCCAGCAAAGGCTATCTCTTTTTTTTGCCCTAGCAATTCTTCCTTCGGGCGGAAGCCGTCGTCGGTATAATAATCGAAAAGTTGTATCGACTCGGTGGGTGTCGCCACCCCATGATCTTGAATCCAACGGCTCATGGCCTCGGTGTGGGTCAATATCCTATTGGCCAATCTGAACACACGGAGGTCGGGCGAGAGGTCGCGGCCATTGCGCACCGTCTGGATGTCGTGAACCAGGATGGTCACCTTGTTGCCAAGAAGCCGCTGCAAGCGAAGCACCCACGGGAATATCACTTTGCTCGACACCGGATACTGCACTACATACTCAGAGCCTAACGGATGACGGAAAATCATGGCGACGTTTTTCAGCAATCCCATGAAGTTGGAAAGAAACGGGACGGGATAGCGCTTGCAGAGAATCATCTCCACATCATAGCCACAATCCGACAACGTGCGGTTCACATCATCGCGCGCCTTGCCCAAGGCGCAGACCTTGGAATAGGCCTTAAACTGTATTGTCTGGTTGACAACGACTTTTTTAACTTTCATATTGCAAATGTACAACTATATTTTGTTCCTTCAAAGGAAATATCGTACTTTTGCAATGATATCATAATGTAGCAATGAGCATTTGGCAAACCATCAAAACAACCCTTATCCACATCAACCGCAAAGAGGACCTGACCCGCTGGGAGCGTCCCTACACGGGCTGCCTGCCGATATACGGTGTCTACCACGTATTTTGCGCCGAGGGCTGGGAGAGTCTTTTGCCCCTGCAGATAGGGCGACTGAAAAAAAGCGGACTCGCCGGACAAACCAAGACATTGTTCATCAGCTGCATTTATCGGCAAAGGGAGGACATCGAGAAGATGAAGAAGATGCTTGAAGGCATAAGCTATGAGATAGTGGCTTGCACCTCCGATGCCCACCAATTTGAATACCCCGCCCTGGACGCGGCATACAAGAAAGCACAAGAGGAAGACTGCCTCATCTATTATTTCCATACCAAGGGCGTTTCTTATCACGGCCCGCAAAAGAGCGACCGCCACTGGCTCTATTTCAAGAAGAAGGTGGAAGCCTGGCGAGAGGTGATGGAATATTTCAACATCGACAAATGGACCGCGGCAGCCAACGTGTTGGTGTCAGGTTACGACACCTACGGCTGCCTGCGCTATCCACCCAAGCCTGCCACCTTCACCATGTATGCCGGCAACTTCTGGTGGGCAAGGGCATCATACTTGCGCACGCTAAGGCCCCTCACCCCAAAAGAGCGCGAAGACCGCATGCTTGCCGAGACGTGGATATTCACAGGCAAGCACAATGACTTCAGCGCCTTCGACACCCTTGCCATGCTCTACCGCACATACCTCCCGCCGGGGATGTATGAGGAGGACAAGAAACTCACACCGTGGCAACGGCTGGCTTTCGTTTGGGAGTTCAACTTCTCCAAGCTCCGCAAGAAAGTGTTCCACTACAACTTCATTAAACGCAACAACGCAATTTACCAAAGGTTCTCATGAGCTCACTGAAAGAAAAAACGGCCTCGGGGCTCTTCTGGGCAGCCATGAACAATGGCAGCATGCAAATTCTCAATGCCATAATAGGCGTCTTTCTGGCTCGTCTGCTCAGTCCTGCCGACTATGGATTGGTGGGCATGGTGGCCATATTCACCGCCATTGCCAGTTGCGTGCAGGACAGCGGGTTCACATCGGCGCTCATCAACCTCAAGGCCCCACAGCACAAGGACTACAACTCCGTGTTCTGGTTCTCCACGATGATGGGCACAAGCCTTTATGTCATATTGTTTTTCTGCGCACCGCTGATAGCCCGGTTTTACCACCAAGACAACCTCACGCTGCTGTGTAGGGTCATCTTCATCTGCATCCCCCTGTCGGCATTGGGCATCGTGCCACAGGCGTACCTGACCAAAAACCTCATCGTCAAGCCCATTGCCTTGCAGCGCATCGTGGTGCTCACCATAAGCGGAATAGTGGGCATAACCTTGGCATTCAAGGGCATGGGCTATTGGGCGCTCGTGGCACAACAACTAATCTACACCGGCATGCAAAACATCGGCAAGTATTTTCTCATGCCTTTCCGCCCTACCCTCGACATCGACTTCACGCCCGTGAAGCGCATGTTCGGATTTAGCAGCAAGATCCTCATCACCAACATCATATCACAGTTGAGCCAAAACATCCTCACCGTCATCTTCGGAAGGTTATTCCCCGTGAAGACTGTTGGCAACTTCACGCAGGGCTGGAAATGGAACAACATGGCATCAGGACTGGTTTCAGGCATGCTGGCGCAAGTGGCACAACCGGTGTTCGCCTCCACGCAAACAGAAGAGAACCGCCAGCTGCACATCCTACGCAAGATGACGCGGTTCACGGCGTTTCTCGTTTTCCCAGCGATGTTTGGCTTGGCGATTATCGCCCACGAGTTTATAGTGCTGCTCATCTCCGACAAATGGATCGACAGCGTGACAATACTCCAGATTCTATGCATAAGCGGGGCTTTCATCCCTGTGTATCTGCCCATGCAACAGCTCATCGTCAGCAAAGGACGGTCAGACATCTTCATGTGGGTCAACATAGCGCAGATAGTGTTGCAGATAGCGGTGATTCTCGTCTTCGCCCGCCAAGGCATCATAGCCATGGTCACGGCATATTCCGTTTTCATTGCCTTGTGGACTATAGCGTGGCAGTATTTCACACGAAAGATAGTGGACTACAGCTTCTTCAGCCTGCTCAAGGACCTGCTGCCGTTCATGCTCGCGGCATTTGCGGCTTGCGCCATCGCCTACGTCGTAGCCTCGCTATTCCATGGCTTGCTGCTCCGCATGGTCATAAAAATAGTTATCGCTACCATGCTCTATGTCGCAGCAATGAAGGTTTCCGGCGCACAAGTAATGAAAGAGTGTGTCAACTATCTGATGCACAAGAAGGGCTGAATGAACTCAGCAATCAAAAAAAAGCACAAATCGCCATACTTATTCGTAAAGAACAAAAACAAGATGGCATAAAAACCTGTGTATTAACCAATTATGAATACCGACACAAAACGGTTGCCTTTCCATTGAAAAGCCGCCTTCATTCCAATGCAAAGCCGATGGCTTGCCACTGGAATGAAGGCGGCTTTACGTTGGGAAGCCGAAAAGCTGAAAACGCCCACCATGATTACGCCCTCAGCGTTCGCATGGCATTGAGCACGCATAGCACCATGACGCCAACATCGCCAAACACAGCCAAAGGCATGGCAAGACTGCCAAGCACACCCGTGGCAACAAGAATGAGGATAACTATTTTCACCGCTATGGCGAAAGTGGAGTTTTGGCGAGCGTTGGCAATGGTGCGACGAGCTATGCAGACCGCAGTGGCAATCTTCGAAGGCTTGTCGTCCATCAACACCACGTCGGCAGCCTCTATTGCGGCATCTGAGCCTAGAGCGCCCATGGCTATGCCCACATCGGCACGGGCAAGAACGGGAGCGTCGTTGATGCCATCACCCACGAAGGCGAGCGTGGAGCCATTTGGCTTGGAAGTGATAAGACGTTCAACCCACTCTACCTTGTCTTGAGGCAGGAGCGAGGCGTGGAATTCGTCCAATCCGAGGTCGGCTGCCACACTTTCCGCCACGCGTTCGTGATCACCCGTGAGCATCACAGTCTTCCCAATGCCAAGTTTCTTCAGTCCGGCAATGGCTTCACGACTGTCGGCCTTCACCCTGTCGGCTATGATGATATGGCCTGCGTACACGCCGTCCACCGCCACGTGAATGACAGTGCCCACGGTGTTTTTGCATTTTCCACACTCAGTGACTTTCGCTCCACAAGCCTCCATCAACTTAACGTTGCCCACGCTGACATCGTGACCATTAACCGTGGCACGAATGCCTTGGCCTGCTATTTCCTCAACATTGTCCAACTTGCAACCGTCGGCGAGCAACTCTCCAATATTCGCGACGTTGACATTGCCCAGCGCGGCGTCTTTGAACGTGGCGTTGTCGAAAGCCGCGCGAAGGGCGGAAGCAATGGGATGGGTGCTATACTCCTCGGCGTGGGCGGTGAGATGCAACAAGTCGTTGGCGTCGATTGCCTCAGGATGTACGGCATCGACAGCAAAGACACCTTGGGTCAACGTGCCCGTCTTGTCGAACACCACGGTGGAGAGCTTCGCGAGTGCGTCCATGTAGTTGCCGCCCTTGATGAGGATTCCCTTGCGCGACGCGCCGCCTATTCCGCCAAAGAAGCTCAACGGGACAGAGATGACGAGAGCGCACGGGCAACTCACCACCAAGAAGCTTAAGGCACGATAGACCCATGTGGCAAGCCCCTCGGAATAACTGTCGCAGAAGAACGGAGGCAGGAAAGCCACTGCGATAGCAAGGAACACTACTATTGGCGTATATACACGAGAGAAACGGCGAATGAAAGTCTCGCTATGCGACTTGTTCTCAGCCGACTCCTCGACGAGCTTTATTATCTTGGAGGCAGTGGAGTCGCCAAACGACTTGCACACTTTTATGCGCAACACGCCCGACACGTTGATGCAGCCGCTCAACGCGTCGTCGCCCACGCCTACGGCACGAGGCACGCTCTCGCCCGTAAGAGCCACTGTGTTGAGACTGGACACGCCATCTATCACCGTGCCGTCCATGGGAACCTTCTCGCCAGGACGCACCACGACAGTCTCGCCCACGGCAACCGTCTTGGGGTCAACGGCAATGACCTCGCCGCCTCGCTCCACGTTGGCTACGTCGGGGCGGATGTCCATCAAATCATTTATCGAGCGCTTGCTCTTGTCCTCGGCATAATCCTCGAAGAGCTCGCCAACCTGGAAGAAAAGCATCACAAACACCGCCTCGGGAAACTGCGGCTCAGCACCAGGAATGAAACCTATGAGCAAGGCACCGATGGTGGCTATGCACATGAGGAAATCCTCGTTGAAAGGATTGCGATCGCCAATGCCTTCCTCGATGGCCTCGCCAAGGATATCATAAGATATAATAATGTAAGGCACGAGGTAAACGAGAAGCTGACCCCAAACCAGCATGGCAAACGATCGCGTAATCATCCACGCCACAAAGAGCAACACGGCAGTAGCCGCAATACGAAACAACTTTTTTCTGTCCATATCTTATATTTTTTATCTATCCTACATTAGCCGTCTTATTTCGGTTGCAAAGTTATTAACCGGAAAGCGCAACCAAGTTGCAAAGTATCCGTTTGGCTCAAAACGCATAAAACGAAACCAAAAGAATCACCATTCTTGATTTTTTCTAAACAAAACCGCACAACAAAGCTTTCGATATTGTTAAATAATATAAATCTGAAGAAAATAACTGCTTTAAAGTATCGAAATGTAAGCAACTTTGAATAACTTTGCTTTCGAAGCAAAAGCATCATACCTATATATAAAAACCGCAATGATTGACAAGACCTTTAAAGAAGAATATGACGTGATAATTGTCGGCGGAGGCATCACCGGAGCCGGCACTGCACGTGACTGCGCTCGCCGTGGAATGAAAGTCCTTCTTGTAGAGAAGAACGATTTCACCAACGGAGCTACTGGTCGCAACCACGGTTTGTTGCATAGTGGCGCACGTTATGCCGTCACCGACCAAGAGTCGGCACGCGAGTGCATAGAAGAGAACATGACGCTTCGCCGAGTGGCCCGCCATTGCGTAGAGGAGACCGACGGCCTCTTCATCACTCTCCCCGAGGACAGCCTCGACTATCAGAAGACATTTGTAGAGGCTTGCACGAGAGCCGGCATCAGGGCCGACATCATCTCCCCGGAAGAGGCTCGCCGCATAGAACCCGCTGTCAATCCCACACTCATCGGGGCCGTTCGCGTGCCCGATGCCTCAATAGACCCATTCCGTCTTACCACCGCCAACATCATCGACGCCAAGCGCCATGGCGCTGAGGTGCACACATACGTGGAGGTGATTGGATTCATCATAGAGAACGGCGTGACGAAAGGCGTGAAACTGCGCGACAACCGCACCGGTGAGCAAAGCGAAGCCCACTGCCGCCTCGTGATAAATGCCGCCGGCATCTGGGGGCAGCCCTTGGCCCAACTGGCTGGCGTGCAGATAAACATGTTCCCCGCCAAGGGCACGCTGCTCATCTTCGGCCACCGTGTCAACCATATGGTGATAAACCGTTGCCGCAAGCCTGCCAATGGCGACATTCTCGTGCCCGACGATGCCGTTTGCGTGATTGGCACGACGAGCACGCGCGTGCCTTTCGACCAGATAGACGACATGCGAGCCACACCTGAGGAGGTGGAGCTCATGATTCGCGAAGGCATGCATCTCGCGCCAAGTCTCGCCACGACACGCATCATCCGAGCCTACGCCGGAGTGAGGCCGCTGGTGGCATCCGACGACGATCCTTCGGGCAGAAGCATCAGTCGCGGCATTGTGCTCCTCGACCACGAGAAACGCGACGGACTTAAAGGCTTCGTCACCATTACGGGCGGAAAGATGATGACCTACCGACTTATGGCAGAGAAAGCCACCAACCTCGCTTGCCAGAAGTTGGGCATCGACAAGAAATGCGACACCGCCGTGGTGCCTCTCCCTGGCTCGGAGGAGACCGACAGCGAGATAAAGGCAAAGATGCACGACGACATATATAGCGACCTCGCGGCATCGACGAGCCGCATCGCCGAGATTGGCCGTCACGGCACGTTCACCAAGGACATTCCACACGAGACGATAGAAGACCGCGCCCTGGTTTGCGAGTGCGAGGAGGTAAGCGCCGGCGAGGTGAAGTTTGCCGTGGACAAGCTCCACGTCCACAACCTCAGAAACCTGCGCCGCCGCACACGCATCGGCATGGGAACATGCCAGGCCGCGCTCTGCGCTTGCCGTGCGTCGTGCGTGTTGTGCCAAGTGGGCAACAACAAGCCTGAAGATGAACTCGCCGACCTCGCATCGTTCATGCAAGAGCGCTGGAAAGGCATGCAACCAGTGGCATGGGGCGACACGCTGAAAGAGAGCCAGCTGACGCTGAAGATTTACCAGGAACTTTGTGGACTTAACGCTTGACAAACATGAAATTCGACACTATCATAATAGGTGGCGGACTGAGCGGACTGACATGCGGTATCGCCCTCGCCAAGAAAGGCAAGAAGGTTGCCGTGGTTAGCGGTGGGCAAAGCAGCCTGCACTTCAACTCCGGCTCGTTCGACCTCATCGGCTACAACGATGGCAAGGAGACAGACGACCCAGCAAAGGCCACAAGCCAACTGCCCGCAAGCCACCCATACGGCAAGGTGAAAGATCTTGAGACCCTCGCCACTGAAGCCAAAGCCCTGCTCCAAGAGGCGGGCATCAGCACACAAGGCGACACGCATAAGAACCACTACCGCCTCTCGCCAATCGGCAAGCTTATACCGACATGGCTGACAATGGACGGACTGTTCACCGTGGCAAACGCCGAGGAGCTCAAGGGAAAGAAGATTTGCCTTGCCAACGTCACCGGCTTCCTCGATTTTCCCGTGCCTTATATCGCCAACGGCCTGCGTGGCTATGGCGCGGAGGTGAGCCTCTGCACCGTTACCACTCCTCTCTTGGAGCACGCAAGGCAGAGCCCAACGGAGATGCGCGCCACAAACATAGCCAGCTACCTCGCCAACGACAACAACGTGAAAGAAGTGGCAGAGAAGTTGAAAGCCACCGTGCCAACTGGCATCGACCTGCTTCTCCTGCCAGCCGTGTTGGGAGTGGCAAACGACCACGCCGCCAAACTGCTGCAAGACTGTTTGCCCGTAGACACACGGTTCGTTGCCACAATGCCTCCTTCCGTGCCCGGCGTTCGCGTGCAGACACTTCTGCGCCAATATTTCCAGAAACTGGGCGGCACGCTGATTCCCAACAACAGCGTCGTGAAAGGCGAGCTGGAAGGGAAACGCGCAAAGAAGGTGTATACCGACAAACTGGGCGATACGGCTCTCGAAGCCGACAACTTCGTGTTCGCCTGCGGATCATTCCTTGGCGGCGGCATGACATCCGACTACGAGGGCGTGCGCGAGCCAATACTGGGTCTCGACGTTGACTACGACGAAGACCGCACTAAATGGACGTCGCGCAACCTCTACGACAAGCAACCATACCAATCGTTTGGCGTGAAGACAGACTACAATCTGTTGGCTGCAAAGGACGGCCAAACATTAGACAATGTGTATGCCATTGGCTCCATCCTCAGCGGCAACGACCCACGCATGGCAACCTCAACTGGTATCGACTTGCTGACGGCTCTTGCCGTGGCTTCAACTCTCACTTCATCCGACAAAAGATAACAGCTATGCAAGAGAAGATACAAATAAAGAACCTCAGCGAACACGACTACGAGCAATGCCTGAAGTGCAGCATCTGCACCGCATATTGCCCCGTGTCTACCGTGGAACCTGAATATCCCGGCCCTAAACATGCCGGTCCCGACTTGCTGCGCTACCGCCTCAAAGACCCCGACTTCTTCAACGAGACATTGAAACTCTGCCTCAACTGCAAACGATGCGAAGTGGCTTGCCCGAACGGTGTCAAGGTGGGCGACATAATCCAGTCTGCCCGAATGGAGTTCAGCACCCACTCGCCAAGCTTGCGCGACAGGATGCTTGCCAGCACCGACTTCGTCGGCTCAATGGCAACGCTCGTGGCTCCGTTGACCAATTTCTTCCTCGGGTTGAAACCCGCCAAGGTCGTTCTCGACAAGGTGATGAAGATTGACCAGCACCGGCAGTTTCCTGCATACGCCGGAAAGAAGTTTGAGACGTGGTTCCACAAGGAGGCTGAGCCCCAACAACAAGAATACAACCGCTTCGTGAGCTATTTCCACGGCTGCTATGTCAACTACAACTTTCCACAGCTCGGCAAGGACTTCGTGAAGGTCATGAATGCGTGCGGCTATGGCGTGCGCCTTCTGGAGAAGGAGAAATGCTGCAGCGTGGCACTCATCGCCAACGGACTTCCGCAGCAAGCCAAGAAGCAGGGCGAGGTCAACATATCTTCCATGGAGAAAGCCGTCAACGGAGGCAACGAGGCAGTGCTTACCACAAGCTCGACATGCACGTTCACCATGCGCGACGAATACAAGGACTTGCTGGACATCGACAACAGCAAGGTGCGCGACAGCATCATGATAGCCACCCGATTCCTCTGCCAGAAGATAGACGAGGGAAAGATAAAGCTCGCGTTCCGCAACGACTTCCACAAGAAGGCTGCCTACCACACCGCTTGCCATATGGAGCGAATGGGCTGGAGCGTATATTCCATCCAGCTGTTGAAGATGATTCCGGGACTCGACCTCACCGTGCTCGAAAGCCGTTGCTGCGGCATCTCCGGGACCTACGGATTCAAGAAAGAGAACTACGAGCGCTCGCAGAAGATTGGAGCACCGCTCTTCGACCAGATTCGCGAAGTGAACCCCGACTGCGTGGCCACCGATTGCGAAACCTGCAAATGGCAGATAGAGATGTCGACTGGTCTCCCTGTAGAGAACCCCATCTCGCTCCTTGCCCAAGCCATCGACGCAGAAGCCACAAGAAGGCTGAACGAATGATCCGATTCCCATCCTGCCAACCTTGTAATCGCCACAAGCGGCAGAACGACAACGCCATCCGAACCTTCAATAAATCAAGCCGTTATGTCCGTATTCACGAATCCGCGACACGGAACATTAAAAGGAAAGAACAGCATAAAAAAAAGCAGTTAAAACATTTGGAGAGCATTGCTTTTTTACCTAATTTTGTCGCATAGGAATAGCATTGCAACCCATTATGTTTTTAGCTGTTACACGACTAACAACAACCAAAACAATCGTCCAAGGACGACAGTTCTAAAACATAATACAAACTTAAAAACTCAATCACCATGCAAAAGTACATCTTAGCTCTTGACCAGGGAACAACCAGTTCCCGCGCGATCGTTTTTGACCACAGCGGAAAGATTTGCAGTGTTGCACAAAAAGAGTTTACACAGCACTTCCCGAAACCAGGATGGGTAGAGCACGACCCCAACGAGATTTGGTCTTCAGAGGCTGCCGTGATAGCAGAAGCCATATCAGCCATCGACATCAATGGCCTTGACATCGCCGCAATAGGCATCACCAACCAGCGCGAGACCACCATCGTGTGGGATGTCGACACCGAGGAACCAATCTACAACGCCATCGTCTGGCAGGATCGCCGCACGGCAGAGTTCTGCGACAAGCTGAAAGCACAGGGGCTCGTGGACAAGGTGCGCGAGAAGACCGGCCTCATCATCGACGCTTATTTCAGCGGCACGAAGATCAAGTGGATTCTCGACAACGTTCCTGGCGCACGCGAGCGTGCCGAGAAAGGCAAACTGCGTTTCGGCAACGTGGACTCTTGGCTCGTTTGGCGCCTTACGCGCGGTGATGTTCACTGCACCGATGTCACCAACGCCAGCCGCACGATGTTGTTCAATATCAACACCCTCCAGTGGGACGACGACTTGCTGAACCTCCTCGGCATTCCTCGCAGCATGATGCCGGAAGTGAAGTCTTCTTCTGAGGTCTACGGACACACTAAGACCACCATCTTTGCCCACGAGGTGCCTATCGCAGGTATCGCAGGCGACCAGCAGAGCGCACTCTTCGGCCAGATGTGTCTTGAGCCAGGCTCCATCAAAAACACATACGGCACCGGTTGCTTCGTGATGCTGAACATTGGCGACAAGCCTTTGCTCTCCAAGAACAACCTCCTCACCACCGTGGCATGGAAGATTGGCAACGAGGTGAAATACGCTCTCGAAGGCTCCATCTATGTTGGCGGCAGCGTAGTGCAATGGCTTCGCGACGGCCTCGGCTTCATCAAGAGCAGTGGCGAGATTGAAGAGCTTGCCACATCAGTGCCCGACAGTGGCGGCGTTTACTTCGTGCCAGCCCTGACAGGTCTTGCGGCTCCTTATTGGGATCAATACGCACGCGGCACCATCGTAGGCATCACACGCGGCACCACTCGCGCCCATATCGCACGCGCCGCTCTCGATGGCATTGCGTTCCAGACCTACGACATCGCCCAGGCCATGGCCAAAGACCTCGGCGCTCCTCTCACGGAGCTGAAGGTCGATGGCGGCGCTTCACGCAACAACCTGCTCATGCAGTTCCAGTCTAATCTTCTCGGCGTTCCAGTGGTGCGTCCGAAGATCACGGAGACGACAGCCCTCGGCGCCGCCTATCTCGCAGGTCTCGCAGTGGGCTTCTGGAAAGACATCGACGAGATCAAGAGCCAGTGGCAAGTGGAGCGCACGTTCAACCCCGTTCCTGAGAACGAGGAGATCAAGAACGCCAAGGAAGGATGGGCTGATGCCATCCAGCGCACATTGACCCACAAATAAGCCATTGCATCCTTGCCTTTCCTCTTCGCTTCAATCGAGAGGGAAGGCAGGCCAGAAACCTAAAGGAGGAAAGCATAAAAACTTTATAAACCAAAACTAATTATTTATTATGGATTATTCTATGACTACACAGTTCCTCATGGAACTCATCGGCACAATGGTGCTCGTGTTATTCGGAGACGGCGTTTGCTGCGCTACCAGTCTGAGCAAGAGTAAAGCCCAAGGAGCTGGTTGGGTCGTCATCACCCTCGGCTGGGGTCTCGCCGTCTGCATGGGCGTGCTCATTGCCGGTCCTTACACGGGTGCCCACCTCAACCCTGCCGTTTCTATTGGTCTTGCCATTGCCGGCAAGTTCTCATGGGCTGCCGTTCCCGCATACGTTGCCGGCCAGATGATTGGCGGCGTCCTTGGCGGTGTCATCGTGTGGCTGTTCTACAAGGACCACTTCGACGCTACAGAGGACAAGGACACCAAGCTGGGCGTGTTCTGCACGGCTCCTGCCATCCGCAACTACTCAAGCAACTTCATTAGCGAGTTCATCGCCACATTCATGCTGGTATTCCTCATCATCGCCTTCGGCACAAAGGGCAACACCTACTGCCCAGAGAGCAACACGTTCGGTCTCTCAGCCCTCGGTCCTGTGCCAATCACTTATGTCATCGTAGCTCTTGGCATGTCGCTTGGCGGCACCACAGGATACGCCATGAATCCTGCCCGCGACCTTGCCCCACGTATCGCATACGCCATTTGCCCAATCAAGGACAAGCGCGATCCCGACTGGGCTTACTCTTGGGTTCCCGTCTTGGGTCCTGTGCTCGGCGGCGCCGTTGCCGGTCTCTGCGGCATCTGGCTCATGAGCCTCTAAACACGCAATAGCGAGAACTATCAAGAAGCGATAAACACAAAACCATTAAAGAAAACTCCTATGAGAAACATTGGCAAAATATTATGCCTGGCAGCGATATCCCTTCTTCCTTTGAGCTCACAGGCACAAAAGTTACACGAGTCTGCCAGTCTGGAAACATCACACCTTTGGCGCGGTCTTGAGGTTGGAAACGGACTGATTCTCAACAACGATGTATCCCTCAGCGACAACAACGACCACTTCAAGATTGGCTTGTGGGGCGGAATGGCCGTTGACGGCGACTACAAGGAGGCTGATGTCTACCTCAACTACAACAACAGCGGCTTCAACATCGCCGTTTGGGACTTGTGGAACTTCTCCGACGGCATTCCTGGCAATGGTAAATACTTCACTTGGGACGCCCGCAAGACATCGCACCTTCTCGACGCTGCCATCAGCTACGACTTTGGCGTGAAAGCCGGATTCCCGCTCACGCTCTCGTGGGCAACACTCCTCGTGGGACGTGACCGTGGCGCAGCCAACAAGCAGAACGTCTATTCAACCTTCGTCCAGGCAAGCTATCGCCTCTACGACAGCAAAGATTGGGCTGTTGACGCTTCCGTTGGCGGCATCTTCGCACTCAACCCATACGACAAGGACAAGTATCCCGGCGAGCAAAACAACCTCTACGGAAAGTCAGCCGGCATCAACGACATCCGTCTTGGCGCCACATACAAGCTGAAGATTGGCAAGTATGACCTGCCGGTATCCGCCCAGATGATGTGGAACCCGGAGGCAAGCAAGGCTTACTTCAGGGCAAGCGTTGTGCTCCTCAGCCTGTAGACACACTCTGAAACACTTAATAGGAAGAGCCTCAGCTTTAGCGAGCTGGGGCTTTTTTCGTGCAATGTCGTGGGAAGGCGCAAGTCAAACGACACCTAATCAAGCAAGGCGCATCAAGACGTGAATATCGTTTTGCTACAGCCGCGGTTTCACTATGAAAGCACAGCGAAATCGCCGTCTTTTTGACTGTTAATAATACCTATAAAAGCTATGCATAGGGGGCATGATTAGAATAAAAAGGTTATCTTTGTAAAAAATAAAAACAATCATCCATGACCAAGGAAGAACGTCATAGCGAAATCATGGAAAACCTGCTCAAGCAAGGCTCCATACAAGTAACCGAGCTGGCCGACAACCTGCAAGTCTCGTCTGTTACCATCCGCAAGGACCTTACCAATTTGGAGAAAGAGGGCAAGCTCTACCGCAGCCACGGCAGGGCAATACTTATAAATCCCTTCACCAACAACCGCACGGTAACGGAGAAGGAGAAGCTCAACATGGATGAAAAACGGCTCATCGGAATAGAAGCCGCCAAACTGATAACGCCCAACGACTCCATCGTCTTGGCCTCTGGCACCACTATCCACGCCTTGGCGAGAAACATCCACCCGGAGAGTCGCCTCACCGTTGTCACCGCCTCGCTGCAAGTGGCAGAGGCTCTGGCTCCGCTCGACAACGTGGAGCTTATCCAGCTCGGCGGCATAGTGCGCCACACCAGCCTCTCCGTGGTGGGCAAGTATGCCGAGATGATCCTGTCGGGATTCTCGTTCAGCAAGCTGTACCTTGGTGTCGACGGCATCGACCTTGAGTTTGGCATCTCCACGACCGACATGCGCGAGGCAGAGATAAACCGCACCATGATGCACACCGCACAGAAGACCATCGTGCTGGCAGACAGCACGAAGTTCGGAAGGCGCGGGTTCGCGAAGATAAGCAACATAGAGGACGTCGACATGATCATCACCGACAACCGTCTCCCCGCGCCAATACGCCAACAAATCGAGGCGATGGGCATCGAAATAGTGACCGTAGACGAATAAACCACAAGAATCACCCAACACCATAATACATTATCAGTATGAAAATACCTTCGGAATTTGACCCCATAAGGCCCTATGAGCCCGAGGAGCTTCCAGCAGTGTACGACAAGCTACTTGCTGACAAACTGTTCCAACAAGTTGTAGCATACCTCTACCCCAACGTGCCCCTGGAAATCGTGGCAAAGAAAATGCACGCCTGCAAGACCAACCTCGAGTTCCAACGCAATTTCTGCTATGACATACTGCAGAAGCTCATTGTCGAGCAAAGCAACGGCATCGACATGAACTTCTACAACGTGGACATACACAAGCGCTACACCTTCGTGAGCAACCACCGCGACATAGTGCTCGACTCTGCGTTCCTCGACAAGTCGCTGTTCGACACGGGCTTTGGCACCACTTGCGAGATTGCCATTGGCGACAACTTGCTGCAGCTCGACTGGGTTCGCGACCTGGCACGCATCAACAAGACCTTCACTGTGGAGCGCGCGTTGAAATCGAGCGAGATGCTTCGCGCCAGCAAGCGCATGTCTGAATACATGCACTTCGTTGTGTCACAGAAAAACGACAACATCTGGATAGCACAGCGAGAGGGTCGCGCCAAGAATTCCAACGACCTCACGCAACCCGCCATACTCAAGATGATGGCCATGGGTGGCGAGGGCTCCATCATCGACCGTCTTACCCAGCTCCATATCGTGCCATTGGCCATAAGCTATCAATATGACCCATGCGACTACCTCAAGGCGCGCGAATACCAGTTGCGACGCGACCTGCCTTATTGGAAGAAGTCGCCAGGCGACGACCTGGAAAGCATGAACGTCGGCATCAAGGGATTCAAGGGACACATACACTATTGTTGCGCCCCATGCATTGACGAGTGGTTGCAGACCGTGAACCAAGAGCAGCCCCGCAACAAGATGTTTGAGGAGATTGCCGAGCATATCGACCACGAGATACACCGCAGCTACCTCTTGTATCCGCAAAACTACATCGCACTCGACATGATTCAGAACACGAAGATGTATTCTGAAAACTACACGCAGGCCGACTACGACAATTTCGAGGAATACATTGCCAGCCGCCTTGCCCTCATCGACATCGAGAACAAGGACGAAGCTTTCTTGCGTCGCTGCCTCCTCACCCAGTATGCCTACCCCACCCGCAACTATCTCACGGCAACGGAGTCTACGGGTAAGCTAAAGCAGTTTTTCAGCAAGTTCAACTTCGCGAAGTAAGATAAAAGCCCCCCTCTAGAGGTCTCTCCCATGCCCTTCCCCAATAGGAAAGGGTGAGCTATACCGAGGAAAAAATGAAGATGCATAAAGGAATAGAATATCTCGAAAACATGCTTTCCGTCTTATATCTGAGATCGAAAGTCGTCTCTCATATATTTGAAACATCGCCCGGTATTGCTCACTCTTCCCTATTGGGGAGGGCCGGGGAGAGGCTTTCTCTTTGTTTAGGAACCAGCAAGAGGCTTTTGATGGCATTGGCGGGGTTCCTCCTTCTTTTCTCCTCTTGCTCCAACACCGCATACGAAGAAGGCGACTCCAGCCTCAGCTATCTGCGCACCGACTTCGTGGATGCCATTACCGACAGTCAGGCAAAGCTCGCCTCGGCAACAACCGACGACAACGTGCAGCTAACCTTCTCGCAGCCTCTGCAAACGAGTTGGAACATCAAGGCCGACACCCTTTGCCGCGTCTTGCTCAATTATAATATGTATGCCAACGGAGTCGACTCCAATGTCGTTGAGCCGCTTGCGGCAAAGATGGTCTATACGCTCAAGCCGGCAGATCCGTCAAAGCTTACGTTGACATCTACCGACCCCGTGAGCTTTGTCAGCGCATGGAAGAGCAAAAACGACAACTACATTAACTTCCGCCTGGGCTTGAAGACTGGACAGGCCAGCGGCGATGACCAAAAGCAGAGCATAGGACTGGCACTCGACAGCACCGTGGTGAGCAACGGGACGACCACCTACTGCATGAGGTTTTTGCACAGTCAAGGTGGCGTACCAGAATATTACACCGTAGACACTTATATCAGCATACCCATGAAACAAATGACAACCGGCAGCAAAGTGCGGTTGTCATTGAATACTTACAACGGACTGATTGTCCGCGAGTTCACCAAGTGAGCCCTACCATCAAAGGCTCTCCAACACTCGCTTAAGCACCACCTCGGCTGAGATCTCGCGGTTGGCGGCCTCTGGTATGACCAGGCTGTGGTCGCTCTCTATCACGTCGTCGGTCACGATGAGTCCGCGGCGCACGGGCAGGCAGTGCATGAAATAGCCGTTGTTTGTCCACGACATGTGCTCCGCGTCTATCGTCCACCCCATGTCCTTGCTCAATATCTCGCCATATTGTGCCGGATCTTTCACGCCCGGGCAGCTCCAGTTTTTGGCATACACGAAGTCGGCACCTTCGAGAGCCTTCTTCTGGTCGTATTCCACCTTGGCATCGCCCACAAACTTCGGGTCAAGCTCATAACCCTCGGGTTGCGTCACCACAAAGTCAACGTCGGCCTTGTTCATCCACTGGGCAAACGAGTTTGGCACCGCCTGAGGCAAGGCACGGCAATGAGGCGCCCACGTCAACACCACCTTCGGGCGGTCATGGTCGCGCTTGGTGGCAGCATTGCCTTGCAGCTCAGCCCATTTCTCGTTTATCGTTATCAAGTCGGCAAACGCCTGCAAAGGATGCACTGTGGCAGTCTCCATCGCTACCACCGGCTTGCCCGAATACTTCACAAACTGGTTCACTATGGTCTCAGCGTAGTCGTAGTCGCGGTCTTTCAATCCTGCAAACGAGCGCACAGCTATTATGTCGCAATAGCTGCTCATCACGGGAATGGCCTCCAGCAAATGCTCGCTCTTGTCGCCATCCATAATCACCCCGCGCTCAGTCTCCAACTTCCACGCGCCAGCGTTCACATCGAGCACAATCACGTTCATGCCCAAGTTCATCGCTGCCTTTTGCGTGCTCAGTCGAGTGCGCAAGCTGTTGTTGAAGAAAATCATCAGCAAGGTCTTGTTCTTGCCCAACTCTTGATAACCGAAACGGTTGGCCTTCACTTCCAGTGCCTCAGCGAGAGCGGTTTTCAAGTCGCCAAGGTCTTCCACATTAAAAAATGTCTTCATTTTTTATTTCGTTTTTAATTTAAATTCTTCATTCTTCATTCCACACTCTTCATTCCTCACTCTCCCCTCTCCATTCTTCACTTTTCACTCTTCACTCCTCCCTTAGCTTCTCGTCTGCCCATTACCAGTGATCAACCACTCATAGGTGGTGATTTCCTCCAGTGCCATAGGCCCTCGCGCGCCCAACTTCTGCGTGCTGATGCCTATCTCGGCACCAAGCCCGAACTGCGCTCCGTCGGTGAAACTTGTTGGGGCATTCACGTAGACGCACGCGGCATCCACCATCGCCTGGAATTTCTTTTGGGCCTTTTCATCATCCGAGACAATGCTCTCGCTGTGCCCACTTCCGTAGGTGGCTATGTGGTCGAGAGCCTCATCTTCCGATGCCACGGTCTTGATGCCCATCTGCATACTGAGCCATTCGGTATGCCAAATGCTCTTCAGGTTAGGGTCATCAGCCTTCATCCTCAGTTCGCTTTCCTCAGCCTTATATAATAATGTGTCGGGGTAGAGACCCTTCAACGCTTCGTATGCCTTCGCGTCCGCATGTATCTTGGTTTCTTTCTTGGCAAGGTCTTCGCATAGCATTGGAAGGTCGCCCAATCGGCTTTCGTGAATCAGCAGGCAATCGAGTGCATTGCATACGCTCACCCTGCGGCACTTGGCATTGGCCACTATGCGCTTGCCCATATCCAGGTCGCCCGTCTTGTCGAAGTAGCAATGCACCACACCGGCACCCGTCTCTATCACGGGCACCTTGGCGGTGTCGCGCACAAAGCCAATGAGCTTCTTGCCGCCACGTGGTATGCAGAGGTCTATGAAGCCCACGGCATTCAGCATCTCGGCCGTCGCCTCGTGAGTGGCAGGGAGAAGCGTCACCACGTCGGGGCTGACGCCAAACGATACCAACACCTTGTGGATGAGCGCGACACTCGCCACGTTGGACGCGCAGGCGTCCTTTCCACCTTTCAGCACACACGCGTTTCCACTCTTGAAACAGAGCGAGAACACGTCGAAGGTGACATTGGGGCGTGCCTCATAAACCATGCCTATCACACCGAAAGGAACGCTCACCCTTTGCAGGTGCAAACCATTGTCGAGTGTCTTGTCCTTGAGAACTCTTCCAAGTGGTGAGGGGAGGGTGCTGACGTGTCGCATATCCGAAGCTATGTCTTGAAGGCGTTGCTCCGTGAGTTGCAAGCGGTCGTGCATCGGGTTCGCCTTGTCCATCTTCGCCAAGTCCTCAGCGTTGGCTTTCAAGAGCGTTGGAATCTCGGCGATGATGGCATCAGCCACCGCCTTGAGAATATCGTTGCGTTGTTCATCCGTCAGCAAGCCCAAGGTCTTGCTTGCCGTCTTCACCTTTTGGAAAGTCCCTTTCAGTTCCATTCGCTATTCCTTTCTTCTACCATGTTCTAATATGATGGTAAAGGTAAGCATGATTATTGATAATTGCAAACTTCATGCAAGAAAAAACATCTTTTTAGGCCGTAAATGGATAATCATACGATATATAATGCAAAAAGGGCCGGCTCCCATCCACGTGCCTTCCTTTCTTCTACACGGCTGTAGACACAGCCTACTGTTTTTACTTCCGCAATTCTTCAGGCACTGCCTGAAGAATTGCTAAGAGTCCGCTGTTACTCCATGCTCATATAGATATTCTGGTGCAATATCAGCACCGTTAGCCCAAAATATCGTTTGGTCTAAACCGAATTGAATGAACTTGTTCTTGTCTTTCAATTCGCTGAACGCAGGGTATTTCAAGAGCGAGGTTAAGTCAACCTTTTTCTTAGCTCCATCATTAAAAGTACAAAGAAGAGTATAATCTCCTAAGTAATCTACATCTTTTATTGTTAATATCATAGCCGTTTTGTTTTATCGTTGTACTTTCTTTATCGTTTCTCCTCTTTGGGCTTTGCCCCAAAGTTCCATGATTTCATCTTCATGTTCGTCGATAAAGTCATTAATCAGACGAATCGTCTTTGATTTTGCACGTCCTTCTACAATTCTGTCTTTGATAGTAATTGTAAAAGTACCTTCTCCGTTTCTTACGTGAATGTGCGGTGGGTTATGGTCAAAGGCATAAATGTAAATCAATATTCCTTGTTACATATACTGCTCCCATATTGCTTGTTTTTATATAATTTCTGGTGTAAAGATACTTCTTTCTGTTGAAATATCAACCTTTCTCTTCACTTTTTTCGATAAAAGTTTGTAGGCTTCGAGATTATTTCTTATTTATGCAACCGACTCAGTTAGCCCGTTTGTAGTAGTAAGGACTGATTAGTATGTATATAGCCATAGGGTAGTTTATTAGTAGATGGAGAATCTTTTACAATCAGCAGGCACAGCCTGCTGATTTCAATTCCATGATGATGCTATCCACAATGTATAAGTCGGTCATCAAGTATAGAAATGAGCGTTCGTCATGAAGATGCTACGAATGGTTATGTATTCTTGCGTTGGTTCCACGGTGATTGACACGCTTGGCTCGCCTGTCAATGGATCCATGCAGAGCACAGGGCGCAAGCTGCTGAAGAACGCCATCGTCTTCTCGATAAATGACGCGTTCTTTCTAACAATGTCGTTGATGACCATCACGCCAAGTTGCTCCACAAGGTCTTGCTTGCAGCCTTCACCTTTTGGAAAGTCTCTTTCAGTTCCATTCCCTATCTCCTTCTTCTTATAGTTATAAGACTTTTCGCGGGCAAAGATAAGTATAAACATTGACAAATGCAACAATTATGCAATAAAACAAATATTTTTAAGCGGCACGCGTATCTTTATGCGGCTACTTGTATTCCTTTGGCGAAGTGCCAAACTCCTTAATAAAACACTTGGTGAAGTATGAGGCACTGCTAAAACCCACCTGATACATCACCTCCGAAACGGTGAACCTGTCTTGTTTCAGAAGTGCGGCAGCCCGTTGCAGTCTCTGTTTGCGAATGAAGCTGACAGGAGTTTCGCCGGTGAGAAGCTTCAGTTTTCTATAGAGCTGTTTTTGGTCCATGCCAATCAGGTCACAAAGTTTGGTGACATTGAATTCCTCTGATTGCATATTAGAGTTTATCAGACTGACAACCCGCTCCATAAGTTCCTCGTCGCTTGTCAAAGAAGGAGCTTCTTCGGCAACCGACGTAATGCTCTCTATACGCACATTCTGCTCTATGGCCTTGCGCCTGTTCAGCAATTGCACAATGTGCAACTGTAGTTTCCGAAGATCAAAAGGCTTGGGCATAAACACATCAGCCCCACTGCGTATGCTCTTCAGCTCTGTCGTGGTATCGTCTTTTGCAGTCAGCATGATAATGGGAACCAGCGACGTTGAATGATTGCACCGAATGCGATGACACAATTCCGTTCCGTCGATGCCCGGCATCATCTGGTCGGTAATCACGATGTCGGGAACCGTGGTCTCCAGCAACGTCAAGGCTTCTTCGCCGCTTTGTGCAGTCATGCACCGATACGAAGATTCCAATGCCGTTATCAAGAAATCAAGTATTTCGCGGTTGTCGTCCACTATCAAGACCATCGGTTTGTCGGAAGCGACAGCATCGCTTTTTTCTTCGGTGACAGGAACAGAGGTAAGAGGAAGGGTTATGGTTACCTTGAGCCCATCTTTGTTCTCCACCCTCGCCTCACCGCCGTGCATCTCCACATATTTCTTGACTACAGACAAGCCAATGCCAGATCCCTCGCGTGAGTTTTGCGCTTTATAATAGCGGTTGAAGATTTTCTGAAGGTCACCATTGGGCACGCCCGGACCGTTGTCGCTGATGGAGACAATGACCTTTGAGTGTGCTTCCTCCACGTGGACCACTATTTTTCCTTTCTCATCTTCAACATATTTCAATGCGTTGGACAGGATATTGCGTATTACCATCTGGATCTTTACCACATCAACATCCATCAGCAAGGAGCCTTCGGGCATCTCCCTGACTATGGTTATGTTTCTTTCCTGAGCAAGAGCCGCAAACTCCTCAATACACCCTGATACGACACTGCACAGGTCAACGCGGGAAGGAAGTATCTGGTCTTCTCCCTCAGCCTCCAGCTGTTTGAAGTCGAGAATGCGGTGTATCAGTTCGTTCAACCTAAGGGCGTTGCCATGAATCAGTTTGAGGTTATCCCTGAGCCTTGCATTTGAGGTCTCCGACAACAACTTTTCCAGAGGGGCGACAATCAGGCTCAGCGGGGTTTTCAGCTCGTGCGACATATCGACAAAGAAATCCATCTTGTGCTGGGTAAGCGACATCACCCGCTCGCGCTCACGTTGTTCAAAGAGAACCTGCTCGTGACGTTTGTAGCGATTCTGTATCAGCCAGGCAATGACAACAACAGCAAACAAATAGAACATACACGCCCACCATCTGAAGTACCAGGGGTATGGCACAGAGAGGACGTATTCGGTCACCGAAGCGGCTTCGTGGTCAGCGTCGGTTGTCAAATACAGTTTATAGTCTCCCCCGGAAAGGTGCGTCAGCATGATCCTGTTCGACCCGTTTGGCAGAGAATGCCATTCGCCGTTTCTGCCTATCTTGTACCAGAACACCTCCGCGTTTTTCCTGTCATAGGCGAAAGTTGCCAAGTTAAGCACAATGTCCTCACGGTCATCCAGTTCTATTAAGTTATTGTATCTGGGAACACAGTTTGCCACCTCTGAGTCGCCGACCATTACTGACGAAATGAACACCTTGGGGTGAGTTATCGTCTTGGGTTGTACATGTAGATTCTGTCTGCACACAAGGTCTTCCCCACCCCACAGAATGGACGCGTCGCCAGGCACATATACACCTGCCGTAAAACTATTTCCGGCGTTGTTGAAAGAATGTATCGAAGCGTCTGCCGTGTTAACATAAAACAGTCCGCTGGAAGTGGACATCCACAAACGCTTGTTTTCATACGCAAACGCCTGTATCATGCCATCCTTGACATAGAACCCCGTCTCTTCCTTTTTGTTTTTCTCCGTGTCGTACCTGTATAACCGTCCTTGCACATCGAGCCACAGTTTGCCATCGGCAAGAATCATGTTGTCTATAAATATCTTCTGCCGGAGCGTGCACTTCATCGTGTTGGTGTTGATTGCGACAAGGCCCTTGCTGGTATATGCCCACAGCACGCCCTTCTCGTCGGGGAAGAACCGGTAGATGGTGTTTACTATCTCGTCGTGATTTCCAAACGGGCTGTCCTTCATCGTAAATTCGCCACCTGATGCCAGCAACGATTTCTTGTCAACCACATAAAGCCCGCCCATATAGGTTGCTACCCACAGTCTTCCCGCGGCATCTTCATAGATATCGTAAGCCCAGTTTGAATTTCTGCCTTTCGGGTCTGTCAACACGTAGTATTTGAACTCATCGCGTTTAGAGTCGTATCTTGCGACGCTTGCGTCTGTCGCTATCCATATATCCTTGTCGCGGTCTTCGTAGACACACCTTATCACGCTCTTCTTCAGCCCACTGCCCACCTTGAACCACGTGGTCTTGCCGGGGGTTATATGCAGCAGTCCGTTGTCGCCGCCCAGCCACCTTCCACCTCTTGAATCAACAAGAATCCGGGTGATGACATTGCCGTCACGCGAATTGGTCAGCGAAGGAAGGGGGATTGTCTCGAAGATGTTTCTCGATTGGGTAACGGCAATTCCCCTGTCGGTAGCTATCCATACGAGGTCACCGTCACAGAATATCTGGTGGATGGTATTGCTCGGAAGACCGTTCTGGGGCGATGAAGCATCATGGTCTATCGTACGGATGTTGCCAGATTGAGGATTGAGAATCTTCAGACCAAACTCTGTAGCCAAAAGGAGATCGCCGGATGGGGAGGGCACAATCTGGTTGAAAGTGCATCCGGAACTGACGGTTGTTGTCCTCGCGTTCTTATAATCATGACGCAGCAGCCCATGCTCCGTTCCTATCCAAAGGCTCTCCCTCCGTTTGTCATGCCACACGGCATACACATTGTCCCCGATGCCCGCGTCTTGTATTCTCCCACACGAATCTATCCATGCAAGACCATGATAATGGGCGATATACATACGACCGGCAGCAAGTCCAAACGAGAAGACGATGTCGTTTTTCTTGCCACCGGGCAGTTCAAAATGCCGCCACGAATGTTTTTTCAGGTTTAGGCAGAACAGTCCATGCGATTTTGTTCCGACATACATCATGCCATTGCGACATGCCAGGGAGCGGACTTCTCCGGTGGCTGGCACCTTTTTGTATGGCGAGACCAGCTGCTCCGTTCTCAGGTTCAGCCATCTCAAGCCGCCATCCCCACCGATGCAAAGGGTTTCCTTGTCGATAGCCACAATAGCATGATAGTTGCCTTCGAATAGCCGCCGGACATTATAGCCGTCGTATGCAAACAGGCCACGTCTTGTAGCAAACCACATCATCCCCTGCGAGTCTTTGTAGATATGCTCCACTACGTTGGCCTCGTATGGAAGGGTGATTTTGTCAAACTGTATCGGTGCGACCTCAAATGCATATGAGACAAGAGGCAACAAAATGGATATTGCTGCCAATAATAATCCGCGAAGTCTATGTCGAATGGCAATCATGTTGCAAAATTAGAAAAAAATCAGAACGCCCATGCCTCTTGCCAGGCAATTTTGGGGGCAGCCTGCTCAAAACGCAACGGCAACCATATATAACGCGAATCTGGCAAGTCTGTTTTTTTCCAACGGTCAAAAAGCGCTATGTAGAGGCCCGGCTTGCCAACCACAGGCTGGACGTATGTGCTCTGCCCGTAGAATGTCTTGTCAGCGTCCTTGCCCACACACGGGTTGCCCAACGATTTCCATTCTCCAAGCATGGAGTCGGCCACAGCCACATCGGCAACGTTAGGATCCCATCCCGAGCAGCCGGAAGTGAGAAGGTAGTACTTTCCCTGATGCTTGAACACCGCAGGAGCCTCACGGAATTTCTTCACAAAGTTGCGGGTAAAGGTTTTGGTCGGCTTCAGATAGTCGTCTGTCAACAGATGAACATACATGGTCGCATTGTCCTCTGCTGAACAAATCTGGTAAGCTCTTCCGTCGTCATCGACAAACAAGGTCTGGTCGCGGCTCATTTCACCGTTTGGCCTGAAACTGCCCAGATAGGTAAACGGACCGACAGGAGTGTCCGACACCGCCACGCCAGCACTGGCCTTTGAATAGTCCGCGCTGTCTATGTGCATCCACATGACAAACTTGTGCGTCTTGGCATTGTAGACAACCTTAGGACGCTCCACCACTTTCGAGAAATGAAGATCATGAAGGGAGTCTGTTTTCTCCGCACTCAGGGCAAGTCCCTCAAAATGCCAGTTCAGAAGATTTTTGGATGAATAGCAACTTATTCCTGTCACATCGGTGCGATAGCATTCCCACGTTGCCCATTTTGGCAAGATGGTTTCACCTTGTTTGTACTCACCATACCAATAATAGGTGCCGTCGTGGTAGAGCAATCCACCACCATGGGCATTGATCACATTGTTTTCATCATCCAGCCAAACACTGCCCGGACGAAACTTGTCGTTGTTTTGCGCCTTACAGCCTAGGGAAAGCACTGCCAGCAGAACCAATAAGAGTGTTCTCATATTTTTCTTTATCATTTTTAAAAAGAGGGAAGGTGCGCCCTCCCCTCTTCACAAGCAACCGTCGTAATGGACAAACGGTTTCAATATCAGTTTTTAAACGCGTCCAAGGCCACCGTGGGCGACCCGTTCTCAAAGCATCCCTTTTTATAGCCGTCATTATATCCCGCAGGAGCCTGAGGCTCCCAATAGAAGATGCCCTCCAGGTGTCCTGTGACCTGACCTTTGGCAATGAGGGAAGCAATGCAGTCGCGACATTCCTCTGCCTGGTCATAGTCCATGCCAAACTCACAGAGCATCACGGGCTTTCCGTATGTGTCGAAGAGAGTCTTTATATTGTTGACGCAGCTGGTGACATATTCTGCCGACTTGCCCTTCTCCGGGTATAGCGACATGCCGATAACATCATATTTACCGCCATTGTTCTTCATATAGTTGAAGACGTTAGTATAAAGTCCAAGATTGTCGCCGCTATCGAGATGCACTATCACCTTTGCGTCGGGGAAGACCGCCTTCACCGCGTCGTATCCTGCATTGGTAAGCTCGGCATAGTTGCTGCCGTTTGATATTTTTCCCAAAGGCCACATCATCCCGGTGCGCGTCTCGTTGCCTATCTGTACCCATTCTGGAGTCACATTATAGGTCTTGAGCTTGTTGAGCATAGTGCTGACGTGCTCCGCTACGGCGCTCTTCATCTGTGCCAGGTCATAATCGGCCCAAGCGGCAGGAGTCTGCTGGTGGCCCGGATCTGCCCACGTGTCGCTGAAATGGAAATCTATCATCACACGGAGTCCGAGTGCCGCTGCCCGGCGGGCCTTTGCCAGCACGTCATCCATGTTGCTCCATCCCTCCGTAGGGTTGACCCATACACGGAGACGAATGGCATCCACATTGCAATCTTCCTTCAATAGCTTCATGCAGTCTGTCGCGACACCAGCCTTGTTGTTGAACGTGAAGCCCTCGCTCTCCATCTGGGTGAGCCAACTGACGTCGGCTCCCCTTGCAAACGTGCCTGCCTCTACAGGCGTCACCTCTTGCTGACGCGGCTCGGTGACAGGGCTCTCCTGTGTGCACGATGCCATCACGCAAGAGAAAAACACGAATGATGCTATCACACCAAAGAGACGAGAGGTGCCGCCCATCATATTCTTAATCATAACCATATCGTTTTTATTCTGTTAATGTATATGTGCACTTGCACAGGTCAACGGTGAATGTATAAGTCTTGCCCACTTCCCATCCCTTGGGATTGCCGTCTTCCTTCTTAGACCACCGCAGCGAGCCGTCTTTGTAGGTACCGAACATGTAGTCCCAAGATCCGTTCATCAGGACTTGAACGCCCCACGGAGTGTCGGCGGTTGCCTTGATGCGTGCCGTGTACACACCCACATGGTTCGGATCTGCCGTCATCTCTGTCAAGTCCCAATTGTCGTTGAATCCCGTGCACGACACAGACGTGATAGGTTCGTTCATGCCATACCAATACGACATCCATCCGAGTGATGCTATCGTCACATAGAGTCCCTTTCCCGGAGCCTGGATGTTGGTGTCGTCTGTACCGTCGAGTGTCAGTTTCCACTCCGAAGTGTTTGGATCTTGGTTCACATGATCCCAGCCCTGATATTCCTTTGAGAAGTAGTAGCCCCACGAGCAGTTGAAGTTGACAGCCGCGGCATAGCAGAGATTCTCCTCGTCGTAGAGGGTCAGGTACTGGTCATAGTTCCATGTGTCATCATTGCCAAGCACATAAAGCTTCTGTTCCACTTCCACAGGCTTTTCGCTGCCTTCCGTCACTTCACACTTCCATTCCCTAGGATCATCCAGATCGAGCACCAGCGACACCTCGCCGGTTGTGGGCACGTTGACAGTGATGTTGGATGCCGTCTGACCGAAAGTCAACTTGCCGCTGTCCATTCCGAAAGCCACCGGAGTGCTGATTGCCGCAGCATCGTCTGTGCCGGTTTGGGAGTTGTACTGGCTACCTGTTCCGGCAATCTGGACATTTGCCGTTCCGGTCTTTGTCGCGGTAAACGAAAGCGACCACCTGTTGGTCTTGCGATCGTAGGTCATCTCACCGTTGATGTCGCCACTGACCGTCAGCGATGGGATATAGAGCGCAGACCATTCCTGACGCACGGTGTTCACCACGGTATAGTAGCATCCCGACTGGCCCGGATACCAGAAGTTCCAGTGCAGGTCGTTGCTGCTGATGACAAATGGTTTTCCGTTGCCATCGTCGCCGATATTGCCCCATTTCACGCCGTTGCCTTCTTGCAACCACCAGTTGTACCAGCCGCTGGCACCAAGGAAACCGCTGTAGATGCCATCAGAATTTGGAGAATATAGCAGATTGCCCGTGTCGGCTCCGCTGGCATCAAGCACAAATCCGAGCGTCATGTCAATGCGATATGGCGTCACCTGGATCTGGTAGACATTGCTGTACTGGGCATCCACATTGTTGGCAAGGACAGAGCGCATGCGTATATATAATGTGGAAGCCACTTCGCTCTCCAGTCCCACGCGCCCAACCAGCGAGTTCAGGCTCTCAGCCGTCAGCTGCATGGACGTGCTTCCCGTTTCGGTCAGCATCTCGATTGGCGACTCAAAGCCTGTCGTGCTTGAGAATTGAAGGGTGTTCACTACCGCGCCAACAGGTGCCTGCACCCTTTCGTCGTTCGTGGTCAGCCTGCTGTTGTCAGTCCAGTTGAGCGTCAGTGCCAGGCCATTGGTGTGATCCTTATCGATGACCACGTCGCCAGACCCGGTGAGCTCCACGGGCTGTGCCCCGCTTGTAGTGGTCATGTCACCGTCTCTATCGCAAGCTGTCAGCGATATGGCAGCCAGAAGCGATGCAAAGATATATTTTAATGTTTTCATTGCTATCAATAATTTTCGTTCTTCAGATTCGGGTTTGCAGAGAGCTCTGCCGTTGGAATGGGATAGACATTGTACTTGCTTGCCGTGGAGCGTCCGTCCACGACACCGCCTTTCCATTGCCACTTGTAGGATCCACCGGTGAATTGACCATAACGGATGAGGTCTGTGCGGCGGCAACTTTCCCAATAAAGTTCACGTGCGCGTTCGTCAAGGATAAACTGCAGCGTCAACTGAGCCTCATTGATGTTGCCGTCTGCATTTCCGAAGGCACGCTGCCGCAGCTTGTTCACATAGTCCAAGGCCTCAGCGCGGGTTGAGCCTTTGCCGCCACGTAGAACACTCTCAGCCAGCATCAGATAGACATCAGCCAGACGGAACACGGGATAGTCGATGTCGGCACCCACGGCACCCGTATTCGACGCAGCCTCGCCGGCATCTGTCAGGTTGGAGTATTTCTCGCCAAAGTATCCCTGGCTCTGGTCGTCGATAGCCTTGGTGAGCCATTGCTCCTGTCCGTCGGTATAGAACATATAGCGACTGTCGGCAGTTTCGTTGCCCGCAAACAAAGCAGGTAATTCTCCACGGACACGAAACATGCCCCAGCCGCCTGTAAGACCGTATTTGGCAGGATCCTGCGAGCTGGAGTTTCCACACTCGCCACATACTATATAGGTAGTGGCACCCCAGGAAACCGTGTTCACGGCATCCACGACAAACGGGAAGATGATCTCGTTGGTGCGTTTGTCGTTGTCTGCATTGAACAGTTTGCCATAGTTCTTTTCAAGAGAATAGCCAGCGTCCATCACCTTCTTGCAATAGGTGATGCAGTCGGTGTAGTGGTCGCCCGCGCCATAGACCTCCGCGTTCAGATAAAGCTTGGCAAGCAAAGCCCAAGCCGCGCTCTTGGAAGCACGCCCATACTCGGCAGAAGACGCGTCGAGAAGTCCGTCGGCGCTAATATCCTTTAGTTCCGACTCGATATAGCCGAACAGCTGGCTGTTGCCGTATCGTTCGGGAACATACGAGCCGACACCCATTGTCTCGTCTACGAACGGGCCTTGGCCAAACAGGTCGAGAACATAATAGTAGGCCAGCGCGCGGAGGAAACGTGCTTCCGCACGGTAAGCCTGAAGATTGGCGTTGCCGGCGACCGCAGACTCCGTGGCATGACCCAAAAACTCGTTGCAGAGCGCGATGGTGTAGTATGCACGATAATATGTGTCTGCCACCCAAGGGTCGTTGGCATCCCATGTCATGTATGTGAGATCCTCTATCTTGTCGCCAGAGAGCCATGTTCCGGCAAGCTCGTCGGTCGGGCACTCCTGAAGGTTGAAGTAGCCACGCAAGAAGTCGTGGCCGTTGTTGCTGGAGATGTCCGCATTGCCACCGCCCTGCTCCTGGCCAACGATCACGAATGACGCATAGAGCTTGGCCAATGCCATCTTGTATCCTTCCTCTGAGCCATAGACGACATCCACGGTAGTCTGACTGTCGGTCTGAGGCTGTTGGTCGAGGTCGCCTGTGCAGCTCATCAAGGCGCAGGCTGCTAATAGTGTTAGATATATCTTTTTCATGTTGGTCATTTGTTTAGAAATCAAGTCCGACGGTAAGTGAGTAAATTCTTGGACGAGGATAAACGCTCATGTCGATACCGCCCTGATTCTCTGGATCCACGCCGGTATATTTTGTGATGGTAAACACGTTCTGTACCATCAGCGACGCGTTCAAAGAGAACCATTTGCTGATCTTTCCGAAATTATACGACAGCTGGATGTTGTCCATCTTCAGGAACGAGGCGTTCTCCACATAGTAGTCGCTCTCGTGCTGACGCTTCTGGAAACGTGTTTTCAAATAGCTGGTGTTCAATCGGTTCAACTGATAATCGTTGTACGACATGGTTTCCCAAGCGCCAGTGTTCATCGCCATGCCATTATACAGGTAATTGCCTATGTTGGCACGGAGCGAGGTGCTGAGTGTCAGCTTTTTCCATCTGATGGATGTAGAGAAGCCAAGGATCCAGTCGGGGGCAGGCGAATGGTAGTGGTAGAGGTCGTTTGAGTCTACGGTGCCGTCACCGTTCAGGTCGGCGTAGAGACCCTCTATCGGCATTCCATTCTCGTCATAGATCTGCTTGTACACATAATAGCTATACGGCTCGTAACCCTCGGAGAGCACCTGCACATAGTGTGATTCGATGGCGCCGGTAGGCGTGTTGGGCGATTCGGCACGGTCGTTGAGTCGAAGGTTGGTGATTTTGTTGCTCTGGTAAGTGGCATTGGCGCTGAAGTCCCACTGCCAGTTGTCCGTCATGATGGGAGTGGCATTGATTGAGATTTCATAACCCTCGCTCTTGATGTTGCCCACATTGCTGAGCATCTGCTTGTTGAAGTTTGTTCCGGCAGCAACGGGAACCGTGGCCAAGAGATCTTCCGTCTTGCGGTTGTAATAGTCGAAAGAACCCGTCACCCTGTCACCGATGATACCAAAGTCGAAACCGAAGTTCCATGCCTTGGTGGTCTCCCATGTCAGGTTGCTGTTGTATGCAGACGGACGATAGGTGTGGATTGGCTTTCCGCCAAACATATAGTAGGCGCCACTTTGGCTCTCGGTATAAAGAGGCAGATAGCTGTAGTTGGCTATTCCGTCTTGCTGACCTGTCACACCATAGCTGGCCCTGAGTTTCAAGTTGCTGAACGCAGGCTTCAAAGCCTTGAAAAACTTCTCCTCGGAGACGCGCCATCCAAGAGCCACCGACGGGAACGAACCCCAACGGTTGTTCTTGCTGAAACGTGAAGAAGCATCGCGGCGAACACTGGCTGAGAGAAGGTATTTGCCATCGTAACTGTAGTTTACGCGGCCATAGTAGGAAAGAAGAACGTGTCGCTGGTCATCGGCTGCGGATGCTGCCTGCTGTTCTGCGGGGGTCTTGTCGTTCAACTCCACGTAGGCAGCGTATGTGTACTTCCAGAACTGATAGTCGTAACCGGCAGTCACGTCGATGTTGCTCTTTATATTGTCAAAATACTTGCTATAGTTCAGATAGAATGTCAGCAGACGATTGTTGTTTTTCTGCGGGCCATAGCCGTAATTTCGTCCACCGGTATTGTAATACTGGTATGCCTCCTTGGGAACATATATCTTGCCCTGACCCTTCGACCAGTCATAACCCAAGGTCAGATGTGCGTGGAGATCGGGCAGGAAGTGCATGCTGTAGTCAGCGTCGAAACTTCCAACCACGCGATAGACATCAGAGGTTGAGCTGTAGTTGTTCAGAAGTCCGACAGGGTTGCCGGTAGCTCCGGTTATTGGCACGCCATTGGCATCTACAGCCTCGTAGTAACCCAAGAACGCATCATTGCCCGAATAGACAGGCGAACAAGGGTTGTGGGTAGCACCACCCCAGATGGCATTGGTGTTTGCAAAGCGTGTGTCGCTATAAGTTCCCTTCAGGTTGACATTCAGCTTCAAGTGGTTGTCCAGCAGAGTTGGCGTCAACGACAGGCTACCAGTGTAGCGGGTCATGTTGTCGGTCTTCAGAATACCATCCTGGTTGTTATAGCCAAGAGACAGGCGATAAGGAAGAGCGCCCAGCTTGCCGGAGATGCCCACGTTGTTGTCAGTACCAAAGGCTGTCTTGAAGATCTCGTTGTTCCAGTCTGTATTCACATCGTCGTTGAGCAACGACTTCTGGCGGTCAGTGCCATAAGTCTTGACGAGACTGTACATCTCGTCACGGCTGATCATGTCTGCCGTCTTGGTGCGTGTCTGCAACGAATTGGTAGTGGAGAAACTAATCTTTGGCTTCTTAGAGTCGGAGCCTTTCTTGGTCGTGATAATAATGACACCGTTTGACGCACGCGAACCATAGATGGCGGTTGACGACGCGTCTTTCAGGATGGTCATGCTCTCAATGTCGTTGGGGTTGATAAGGCTCAGGAAATTGCCGCTGCCACTCACGCTGCCACCAACTTCCATAGGCACACCGTCGAGCACGATCAGCGGATCGTTGGACGCATTAAGCGAAGCGCCGCCTCGGATACGGATTGTGCTTCCTGCCGACGGCGAGCCGCCACCATTGACAATCTGCACACCACTCACCTTGCCGTTGATCAACTGTTCTGGTGAATTGATGACTCCCTGGTTGAAGTCCTTGCTGCTGACATTTGAGACGGAACCCGTCAGGTCGCTCTTGCGCTGCACACCATAACCTATGACCACCGTCTCCTGAAGCACATTCTGATCGGGCTCCATCTGAATGTTCAAACGGCCAGAGGCGGGAATCTGGAGCACCTTCGTCTTGTAGCCCACATAAGAGACCTTGACGCTCTTTGCCGTGCCGCTCAATTGCAACGAGAAATTGCCGTCGAAGTCGGTAACGGTACCCTTGGAAGAGCCTTCCTCCACGACCGTCGCGCCGATAAGTCCTTCTCCGGTTTCGTCTTGCACCGTTCCTGTCAATGTCTTGCCACCTTGGGCCAACGACATCAACGGAAAGAGTATCCATAAAAACAGGATACTATAATAGTGCTTCTTTGCTAAAATTGAAGTATACCACATATTATATTTGTTTTTAGGTTTTAATATTTTGGTGCAAATTTGCCCAATTATCGGTATATTTCAAAATCCATTTCAGACAAAACGTTGTTCATTTTAGACATGGCGCAAATATGCGCCCTCTTTTGTCCATTACGGGTTGGCTAACCATGAAAATGGGGCATGGATTATAAAAAATGAGCCTTTTTGGGGGCGTTTTGCCTTTCCAATGGAAAGCCATCGGCTTTGCACTGAAAAGCCACCGGCTTTGCACTGGAAAGCCGGTGGCATTGCATTGGGAAGCCGAAGAGGTCTGAAAACAGCCCATTTTACCTTGGTCTTGCCACAAACTCGGTGTGGAGGGTTTCCATCGGGCGCTCCTTCAGGTCAATGAGGATATTGGGCGTGTTGCCATTGGCTATGATGACCTTGATGCCGGCATTGGCCACATCGTGGGCGGTCTTCGCCTTCGATGTCATGCCGCCACGCCCATGGCTGCTTTTGCTGGGGAGGATATACTCGCTGATGTCCTTGTCGTAGTATACGGATGGTATGACGCGTGCTGCAGACGTCTTCGGGTCTCCATTGTAGATGCCATCCACGTTGGAGAGCAAGACGAGGGTGTCGGCGTTCATCATGCGCGCCACCAGGCCGGAGAGCTCGTCGTTGTCGGTAAACATCAGCTCGGTGATGCACACGGTGTCGTTTTCGTTGATGATGGGCAAGACCTCGTTTTCCAACATCACTTGCATGCAAGCCTTCTGGTTCTTGTACTGCTCCTCCGACCCGAAGTTTTCCTTCATGGTGAGCACCTGCCCTATCTTGACGTTGTATTCGCGAAAGAGACTATAATAGAGGCCGATGAGCTTCACCTGTCCGATGGCAGAGAAAAGCTGGCGTTGCTCCACGTTGTCCAACTGATGCCCCGTGTGATACTCCGCACGCCCTGCGGCTACAGCACCGGAGGATACCAACAACACTTCATAGCCTTGTTGACGAAGCCACACTATCTGGTCTACGATAGACGACATCCTTGTCACGTCCAGTTTGCCATCTTGACGCGTGAGCACGTTGCTGCCCACTTTTACTACGATTCTTCTTTTCATGATCCAAGTCCCCTTGTCCTTCTTGTTATACAACCTTTATAATGCCTTCTCCAGCAGGACCAAGGGTGTTGCCGCCCTTATCATCGCATCCTAAGTCTTACAGAATTGACACTACCTATTCCTTTCACGTGCAAAAGTACACAATAATGACGATATGGCAAAAACGGCAGACAGATAATTGCATTCTGCAAGGAAAATGGGCTGGCACGCAAGATAACGGCATCGTCGTTTGGTTCTGACGAACAAAGTGCTTACCTTTGCATGAGACAGACCACGTGCAAACATACATGACGACATGGATACACTACAGAATATAACAATACAGATAAGCGATTTTCTCTGGACTTACATCATCATCACGGTGCTGGTGTGTTGCGCCGTCTTCTTCACGTGGCGGACGCGTTTCGTGCAGTTTCGCCTCGTTGGCGAGATGGTTCGCCTGTTGCTGCGGCCCGACAAGGTGCAGCCCGACGACATTGGCCCCGACGAGCTCTCGGCCGACGTGAAGGTGAAGGGAAAGATGAAGCACATTTCTTCCTTCCAGGCTTTCGTGGTGGCGTTGGCGAGCAGGATCGGCACGGGCAACTTGGCAGGCGTGGCTACCGCCATCAGCGTAGGCGGCCCGGGAGCCGTCTTCTGGATGTGGATGCTCGCCTTGCTCGGCTCGTCGTCGGCGTTCATCGAGTCGACCCTTGCCCAGCTCTACAAGCGGAGAGGCGAGGCCTCGTTCTACGGAGGTCCCGCCTATTACATGAAATATGGATTGGGAAAGGGCTGGATGGGCATTCTCTTTGCCGTACTCATGATTGTCACCTTTGGCTTTGCCTACAATTCGGTGCAGAGCAACACCATCTGCGCGGCGTGGGAGAAAGCCTTCGGCTTCGACACTGCCACCATGGGCATAGTGCTTACGGCGCTGACCCTTGTCATCATCTTCGGTGGCATTCACCGTGTGGCGAAGTTCTCGTCAGCCGTGGTGCCAGTGATGGCGGTCGTTTATCTTGTGCTTGCCGCGGGTGTGGTGCTTTGCAACATCACGCTTCTCCCGAAAGTGATGCTTACCATCCTTGAGAATGCCTTTGGCTTCAATCAGGCAGCGGGCGGAATGCTCGGCGTGACGGTGATACAGGGCATCAAGCGAGGCTTGTTCAGCAACGAGGCGGGCGAGGGCAGCGCGCCCAACGCCGCAGCCGTGGCCACGGTCTCCCACCCCGTGAAGCAGGGACTGATACAAGCCCTGGGCGTGTTTACCGACACCTTGGTGGTGTGCTCGTGTACGGCGTTCATCATCTTGGTGAGTGGCGTGGATGTCACCGCGTCCAGCGGCATCCAACTCACACAAGACGCCCTGACCCACGAGATAGGCGGCATAGGCAATGCCTTTGTGGCCGTGCTGATTTGGCTATTCGCCTTCAGCAGCGTCATAGGCAACTACTATTATGGCGAGACCAATGTCAGATACATCAAGGACTCGAAGTGGTGCGTCTTCGTCTATCGTCTTGCCGTGGCAGCGATGGTGATGATAGGCGCCGTGGTCTCGCTCGACTTCGCGTGGAGCATGGCAGACATCACCATGGCATTGCTCACCGTCTGCAACCTCGTTGCCATCGTGATGCTGTCGCGCCAGGCCGTCTTCCTGCTCCAGGATTATCGCCGGCAGAAGAAGGAAGGCAAGGACCCCGTGTTCAGCAAGGAGCAGATGCCAGAGATAGCCGACAAGCTGGAGGCATGGTGAGACGTTTCCTCACTCGGTGTGTAATATGGCCAGCTATGCTATGACATGGCACAGATGGTTGACTTCTGCGTCAAAAGTGTTGCTATCTTTGGCTCTTTTTCTGATGGCCGTCTTGTAGTTGTAGATGGTCTGGGTAGAATAGAACAAGAGCGTGGCCAACTCTTGCCCATCTGTAATGCCTAAACGCATCAAAGCATAGATGCGCAGCTCTTTGGTCAAGCTATTGGGAGCAGGGAGGACGATTTGTTTGTCAGGCTGCAGCAGTTGATTAAATTCATCCACAAAGTTAGGGTATAGGTCAATGAAAGCCTTGTCGAAACGATTGTAGAAATTGGCTGCATCTTCCTCTGCCAACTTGTAACTATTGATAGTTGTCAGAAGGTCGTCAGTTTGCTTTGCCTTAATCTTGCGGCTCACCAACTTGCGATAGTCTGCCAACTTCTTGATATACACGGCACTGATATCCATGAACAAGTGCAGGTAGGTTTCTCTGCGCTTGTTTGTGTTTACCAATTTTTGGTTCAGTTCTTCCAAGAGAGAGTTTTGGCTTTTTACCTCTTGGCGGCTCTTGGTGAGCCGTTTGTTCATCTTGAAAGCTAATATGATCGTGATAAGAAATCCGACAGACATGATGCTCACTATTACAAGCAATGTGGTCACGATACGATTCTTGCGCACTTCTGCTTGGTGGTTGGCCTCTGTGATGAGTGGGAGTATGCGGGAAATCTCTACCATGCGGAGACGGTTATTGTAGAACCGGGCGTCCTCCATCGAACAATTGATATACTTGGCTGCCCTTTTGGCATAAGAGACATCCTTGTTGTATAAATAGGTAGAAAAATCTTGAAGGGCAAGATTTTCTTTCAGGGGGCATACTATGTCTGAAATGGCTGCTTCGACTATGTATTTCTCATACAGGTCCATCTGTCCAGTCTCCTGGTAATAGCGGGCCAGGCAATAAGCCGATGAGGCATGCACGCGACTGTTCAATGGGCTGGCTGCAAGAGCTTTCTTGTAGTATTCAAGCACCTTTTTGCTCGTGTGCAGTTTCCTATATTCGTATTCTCCAGACAGATAATAATAAAGAGCCGTTTTTTTGTTGCCTATACATTCAAGGGTCTTGCCTAAATAGAGCGTGTTCTTGGCAACAAGTTCGTCTTGAAACTCTGATTTGTCGCAGAAAGTTTCCCAATAGTTGTATACCCAAGCCAAGGTATAATAATAGTATTGCAACAGATCTGACGACATTTTCTCTACATTCATCGCCAGCAACAGTTCTTCTGCCTGACTGTAAAAACCGCCCGTGGACAGCACTGCCGCACGGTTTATCTTGTTTAGGTCGATGTAATAAGGTACATTCTGTTCTTCTGCCAGCCGACAACCTTTCTTGGCGTAGGCCATAGCCGAGTCGTAACGATAAGTGTAGTATTCCCGATAGATTTGATTGTAAAGACTTAGAAGTTGGCGTTTGTTGGTTGTCATGCGAGCCCGCTTCTTGAGTCTTAGTAGCTTCTGCTCCTTTTTCTGCGAGAACATGCTCCGTTGGGCGACATAACTATCCAAACGGCGGAACAATTGTCCCTCGTTTTCCGTATAGGCACTTGCCATCATGGGCATTATCATCATCAAAAGCCACAATACAACTTTCATAGGTACCCTTGTCGTTTAATTCAGCGCAAAGATACCACTATCTTTCGTCTTTCCACTATCTACTCTCCTAAAAAGTATTAATTTCACATCCGCCCTGATTCTTAGCGCGTTACATGCCATCATCTGTGTCATCGTGTCTACCTGTTACCTACATGCGACACCAACACCTGAAAAATCGCCCTAACTTTGCAAGTGCAATCGGGAAACATCCGGCGGCAAGTGAAAACCTATTTAAATCGTGTAAATATGAGCCTAAGATTCCGTACATTTTTCATGGCGTTGGTTGCCACGTCGGCAACAAGCCATCTGTATGCACTTCCTTCCGACGAGTCTGATGACAAGGTGAAAAAGGAGGAGCGCAATGTGATGCTCAACGCATCTGATGCCAACAAGCCTCGTGAAATCCAGATAGGATTGCCAAGCGAGGATGTGACCGTATATGAGAATGGCTTGCCTGCCGTCTACTCATCTTCTGTGCATAAGCTGTCTGCTCATTGGCGTAGCGATGCCTCTTTGAAAAGTACCGACTTGATGACTCCATCGGAGTCTGCCATCGCTACAGGCAATATTGCCTATGCTGTTTCTTCTTTCAGCGAATTGGGGCAAAAAGAGTTTAAGGGCAAGCTGAATTACAAAGCAAATCATTTCGGTATGCAAAGCTTTGACTTGAATCTCTCGGGTGGTATCGGTGACAACTGGCTCTATACAGCCAGCATGTATCAAAACTTCGACCCAGGCAGTTTCAAGCTTCGCTTTACTGATTATTCAGACCGCACTCAACTCTATCACCTTGGCATTACCAGAATCCTTAACAACGGCAAGGGACGCGTTTCCTTATTGTACAAGTATTCCAACAGTAAAAATCCTGGCAATTTTGCCAATGAGGCTCCATTCATCTATAAAGGCGATGGAAGCATCAAGAAAATAGAGGGCTTCGACCCTGGCATGAACTCTTATGTGCAGCGGCAGGGCTCTCTTCAATACCTGAACACAAAGACAGGCAAGATGGAAACATGGAACATGGGCGACGGATGTGGGAATCAAGCCAACGAGATTGCGCTCATCAGCCTGTATCAGTTTGATAATGGTTGGTTGTGGAAACTCAACGCCAAATACATGAACGCTCCACATGCCAACTATGTGGATTATGGCGGCAGCACCATCTCGGAAGTGAGCGAAGCTGATGGCTACCAGTTGCCTGATGGTTCTGCTTACAGTGGACTCATCGAAGGCCGTCGCACTTGGTTGCATATAGGCAAGGTGAGCAATACCCTCTTGACCACAGAAATAAGCAAGCAACTGAATAGCCACAAGTTGATTGTTGGCTTGAACGAATGGTACTATCACCTCGACTACTATTCTTCATCTTTTCAGTGGGCTGGCACGGTGGAGGCTTATCCTCGCACCTTGAGCCAAATGTATGTCAATCCGCTCGACCCTACACAGACAGCCCGTCGTTCTGAGACCTTCGGATATAACGAGCTGAGTCCGGAATATACCAAGGGTTCTGAAAACAAGTTGGCGCTCTATTTCGCTGACGAATGGAAAGTATGTCCAAAGTTCAAGGTGTTCTATGGTGGACGCTTGGAATACTATCGCATGTCGGCAGACCAAATCTCCACGCCACGTTTCCAAGGATTCCACATAGGCAATTACAATACGTATTCCACTGCAGCCGATGGCACTGTCGTTGCTACCGAGCATAACATCGAAGCAAAGAATGTGACAAAGAACAAACTCAACTATGCTGCCACCTTACAATTGACATACAACCTTACCCGTCAGTTTGGCTTGACTGCCGATGCAACAGTAGCCACCCGATTCCCACGCATCAACGAATATGCGGGAACAGGCCCTACGGAAGAACAATACAAGCGAGTGACCATCCCATTGATTCGTGGTGGCATCTTCTACAAGAACAGCTGGATAGACCTTTCTTCAATGGTGACCTATATCTCAAAGTCGAACAACATCGACCAGCAGAATCTGACCAAGCCTGGCACGACGGAGGGCAAGACCGTATTGCTCATCTACAACATCCAGACTTTGGGGTGGACAACTTCCGCCGAGCTGAATCCTTTCAAAAACTTTCACATGCACGCTCTCTTCACTTATCAGAAGCCTGTGTACAAGAACTATAACGCTAGCGTGACGTTCAGCGATGGTCAGACGATGGGAGTGAATGCCAATAACATGATAGTACAAGAGATTCCCCAAGTGCTTATCGAACTGGACCCCAAGTATGACATCACCAAGAATTTGAATGTCTGGTTGAGCTTCCGCTATTTCGGAAAGACCTATGCCAACTTGCAAGAGGCTCTTTACTTCAATGGCCACTGGGAGACGTTTGGTGGCATCAACTGGAACGTGAACAAGAAATTGAGTCTTGGCGTAAGCGTTGTCAACATCTTCAATGAGAAGGGAGCCAAGGGCACTATCAGTGGTTCTGAGTTGATAACCAAGGATGAAGCTGGCAAATACGCAGACAAGTATATGAGCGGCAGCTATCTTCGCCCCTTCACGGTGGAATTCTCCGCAGGAATCAAATTCTAAGGCAATATAAAACGTTTCATGAGCGTATTATATCATATATAACAATCACATAAAAACCAAGGAACAATGAAAAAGGCATTTATGCTCGTTGCAGCGATGTGCATGGGAACAATCATGGCTTCCGCACAAAAGACCATCCGCGTATCGACCGACAAGACCGATCTCGTGATGCAGGTTTCTCCTAAAGGTCGCCTCTACCAAGTATATTTGGGCGATAAATTGAAGAATTCATCAGACTATGACAACTTGAAGTGGGATGTGTATGCAGCCTCCGACATATCTGTCACCCAGCGAGGACATGAGGTCTACGCCACCTCTGGTGCGGAAGATTACTTTGAGCCAGCAGTGGCAGTGACTCATGCCGATGGCAACATGACCACCTATTTATATTATCAGTCTTCCGAGGAGAAGACCATCAAGGGCGGCACAGAGACTATCATCACCCTTCAAGATAAGGTGTATCCTCTGACGGTAAAACTACATTACGCCGCTTATCCCAAGGAGAATGTCATCAAGGCATGGAGCGAGATATCTCATAAGGAGAAGGCACCAGTCACGCTCTGGAGATACAGTTCCACCATGCTATACTTCAAGGCCAGCAAGTATTTCGTCACCAATTATCATAGCGATTGGGCGAAGGAGGGACAGCCAGAGACGTGCCAGTTGACCACTGGCAAGAAGATTGTGGACACTAAACTCGGGACCCGTGCCGCAATACACGAGGAACCGTTCTTCGAGCTGGGCCTTGACGAGCCCGCCAAGGAGAACGAGGGCAAGGTGATGCTCGGTACCATCGGATGGCCAGGCAACTTCCGTTTCACCTTCGAGGTGGACAATGTAGGCTCTTTGCGTGTTATCCCTGCCATCAATCCTTATGCTTCGGATTACAAGCTGAAAGCAGGCGAGACTTTTACGACTCCAGAGTTTATCTTCGCATTGAGTGAGCATGGCGTAGGCGAAGCTTCTCGCAACCTGCACGACTGGGCGCGCCAGTATCAGGTGAACATGGGAATGGAAGACCGCCTTACGCTCTTGAACAACTGGGAGAACACTGGCTTTGACTTCAACCAGCAAAGCCTTGCCGAACTGATGAAAGATGCCAAGGACCTGGGAGTGGATATGTTCTTGCTCGACGACGGTTGGTTTGCCAACAAGTATCCCCGCAATGACGACCATGCCGGCCTTGGCGACTGGGAGGCAAATAAAAACAAATTGCCCGAGGGAATACCCGGATTGGTGAGAGATGCCAAGAAGGCTGGCGTGAAGTTTGGCATCTGGATTGAGCCTGAGATGGTAAACCCAAAGAGCGAGCTTTTTGAGAAGCATCCCGAATGGGTTATCATGCAACCCAATCGTGAGACTTATTATTATCGCAACCAGTTGGTGCTCGACATCAGCAACCCAAAGGTACAGGATTATGTGTTTGGCATCGTGGACCGCATCATGACCGAGAATCCCGAGGTCGCTTACTTCAAATGGGATTGCAATAGCTTGATAACCAACATATACTCTCCTTATCACAAAGGAAACCAAGGCAACTTTTATATCGACCACATACGTGGTGTCTACAACGTGCTTACCCGCATCCACAACAAGTATCCTAAGCTGCCCATGATGCTTTGCTCAGGTGGCGGCGGCAGAATGGACTACGAGATGCTGAAATACTTCACCGAATTCTGGTGCTCAGACGATACAGACCCATACGAGCGTATCTACATCCAGTGGAGCCTTTCCAAGTTCTTCCCAGCCAAGGCGATGGGCTCGCATGTGACAAACTGGAACAAGAATACCAGCGTCAAGTTCCGCACTGACGTCTGCAGCTCCTGCAAGTTGGGCTTCGACATCGACCTCAAGTCACTCTCGAAGGATGAGTACAAGTTTGCACAGAATGCCGTCGAGAATTATTACAACATAAAGCCGATGATTCTCGAAGGCGACCAGTATCGCTTGGTATCCCCATACGAAAGCAACCACTGTGCCATCAACTATGTGAGCAAGGACAAGCAACATGCCGTCCTTTTCGTCTACGACTTGCATCCCCGTTTCAAGGAGCCGGTGATGAATGTCAAGTTGCAAGGCTTGGATGCCAACAAGGTCTATACCGTGAAAGAAACCAACTTGATGCCCAACACGGAATCTCAGTTGGAGTGCAATGGCAAGCAATATAGTGGTGATTATCTGATGAAGATTGGCTTGGACGTTCTTGGGCAGACCGAAGGGGTCAGTCATGTATTGGTGTTGGAGTAAAACATCTGCGATTCTTCTAAAACAAAGGCAGCGAGTCCATGATAGACTTGCTGCCTTTGTTTTAGTATGCTCTTCCTGTGCGTTGTAATAACAACGCGATAGCTTATTTCCTTCCCGCCAGAAGTCCCTTGACAACGGCCGAGGTGAAGCCGCATTGCTCCATTGTGTTCAGCCCCTTGATGGTGCAGCCGCCGGGGGTGGTCACCTTGTCGATGGCAGCCTCGGGATGCTCGCCTGTCTCCTGCAAGAGCTCCACGGCACCCTTCACGGTCTGGAGAACTATCTTCTGCGCGTCTTTCGCCTTGAAGCCCATCTCCACACCGCCTTCCACGTTGGCCCTCACATAGCGCATGGCATAGGCTATGGCACACGACATGGCTGTGGCGGCTGGGAAAAGGCGTTCCTCCATGATGAGGCTCTCGCCCAGCTCGTCGAAGATGTCGGTCACCGTCTTGGTGTCCGCAGGGGAGGCATCCACCGGCGTGATGAATGTCATCGACTGCTTGTAGGCAATGGCGATGTTTGGCATCACGAGGAAGAACGCGGGGGTGGTGCCATCCTTGTCGAGCCACTCCTTAATCTTGGCGGACGGCACGCCGGCAGCCACCACTATGAGTTTCTGGCTCTTGTAGTCGAGCACGTCCTTGATGCCTGCCAGTGTCTTCTCCACGCACCATGGCTTGACCACCACGCAAACGATGCCGGCTCCTTGGCAAGCCAGTTGGTTGTCGAGCGTCACGCTGGCGCCTTCGCTCGCGAAATGGTCTAACACGGGTTGATTGTGGTCGGACACCGTGATGTCGGAAGAAGCGAAGTGGTCGCTCTTCAAAAGACCTTCTACCATGGCACCACCCATGGCTCCGGCTCCTATAACAGATATTCTCATAGCCTTCTTATGGTTAATTAATAGCCTTCTTATTATTAATAATGTGTGCAAATGTACAAAAAACATCAATCAAAGCCAACCTTACAGTGCTTTTTTTCTTGATATTGTGTCGTATGCCTAACTATCGGGATATCAATACCAAGCAAACCTACATAGGAAAAACCAATCGGCAATATTCCTCCTTGAACCACAAAAGATATATAGGGTCAACAAACACAAAGTCATCTTTTTGCTTCTCTATGATGTCTTTGTTTTGTAGCATTTTCTTGTTTTTGACAATCGTGTTAGGATTGCCGAGGTTATAGACTCGCTTCGCCGCTTGCGAAGAAAATTGTTGCTCTCCGTCGGCAATGGCCTTGAGCATCTCTATCTGCGTGGGGCTCAAGTTCTCCGTGTCGTTTTGGAACATTGGCGTGTTGATGTTGATTACCTGTTTCAATCCCAACGTAAACACTTCCTCAGTCACATCGGATGCCGTGAAGGTCCATACGAAATAGCAGAGCTGCTGTAGATACCAAGAGTGGCAAGACACGGTGTCGCATATTCTGTCCGCCATATCCACGGAAATGTGCTTGCCTGTCTTTTCGAAGGCCTGCTGTATGAACGGGACCCAGTGTTCCTTGGCTATTTTTTGCATAAAAATAACCTGGCCGAAACGATAGAAAGGACTGTTAGCATTGTTGAAGATGTTGAGCATCATGTTTCGCTTGCTGCCGTAGAGGCAATAGGACGTGAGCTGTTGATGCTGCCACACGGAGCGCATCTTGCCCTCCATGTCCTTGTATTCGGGGAGATTCGCCAACTGCTGGAACTCATCAATGCAAACTATGATCTTGACATCTTTCTCCTCTGCCAGCTTCTCGGGCAGTTGCAAGATGGCCATCTTGTCTCGCTCCTGTGGCACAAACTTCAAGTCGAAAGCCATGAAGTCTGTGATTTGGTCGCTAAGCACCACTTGCGGAACAACCCCAGTCAAGAATTTCTTGGCATCTTCTATCCATCGTTCTACCTTGGATGACGCGCAAGCAATCACTTGGCTGGCGAACGTGCGATAGAACTCTGCCTCTGAGCCGATGCTGAAAGCGTCTATGTAGCACACTCTCACGCTCTTGTCTTCTTCGCTTAATTCGCTCATTGCTTTCTTGACAAGCGACGACTTTCCCCATCTACGTGGTGAGATAAGCATCACGTTGATATGGGAAGAAAGCAGCTGCTTGAGCAAGGCCCTGTCTTCGTGGCGATCGATGAAGTTCTCGTTGGTAGCCAGTGTTCCAAACTGGAACGGAGATTTATGCGTTGTCATATTCCTATGGTTTATAGCAAAGTTACTAAATATTACCCAAAGGTAAGTTACCCAAGGGTTATATTTAGCTTTTTTAAGCGAATGGCTGCTATAATAAGATGCGTCAAGCGGGATAACCCGAAAAGGAACGGTGCGTAAGAGTGATAAATTGTGTTAATTATCCATGAAAACTACAAATATGAAGCAAGAAATGAATAAATTTGTGTTTAATATATCAAAAGCACAACTTAAATCCTGACAGGCTATGAAAGCAAGATTTACACATTGGTACAATGCACTGGCAGCAACCCTGCTGTCGTTGCTTGGTTTCTCATCTTGCGGTGAGAATGGACTGAACGGCGGAAACGAATGTCTCTATGGCACCCCTACAAGCACGTTCCAAGTGAAAGGCAACGTGACCGATGAAGAAGGTTCCCCTATCAAGGGCATCAAGGCAAAGGTAGAAGTAGGGAAAGGAGGATTGTCGAAAGGCAACATAGTAGCCGAAACAGACAGCAAAGGAAACTATGTCTTGGACAATGCCTTGATTGGCACCCCTACTTCTTCTGAAATGAAAGTCATATTCGAAGACGTAGACGGCGATGCCAATGGAGGGACTTTTGCCAACGACACCGTGCAAGGCAAAGACCTAACCATCAAGCAGACTTCAGAAAAAGACGGTACGTGGAACCTTGGCTCCTATGAGATTACCGCCAACGCAAAGCTCAAGAAAAAGCAATAATTCCCTTTTTCGCTTGTAGTCATGACAAAAACAGAGCCCCTGTCCTTGCGCCGCCGTATAGCCTTGGAGGTATGGCGCAAGGCATACAACAAGCAGGTTGAGGAGCATCCCTTGCGCCAGCTCTTTTGGGAAAGCACCTTGCGGTGCAACTTGCATTGCCGCCACTGCGGAAGCGACTGCAAGGTGAAGGCCAACGCCAAGGACATGCCCTTGGAAGACTTCCTGCGTGTGCTCGACAACATCAGGCAACACACCGATCCCCACAATGTTTTCGTCATCGTGACAGGCGGCGAGCCGCTGATGCGCGAGGACATCGCCCAGTGTGGCAGGGCCATCTACGAGAAAGGCTTTCCTTGGGGAATGGTTACCAACGCCCTCTATCTCTCCCCGCGTAAGTTCGACTCCCTTCTTCAAGCAGGACTCCACACCATGACCATAAGCATGGACGGACTGGGCGAGGAGCACAACTGGATGCGTGGCAACACTCACAGTTTCGACATGGTTTCGCGAGCGATAGACATACTGGTTGCCCATCCCGAAATAAAATTCGACATTCTCACTTGCGTCAACCGCCGCAACTATCCACATCTGCACAACATCAAGCAATTCTTGATAAGCAAAGGGGTAAAGAGGTGGCGAGTGGTGGCTGTGTTCCCGGTGGGCAGGGCTGCCGCCGATCCCGACATGCACCTCAAGGCAGAGGAATACAGGGGCATCCTAGAGTTTATCAAGCAGACCCGAAAGGAGGGCCAGATAGAATGCAGCTATGGTTGCGAGGGATTCATGGGCAACTATGAGGGCGACATCCGCAACTATTTCTTCGGCTGCCAGGCTGGTGTCACCGTAGGCTCGGTCTTGGTAGACGGCTCCATCTCGGCATGCGCCAGCATCCGCGCCAATTATCACCAAGGCAACATCTACCATGACGACTTCTGGCAGGTGTGGAACCAAGGCTTCCTACCCTACCGCGACAGGGAGTGGATGCGAAAAGACGATTGCGCCGAGTGCAAATACTTCAGATACTGCCGGGGCAACGGCATGCACCTGCGCGACGACGCGAGCAAGCTCATCATGTGCCCCTTGCATAGGTTAAAAGACTAGCTCCCCCAGTGTCTTTACGACCTTACATTATAACAGCAAAGCAGCCTTTGAGAATACACTACGATATGTATAGAAGCAATGGTGAATGGAATTCTGCCAAAACTTTCTATGAAGTTGGCGCCGACTACTTCTTTACGAAAAGTTTGAAGTTCACTGTAGAGTATGCTCTTGTCAATGACAGGACACTCGACAAACACAACTACAGCATGATAGATACACAACTTTCTGTCAAATTTTAACCAGACAAGGTGTGTGTGAAACAAATAAGGGTGTGTCAGAAATGACACACCCTTATTTGTTTATTTCATACCCAACTGGTACATGATGAAGCCATAGATGTCGGCAGTTTCTTCGAGCTGCTTGCTCAGCGGCTTGCCGCCACCGTGTCCGGCCTTGCTGTCGATGCGAATCAGCGTGGGAGCGTTGCCAGCCTGCGCCTCTTGCAGGGCAGCGGCAAACTTGAAGCTGTGGGCAGGCACCACACGGTCGTCGTGGTCGGCGGTGGTCACCATCGTGGCGGGATAGCTCACGCCCTTCTTCACGTTGTGCAGCGGAGAGTAGCCCTTGAGGTATTCGAACATCTCCTTGCTGTCGGCACTCGTACCGTAGTCGGGAGCCCAGTTCCATCCGATGGTGAACTTATGGTAGCGGAGCATGTCCATCACGCCCACCTCGGGGATGCACACCTTGAAGAGGTCGGGGCGCTGCGTCATGCAGGCTCCCACGAGCAATCCGCCGTTGCTGCCGCCCATGCAGGCGAGGTGCTGCTTGTCGGTATACTTGTTGGCGATGAGCCATTCGCCGGCTGAGATGAAATCATCAAACACGTTCTGCTTCTGCATCTTCGTGCCAGCCAGGTGCCAGTCCTCGCCATACTCGCCACCACCGCGCAACACCACATAGGCATAGATTCCGCCCTTCTCCAGGAACGGGATGCGCATGGAGGAGAAATAAGGAGGATAGGTGACATTGAAGCCACCGTAGCCATACATCAGCACGGGGTTCTTGCCATTCTTCTTCACGCCCTTCTTGTAGGTGAGGAAGATTGGTATCTTGGTGCCGTCCTTCGAAGTGTAGAACGCCATCTCCGAGGTGTAGTCGCTGAGCTTGAAGTTCACCTTCGGTGCGCTGTAGAGCTGACTCTTGCTCGTAGCCAAGTCATACTGGTAGATGCTCGTAGGCACGGTGTAAGAGGTGTAGCTGAAGAACAGTTCCTTGCGCTCGCGCTTGCCGCTGAAGCTGGCTGAGCCAACGCCCGGCAGACTAATCTCGCTGAGCTTCTCGCCCTTTGTATTATAAAGGTATGCGTGAGAGCAGTTGTCTTTGGTGTAGGAGAGCACCATCTTGTCGCCATCGACGAAGGTCACGCCCTCCAGCACGGCATCGCCCTCGGGCACAAGTTCCTTCCAGTCACCATAGCCGGGTTTGTCGAGTGTTGCCACCATGAGGCGATACTTGGGCGCGCCAGCGTTGGTGAGGACATAGATGTTGTTGCCGATGAACTCCACCGGGCTGTAGGTCTTGGAGCAATCGCCCGTCATCTGGATAAACTGCGAATTGGGTTGACGGAGGTCACGCACGTAGAGGTTGACGCCCTGGTCCATGCCCGACTCGTAGAGGAACATCATCGTCTCCTCCTTGTTCACGTCCACGCTGTAGAAGCGCAGCGGATTGGCGGGGTTCTGGTAGAAGAGCTGGTCTTGGCTCTGCGGCGTGCCCATCTTGTGGTAGTACACCTTCTGCACCTCGTTCTTAGCCGAGGTCTCCTTGCCCTTCTCCGGAGCGTCGTAGGCACTGTAATAGAAGCCATCGCCACACCATGTGGCACCCGTGAACTTAGCCCACACGATGTGGTCGTCGAGCAACGTCTGGGTCTTCACGTCCATCACGTAGATTTCCTCCCAGTCGCTGCCGCTTCGGGAGATGGTGTAGGCGAAGTACTTGCCGTCGTGACTGAAGGAGATATCCTTCAGAGCCACCGTGCCGTCGTCGCTCAACTTGTTGGGGTCGAGGAACACCCGTTGTTCGCCGCCCAACTTGTCCATCTGGTAGAGCACCGCCTGGTTTTGCAGTCCGTTGTTCTTATAGACATACCATTTGCCGTTCTTCTCGAAGGGCGTATACACTTTCTCATAGTTGGACACCTCCTTGAGACGCTTCAGGTATTTGGCGCGCTGTGGTATCTTGGCGAGATAGGCGTTGGTGACAGCATTCTCGGCATTCACCCAAGCCGCCGTCGTGGCGCTGGTGTCGTTCTCCAAAGGTCGGAAAGGGTCAGCCACTTTCACGCCGAAGTATTCGTCCACAGTGTTGTCCTTGGGGGCAGTGGGATATTTCAGTCCTTGTCCCATCACCGTCATGGCGGTCATGGCCATGGCGGAAGTAAGTAAGAGTTTGTTCATATTGCGCAAATATTATCTGCAAATTGATTGCAAAATTACATATTTTTATACGACAAGCAAACATTATGCGCATGAAAAGGCTTTATTTCAAATAAAAATCGCACCTTTGCAAATGCGTTACAAATTGTCGAAGGTATGAAGATTGTAAAGTTCTTGAAGGATTGGTCGTTGCCGTTGTCCATGGCACTTGGTGCCATCATCTATTTCGTTTTCGCCTACGTCCCGGCATTGGAGCCTGTGAGCGACTGGTTCACGCCCATCAGCAAGCCGATACTGCCGTCGTGCATGTTTCTGATACTTTTCGTGGTGTTCTGCAAGGTGGATTTCGCGAAGCTCAGACCTGTGAAGTGGCACTTTTGGGTAGCGGTGCAGCAGGTGGTGTTCGTGCTGGCGGTATTGGGACTTATCCTCGTGTTCCGATTGCAGGGAGAACCCTTGATGCTGATGGAGGCTCTGCTTGTATGCATCATCGGGCCTTGTGCCGCTGCCAGTTCGGTGGTCACGGCTAAGTTGGGCGGCAGCATGGAGCAGATGACTACCTACACCTTCATCTCCAACTTCATCACCGCCGTGCTGATACCGCTCTGCTTCCCCTTGATCGAGAAGGGCGGCCACATGAGCTTCTTCTCCGCCTTCACCACCATTCTCTACCAGGTGAGCATCGTGCTCGTGGTGCCTATGGGCTTGGCGTTCATCGTGAAGCATTGCTTCCACCGCCTCCACCGCCGCATCATCAGCATCAAGGACCTTGGCTTCTATCTCTGGGACGGTTCGCTCATCTTGGTGGCAGGCACCACGATGCGCAACATCATGCACTCCGGCACCTCGCTCATGTTCATCGGCGTGATAGCCGTCCTGTCGCTGCTGCTCTGCATCGTGCAGTTTGCCACGGGCCGCTTCATCGGCCACTATTTCGACACCACGGTGGAGTCGGGGCAGGCATTGGGGCAGAAAAACACACCTTTCGCCATCTGGGCAGCTACCGCCTATCTCAACCCCTTGTCCACGGTGGGACCCGGCTGCTACGTGCTGTGGCAGAACCTCATCAACTCGTTTGAACTTTGGCATTACCAGAAAAAGCAGGAGCTGCAGGAATAGCGCCTCCTAAGACCAGCACCACATTCAAGGTTTCAGGCAAACGTAGCATTAAGGAGAGAGTGTAAATATGACCAACGAGAAGAAAGAGTTTGAGGCATTGTTTCGCGACATGTATCCCAAGCTTTACTATACTGCCATACAGATAGTAAAAGACGAGGAGACGTGCCGCGACATTGTCGGCGACTTTTTCGAACATCTCTGGATTCATCGGGCAGAAGTGGAGCCCACCAAGCATCCGGCTTTCCTCTATCGCATGATTCAGAACAAATGCATCGACTATCTTAGAAGACAAACAACAAGAAACAAATACATAGAATTCTACAATCTGCTCTATGGAACAACGGCCGAAGACGTTGAACAGTCGTGGAAAGATAACGAGCAACGCATTGAAGCCATGCACCATGTGATAAAGACGATGACACCACAGACGCAAAACATCCTCAAGATGTGCTATTTCAAAGGAATGAAGTACAGGGAGGTGGCAGAGGAACTGAATATCAGCGTAAGTGCCGTGCGCAAGCATCTCGCCCAAGCATTCAGGCAACTGCGGTCTTCACTTGCAATTAATGACAACGACAGTTAAAAAGAGCTAAGTTTTCATTGCCAAGGGTATACAAATGAAAAATATTGCGATATATATAAAGGATAGTGAAGGACATTTAGAATATGACAGACGGAAAAGACAAGATAGACGACATCCTTGACTTGATTGAGCCGAACAAGGAGTTGACCGACGAAGAACTTGCATCGCTGATGCAAGACGGAGACGCCATGTCTGACTTCAAGGATATTCTGAACGCCCAACACGCCGTGGCTCGCCATGGTGCCAAGGAAGACGGTCTGCCCTTTGACTTGGACAAGGAATGGGCAAGGCTTTCTGATTTCATCGACGAGAAAGAAAACGAAGAGGAGAATCAGACCGGAACGACAGAAAACGAGGATGGGAACGAAGACTACGAAATCGAAGAGCCTTCAAAACATTCGCGCAGGATTCCACTCTATACAGCCATAGGCATAGCTGCCTCTCTCCTCGTGTTGTTCGTCATTCGCCCTTTCTTGACTGTAGACGCTCCTGTCGAGATGCAAAACACAGCATTGGTCTATCAAAGAGATTCCACGGGATCCAGCGAGGCCATGCTTACATCTACTGGCAAGAACAATGCCCCGCAGGTTTTGCAAGGCCAGGGCATTGTCATGCCAAAGAGCAACCAGCAGCCCGCCACAACCACCGCCACTCGCATTCTTCAGGCCTTAGGCTTGAAAGACGAAGATGGAGCCAGCAAGAGCAACACCGTAACCATCCCGCCAGGCAAGAGCTACACCGTCACCCTCGCCGATGGAACTAAAGTCTTTATGTATGCAAGAAGCAGTCTCACCTATCCTGTGGCGTTCAGTGGCAAGGAACGCAGAGTGCATCTTGAAGGCGAGGCTTATTTCAAGGTCACAAAAGACAAGGCCCATCCGTTTGTCATCAGTACCGAGAAGGCTGAAGCCAAGGTGCTGGGCACGGAGCTGAACGTGAGTTGCTATAAGGGAGAGCCTTGCCATGTGGCCCTGCTCACGGGCTCGGTCTTGGTAAGCGACAAGAAGGAAGACCGCTCCGTGAAACTAGTTCCCGGCCAGGGTGTCACGGTGAGTGAGAATTCTCCTTTCATCATCAATGAAGAGAACATGGAGACCTACAACTATTGGTTGGCAGGCTACATCTATTACGACGATGCACCTCTTGCAGAAATCGCAAAGACCCTAGGCAGATGGTACAACGTGAATGTGGTGTTCGACAACGAATCGTTGAAGACGATGAAGGTGCGCTACTTCTGCCAGCGAAGCGAGTCGCTGAACCGTGCCGTGGAATTGCTCAACAGCTATAGTTATTTCAAGGCAAGCGTAGAGGGCGAGACATTGCATATAAAGTAGACCTATAAGTCAAGTTTTTTAGCAAGATTTTAACACTTGGGGGGCACACCTTCCAGGACAGGCAAAGAGGCTCCAAAGTGCTGAAACGGGCGCTTTAAGGCGAATTTTGGGCTCCAAAACCATGAAATTGGGTCGGCATAGCATATATATCGCGTCGCGATTCTAATGTAAAGCCGTCTTCATTCTAATGGAAAGTAGTCACGATTCTAATGGAAAGCCGTCATCATTTCAATGGAATGCCGACTCAAGAGCTCAAATTCAGGCCATGTTTTAGGCTGCAAAAACATAACCATTTGATTTTGAATACGTTATAAAAATAGGGCAAAAATCGCTCAAATCCAACGAAAGGAAAAGTTTTTCAAAACAATCGATTTTCAAAGAGCCATTTGTTGTGATTTTTCATTGCACAAGCTGATTCGCATGAACCTTATTCAAGAGTATGTGTTGATTGCGGTGAGCAAATGGTTTGCCAGCAGGGGCGGGTCTTATGCCCACCGAAATCCTTTTTGTGGGTTAGCGCCATGAGTCCTGCTCCACCTGGGGTTGTCGGGTGTGCGCCACTTTTTTTATTTTTTTATTTTTTTCTTTCAAGGGGGGTGTCATTTTTTCATTGCTTTGCGAATAATAAGTAAACAAGGACAAAAAGTTTAGCGTCTGAAGAAATTTTCAATTTTATATACTAACAACTATGAAAATCGCATTTCGTTTATTCGCCCTAATTGCCTTGTTGGGCATGACCACGGGAGCCTGGGCACAGATGGAGTTTTCAAGCCAGGAGCAACTCTGCAAGTATCAGTCCTTATGGAAATCGAAATTGTGGATGGACATAAAAATCCCCAACAACTTCAATATCAGGCAGCTTGAGTATGACAAGTGGCCATTCAGCAACAAGCACAATACCAATGCATTGAATGTACCTGGCGGTGTTGTCTTTTCAGATAGTAAAGACATAATGATAGTGTATCCATATATCATGGTAGCTTCCATGGAAACAAAGAGAAGCTTGTCAAGCCTAGCCTCTGAACTTGAGAAAGAAGCAAAGACAACTGCCAAGAGGGAAGTCTTTGCCAATCAACAGTTCTGCAATGCTGATACCGTTATCATTTCTGAGCAAAGCCTTGCCACGCCCTACGCCAACAACTATACGCATTTGATAACCATCCTTACACAGAAGAAGCATTACATGCCTTTGTATTTCCGTATTTTCATGAACGAAGAAGGATACAAAGAAAAAGAGGGCACCGTCAAAACTTTACTTGGCTCCATCAGCTATCTTGACGTGAAAGATTACAAGCTGGTAGAGAAGAACATCGGAAATTACGCTTATTCGGTAGACAGTAAAGTCACAGGAATTAAACCCGGCAAAGTCAAGTATGAAAAGTCAAACTCTTCTACTCTGATATTTGACCCAAACATTCGCATCAAGTAAGCTAAACATACAGAAAGGCGTTAAAAAAAAGTGGCAAATCCTTATGATTTGCCACTTTTTTATTTTTTTCTTTCAAGGGGGGTGTCACTTTTTCATTTTTTTGCGAATAATAAGTGATTTTAATCCATAATCAGCGTAAAATGATAAAAGTAAAGAGAGACCATTTGCTGATGATGATTTTGTTGTTCTTCGCCTGCTTCGGACAAATAGCCGTGGCACAGGCACAGAATCAAGAGATTGTCATCAAGACAAAGAACCAGAGTCTTCCGAAAGCCTTCAAGCTCTTGGAAAAAGCCACCAAGTACAAAGTGATGTACGTCAGCAAGGATGTAGCCGACTACACCGTTGACCGTGATGTAAAGGCCGGCAACGTCAAGGACGCCATGGGCCAGCTACTTGCCGGCAAGCCGTTGACATTTAAGATCGACCAGCAATTCATCACTGTCACCAAGGGGACGCTGCTCGTCTCAAAAGGAGCCGGCGAGGCTTTCGACATCAAAGGAAAGGTAGTCGATGAGAACGGTGTCGAACTGCCAGGCGTAACCGTAATGCTTCAAGGCACCAAAACTGGTACGAGCACTGGCGTGAATGGTGAGTTTACCATCAAGGCTCGCAAAGGCGATATTCTGAAGTTCTCGTTTATCGGCTACAAGAATGAATTTGCTGAAATCAGGAATCCACAAAAGCTCATGAAGATAGACCTGCGTCCGGATGCTAAAGCCATCGACGAGGTACAGGTCGTGGCCTTCGGTACGCAGAAGAAGGAAAGCGTGGTTTCCGCCATCACCACCGTGCGACCCACTGACCTGAAGGTGTCCAGCTCCGACTTGACCACATCTTTCGCAGGCCGCATACCAGGCATGGTGGCTTGGCAGACAGGTGGTCTACCCGGCAGTTTGACTGAGAGCGAGATGAACACCAAGTTCTACATCCGTGGCATCACCTCGTTCAACAGCAGTGCCAACACCGACCCTCTTATTTTGCTTGACGGTGTGGAATCGTCCAAGCTCGACCTCTCCCGCCTCCAGGTGGAGGACATCGAGAGCTTCAGCGTGCTGAAAGACGCCTCGGCCACCGCCATGTATGGTGCCCGTGGCGCCAACGGTGTCATCATGGTCACCACCAAGAAGGGTGAGGAGGGCAGCGTGTATGCCAATGTGCGCTACGAGAGCATCATTACCCAGCCTACCCAGCAGATTGACGTGGTGGATCCTATCACCTACATGAGAATGTACAACCAAGCCTTGCTGGGTCGCAATGCGAACGCCACGCCGGCCTACAGCGTGGAGCGCATCAACCGCACCGCCTCGGGCAAATACCCGGAGTGGGTGTACCCACACACCGACTGGTACAAGCAACTGTTCAAAAGCCTGGCATGGAACCAGCACGCCGGTGTCAACATCCGTGGCGGTTCCAAGGTAGTGCAATATTACGCCGCCGTCAACTTCAATCACGACGAGGGTATGCTGAAGACCGACAAGCTGAACGACTTCAGCTGCAACATCAGCAACAACCAGACGCAGTTTCGCACCAACCTCAATATCGACCTGCACGCCGGCATCAAGCTGGTCATCAACTCCGTGGCAACCATCGACAAGTATCATGGCCCGCTGGTAGACCAGACCACTGCCTACTATGATGCCTTCAATGCCTCGCCCGTGGATTTCGCCCCTACCTATCCCGCCGACGACAACTACAACTGGCCGCATACCCTGTATGGAACCACCACTTCTGAAAAGACCAACCCCTATATGGAGATACAGAAGGGTTACATCGACCGGACACGCTACTCTATGACCAACCGCGCCGAGTACATCCACAACCTCTCCAAACTGGTGAAGGGCTTGGAATTCCGTGCCAGCGCCTCGTTGGTGCAAACGGGTTATTATACCAATGCTTTCAAGACCGGCCCCTATAGATACGCCCTCAAGAGCTACGACTTCGAGACGGGCAAGCATGAGTTGACAGCCATCAGGGAAGACGAGTCTTACAGAACACTCAAGGCCGGAAACAGCACGTCGACCACCGACACCCGCCTGGCCTACACCGCCACCATCCTGCACACCGCAGCCTGGGGCGACCACCAGACCTCGCTGACCGGCGTGGCACAGATGCAGGAGCGCACGTTCACCCCTATCAGCGACGTGCTCAACGGACAGCCCCAGCGCAACCTTACCTATTCGGCTCGTGGCAGCTACGGCTACAAAGACCGCTACTTCGCCGAGGCCAGCTTCGGTTACAATGGTTCCGAGAGGTTTGCCCCCAAGAACCGCTTCGGATTCTTCCCTGCAGTGGGTGCCGCATGGGTGGCATCCAGCGAGCCATGGATGAAGAAGGCGGCAGAAAGTTGGTTGCCCTATCTGAAGTTCCGTCTCTCCTACGGAAAGGTAGGAAACGACGGCATCGTCAGCACGCCTCGCTTCGTGTTCCTCCCTTCCATCGGCGAAGCAACCTATTCATACAGTAGCCCTGAAGCCATGAACAACAACAGCATCAACCGCGTGCAGATACAAAGCTACGCCAACGAGAACATCCAGTGGGAGATAGCCGAACAGACCAACCTGGGTATCGAGGCCAAGTTGTTCAAGGGACTGATAGAGATGCAGGCCGACTTCTATCGCGAGCTGCGACACAACATCATCGCCACGCGAACCACTATACCGGCGTCGATGGGTATGGAGATAGACCCGATAGCCAACATCGGCGAGACGCTGTCAAAGGGCTGCGACCTGTCGCTGAAAGTGCAGAAGGCATTCAACAAGGACACATGGATGATTCTCAACGGAACGCTCACCTACAACAAGACCACCTACAGAGCCATTGAGGAAGCCACCGACAAACCTGCCTGGCAGCGCAAGGTGGGACATGAGATCAGTCAGCCGATAGGCTACATCGCCGAGGGACTCTTCCGCGACCAGGCCGAGATCGACAACTCGCCCCACCAGGATGGCGACGTGATGCCGGGCGACATCAAGTACCGCGACATCAACGGCGACGGTGTGATCGACGTGAACGACGCCACCTACATCGGCTATCCCGAGACTCCGCGTCTCATCTACGGTTTCACAGGCTTTCTCAACTGGAAAGGCTGGGAGTTCAACTTCGCCTTCCAAGGCTCGGGCCAACGCTCGTTCTTCATCGACCCGGTGAAGGTGTCGCCTTTCTACAGCGACCACGCCATGCTGAAGGCCATCTACGACAGCCACTGGTCGGAGGACAACCAAGACCTGCATGCCTTCTGGCCCCGCCTGTCGACCTACAACATCAAGCAGCACAACCCGCAGGAAGACTGGTACAATTCCGACAACGCCGAGACCCGCAAGAGCACCTACTTCATGCGCTCCTGCTCATTCCTGCGCTGCACCTCGCTGGAGCTGGCCTACAGTTTCCCGTCACGTTGGGTCAACAAGCTTGGACTCAAGCTGGTGAAGCTCTCTCTGAAGGTCAACAATGCCTTCTGCCTCACCAACTTCCACATCTGGGATGTCGAGCTTGGCGAAAGCGGATTCAACTATCCTATCCAGCGCACATACTCGGCAGGCATCAACGTTAGTTTCTAAATATAACAAACAAGCAAAATGAAAAAGACAATATATATTATGCTGGCTGCCTTCCCGGGGCTCGCTGCGTCATGCAGCGACTATCTTGACGTGGTGCCCAAGGGAGACGTGAAAACCATCGAAAGCCAATTTGAGCAACGCACAGACGTGGAAACATGGCTCCAAAGCTGCTACGCCATGTTCACAGACATGGCCGTGGGCTACAACGACAACCCCGGCTATCTCGGCGCCGACGAGCTGGTCGGCGGACTGTATGCCAGAGAGAAAACAAACAACGGGGGAGACCTGAAGTTGTCGTCGCTCTTCATCGGAGACGGACTGCAGATGGCATCCAGCCCCTATTGCAACATCTGGAAGAAAGACCAGGCCTACTGTATCATCAGATACTGCAACATCTTTCTGGACAATGTATACAACTGCTACAACATGAAGAAGACGGAGGAAGACCTCTGGGCTGCGGAAATCAAGGCCCTTAAGGCTGCCGTGTATCTGGAGCTGCTGAAACGCTACGGCCCCTTCATCATCGTAGACAAGAACATCGACCCCAACAGTTCCACAGCCGACATGCAGCAGCCCCGCGCACCGATAGACAGTTGCGTGAACGCCATCGTAAAACTCTGCGACGAGGCCATCCCCGTGCTGCCAAGCATGAAGCAGAAAGAGCAAGTGCGCTGGGCCTACTTCAACAAGGAGAGCACCGCCACCGTCAAGGCCTACGCCCTGCTCTATGCCGCCTCGCCTCTCTTCAACGGCAACATCGAGCTGAAAGACTTCGTCAACAAAGATGGAGTGCGCCTCTTCCCCGACTACGACAAGGAGAAATGGCACAAGGCTGCCGTCGCCGCCGACGAGGCCATCCAGTATGCCACCGAGGGCGGAAAGAAACTGAAGAGCGGAACCACCGACAAGGGTTCCACCATGCTCAACACCATCTACGACCTGGAGAAGAGATGCGTGGACCAAAACTATGCCAACAACGAAATCATCCAAGCCTTTCAGGAGCAATCGGGAAACAGGGAGTCGTATCTGCTCCCATACACGAAGGAGTGCAAGAGCGGAACGAGTGCCGAATCGTATGACGCATATGCCGAAGGCTGCCTCGCGCCCAGCATGAAGATGGTGGAGATGTTCTACACCGACCATGGCTTGCCCATAGACCAAGACAAGCAATGGCTGCCTTCCAAGTATGAGCTGAGCAAGGAAGTGGACGCTCGCTACAAGAACGTCGTCCCGCTCAACGCAGAGGTGCTGAGCCTGCATCGCCGCCGGGAGCCGCGCTTCTACGCCGACATCGCCGCCGATGGCACCTATTGGTTCAGAATGACCACCAAGCGCACGTATGGGGCAATACCCGTGGAATGCAAACAGGGAGAAGAGATGGGAACTTCCGTCAAGACCATTACCAATCTGAAGCCCCAAAGCTTGACAGGTTACTGGGTCAAGAAGTTCATCGAGCCTGATGCCTCGTTCTCCTATTACACCATGAATGTGGTCAATGCACATACCCATCAGGAAATCCTCTACCGCTTGCCCGAGTTGTACCTGATGTCGGCAGAGGCATGGAACGAATACCTCGACCAACCCAACGAGCATGTGTACGACATGATCGATGTGGTGAGGGAAAGGGCCGGCATTCCAAAGGTAAGGGATGCTTGGCAAAACTATGCCAAGAATCCGGGCAAGGTGAGCACGCAAGACGGCATGCGCGAAATCATCCACCGCGAGTGGAACATTGAGTTTGCCTTCGAGGGCCGCCGCTACTACAACCTCAGACGCTGGAAGGAAGCCCCGCAGGAGCTGAACTCCCCGCAATACGGATGGGTAGTGCTCTCCAACACGGCACAAGGATTCTACAACAACTTCGAAGGCCCTGTCGTCGTATGGTCAAAACGCAAGTTCAATGCCCCGAAAGACTACTTCACGCCCATCAGAAGCGAGGAAGTATTGATCTCAGGATGCAAGCAAAACCCTGGATGGTAACAAAGTCATAAAAAAGAAAGAGAAAGACAATGAAGAAAATCATATTAATATGTCTGGCGATATTGACACTCGCTGCCTGTAAAGATACAGAAAACACATTCCAGCCAGCAATCGGGAGCGAAGCCTTCAGCTTCACTCCCATAGCGGGCGGTGCCGTGATGCACTACACGCTGCCCGCCGACAAGGAGCTCATCGGTCTGAACGTAAGATACAAGGACTTCAGCGGCAAGGAAATGCTGCGCTCTGCAAGTTCGCTCTCCGACTCGCTGGAGCTTCCCGGTTTCAACAAGGCCGAAGAGAATGTCCCCGCCGCAGTGAGACTCGTCAAGAAGAGCGGCGAGGAGAGCGACCCCATCAGCGTCACCTTCTCCACCAACGAATCAGCTCCCTATGCCTTCTTCAACAATGTGAAGGTGGCTTCCGGCTGGAACGGTTTCACCGTGACGACAGACAACCCCAAAAACGCCACGGGCATGGCCCACGTGTTCTACCTGGGAAAGAACCCTCTCACTGGCGAGCCCGACACCGTGCTCATCAAGTCGTTCAACCTGACGGAAGGAAAGGACACGATGAAGTTTGAGGTGCAGCAGAAATCGCCCAAGAACACCATCGTCATCCGCACGGAGGACTTCAGGGGCTACATGGTGAGAGAAGAGGTTTATCCCGACATTCTCTCCTACAACACGGGAAAGCTGGATCCATCCAACTTCGACTTCTTCTGCGACAAGTCGATAGAAGACCCCGACTACATGATAGGCAAGGAATTCTTGTTTGACGGCGACCTGAAGGGCATGAAATACTTCGATGACAACAAGAACAACCACATACGGACATTCATGGCCGGCCCCTATGCCATAGGCGACCCGATGTACATAGACATGCACAAGAACATGGTCACGGCAAGCGTCAACATCTCTGCCATGTCGTTCATCTACAGATTCTTGAGTCTGCCGAAGAGTCTCAGCAAAATCTTCATGGACGGAATGACCCTCGTCGACAAGCTGCCCTGCGACGTGGATGTCTATGCCGCAAAGGATGACAATGGTACTGCCGCCGACTGGGACAGCAAGAAATGGGTGAAGGTGGCTTCCTACAGTCAGGACCCCGAGATTGACATGACCAAGAGATGGTGTGCGGAATCATACGGTTGCTATCCCAACGGCATCTACAGCAGCTCCCATGTCTATTCCAACAAAGACGACGCAGAAGCAGCCAAGCCCATCACGATGAACTTGAGCTTTGAATGTGACGGACAGGGAGAAGGATACAGATACTTGAAGATTGTGGTCAACAAGACGTTTGTGCCAAGCGACGACGAAGAGAAGGAACTGGGGTTTGACAAGGGATCCAATGTGGCGAAGTACATCACCTTCAACGAACTGGAAGTTTACACCAAAAAAGATGAGTAAAAATGAAAAACATTAGCATACACATATTATATACGGCGTGCCTCTGTTGCACCCTCGCAGCCACAAGCTGCCAAGGACTGGAGGACACTTACAAGGAATTTGCCGGCGACGAGATCAGATACATCGGCAAATGCAATGACCTGACCGTTAGCCCCGGCTGGGAGCGCATCATCGTGAAATGGACCAACAGTAGCGACCCCATCATCGACAAGGTGAAGCTGAAATGGGAAGGCGACAACGTCAAGGACTCCGTGCTCCTGGAAAGAGGCACCCAGGAATACAGCATCGGCAACCTGCAGGATGCCACCTACAAAGTGACCATCTGCACGGAGGACAAAGACGGTGAAAAGTCGCTGGAGAGCTCTTCCTATTGCCGCCCCTACACCCTCAACCATGAGGAAGTGGCGTCGTTTACGCGAATCATCTCCAAGCACTTCTTCATCGGCGACCGCCTGGCACTGGAATTCGCAGGCTGGCAAGACGGCATCGAGTCTGCCATCCTGAAATACACCACAACCGACGGCGAGGAGACGGAAGTAGCATTGAACAAGAGTATCGCAAGCAGCAACATCTATCTGCTCGACGACGAGATAGACACCACGAAGCCTGTAGTCCTCTACAGGAAAGGACGATTGACGGGTTGCGACGATGTCATCGACTTCCCCGCCTACGAACTGACGCTCGACAAGACCTATTCTTCCGACTTCAAGGAATTTCTGAAGAAGAAATACGGCACTGACAGCGATGTGCTCAATGCCGACGGAGAGGTGAAAGACAGTTGGGCGAAGTCGCTGAAGACCCTGGAACTGGACACTGACCTCAGCTCCTTCGAAGACATACTCAACTTCCCCAACCTCACCAAGCTGGTGCTGGGCAAGAACCGCTACCTGACAAAGGCCGGCGCCGAAGACACGGAGAGAGGACAATACACGGTCTACAACACTGCCCTGAGCGAGGAAGTGCTCGACGCCATGTCAGAGCTGACGGGCCTCACGGTGGAAAGATACAACAACCACTACAACAACGTATGGCCTTTCGAATGTGAGATAGAGGACATGGGGTTGCCCGAAATGCCACAGCATGAGTACATCGACCTGAAGAATGCCAAGGCCACGCTGAACCCCGAGGACTCGAAGGACTACAACTCACACCTGAGCTACCTCACGGACGGCAACGCCTCAACATGTTGGGAGCCGCTCACCACGACCAGCCAGACCACCTACACCATCACCTACGACCTCGGCACGGCACAGAAGGCCCGAGGAATAAAACTCGTGCAGAAGACCCTGTCGGATGGCGACCAAAACAAGGACATCCTGCCACAGATGGTGAAAGTGGAAACAGCGGGAGGCGACGGCTCGTTCAGCACGGCCACTTTCGTAGACGATTACTACATCGGAAGAACCACAGGCGAGACGGTGTTTGTGCCTTTCGCTGCCACGAAAGACGTGAGATTCCTCCGCATCACCTTGCAATCCATGCCTTTCCACACGTTCTACCAAGTGGCATTGGCAGAATTGGGACTTTACAAGTAACAAAAACTTACATAAACTCAATATGAGACATATTCTTATATCCGCCGTCGTCTGCATGGGATTCGCCACCGCATCTTATGCACAGCAATGCGACACCCTCCTGCAGACGATGAGGCAGGAGATGGACTACGACATGCAGCAGCTCAAGAAGCAAGACCTGAAACCCTACTTCATGAGCATGCGCGTCGAGGACAAATACCAGCTCAATATGTCGAGCAACTTCGGTTCGCTCAACGGCATGAAAGATGCGAGAGTGAGAAGGTTCACACCGCAGATTCGTTTGGGAGACAAGGCCCTGGACAACTTCAAATACACCACCCAGGGCACGCAGACCATGCAAGGCATGGCCATGTCGCAACCCGCCTGTCTGCCGCTCAACAACAACGCCATTGATGGCATAAAGGCCGTCATGGCAAAAGAGGTGAACAGCCGATACAACTATGCCTGCACCCAATATCAGCAGGCAAAGGCCAAGGCTGCCACCAGCGTGGCCAACGAGGATAAGGCACCATGCTTCTCCGATGCTCCGGTGGAACACTATTATGAGCCAGCCATTCCCGTCTCCGCCTACCAGGTGGACAAGGAGGCATGGAAGAGGAAGCTCAACGAGGTGAGCGCGGCCTTCAGGAATTGCCCCGAACTGAAAGAGGGACTGGCAAGTCTCGAATACGAGGCCACGCGCACTTACTTCATCGACACCGACGGCACCGACGTGGTGCAGAACCGCATCATGGGCCGCATCATGCTCAGTGCCACCATCGTGGCCGACGACGGAATGAAACTGCCGCTCAGCAAGGACTACATGGCTTACGACCTCGACAGCTTGCCCTCTACCGAGAAGATGGTGGCGGATGTCAAGGACATGGTAGACCGACTTATCAAGTTGAAGAACGCACCTGTTGCCGACCCCTACACGGGACCTGCCATGCTGTCGGGTCCTGCAAGCGGTGTGTTCTTTCATGAGATCTTCGGCCATCGTCTCGAAGGCCACCGTCTAAAGACGGGCGGAGAGACTTTCAAGAAGATGATAGGCCAGCAGGTGTTGCCCAAGGAGTTTCAGGTGTATTGCGACCCCACGCTCCGCCATTATGCCGGCACCGACCTCAACGGCTACTACCTCTACGACAGCGAGGGCGTGAAGGCGCGCCGCGTCGACAATGTGGTCAACGGTGTGTTGAAGTCGTTTCTCATGAGCCGTGTGCCGCTCGACGGGTTCCCCGAGAGCAATGGCCATGGCCGCACCTCCGACTCCAACGACCCCGTGTCGCGCCAGTCAAACTTGATTGTTAGCACCACCAAGACCTATACCGACGCACAGATGCGCCAGATGCTCCGCGCCGAGGCCAAGAAGCAGGGCAAACCCTATGGCTACTATTTCAAGACCGTGACCAGCGGTTACACCTACACCGGCGAGGGAGGAACATTGAACTCGTTCAACGTAACGCCACTTGAAGTGTATCGCGTGTTCGTCGATGGCCGTCCCGACCAGCTAGTGCGTGGCGTTGACTTGATAGGAACACCGCTCTCCATGTTCTCCCACATCGAGGCTGCCGGCAAAGAGCCGAACGTCTTCACGGGAGTCTGCGGAGCCGAGTCGGGATGGGTGCCTGTCACCGCCGTGTCGCCAACCATCTACGTCAACCAGATAGAGACACAACGCAGGGCTAAGGAAGAAAGCACCCCAACCATCCTCAAGGCCCCTGGCTTCGGCAAAGATACCACCGACACCACCGACAACATCATCATCAATGCTATGAAAGACGAAATGAAGCGCAACCTGGATTCCTTGCAAATGCCGGGCATGCAGCGTCCGTTCTACCTCTCGTATATCGCAAATCGATTCAAGAACTTCAAGATCAAGGCCGAGTTGGGCGGACTCGTCTACTCCTACGACCTACCTTGGGACATGAAGGGCAACACGCAACTGATGATTGGCAGCTTCAAGCGCAACAGCGAGATTCAGATAGGCCAGTATCTGCAAACGGGCATTCAGGCCGAGCCCAACTACTCCAGCATACGCCGCAGCTTCTGGAACGTCAGCGACATGGCCTACAAATACAACCAGAACACCTACGCCCAGAAGATGGCGTACCTCAACGAGCACCCCTTGCCATCGAGCATCGAGAAGATTCCCGACATGCAGCGCATGATGCCCGTCACGAGCATCGAGGCAAGCCGGAACTTCGACATCGACCAGCAGAAGTTGAACGACATGGCTTGCGAGCTTTCCGCCATCTTCAAAAACTACCGCGACTTGACGGATAGCTACGTGAGCCTGGAGGGTGTCTATGATGACACGTACCGCGTCACGTCGGAGAACGTGGTGTTGAAGCAGCCCCACAGTTATGTGAAGCTGGAGGCCAGCGCCATAGTCAAGGCCAACGACGGCACACGCATACAGGATGGTTTCACGCTCTATTACAACTCGCCGGCCGACTTGCCGTCCATGGACAGCCTGAGGGCCAGGGTGACTGCCTTCGCCGAGCGTTTCGAAGCACTGAAGGATACCCCCGAGATGAGCGAGGACTACAAGGGCCCCGTGCTCTACACACACGATGCCGCCGCCATTCCTTTCATGCAGAACCTCCTCGACATGAACGAGCTTTACGCCCAGCCCATGCTGGAACACAACGAGAAGGCACTGGGCAACAAGATTGGCAAGAAGATTCTGGACCCTCGCATCACCATCAAGAACTATTCGGACAAGGCTGAATACAAGGGTGTGAAGCTGATGGGCTGTTACGAAAGGGATGCCGACGGACTGAAGCCGGAAAGCGAGACGACGATTGTGGAAAAAGGTGTGCTCAAGCAGATACTGAACCGGGCCACACCGGCCGAGTTTGCCACCCATTCCACCGCCAGTGCCCGCTTCACCAACGACCCCACGGCAGTGACTCCCGTAACCTCCATCGGAACCATGCACATCCTGGCGGAGGGAACCACCGATGCCGGCAAGATGGAGAAAGAGTTGATAAAACTGGGAAAGAAGAAAAAGCTGGCCTATGTTTATCAGGTCAACTGTCCCGAGGGCGGAATGTCGCTGCAGCTCTTCCGCATCAATGTGAAGACGGGCGAGAAGCAGGAAGTAAGGTCCAACAGCCTTACCTTGCCTACGCTCTCCAACCTGGAGAACCTCGCAGCCATCTCTTCGCAGGAGGAAGTAGGCAACCAGGCCGACAAGGTAAACACCTCCGTCATCTATCCTTCGGCCATCATCATGAACGACATCGAGCTGAAGAAGATGGCGCCAA